>NZ_JBIRBB010000024.1:0-158581 GCF_044326295.1 Spongiactinospora sp. 9N601
ATGCGGCGGGCAACGCGTTTTTGGACGCGCTGGCTTCGCGGCGGCGGGGTGGTCTGTCGCTGGCGTGGGGTCTGTGGGAGCAGGCCGAGGGCATGGGCGGCACGCTGGCCGAGGTGGACCGGTCGCGCGCCGGGCGTGGCGGAGTCCTGGCGCTGAGCGCCGAGGAAGGGCTGGGCCTGCTGGACGCGGCGCTCGGGGCGGACGCCCCGGCGCTGGTGCCGGTGAAGCTGGACCTGGCCGCGCTGCGCGCGCAGGGCGAGGCCGTGCCCAACGCGCTGCGCGGCCTGGTGCCGGCCCAGCGGGACCGGGCCACCGAGACGGCACCGGCGGACGGGCTGGGCGCACGGCTGGCCGGGCTGACCGAGGCCGAGCGGGAGCGCGTGGTGGTGGACCTGGTCCGGGCCCAGGTGGCCTCGGTACTGGGGCACGGCTCGCCGGAGGCGGTGGAGGCGGAGCGGGCGTTCTCCGAGCTCGGGTTCGACTCGCTGACCGCCGTGGAACTGCGCAACGGACTGGGCTCCGTGACCGGGTTGCGGCTTCCGGCGACGCTCGTCTTCGATTACCCGTCGCCGGGCGCGTTGGCGGAGTACCTGCTGGGTGAGCTGGCCGGGACCGCGCGTGCGGCTGCTCCGGTGCAGGCGGCGGTGCCTCTCGACGACGATCCCATCGTGATCGTCGGCATGTCGTGCCGGTACCCGGGCGGGGTGGACTCGCCCGAGGGGCTGTGGCGGCTGGTGGCCGGGGGAGTGGACGCGATCTCCGGGTTCCCGGCCGATCGCGGGTGGGACACCGACGCGGTGTACGACCCGGAGCCTGGCCTGCCTGGTCACTCGTATGTGCGCGACGGCGGGTTCCTGTACGACGCGGCGGAGTTCGATCCGGGGTTCTTCGGGATCAGCCCGCGTGAGGCGCTGGCGATGGACCCGCAGCAGCGGTTGCTGCTGGAGGTCTCGTGGGAGGCGCTGGAGCGGGCGGGCATCGACGCGCAAGGGTTGCGGGGCAGCCGGACCGGGGTCTTCGCCGGGGTGATGTACCACGACTACGCCGACTCCAGCAGCAGCGGCAGCGTGGTGTCGGGCCGGGTGTCCTACACCTTCGGGCTGGAGGGTCCGGCGGTGTCGGTGGACACGGCCTGCTCGTCGTCGCTGGTCGCGCTGCACCTGGCCGCGCAGTCGCTGCGGCAGGGGGAGTGCTCGCTGGCACTCGTCGGCGGGGTGACGGTGATGGCCACGCTGGACTCCTTCGTGGAGTTCTCCCGGCAGCGGGGGCTGGCCCCCGATGGGCGGAGCAAGTCGTTCGCGGCGGCGGCCGATGGCGCGGCCTGGGGTGAGGGCGCCGGCGTGCTGGTGGTCGAGCGGCTGTCGGACGCTCGCCGCAACGGGCACGAGGTGCTGGCCGTTCTCCGGGGTTCGGCGGTCAACCAGGACGGGGCCTCGAACGGGCTGACCGCGCCGAACGGGCCTTCGCAGGAGCGGGTGATCCGGCAGGCCCTGGCTAATGCTCGGTTGTCCACAGCCGATGTGGACGTGGTGGAGGCGCACGGCACCGGTACCACGCTGGGCGACCCGATCGAGGCGCAGGCGTTGCTCGCCACCTACGGGCAGGACCGCGAGGAGCCGCTGTGGCTGGGCTCGATCAAGTCGAACATCGGGCACACGCAGGCGGCGGCGGGCGTGGCCGGTGTGATCAAGATGGTGATGGCCATGCGGAACGGCGTACTGCCCCGCACCCTTCACCTGGACGAGCCGACGCCCCATGTGGACTGGTCGGCCGGGGCCGTCGAACTGCTGGCCGAGGCGCAGCAGTGGCCGGAGGTTGATCGGCCGCGCCGGGCGGGGGTGTCGTCGTTCGGGATCAGCGGGACGAACGCGCACATCATTCTGGAACAGGCCGTGGAAGCGGAGGAGCCGCCTGCCGAGGTAGAGCCGTCCGGTGTGGTGCCGGTGGTCCTGTCGGCGCGGAGCGAGGCGGGGTTGCGTGAGCAGGCCGGTCGGTTGGCCGAGCATCTGCGTACGCGTCCGGAGCTGGAGATCGCCGATGTGGCTCGCTCGCTCACGATGCGGGCGGCGCTGGAGAACAGGTCGGTCGTCGTGGCCGGGGACCGGGACGAGCTTCTGGCCGGGCTGGACGGGCTGGTCCCGGGGGCCGGGCCGGTGCCGGGGCGGACCGGTCTTTTGTTCTCGGGGCAGGGTTCGCAGCGCCTTGGGATGGGCCGGGAGCTGTACGAGTCCTTCCCGGTGTTCGCCGGTGTGGTGGACGAGGTCTGCGCCGTCGTCGATCAGGTGTTGGATCGTCCGCTTCGTGAGGTGATGTGGGGCTCGGATGCCGCTGAGCTGGAGCAGACGGCCTACGCCCAGTGCGGGCTGTTCGCCCTGCAAGTGGGGTTGTATCGGCTGGTCGAGTCCTGGGGTGTGCTGCCGGATGCGGTGATGGGCCACTCGATCGGCGAGCTGGCCGCCGCCCATGTGGCGGGAGTGTTCTCCCTTCAGGATGCGGCGGCGCTGGTGGCGGCCCGGGGCAAGTTGATGCAGGAGTTGCCGGAGGGCGGGGCGATGCTCGCGGTCGCCGCTACTGAAACCGACGTTACCGAGGCCGTGGCAGGGCTTGATCTGTCGATCGCCGCTGTGAACGGGCCTTCGGCGGTGGTGCTGTCCGGGGCCCGGGAGGTTTTGGAGGAGTTCGCGGCCGGGGTGGAGTGGCGGTGCCGGTGGCTGCGGGTGTCGCACGCGTTCCATTCGGGCCTGATGGACCCGATGCTCGACGCATTCGCGGAAGCGGCTTCCCGGGTGAAGTTCGAGCAGCCCCGTACCCGGCTGGTGTCGAACGTGTCGGGTACGTGGGCCGGGCCGGAGGTGTGCTCGCCGGAGTACTGGGTGGAGCATGTGCGCCGGGCGGTGCGCTTCGGTGACGGTGTGGCGGCGATGGCCGCCGATGGTGTGACCCGGTTCGTGGAGATCGGGCCGGATGGGGTGCTGACGAGCCTGGCCGAAGCCGTCCTG
Organism: Spongiactinospora sp. 9N601; assembly: GCF_044326295.1. Lineage (NCBI taxonomy): Bacteria > Bacillati > Actinomycetota > Actinomycetes > Streptosporangiales > Streptosporangiaceae > Spongiactinospora > Spongiactinospora sp. 9N601. Next base: position 3,000 of record NZ_JBIRBB010000024.1, read on the forward strand.
GAGGACGGCCGGGTCTTCGTGCCGCTGCTGCGTAAGGACCGGCCCGAGATCGAAGCCCTGTGGGCCGGGCTGGGCCGCGCCTGGGCCTCCGGTCTGGCTGTGGACTGGAGGACCATACTCGCCGGCCGAGGCCGCCGGGTGGACCTGCCCACGTACGCCTTCCAGCGCGAACGCTACTGGCTGGAACCGGCGCACGAGGCCGGGGACGTGACCCGGATGGGGCAGCGCCCCGCCGATCATCCCCTGCTGGGCGCGATGATCTCTTTGCCCGGTTCGGGTGGTGTGGTGCTGACCGGCCGTCTGTCCATCGGCGAGCAGCCGTGGCTGGCCGACCACGCCGTACTCGGGCAGGTCATCCTGCCCGGGACGGCCTTCGTGGAACTGGCGTTGCAGGCCGCCGACCGGGTGGAGTGCCGGAGCGTCGAGGAGTTGACGCTGCACGCGCCGCTGGTGGTGCCCGATGAGGGCGGAATCGCGATCCAGGTAGTGGTAGAGGGCGCTGACGAGGCCGGGCGTCGTCCGGTCGCGGTCTACAGCGTGGCCTCGTCCGGTACCACGCTGCACGCATCCGGCACGGTGGCCCCCGACGACAAGCGCGAGACGTGGGAGGCGACGGCCTGGCCGCCGCCGGGAGCCGAGGTCCTGGACGTCGCCGGGGTGTACGAGGAGCTGGCGGCGGCCGGTTACGGCTACGGCCCCGCCTTCCAGGGACTGCGGGCCGCCTGGCGGCATGGCGGCGACCTGTACGCCGAGGTCGCCATGCCGGACGACGTCACCACCACGGGTTACGGCCTGCACCCTGCCCTGCTGGACGCCGCCATGCACGTGAACTCCCTCGCCGTCCGCGCCATGGACGGGCCGCAGACCCCGATGGTCCCCTTCGCCTGGAGCGGGGTGTCGCTGCACGCGATGGGGGCGTCCGCCGTCCGGGTACGCATCGTCACCACAGGCGATCAGATGGCGGTCGAGCTGGCCGACCCGGCAGGCCAGCCGGTGGCGTCGATCGGATCGCTGGTCGCCCGGCCGGTGTCCGTCGAGCAGATCCAGGCCGCGCAGACCGGGCAGCGCGACTCGCTCTACCGGCTGAACTGGTCCCCGGCCGACCTTCCGTCCGCCGAGCCGACGCCGGAGGCGGTGGTGCTGCGGTGTCCGGCCGGTGATGGGCCGGAGGGGGTACGGGCGGCGGTCCAGGAAGTGCTGACGGTCCTTCAGGAGTGGGTGAGTGAGGAGCGGTCCGCCGAGTCCCGGCTGGTGGTGGTGACCCATGGCGCGGTGGCGGTTTCTGCCACCGAAGTCGTGACCGATCTGGCGGGTGCGGCGGTGTGGGGTCTGGTGCGGTCGGCGCAGGCGGAGTATCCGGGGCGGTTCGTGCTGGTGGACACCGACGGGCCGGTACTGCTGGCGGGGGATGAGCCGCAGATCGCCGTCCGTGATGGGCGGGTGTTGATCCCGCGCCTGGCCCGAACCGAGATCATCGACACCGCTCCTGTGCTGGGGGGTCCGGTGTTGATCACCGGCGGTACGGGTGGGTTGGGTGCGCTGGTGGCCCGGCACCTGGTCACCAAGCACGGGGTGAAAGACCTGGTGCTGGTCAGCCGCAGTGGTCTGGACGCCCCCGGCGCGGTTGAGTTGCGGGATGAGCTGGGCGCGGAGGTCGTGGCGTGTGATGTGACCGATCGGCGGGCGGTGGCCGATCTGCTGGCGGGCCGCACGGTCGGCGCGGTGGTGCACGCGGCGGGGATCGGCTCCAACGCCGTGCTGGCCGAGATGACGGCCGAGCAGGTGGAGCGGGTGTTGCGGCCGAAGGTGGACGCCGCCTGGCACCTGCACGACCTGCTGCCCAGGGAAACGAGGCTGGTGTTGTTCTCCTCGATCGCCTCCCTGGTGGACAGCCCAGGTCAGGCGAACTACGCGGCCGGGAACGCGTTCTTGGAGGGCCTGGCTCACCAAGCGCGGGCTCAGGGACGTCCGGTGGTGTCCCTGGCCTGGGGTCTGTGGGGCGGTGAACACGGCCTTGGCGGGCAGCTCGGCGAATCGGAGGTCCAGCGCATCCGCCGGTGGGGGATGGTCCCCTTCGAGGTCGAAGAGGCCCTGACCCTGCTCGATCACGCACTGGCCACCGACGCGCCCGCGTTGGTCCCGGTGCGGTACGACCTGGCCGCGCTGCGCGCCCGGGGCGAAACCCTCCCGCACCTGCTGCGCGGCCTGCTGCCCAAGGAACGCCGTACCGCCGCCACGACCGCGACGAACGCCGAAGCGTTCCGCAGAAAGCTGGACGCGCTCTCCCTGGAGGAACGCGACCAGGCCGTACTCGACCTCGTGCGCACCCACGTCGCGACCGTGCTCGGACACCGTTCCGCCGACGCCATCGGCCCCCAGCGCGCCTTCCAGGAGCTGGGTTTCGACTCGCTCGGCGCGGTGGAGCTGCGCAACGGCCTCAACGCCGCGACGGGCCTGCGCCTGCCCGCCACCGTCATCTTCGACCACCCGAACGCCCAGGCCCTCGCGGAGCGGATCCGCAAGGAAATGGCCGGGAGCGAGGAGGACGAGGCGATCCGGAAGATCATCGAGTCGATCCCGCTGACCAGCCTGAAGAGTTCCGGCCTGCTGGACCGGCTCATGGAACTGGCCGGTCACAACGGCGGCACCCAGACCAACAACGGCGGCGACATCGACGACATGGACACCGAAAGCCTGATCAACCTGGTACTCGACGACACCTCAGGGGAAGCGTGGAACGCGGATGAGTAAGTCCGAAGAGCGGCTGGTCGAGGCCCTGCGGGCGTCGGCCAAGGAGACCGACAGGCTGCGCAAGGTGGTGGCCGCGTCGCGGGAGCCCATCGCCGTGGTGGGCATGTCGTGCCGGTACCCGGGCGGGGTGGCCTCGCCGGACGATCTGTGGCGGCTCGTCGCCTCGGGGGAGGACGCGATCTCCGAGTTCCCCGGCGACCGTGGCTGGGACCTGGAGACGATCTACGACCCGGAGGGCGCGCGGCCCAATAGTTCGTATGTGAAAGAGGGCGGGTTCCTGCGGGAGGCCGCCGACTTCGACCCGGTGTTCTTCGGCGTCGGCCCCCGCGAGGCGCTGACCATGGACCCGCAGCAGCGGCTGCTGCTGGAGGCCGCGTGGGAGGCGCTGGAGCACGCCGGGATCGACCCGCACACGCGGCGCGGCACCGACACCGGCGTGTTCGCCGGGGTCATGTACCACGACTACGGCGACAACAGCACGGCGGGCAGCGTCGTCTCTGGCCGGGTCGCCTACACCTTCGGCTTCGAGGGCCCGGCCGTGTCGCTGGACACCGCGTGCTCGTCCTCCCTCGTGGCGCTGCACCTGGCGGTGCAGTCGCTGCGCCAGAAGGAGTGCTCGCTGGCGCTGGCGGGCGGCGTGACGGTGATGTACTCGCCGGTCATGTTCATCGAGTTCAGCAGGCAGCGGGCGCTGGCGGCGGACGGCCGGTGCAAGGCGTTCGCGGCGGCGGCCGACGGGGCCGGCTGGTCGGAGGGCGTCGGCCTGGTCGCGCTGGAACGCCTGTCCGACGCCCGCGCGAACGGGCACCGCGTGCTCGCCGTGATCAAGGGCAGCGCTGTCAACCAGGACGGCGCGTCCAACGGCATGATGGCGCCCAACGGGCCCTCCCAGGAGCGGGTGATCCGCCAGGCGCTGGCCAACGCCCGGGTGCCCGCCGACCAGGTGGACGCCGTGGAGGCACACGGTACCGGTACCAAGCTGGGCGACCCGATCGAGGCGCAGGCGTTGCTGGCCACGTACGGGCAGAACCGCGACCGGCCGCTCGCCATCGGCTCGATCAAGTCCAACATCGGGCACGCCCAGGCGGCGGGCGGCGTCGCCGGCGTGATCAAGATGGTGATGGCGATGCGGCACGGCATGCTGCCCCGCACCCTCCACGTGGACGCGCCGACGCCGCATGTGGACTGGTCGTCGGGCGCGGTCGAGCTGCTCACCGAGGAACGCCCCTGGCAGGCGAACGGGCATCCGCGGCGGGCCGGGATCTCGTCGTTCGGGGCCAGCGGCACCAACGCGCACATCATCCTGGAGGAGGCCCCGAGCGAGGAGCCGCCGGAGCCGTCGAAGCCCGCCCCCGCGTCCATCGTGCCGCTCGCCCTGTCGGCCAGGACCGAGGCCGCGGTACGCGCCCAGGCCGGACGGCTCACCGCCCACCTGCGCGCCCACCCGGACCTCGACGTCGCGGACGTCGCCTACTCGCTGGCCACGACCCGAGCCCGCCTCGAACACCGCTCGGTCGTGGCCGGGCATGACCGGGACGAGGTACTGGACGGGCTGTCCGCCCTGGCGGACGGCCACGGCGATGTCGGCCTCGCGCCGCCCGCAGTGCCCAAGCCGGTGTTCGTCTTCCCTGGGCAGGGTTCGCAGTGGGCAGGCATGTGCCTGGAGTTGCTGGATTCCTCGCCCGCGTTCGCCGAGGCCATGGGCGCGTGCGGGGACGCGCTGGCCGAGTGGGTGGACTGGCGGCTGCCGGACATGCTGCGCAGCGCGCCGTCGCTGGAACGGGTGGACGTGGTCCAGCCGGTCCTGTGGGCCGTGATGGTGTCGCTGGCCGAACACTGGCGGGCGCACGGCGTACGCCCTGCGGCCGTCGTCGGCCACTCGCAGGGTGAGATCGCCGCGGCCTGCGTGGCAGGGGCGTTGAGCCTGCGCGACGGGGCCCGCGTGGTCGCGCTGCGCAGCAAGCTGATCGGCGAGACGCTGGCCGGGCTGGGCGGCGGCATGATGTCGGTGGCGCTGGGCGAGGCGGAGGTCGCCGGGCTGCTGCGCGCGACCGGCCTGCCCGGTCTGTCGGTGGCCGCGGTCAACGGCGCGGCCTCGGTCGTGGTGTCCGGCGACGGGCTGGAGCTGGAGAAGCTGGCCGCCGTACTGGCCGAACGCGACGTACGGCACAAGCGCATCCCCGTGGACTACGCCTCCCACTCCGTGCACGTCGAGACCCTGCGCGACCGGCTCTTGCGGGACCTTGCGCAGGTCGAGCCGCGCACCGCCGACATCCCGTTCTACTCCACCGTGACCGGCGGCCCGGTGGACACGGCCCGGCTCGACGCCGAGTACTGGTACACCAACCTGCGGGAGACGGTCCGCTTCGCGCCCGTGATCGAGATGCTGCTGGAACGCGGCATGCGGGCGTTCGTCGAGTCCAGCCCGCACCCGGTGCTCACCGTCGGCGTCACCGAGACCGCCGAGGCGGCCGGGGCGGACGCCCTGGTGATCGGCACGCTGCGCCGGGACGAGGGCGGGCCGCGGCGGTTCCTCGCCTCGCTGGGCGAGGCGTGGGCGGGGGGGCTGCCCGTGGACTGGGCGGCGGCGAGCGGGCCGGGCCGCCGGGTGGAGCTGCCGACGTACGCGTTCCAGCACGAACGGTACTGGCTGGAACCGGCCGCCGAGGCCGGCGACATGTCCGCGGCCGGGCTCACCGCGGCCGATCACCCGCTGCTCGGCGCGGTGATCACGCTGCCCGGTTCCGTGGTGCTGACCGGCCGGCTGTCGGTCAGGACGCAGCCGTGGCTGGCCGACCACGCCCTGCTCGGCCAGGTGATCCTGCCGGGCACCGGGTTCGTGGAGCTGGCGATCCGCGCCGGTGACGAGGTGGGCTGCGGCGTCGTGGAGGAACTGGCGCTGCACGCGCCGCTGGTGATCCCGGAGGACGGCGGGGTCGCCGTCCAGGTGATCGTGGAGGCGGCCGACGAGGCCGGACGGCGCTCGCTGAGCGTACGCGGCCCGGGTGACACCCTGCACGCCTCCGGCGTTCTCGCGCCCGGCGGCGGTACCGGAGCCCGCTGGGCGACGTGGCCGCCCCCGGACGCCGAACCGATCGACCTGACCGGGTTCTACGACGACCTGGCCGACCGCGGCTACGGCTACGGGCCGGTCTTCCAGGGCGTCCAGGCCGCGTGGCGCACCCCCGAGGGCGTGTTCGCGGAGGTCGCCCTCCCCGAGGACACGCCGGTGGCGGGCGGGTTGCACCCCGCGCTGCTCGACGCGGTACTCCACGGTGCCGCGCTGCTGGACGGCGGCGAGCGGCAGGAGGAAGGGCCGCTGATCCCGTTCGTGTGGAGCGGGGTGACGCTGCACGCGGCGGGGGCTTCCAGCGTCCGGGCCAGGATCGTGGCCGCGCCGGACGCGCCGGACGTGCTGTCCATCGACCTCGTGGACACGGCGGGGGAGCCGGTGGCCACGATCGACTCGCTGACCATGCGGGCGGTCTCCCCGCGGCAACTCGGCGCGGCCCAGAGCGGCGGCGGGTCCTCGCTGTACCGGATCGACTGGGTCAAGGGCGGCGCGGGGACGGCTTTGGACGAACCGGAGGCGGTGGTGCTGCGGTGTCCGGCCGGTGATGGGCCGGAGGGGGTACGCGCGGCGGTCCAGGAAGTGCTGACCGTCCTTCAGGAGTGGGTGAGTGAGGAGCGGTCCGCCGAGTCCCGGCTGGTGGTGGTGACCCATGGCGCGGTGGCGGTTTCTGCCACCGAAGTCGTGACCGATCTGGCGGGTGCGGCGGTGTGGGGTCTGGTGCGGTCGGCGCAGGCGGAGTATCCGGGCCGGTTCGTGCTGGTGGACACCGACGGGCCGGTACTGCTGGCGGGGGATGAGCCGCAGATCGCCGTCCGTGATGGGCGGGTGTTGATCCCGCGCCTGGCCCGAACCGAGATCATCGACACCGCTCCTGTGCTGGGGGGTCCGGTGTTGATCACCGGTGGTACGGGTGGGTTGGGTGCGCTGGTGGCCCGGCACCTGGTCACCAAGCACGGGGTGAAAGACCTGGTGCTGGTCAGCCGCCGTGGCCTGGATGCGCCGGGGGCGGTTGAGTTGCGGGATGAGCTGGGCGCGGAGGTCGTGGCGTGTGATGTGACCGATCGGCGGGCGGTGGCCGATCTGCTGGCGGGCCGGTCGGTTGGTGCGGTGGTGCATGCGGCGGGGATCGGCTCGAACGCGGTGCTGGCCGAGTTGACGCCCGAGCAGGTGGAGCGGGTGTTGCGGCCGAAGGTGGACGCGGCTTGGCATCTGCACGACCTGCTGCCCAGGGAAACGAGGCTGGTGTTGTTCTCCTCGATCGCGTCGCTGGTGGACAATCCGGGTCAGGCGAACTACGCGGCGGGTAACGCGTTCTTGGACGGTCTGGCCCAGCAGGCTCGCGGGCAGGGACGTCCGGTGGTGTCCCTGGCCTGGGGTCTGTGGGGCGGTGAACACGGCCTTGGCGGGCAGCTCGGCGAATCGGAGGTCCAGCGCATCCGCCGGTGGGGGATGGTGCCCTTCGAGGTCGAAGAGGCCCTGACCCTGTTCGATCACGCACTGTCGGCCGATGCGGGTGCGTTGGTGCCGGTGCGGTATGACCTGACGGCGCTGCGCGCCCGGGGCGACACCCTGCCGCTCCTGCTGCGCGGCCTGGTCCCCGCGGCCCGCAGAAGCGCCGCGGGCGGGCAGCAGCTCTCCGCGGAGGCCCTGGCCCGCATCCCCGAGGCCGATCGCGACGCCGCCGTACTCGACCTCGTGCGCGCCCACGTCGCGACCGTGCTCGGCCACCGCTCCGCCGACGTCATCGACGCGGACCGCAACTTCCTGGAGCTGGGCTTCGACTCCCTCGGCGCGGTGGAGTTGCGAAACCGGCTGGGCGCCGCCATCGGCATGCGCCTGCCGACCATGCTCATCTTCGACCACCCCACCGCTCGCCAGGTCGCCGGTCAACTGCACGCCCGGCTGGCCGCGCAGGCCACCGACGCACCCGCCGACAGCCCCGACACGGTCAGCGCGCTGTTCCGCGCCGCCGTACGCGCGGGCAAGGGCGCGGAGGGTCTGGCGTTCCTGCGGGCGGCGGGCGCGCTCCGGCCGACGTTCGACGCGACTGGGGACCTGCCGCCCGCCGTACGGCTGGCCGAAGGGCCCGCGCGGCCACGGCTGTTCTGCGTGGGCTCGCACATCGCCGCGGGCAGCAGCCACCAGTTCGCCCGGATGGCCGCCGGTCTGCGCGGCGCACGGGACGTGTACGCGCTGCCGATGCCCGGTTTCGCGACCGAGGAGAAGCTGCCCGCGACGACCGATGTCCTGCTGGAGAGCTGGGCCGACGCGGTCGTGGAGTACTCCCAAGGCGAGCCCGCCGTCCTCGTCGGCTACTCCGCCGGCGGCGTCTTCGCCCATGCCACCGCCCGCCTGCTGGAGGAACGCGGCGTCGCCCCGGCCGGGCTCGTGCTGCTGGACACGTACTCGCCGGACAGTTCCGCCATGGGCGAGCTGTGGACGTCCCTGCTTGCGGGGCTGCTGGACCGGGAGGCGATGTTCGGCCCGTTCAACAGCGCCCGGCTGGCCGGCATGGGCTGGTACTCCGGGCTGCTGGAAACCTGCGAGGTGCGCGAGATCGGCGTGCCCACGCTGTTCGTGCGGCCCGAAGCGTGGGTCGCCCCCGACGGTGCCGAGGACGACTCCTGGCGGGCGAACTGGGACGGCGCTCACACCATCGTCGAGCTGCCCTGCGACCACTTCTCGATCATCGAAGACCAAGCCCACGAGACCGTCACGGTCATCGAAAACTGGCTCACGACGCTGTTGGGAGAGGCGAATGCCCGTCGAATCCGGTGACGCCGCGCTCAGGAGGCAGCTTGACACCCTGCCCGCGGCCGAGCGCCGCCGCTTCCTCCTCGACCTGATCATCGGGCATGCCGCCGCCGTGCTGCGCGACATCGCCCCGGACGCCCGGGTGGCGGCCGACCGGCCGTTCAAGGAGGTCGGCTTCGACTCCCTCGCGGCCGTCGACCTGCACGCCCGCCTGGTCGAGGCCACCGGGCTGGACCTGCCCGTGACCTTGGCCTACGACCACCCGACGCCCGCCGCCGCGGCGGCGTTCATCGAGAGCGAGGTGCTGGGCCTGGCCGCGCCCGCCGCCGTACGGGTGAACGGCCCGGCCCACGACGGCGAGCCGATCGCGGTCGTCGGCATCGGCTGCCGGTTCCCCGGCGACATCGCCTCGGCCGACGACCTGTGGCGGCTCGTCGTCGAGGAGCGCGAGGTCCTGTCGGACTTCCCCGCCGACCGTGGCTGGAACCTGGACGACCTGTTCGACTCCGACCCGAATGCCACCGGCAAGAGCTACGTCCGCCAGGGCGGTTTCCTGAGGGGCGCGACCGAGTTCGACGCGGGGTTGTTCGGCATCAGCCCGCGCGAGGCCACGGCGATGGACCCGCAGCAGCGGCACGTTCTCGAAGTGGCCTGGGAGGCGCTGGAGCGCGCGGGCATCGACCCGACCTCGCTGCGCGGCGAGCCTGCGGGCGTGTTCGTCGGGGCGGAGGTCCACGAGTACGGCGTCCGCGTCCATGACGCGCCGGACGGTCTCGACGGCTACCTGATGACCGGCAACGCCCCCAGTGTGATCTCCGGCCGGGTCGCGTACGTGCTCGGCCTCGAAGGCCCGGCCATCACGGTGGACACCGCCTGCTCGGGGGCCATCGTGTCGATGCACCTGGCCTGCCACTCGCTGCGCCGGGGCGAAAGCTCGCTGGCGCTGGTCGGCGGCGTGGCCATCATGGGCAGCCCCGGCATGTTCACCGCCTTCAGCAGGCAGCGCGGGCTGGCCCCGGACGGCCGCTGCAAGCCGTTCGCCGCCGCCGCCGACGGCACCGGCTTCGCCGAGGGCGTCGGCATCCTCGTACTCGAACGTCTCTCGGACGCCCGCCGCAACGGGCACCCGGTGCTCGCCGTCGTCCGTGGCACCTCGATCAACCAGGACGGCGCGTCCAACGGGCTGACCGCGCCGAACGGCCCTTCGCAGCAGCGCCTGGTACGGCAGGCGCTGGCCGACGCGGGCCTCGCCCCGGCCGACGTGGACGTCGTGGAGGCGCACGGCACGGGAACCCGGCTCGGCGACCCCATCGAGGCCCAAGCCCTGATCGCCACCTACGGGCAGGACCGGGACGAGCCGCTGCTGCTCGGCTCGATCAAGTCGAACCTGGGCCACACCCAGGCGGCGGGCGGTGTCGCCAGCGTCATCAAGATGGTGATGGCGATGCGGCACGGCACGCTGCCCGCCACCTTGCACGTGGACGAGCCGACGCCGCATGTGGACTGGTCCGCCGGGGCGGTGGAACTGCTCACCGAGGCCCGCGAATGGCCGGAGGTGGACCGGCCGCGCCGGGCCGGGGTGTCGTCGTTCGGGATCAGCGGAACGAACGCGCACGTGATCCTGGAACAGGCCCCGGAGGAGGAGCCCGCCGAGGTTCGGCCGTCCGGTGTGCTGCCGCTGATCGTGTCGGCGCGAACCGAAGCCGGGTTGCGCGAGCAGGCCGAGCGGCTTGCCGGGCACCTGCGCGAGCATCCGGAGCTGGAACTGTCCGATGTGGCGGTTTCGCTGACCGCGCGGGCGGCGCTGGAACGGCGTGCCGTGGCCGTGGCCGGGGATCGTGATGGGCTGCTGGACGGGCTGGACTTCGGCGCGGGGCCGGTGCCGGGGCGGACCGGACTGTTGTTCTCGGGTCAAGGGTCGCAGCGGCTTGGCATGGGCCGGGAGCTGTATGAGGCTTTCCCGGTGTTCGCCGCCGTGGTGGACGAGGTGTGCGAGGTGGTCGATGGCTACCTTGACCGTCCGCTGCGTGAGGTGATGTGGGGTTCCGATGCCGCCGCTCTGGAGCAGACGGCGTACGCCCAGTGCGGGCTGTTCGCCCTCCAGGTCGGGCTGTATCGGCTGGTGGAGTCGTGGGGCGTGCTGCCCGATGCGGTGATGGGCCACTCGATCGGCGAGCTGGCCGCCGCCCATGTGGCCGGGGTGTTCTCCCTGGAGGACGGGGCCGCGCTGGTGGCCGCCCGGGGCACGCTGATGCAGGCCCTTCCCGAAGGCGGCGCGATGCTGGCCGTCGCCGCCACCGAAGCCGACGTTACCGAGGCCGTGGCAGGGCTCGATCTGTCGATCGCCGCCGTGAACGGGCCTTCGGCCGTGGTCCTGTCCGGGGCCCGGGAGGTTTTGGAGGAGTTCGCCGCCCGGGTGGAGTGGCGGTGCCGGTGGTTGCGGGTGTCGCACGCGTTCCACTCGGGGCTGATGGACCCGATGCTGGAGCGGTTCGAGCTTGAGGCCCGCGCGGTCCGGTTCGAGCGTCCGCGTGTCCCGCTGGTGTCGAACGTGTCCGGTACCTGGGCGGGGGAAGAGGTGTGCTCGCCGGAGTACTGGGTCCGGCATGTGCGTCAGGCGGTGCGGTTCGGTGACGGCGTGGCCGCGCTGGCTCACGACGGTGTGACCCGGTTCGTGGAGATCGGCCCCGACGGCGTGCTCACCGGCCTGGCCGAGAACGCCCTGGACGGCGACGGGCGGGTGTTCGTCCCGCTGCTGCGCAAGGACCGCCCCCAGATCGAGGCGCTGTGGTCGGGCCTGGGCCGGGCCTGGGTGTCCGGCGTGGCGGTGGACTGGAAGACCGCACTCGCCGGCCGGGGCCGTCAGGTGGACCTGCCGACGTACGCGTTCCAGCGCGAACGGTACTGGCTGAACCCGACCACCGGAACCGGCGACGTGACCGCGCTCGGCGTGCAGCAGGCCGGGCACCCGCTGCTCGGCGCGCTGGTGGCGATGCCGGAGTCGGACGGCCTGGTGCTGACCGGCCGCCTGTCGGCCGGTGACCAGCCCTGGCTCGCCGACCACGCCGTGCTCGGCCAGATCATGCTCCCCGGCACCGCGTTCGTCGAACTCGCCCTGCACGCCGCCGACCAGGTCGGCTGCCAGGGCGTCGAGGAACTCACCCTGGAGAACCCCCTCGTGCTGCCCGCCCAGGGCGGCCGTACCGTACGGGTGGTCGTCGCGGCGGCGGAGGAGCCGGGACGCCACGAGATGGCCGTGTACTCCCGCGCCGCCGACGACGACCCGTGGACCCGCCACGCGTCCGGCCTGCTCGGCACGAACCCGGCCGCCGAGACCGCCGACCTGACCGCGTGGCCGCCGCCCGCCGCCGAGCCGATCGACGTCTCCGGCCTGTACGAGGCGCTGAAGGCGCGCGGCTACGGGTACGGCCCGACCTTCCGTGGCCTGCGCGCGGCCTGGCTGCGCGGCGGCGAACTCTTCGCCGAGGTGGCCCTGCCCGAAGGGACCGAGGTGGCCGGGTACGGCCTGCACCCGGCCCTGCTCGACGCCGCGCTGCACGCCACCGACCACCTCCAGCCAGGCGGCGAGGACACCGTGCTGCCCTTCGCCTGGACCGGGCTGACCCTGCACGCCACCGACGCCACCACCCTGCGGGTCCGGGTGACGGCCTCCCCGGAGGCCGCCGACGCGCTGACCCTGACCCTCGCCGACGCCACCGGCTCGCCCGTGGCCTCGGTCCGATCTCTCACGATGCGCCCGGTGTCCGTTGATACCGGTACCGACGTCCGGCTCTACCGCCGGGAATGGGTCCCGGCCGCCCACGCCCCCGAGACGCCGGGGTCTGAGGTAACGGTGTTCGAGACACCGGTCACCGATGACGTTCTGGCGGGCACGCATGGCCGGGTGGCGAGCGCCCTGGACGTGCTGCGGGACTGGCTGGCCACCGAGCGTCCGGCGGGTTCCCGCCTGGCGATCGTGACGCGGGGGGCCGCCGCCGTACGGCCGGGCGAGGACGTCCGCGACCTGGCGGGCGCGGCGGTCCACGGCCTGGTCCGGGCGGCGCAGGACGAGCACCCGGGCCGGTTCGTGCTGGTGGACACCGACGGGCCCGTGCTGCTCGCGGGCGACGAGCCGGAGGTCGCGGTCCGGGGCGGCGAGGTGTTCGTACCCCGCCTGACCAGGGCGAACGTCGCCAGAGCCCAGGCGGAACCGCCGGTCGGGACGGTACTGATCACCGGCGGCACCGGCGGCCTGGGCGCGCTGATCGCCCGCCACCTGGTGACCGAACGCGGCGTCCGCAACCTGCTGCTGGTCAGCCGGCGTGGCGTGGTCGCGCCCGGCGCGGCCGAACTGCACGATGACCTGGTGGCGCTGGGCGCGGACGTCGAGATCGCCGCCTGCGACATCGCCGACCGGGACGCGGTGGCCGCACTCCTGCGCGGTCGCGACGTGGGCGCGGTGGTCCACGCGGCCGGAGTCCTGGACGACGGTGTGATCGAGTCCATGACGCCCGCCAAGCTCGCCACGGTCCTGCGTCCCAAGGTGGACGGGGCCTGGCACCTGCACAACCTGCTGCCCGACGTGCCGGCGTTCGTGCTGTTCTCCTCCGTGGCGGGCATCATGGACGGCGCCGGCCAGGCCAACTACGCCGCCGCCAACGCCTTCCTGGACGCGCTCGCCCTGCATCGCCGGGCGAACGGGCAGGCCGGGCAGTCGCTCGCCTGGGGCCTGTGGGGCGACGGCGCGGGCATGGGCGGCCTGCTCACCGAGGCCGACGTGGCGCGGATGCGCCGATCCGGGGTGCTCGAACTGCCCGTTTCCGATGGGCTCGCCCTGTTCGACGCGGCGCTCGCCGCGCCGGAGGAGACCTCGCTGGTACCGGTCCGCCTCGACCTCGCCACGCTGCGCGGACGCGGCGGTGACCTGCCCGCCGTACTGCGGAACCTGGTCCGGGCCCCGGCCCGCCGTACCGCTCGCGGCGCCGACCCGGCCGCCGGGCCGTCCGCCCTCGACCGGCTCGCCGCGCTCTCCGACGCCGAACTCGTGGACCTGGTACGCAGGCACGCCGCCACCGCCCTCGGCCACAGCGGCCCGGAACGGGTGGACCCCGAGCACGCCTTCAGCGAGATCGGCTTCGACTCGCTCACCGCCGTGGACTTCCGCAACAAGCTCAACGCCGCCACCGGCCTGCGGCTGCCCGCCACGCTGGTCTTCGACTACCCGACCCCGCGCGCCCTGGCCGCCCACATCAAGGCCAAGGCCGTGGGCGCCGCGCCCGCCGCCCCCGCCGCCGTCGCGGTGGCCACGGACGGCGACCCGATCGCGATCATCGCGATGAGCTGCCGGTACCCCGGCGGTGTGCGCACCCCCGAAGACCTCTGGCGGCTGGTTTCCGACCAGGTGGACGCGATCTCCGGCTTCCCCGCCGACCGGGGCTGGGACCTCGACGGCCAGGGCGGATTCCTGCACGACGCGGCCGACTTCGACGCCGGCCTGTTCGGCATGGGTCCCAGGGAGGCTCTGGGCACCGACCCGCAGCAACGGCTGCTGCTGGAGGCGACCTGGGAGGCGTTCGAGCGGGCCGGGATCGACCCGCACGGGCTGCGCGGCAGCCGGACCGGCGTGTTCGCCGGGGTGATGTACCACGACTGGGCCAGCAGGCTCCGCGAGGTGCCCGACGAACTCGCCAACTACCTCGGCAACGGCAGCCTGGCCAGCGTGGTGTCCGGGCGGGTGTCGTACACGTTCGGGCTGGAGGGTCCGGCGGTGTCGGTGGACACGGCGTGCTCGTCGTCGCTGGTCGCGCTGCATCTGGCGGCGCAGTCGCTGCGGCAGGGGGAGTGCTCGCTGGCGCTGGCCGGGGGTGTGACCGTGATGGCGACGCCGGATTCGTTCGTGGAGTTCTCCCGGCAGGGCGGGCTCGCCTCGGACGGGCGGTCGAAGTCCTTCGCGGGTGCGGCGGATGGGGTGAGCTGGTCGGAGGGCGTCGGCGTGCTCGTACTTGAGCGGCTGTCGGACGCCCGGCGGAACGGGCACGAGGTGCTGGCGGTTCTGCGGGGTTCGGCGGTGAACCAGGACGGGGCCTCGAACGGGCTGACCGCGCCGAACGGTCCTTCGCAGGAGCGGGTGATCCGTCAGGCGCTGGCGAACGCCCGGCTGGAGACCCGCGATGTGGACGTGGTCGAGGCTCACGGCACCGGGACGACGCTGGGCGACCCGATCGAGGCCCAGGCGTTGCTCGCCACCTACGGGCAGGGGCGGTCGGAGCCGCTTCACCTGGGGTCGATCAAGTCGAACATCGGTCACACGCAGGCGGCGGCGGGCGTGGCCGGGGTGATCAAGATGATCATGGCGATGCGGCACGGCATGCTTCCGGCCACGTTGCATGTGGATGAACCGACTCCCCATGTGGACTGGTCGGCCGGGGCCGTTGAGCTGCTGGTCGAACCCCGGGAGTGGCCACAGGCGGACCGGCCCCGGCGGGCGGCGGTGTCGTCGTTCGGGATCAGTGGCACCAACGCACATGTGATCATCGAGCAGGCCCCGGAGGCGGAGGAGCCTGCCGAGTCTCAGCCGTCCGGGGTGCTGCCGGTGATCGTGTCGGCGCGGAGTGAGAGCGGTTTGCGTGAGCAGGCCGGTCGGTTGGCCGAGCATCTGCGTGCGCACCCTGAGCTGGAACTGCCCGACGTGGCGTTTTCGCTGACCAACCGGGCCGCTCTTGAACGGCGTGCCGTGGTCGTGGCGGGTGATCGTCAGACGTTGCTCGATGGCCTGGACGGGCTGGTCCCGGGGGCTGAGCCAGTGGGTGGCCGGACCGGGATGCTGTTCTCCGGTCAAGGATCGCAGCGGCTCGGGATGGGCCGTGAACTCTATGACGCTTTCCCGGTGTTCGCCGGGGTGGTGGACGAGGTCTGCGCGGTGGTTGATCAGGTGCTGGATCGTCCGCTTCGCGAGGTGATGTGGGGGTCCGATGCCGCCGCTCTGGAGCAGACGGCGTACGCCCAGTGCGGCCTGTTCGCCCTGCAAGTGGGGCTGTACCGGCTGGTGGAGTCGTGGGGCGTGGTGCCGGATGCGGTGATGGGCCACTCGATCGGTGAGCTGGCCGCAGCGCACATCGCGGGAGTGTTCTCCCTTCAGGACGGCGCGGCGCTGGTCGCCGCCCGGGGCAAGCTGATGCAAGCTCTGCCGGAGGGCGGGGCGATGCTCGCCGTCGCCACTACCGAAGCCGATGTCACTCAGGCGATAGAAGGGCTCGATCTGTCGATCGCCGCGGTGAACGGCCCGAACGCGGTGGTGCTGTCTGGAGTCCGGGAGGTTTTGGAGGAGTTCGCGGCCGGGGTGGAGTGGCGGTCTCGGTGGTTGCGGGTCTCGCACGCGTTCCACTCGGGCCTGATGGACCCGATGCTTGCGGACTTCGCCGAGGCCGCCGCGAAGGTGACGTATGCGAGCCCGCGTATCCCTCTGGTGTCGAACGTGTCCGGTACCTGGGCCGGGCCAGAGGTGTGCTCGCCGGAGTACTGGGTGGAGCATGTGCGCCGGACGGTCCGGTTCGAGGACGGCGTGGCGGCGATGGCTCAAGACGGAGTCACCCGGTTCGTGGAGATCGGTCCCGATGGTGTGCTGAGCGCCATGAACGAGGAGCGGTTGTTCGTGCCGCTGCTGCGTAAGGACCGCCCCGAGATCGAGGCCCTGTGGTCGGGGCTGGGCCGGGCCTGGGCTTCTGGCCTGGCCGTGAACTGGAAGACGATCCTCACCGGCCGGGGCCGCCGGGTGGACCTGCCAACGTACGCCTTCCAGCACGAACGCTACTGGCTGAACACCGGCGGCGGCACCGGCGACCCCGCCTCCCTCGGACAGACGGCAGCGGACCACCCCCTGCTCGGCGCGGTGGTCACGCTGCCCGGTACCGGCGGCGTCGTCCTGACCGGCCGCCTGTCCGTCAACGACCAGCCCTGGCTGGCCGACCACACCGTACTCGGCCAGGTCATCCTCCCCGGCACCGGTTTCGTCGAACTCGCCCTCCAAGCCGCCGCCCAGCTCGACTACAGCACCATCGAAGAGCTGACCCTGCAAGCCCCCCTGGTTCTCCCCGAAGCCCGCGCCCGCGTGATCCAGGTCGTGGTCGGCGCGGAGGACGAGGACGGCAGGCGCGGCGTCCAGGTGCATTCCCGCGCCGACGACGACACCACCTGGGTGCTGCACGCCTCCGGTACGCTGACCCGCTCCCCCCAGCCCTTCCCCGTGGACCTGACCACCTGGCCGCCGCCCGACGCCGCCCCCGTCCCGGTGGCCGACGCCTACGCCCGGATGGCCGAACGCGGCTACGCCTACGGTCCGGTGTTCCAGGGCCTGCGGGCCGCCTGGCGGCGCGGCGATGAGCTGTTCGCCGAGGTGGCGCTGCCGGACGACGCGAACGCCGGCCGCTACGGCGTCCACCCGGCGCTGCTGGACGCCGCGATGCACGTCGATCTGCTGGAGGACGGCCCCACGCTGCTCCCGTTCGTCTGGAACGGCGTCACTCTGCACGCGCCCGGCGCGCCCGCGCTGCGCGTGCGGCTGGGCCGGCTGGACGGCGACGAGCTGACGTCCATCCATGTGGCCGACTCCTCCGGCGCGCCGGTGGCGTCGGTGACCTCGCTCGTGTCGCGGGCCGTGTCCGCCGAACAGCTCGGCCCGGTGCACGGTGGCTCGCTGTACGGCATCGAGTGGCGTACCGTCCCGCTCCCGGCCCGCCACGCCCACGACGTCGTCATCGCCAGGGCCCCCGAACACCCCGGCGACCTGCTGGACCGCACCCATACGCAGGCCCGCGAAACGCTCGCGATGCTCCAGAACCGCCCAGCGGGTGAGCGCTGCCTGGCGGTGGTGACCCGCCACGCGGTGGCCGTCCGCCCGGACGAGACCCTGGACGGCCTGGACCAGTCGCCGATCTGGGGGCTGGTGCGGGCGGCGCAGGCGGAGACGCCGGGCCGGTTCGTCCTGGTGGACACCGACGGCAGCCCGGCGTCGGAGCAGGCGCTCGCGGCGGCGGTCGCGGCGGGCGAACCGGAACTGGCGCTGCGCGAGGGGCAGGCGTACGTACCCCGCCTGACCCGCATGCCGGACCCGGCCGCCGCACCACACGGCGACCTGGGGTGGCCGGGCACGGTGCTGGTCACCGGGGGCACCGGTGGCCTGGGCACGCTGGTGGCCCGGCACCTGGTGACCGAGCGCGGAGTACGAGATCTGCTGCTGGTCAGCCGCCGTGGCCTGGACGCGCCCGGCGCGGCCGAGCTGCGCGACGACCTGACCGCGCTCGGCGCGGAGGTCGAGATCGCGGCCTGCGACGCGGCCGACCGTGAGGCGCTGGCCGCCCTGCTGAAGGGCCGTGACCTGAGTGCGGTCGTGCACGCGGCGGGGGTCGCGGACAGCGGCGTGCTCGGCGGCCTCGACGCGGCGGGCCTGGCGTCGGCGCTGCGGCCCAAGGCCGACGCCGCCTGGCACCTGCACGAGCTGACCCGCCACCTGGACCTGCGGGCCTTCGTGCTGTTCTCCTCGGCGGGGGGTCTGGTACTGGCCGCGGGCCAGGCCACGTACGCCGCCGTCAATGTCTTCCTGGACGCCCTGGCCGGGCACCGCCGCGCGGCGGGACTGCCCGCGCAGTCGCTGGCCTGGGGCATGTGGGAGGTGAACACCGGCCTCGGCGGCGAGCTGACCGACGCCGACCTGCGCCGGATGCGGCGGCTCGGCCTGCCCGCGCTCCCGGCGCGCGACAGCCTGCGCCTCCTGGACGAGGCGCTGAACGCGGACGCGGCGGTGGTCGTGCCGGTCAAGCTGGACCAGGCGGCGCTGCGCGCCCGGACCGACGAGCTACCGGCGCTCCTGCACGGGTTCGCCCGGGTCGCGCCGCGCCGGGCCGCCGAACCCGAGTCCGGCCCTGACCTGCGCGACCGGCTCGCCGGGCTGACCGGCCCCGAGCGCGATCGGCTGCTGCTGGACCTGGTCCGCGGCCAGGCCGCCGCCGTACTCGGGCACGGCGGCCCCCAGGACATCGACCCGCTGCGCGGCTTCCTGGAGATGGGGTTCAACTCGCTGACCGCGGTCGAGCTGCGCAACCAGCTCGCCGGCGCGACCGGGCTGAGCCTGCCCGCCACGCTCGTCTTCGACCGGCCCACCCCGTCCGCGATCGCCGCCTACCTCGGCGGCCGGTTCACCACCAGCGCGCCCGCCACGCTCGATGAGGAGATCGACAAGCTGGAGTCCGCGCTGTCCGCTGCCGCCGGGGACGAACGCGCCAGAGCCGCCGCGCGGCTGCGCGCGCTGGTGTCCCAGTGGGGCGGCGACGACCTCGTGGACGCGACGGCGGAGGACCTGTTCGACATTCTCGACGGAGAACTCGGGACCTCGAATTAGGGGGCCTTTCAGGGGCGTTTTAGGGGGCTTCGCCGCGCGAAGCCCGTGCAAAGGTAAGCCAGGCGCATGAAATGTTGTAGGGAGACCGTTTATGTCAGATCAACGCGTTCCCGTGCTCATCGTCGGAGCCGGTCTGTCCGGCCTGTCGACGGCGACGTTCCTGGGGCTGCACGGCGTGCCGGCTTTGGTCGTGGAACGCCACCCGACCACTTCCCAGCATCCCAAGGCGTACGGCCAGTACCCGCATGTCATGGAGGCGCTCCGGCTCGCCGGGCTGGAACAGCGCTACCTGGAGGCCTCGGTGCTCCAGAACGTCCGCATCATGATCGGCGTGTCGATGGCGGGCCCGATCTTCCACACGATCGACGAGGCCCTGTGGCCGGACCTGAGCGCGCTCACCACCGCGGCGTGGGGCGGCGCCGGCCAGGACCGTTCCGAGCCGATCCTCGCCGACCGGGCCCGTGAGCTGGGCGCGACGATCCGGTTCAGCACCGAGGTGGTCTCCTTCGAGCAGGACGACGAAGGCGTCACCGTGGTGCTCCGCGACATCCCCAGCGGCGAGCGGAGCACGGTCCGCGCCGACTACCTGGTCGCGGCGGACGGTCACCGCGGCGGCATCCGCGGGAAGCTCGGCATCGGCGGCCACGGCCGTGGCCTGCTGCACCGGCTGATGGACGTCCACTTCGAGGCCGACGTACCGGCCGAGCTGCCGGCCTCCGGGCATGTGCTGATGCACCTGCAAAATCCGGAGTTGCCCGGCGGGTACGGCGACCTGGGCAACCCGGAGCAGCTCAACAGGTACCTGTTCGGCGTGCGGCTGGATGACCAGACCCAGCCCGAGGACCTCACCGAGGAGCGCTGGCTGGAGCTGATCAGGACCGCCGTCGGCGTGCCCGACCTGCCGGTGAAGCTGACCCGCAGGGGGGAGGAGCCGGTCGAGATCAGGCACTGGATCGCCGACCGGATCAGGGACGGCCGGGTGTTCCTGGTCGGTGACGCCGTCCGCATCGTGCCCCCGAACGGCGGCTTCGGCGGCAACACCGCCGTCATGGACGGCTTCTACCTGGGGTGGAAGCTCGCCATGGTGGTCAAGGGCCAGGCCGGGCCCAAGCTGCTGGACAGCTACGAGCCCGAGCGCTACCCCTACGCCGAGACCATCGCGGCGCACGGCCTGGCCGCGTTCCTCCGTGCCGAGGGCCAGGAGCTGGGCGAAGACGCCATGCAGACCGACCCCGACCCGGTCTCCCAGCTCTACTTCGGCTATCGCCACGTCAGCGACGCCATCGTCCGCGAGCCCGATGACGACGGCGCGCCCATGGAGAACCCGGAGCAGCCCACCGGCCGCCCCGGTTCGCGCGCCCCGCACGTGCCGCTCGTCAAGGACGGCGCCGACATCTCCTCCATCGAGCTGCTGGGCACGTCGTTCGTGCTGCTCACCGGCGCGGAGGGGGAGCCGTGGGCCGGCGTCGCCGCCCAGGCCGCGGCCGAGCTGGGCATCGAGCTGCCCGTGCACCGGATCGGCGGCGACGGTGGCCTGACCGATCCGGCGAACACGTGGGCGAAGACCTACGGCGTCACCGAGTCAGGCGCGACGCTGGTCCGGCCGGACTTCTACATTGCCTGGCGCTCGCGCGACGCGAGCGGGACCGGCGAACTGACCGGCGCCCTGCGCGCTGTTCTCGACCGCTGACCCCCGCGCCGGGAGTGGCCGCGTCTGGATGCCCACCGGAGGCGGCCCTCCCGGCTGGAACAGCATGGGAAGGTCGCTGCGCCCGTTGACACCGAGCTTGCGATAGATCCGTGTCAGGTGCTGCTCGACCGTGCTGACCGTGATGAACAGCTTTCCGGCGATCTCCCGGTTGGTGTGGCCGGCCGCCGCCAGGGAGGCGACCCGCTGTTCGGCGTCGCTGAGCGCGCGGGCGCTCCTGCCGATCTCGTCCGCGACCAGGGCGCCCGGGTCGGGGCCGAACGGGATCGACCGGCGCAGCCGTACGGCGTGGCATCCGCCGGCGACGCTGTCGGCCATGTTCCCGGTGAGCCGGGCCCTGGCCGAGTCGCCGAGCCGGTCGAAGGCGTGCGTCAGGTCGGTCAGGGCGTAGGCGAGTTCCAGCCGGTCGCCGGACTCCTGGAGCAGCTTGACGGCCTCCGACAGCAGTTCGGGCCGATCGGCCGGCTCGCTGGTCGCCGCCATCACGCGCAGCGTGTTGCCGCGTACCCGCGGCGACTCCCCGCCGGGCAGCCCGACCTGCTCCTGGATCAGCTTGCGCGCCCGTTCCGGCTCGCCGAGCTTGAGGTACGCCTCCGCCGCGCCCGACCGCCACGGCACCAGCGCCGGGGTGTCCAGCCCCCATTCCCGCATCAGCCGCCCGCACAGCAGGAAGTCCCGCAGGGCGACGTGGACGTGGTTGGTGGCCAGGTAGTAGCGGGCGCGGGCGTTCAGGTAGTGCAGGCCGTACCGGGTCTGGAAGATGGCGTCGGGCACCCGCTGGCGCAGGTGCCGCATGGTCACCTCGTGCTTGTCCATCTCGGTCGTGGCGTGCAGCAGCGGGGTGACCAGGATGCCGATCCACACCCCCCAGGCGCGCGGCGGCAGGATGCGCAGCGCCTTGTCGGCGTACTCCTCCGCCTTGAGCAGGTCGCCCTGGCGCAGCGCGATCTCGGCCTGGAAGGCGGTGATCAGCGCCCGCCAGGTGGGGGAGCGGCGCCGGGTGGCCATCCCGTACAGGTGGTCGGCCCATGGCGTGGCCAGGTCGGTGCGCTCGGCGTAGATGAGCGTGAACAGGGCGGACTCCACCGCGTCCACTTCGGTGCTGTCCAGGTGCGAGGAGCGCAGGACCTCCTCGGCGCGGCGCAGGACCTCCTCCTTCGGGCCCTCCTTGAGCACCGTGGTCAGGGCGGTGGCCGCCTGCATGTGCAGGCTGGCCGCGGCCGGTGTGGTACCGGCCACCGGTACGGAGGCCAGCCGTACGTGCGTGAGCATCGCCGGGTACGACGACCGCAGCCACTGCTGGGTGATCTCCAGCTCGGCCGCGTCCTCCTCGTCGAGTTCTTCGGCGGAGGCGGTCAGCCGCTTGAGGGCGTCCACGGCCTCGTCCATGTTGCCGTGCCACAGCAGGTACCTGACCAGCTTGTGCATGTTGCGCGGCTCCAGGTTGTCCTCCTGCGCCGCGGTGGCGAGCGAGCTGACCAGCCGGGCGGCGGTGGAGGGGTTGAGCAGCCACTCGGCCCTGGCCAGTTGCTCGGTGACGAGCGTGTCGTCGGAGGTCTGCGCGGCCAGGCGCAGGCACTGCACGGCCAGTTCGAGCTGGTCGCTCAGCATGGCCTGCTCGCCCGCCTCGCGTAGCGTGTCCGCCGCCCACCCTGGCTTGGCGTACGCCGCCTCGACGAGGTGCGCGGCGATGGCCGTGGCGGCCATGCCCTCCCCGTAGAGCAGGTGTGCGGCGCGGACGTGCAGGTCGTTGCGCTCCTGCGAGTACAGCTCCTGGAACACGGCGGTCCTGGCCGCGGCGTGCCGGAAGCGCGTGGCGCCCGGCGCGGTGTCCAGCAGGCCGGTCGTCACCAGCGTGTCCACGGCCCGGTCGACCAGGTTGGCGTCCATGTCGAGCAGCGTGGCGACCCGCTCGGTGCACGCGTTGTCGGCAAGGATCGCGATGGCCCGCGCGACCTGGCGTACGGCCGGGCCGTTGCGGTGCAGCAGAGCCACCACAGCGCGGGAGAAGTGGTCGCCGACCACCGGCTCGGCCGGCTCCACACCGGTCGCGAGCGCCGCCCTGGAGTCCGCGATCAGGGCGTTGACCAGGATGAAGCTGCCCCCGCTCAGTTCGTGGCAGCCTGCGCCCAGGCGTTGGCCGGCCCGTTCCCCAAGGGCCTGCCCCACCATGTCGGCGACCGTCTCCCGGGAGAGCGGGCCCAGTGTGAACCGCCGTGCGTAGGAGTGCCACGGCAGGTCGATGTCGAGCAGCGAATTGACGCCCGGCTGCTCGGTCGCGGTGAAGACCACCATGATCCCGGCCGTCCGCAGCCGTCGTACCAGGTAGAACAGGAGCTGGATGGACGGCGGGTCGGCGTGGTCGAGGTTGTCGACGATGATCAGCAGCGGTCGCCGCTGGGCGACGCGGAGCAGCGGCAGCCAGAAGCCGTGCGCGATGCGCAGCCACCCGTTGGCCGACGGCGGCTGGTCCAGCATCTGCGCGGCGGCGGCCATCTGGGTCGCCGCCGCCATCTCGTCCTGAATCCGGGCCGACTCGGCCGAATCGGTGTTGACCAGAGTCAGGTTGTGGTAAATCTGTCCTGCCACGCTGAGCGGCAAGGACTTCTCTGACAATGAGCAGACCGCGCTCAGGCAAGTGACATCGAGCGCCGCGGCGTGCTCCATCAGAGCGTCCGTCAGCGCAGTCTTTCCACAGGCCGCCGGTCCCGTGATCACGGCGATGCGGCCCTGTCCCCCATTGATGCACTCCCCGAGTAGCTCTGCTAGTGCGGTTAAGACGTGTTGCCGGTCCCTGGGCAGCACTGATACCCCTAGTTGTCTGTTACAGCACAACACTTGGCCAAGGTCGATGTTTCCCCGTTTGACAGATTGGTGAAATGTTAAGGTCGCGAAGCATTGGCCTGCGTGTCTGTTAAGGCCCCGTTCGGAGAAACCCCCCTTCTGGTGCAGGCTATTTGACGGCAGAAAGGGCCGCAAGGGCCCCTGCACGGGTCCCCTCGATCAGGGGTCCCCTATCACTAACTGTCAATATACCGTCACGCGTTGTTTTGATCGGCTCGTGCCCGCACGCCGAAGGCCCGTCCCCGGCGGGTTCCGGCGGACGGGCCTTCATGGTAGGGGTCACTCCACGGCGTGATCCAGCTCTTGGCCGCGCGCGGCCGACAGCGCCTGCCAAAGGCGAGCCGGAGTCGCAAACGTGTGCACGGTGAGCAGCTCGTCGCGGAACCGCGCTTCGTACACGTGTTCAAGCGATGTCAGCAGTTCGACGATGCCGAGCGAGTCAAGACCGAGGTCGCGCAGCTCGGCGTCGGCCGAAAGCGCCTCGTCGGGCGCGAGAAAGGGCAGGTAAGGGCGCAGGATTCCTTCAAACCGCGCATCCCATGCAGACAGCATGCTCGTGATCCTCAGGTCGGCCGGTATTCCTCCCAAAATAATCTCGCAGCGCCCCGGAAATAACCCCAGACCGCACCCCAGAAAAACTGGGGCCCGGGGTATGGGGTCACTAGGGGCTTCATCGCGGAAGAGATGCGCCTAGCCTTTTCCTGAGGGATTCTCTATTTGCAGAATGCGAGTAAACCCGATGACCGAGGCACGCTTCATCCACTCGCTGCTCGACGAGGCCGCGGCGACCGCGCCGGCGAGCACCGCCGTCCGCGACGCGTCCGGGGCGTGGAGCTACGCGCGGTTGCGGGAGCTGAGCCACGCCGCGGCCGTCTGGCTCCAGGCCCACGGCGTACGGCCGGGCGACCGCGTTGTCGTCCAGTTGCCGAGCGAACGCGAGGCCGTCGCCCTGTTGTACGGGACCTCCCGCGCGGGAGGCGTCCATGTGCCGATCAACCCGGCGATGAAGGCGTTCCACCTCGGCCCGGTCATCGAGAACGCCGAACCCCGCCTGATCATCGCCGCCGACACCAGGACCGAGGAACTGTCCCGGCTCGGCGACGTGCCCGTCCATCCGATCGGGCAGGTCTGGGCCGAGGTGGAGGCGCTGGCCGGCCAGGCCGTCCGGGCCGGGTCGCCGCCGGACCTGGACCCCGGCGCCATCGCCGTGCTCATCTACACCTCGGGCAGCACGGCCGCGCCGAAGGCGGTGGTGTGCCCGCACGCGCAGGTGCTGTTCGCCACCGAGGCGATCACGAGCGAGCTGGGCTACCGCGCCGACGACGTGGTGTTCTGCCGGTTCCCGCTGTCGTGGGACTACGGCCTTTACAAGGTGCTGATGACCTGCGCGTCCCGCTCGCAGATCGTACTGGCCGACGGCGAGTCGGACCTGCTGCTGCTCAAGCTGATGCGCGAGTGCGGGGCGACCGTCATACCGATCGTGCCGTCGCTGGCCGCCATGATCATCACGCTGCTCGGGCGGGAGGAGGAACCGCCGCCACCGGTCCGGTTGTTCACCAACACCGGGGCCGCGCTGCCCCCGTCCACGATCGACGCGCTGCGCGCCGCCTTCCCCGGCGTGCGGGTGGTCCGGCAGTTCGGGCAGACCGAGTGCAAACGCATCTCCATCATGCCTCCCGAAGAGGACCGGGAACGCCCCCGCGCGGTCGGCCGCCCGCTGCCCGGCACCCAGGTGCTCATCCTCGACGACGCGGGCGCGCCGGTGCCCACCGGCGAGGTCGGCGAGATCGTCGCCACCGGGCCGCACGTGATGCCCGGCTACTGGCGCAACCCGGAGATGACCGCGCGGTCCTTCCGCGCCGACCCGGTCACCGGCGAACCCCGCCTGCACACCGGCGACTACGGCTGGCTGGACGACGACGGATACCTCTACTTCGAGGGCCGCCGCGACGACATGTTCAAACGCAAGGGGATCAGGATGAGCACGGTGGAGATCGAGGCAGCCGCCATGGACCTGCCCGGCGTGCGCGCCGCCGCCGCGCTGCCGCCGACCGCCGACCGCGACCTCGCGCTGTGCGTGGAGACCGACCTCGCCCCGCACGCCGTACTGCGCGAACTGGCCCGCCGGCTGGAGCCGGCCAAGGTGCCCGCCACCTGCCACACCTTCGACCAACTGCCGCTGTCGCTGCACGGCAAGAACGCCAGGACCGAACTGGCCGCGCTGATCGACGGCGGTGCCCGATGATCGAGCGCGCCGAGCTGGCCGAACGGTACGGCACCCCGCTGTACGTCTACGACCTCGACCGGATCGCCGCGGCCCGGCGCGACCTGCGCGCCGCCCTGCCCGGCCAGGTCACGATCTACTACGCCGTCAAGGCCAACCCGCATCCCGACGTGCTGCGCGCCATGCGCGAGGGCGACGGCCCGCCGTGCCGTACCGAGATCAGCTCCACCGGCGAGCTGGCCGCGGTGCTCGACGCCGGGTTCTCCGGCGCCGACTGCCTCTACACCGGCCCCGGGAAGACCACGGCCGAACTGCAGGAGGCCATCGGCCTGGGCGTGCGCACGTTCTCCGTGGAGTCCGTCACCGACCTGCGGCGGATCGGCGCGGTGGCGAAGGAGTACGGCGTCACGGCGAACTGCCTGCTGCGCGTCAACAGCGCCTCCGCCGCGGCCACCACCAGCATCCGGATGACCGGCACCCCGTCGCAGTTCGGCTTCGACGCCGAGAGCCTGGCCGCGACGATGCCCGAACTGCGCGACGTCCCCGGCGTCCGCCTCGCGGGGGCCCACTTCTTCCCGCTGAGCAACGCCCGCGACGAGGAGAGCCTGATCGCCGAGTTCCGGCACACCATCGCGGGCGCGGCGCGGCTGCGCGAGGAGACCGGCCTGCCGATCGACCTGCTGGACATCGGGGGCGGGTTCGGCGCGCCGTACGCGCACCCGGGGGAGCGGCCCGCCTACCCGAAGCTGCGCGACGAGCTGGAGCGCGCGCTGGACGTCCACATGCCGCGCTGGCGGGACGGCTCGCCGGAGATCGCCGTGGAGTCGGGCCGGCACCTGGTGGCCGACTGCGGCGAGCTGATCTGCCAGGTCGTCAACGTCAAGCGGAGCAGGGGCAGGACGTTCGTCATCGTGGACGCGGGCATCAACGCCTTCGGCGGCATGTCCGGGCTGGGCCGCCTGCTGCCGCCGTCGGTGGGTCTGTCCCACCCGGCCGGGCCCGCTTCCGGGACCGCCACGATCGTCGGGCCGCTGTGCACACCCGGCGACGTGATCGGCCGGGAGGTCGAGATGCCGCCGGTCGAGCCCGGCGACCTGATCGCCGTTCCCAACACCGGCGCGTACGGCGTCACCTCCAGCCTGCTCATGTTCCTGGGGCGGCCCGCGCCCATGGAGGTGGCGGTACGCGGCGGTGCGGTGGTGTCGGCGTCCAGGCTGGGCCACCACCGCGCTCATCAGGGGGGCGGGTGAGCATCGAGCCGGCGGACGTACGCCCGCCGCTCCGGACCGGGCGCACCGCGATCGTCACCACCTTCGCCTCCGACGCGCACACCTGGAACCTGGTCTTCCTCCAGTTGCTGCTGGAGGAGGCCGGTTTCGAGGTCACCAACCTGGGGCCGGCCGTACCGGACGAGGAACTGATCGAGCAGTGCGTGCGCCACCGACCCGACCTGCTGGTCACCAGCAGCGTCAACGGACACGGCTACCAGGACGGGATTCGCCTCATCAAGAAGCTCCGGACCGTCGCCGAGCTGGCGGAGCTGCCCGTGGTGATCGGCGGCAAGCTCGGCATCAACGGCGCGAGCTACGTGGAAGAACTCGTGGCCGCCGGATTCGACATGGTCTTCGAGGACGGCACCGCGGCTTTCCACAAGCTGTTGAAGACAGGAGATGGGATGAAGAGAGTCGCGCCCGGCGAACGCGTCCGGCCCGCCGTGCCCACCACGGTGGACGAACTGCCGCCCGAGGACATGCGCGAGCGGGTCACCGAGCTGGAGCTGGTACGCGAGAGCGTCCTCCGCGGCCCCGACCCCGCCGCCACCGAGCGGCAGCACGCCAAGGGCAAGCTGACCGTCAGGGAACGCCTGGACATCCTGCTCGACCCCGGCACGTTCATGGAGGTCGAGGCGCTGCGCAAGCACCAGGCGACCGGCTTCGGCATGGAACGCCGCCGCCCGCACACCGACGGGGTCGTGGCCGGATGGGGGCGCGTCCACGGGCGCGAGGTGCTGGTGTACGCCCACGACTTCCGCATCTTCGGCGGCGCGCTCGGCGCGGCCCACGCCGAGAAGATCCACAAGGTGATGGATCTCGCCGCCACCGCCAAGGTGCCGCTGATCAGCCTCAACGACGGCGCGGGGGCGCGCATCCAGGAGGGTGTCACCGCGCTGGCCGGGTACGGCGGGATCTTCCAGCGCAACGTACGCATGTCGGGCGTCGTCCCGCAGATCAGCGTCATGCTCGGCCCGTGCGCGGGCGGCGCGGCCTACTCGCCCGCGCTCACCGACTTCGTCTTCATGGTGAACGGCACCTCCCAGATGTTCGTCACCGGCCCGGACGTCGTACGCGCCGTCACCGGCGAGGACATCACCCACGACGCTCTGGGCGGCGCGGAGGTGCACGGCACCCGCACCGGGGTCGCCGGGTTCGTCTACGAAGACGAGCGGGCCTGCCTGAACGACGTCCGCTACCTGCTGTCCCTGCTGCCGGCCAGCAACCAGGAACTACCGCCCTCCGTACCGGCCGCCGACCCGCCGGAACGGCGCAACGACGTACTGCTCGACCTGGTGCCCACCGACCCGGCGCGCAGCTACGACATGGCCGAGGTCATCGCCGAGATCGTCGATGACGGGGAGTTCTTCGAGTTCCACGAGGGCTGGGCGCCCAACCTGATCTGCGGCCTGGCCCGGTTCGACGGCCACGTGACCGGCATCGTTGCCAACCAGCCCCAGCACCTGGCGGGCGTGCTCGACATCAAGGCGTCGGAGAAGGGCGCCCGTTTCATCCAGATGTGCGATGCGTTCAACATCCCGCTCGTCAGCCTGGTCGACGTCCCCGGCTTCCTGCCCGGCACCGACCAGGAACACGGTGGCATCATCCGGCACGGGGCCAAGCTGCTGTACGCGTACTGCGCCGCCAGCGTCCCGCGCATCCAGGTGATCGTCCGCAAGGCGTACGGCGGGGCGTACATCGTGATGGACTCCCGCTCGATCGGCGCGGACCTGTCGTACGCCTGGCCGACCAACGAGATCGCGGTGATGGGCGCGGAGGGCGCGGCCAACGTCATCTTCCGCAAGGACATCGCCGCCGCCCCCGACCCGGACCGGCAGCGGGCCATCCGCGTGGAGGAGTACCAGCGCACCTTCATGCACCCGTACTACGCGGCCGAACGCGGCCTGGTGGACGACGTCATCGACCCCGCCACCACCCGCGCCACCCTCACCCGCGCCCTGTCCCTCCTCCGCGCCAAACACGTCCCCGCCCCGTACCGCAAACACGGCAACCCCCCGGCATGAGCGGGGCACCGGAGATCCGGATCGTCGCCGGGGACCCCACCGATGCGGAGATCTGTGCCCTGATCTGCGCCCTCACCCTCCGCGCCGCGGCTCCTCCAGCCGAACGAACAGGGCAGATCCCACCCATGCCACCCTCCCCACGACCGCCCACCGTACTGACCAGAGGACGCCCACCCACCTGGGTCACCACCCCCTCGCCCCCATGGCCGCCCCTGCTCCCCCCGAGTGGAGCGGTTTATCACGTTGCGTAGTCGCGGGCGCGCTGGCTAGCGTGGTGGGCATGGCACACATGCTGTATTACACGCGGATCCGCCGCAGCCGGGCTCTGGCTCGTCAGCGGACGCGATGACCTGACGGCGTCCGCGCGCGCCCAGGGCCCTTTGAGACCTGTTCGTTCTCAAGGACCCGAAAGGGCAGTGCTGTGGCGCAGAACTACGCGCACGGAAACTATTCACACACCCAGAAGAACACCAGGAATCGCGGTGGCGGCCGAACGTCCGTGGATCGGGCGCGGCGTACGCTCTCGCAGAATTTCCTGGTCGATCGGCATGCCGTCGAGCTGATCGTCAAGGCCGCCGCGCCCGAAGGCCTGGTCTTGGAGCCGGGGCCGGGCGAGGGGGTGCTGACCTTCGCGCTGGCCGACGCCGGTGCGCGGGTGGTCGGTCACGAGATCGACCCGAGGCTGGCCGGACGGCTGGCCTCGCGCACGCGTACCGATCCCCGGATCGAGGTGGTCAGGGGCGACTTCACGGCCGCCCGGCCACCGCGTGAACCGTTCGCGGTCGTGGGGAGCATTCCCTACGCGGTGACCTCCAAGATCGTCGACTGGTGCCTGCGCGCGCCGGAGCTGACGTCGGCGACACTGCTGACGCAGTTGGAGTACGCGCGCAAGCGCACCGGCGACTACGGCCGGTGGAGCCTGGTCACGGTGGAATCGTGGCCGTGGTTCGACTGGACGCTCGGCGACACGGTCGGCAGGGAGAGCTTCCGCCCGGTGCCGGCCGTCGATTCGGCGATCCTGCGCATCCAGCGCAGGGCCGAGCCGCTGGTGCGCGACCGCCGTTCCTACCAGGAACTCGTCGAGCTGGGCTTCGGCGGGACGGGCGGCTCGGTACGCGCGTCGCTGAAGCGCGGCCACCCCAGTGTGGACGCGGCGCTTGAGGCGGCGGGCATCGCCCGCGACACCGTCGTCGGCCACGTCCACCCCGACCAGTGGATCACCTTGTGGCGGTGCCTGCATCACTGACCGCCCCGGCGGCTCGCCCCGGCGAGCCGCCGGCCCGGCCGTCCACCTGCGCTACCGGCCGAGATCACCGCCGAGTTCGCCACCGAGGAGCGGTTCGACACGCTCAACCTGGCCCTGGGCCAGGTGACGCCCGAGTTGATCCACCACCTGTTCGCCACCGAAGTGCTCCCCGTAACCCGCGCCGCCACCAAGGCCGGGTGACCCCGCTACCGTGCGCCCCCGTCAGAGCAGTTCCATGGTCTCCTCCTCCTCGCTGTCCTCCGGATAGCTGAGCTCGCGTTCCACCTGTTCCTGGGCGAAGAATCTGACCAGCTCATGGAAGGTGTAGACGATCTCGTCGGCGTTCTGCGCGAGCACGCGTACGAAGTGGTTCTCCACCAGGTGCAGGAGCAGGCCGTCCACCATCTCCGAGTCGGACTGCAACAGCTTGGCCACGCCGTGCGAGGTGAACACCGGGCTCGGCAGCAGGCTGAGCAGCCGCAGCAGGTGGCGTTCCTCCTCGCTCAGCCGCCGGTAGCTGGCCAGCAGCCGATCGCGTACGTCCATGTCGGCGAAGATGACCTCGTCGAGCCGCCGGGTGGCGCCGATCAGGCGTTCGGCGAGCTTCTTGAGCGGCCAGCTCGTGGCCGACAGTCGCCCTCCCACCGCCCTTATGGCCAGCGGGAGATTGCCGCAGAGCTGGACTATCAACTCCGCCGCCCGCGTCTCGCCGCCGGTGAGCGTCCTGCCGATCATGCTCTGCAGGAGTTCGACGCCGTCGGCGGTCGAGGGCAGGTCGAGCTGAAGGTGCACCGCGCTGGCGAGTCCGCCCAGTCCCGCGCGCCCCGTGACGATGGCGGCGCTGGGCGGGCAGCCCGGCAGCAGCGGCTGGACCTGCGCGGCGCTCGCCGCGTCGTCCAGGACGACCAGGACCTGGCGCTTGGCCGTCCAGGTACGGAACGCGCCGATGCGTCCGTCCAGGCTGACCGGGATGCGGTCCTCCGGCACTCCCGCGGCGGTGAGGAAGTCGCCCAGGATGTCGGCGGGATCGGCGGGCTTGGAAGTACTGCCGCCGAGCTGGGCGAAGAGCTGCCCGTCGGGATAGGACTGCCGCAGGGTGTGCGCCGCGTGTACGGCCAGCACCGTCTTGCCGACTCCCGGCATGCCGCCGACGGCGACCACGGGGGTCGAATCGGCGCGCGGTTCGACCAGCGCGCCCAGGAGCTTGTCCAGGGCGTCGGACCTGCTGGTGAACCCCACCATGTCGGGCGGGAGCTGGGCCGGGGCCACCGGCCGCCACTCGTCCGGGGTCCGGTCGCCGCGGCTCGCAGTGGTCACGGTGATGGCCGGAATCGGCACCTCCAGGGTGTCCTCGGACGACAGCAGGGCCTGGTGCGTGGCCTGTGCCTTGCTGGACGGCTCCACCCCCAGTTCCTCGACCAGAAGCCCGCGCAGCCGCTGGTAGACGTCGAGCGCCTCGGGGCGGCGGCCCGAGCGTTGCAGCGCCAGCATGAGCTGGACGTGGAACTCCTCGTGCAGCGGGTAGTCGCCCACCAGGGTCTTCAGCTCGCTGATGGCCTTGCGGTGCCGCCCCAGGCGCAGGTCCACATCGACCCGGAGCTCCAGGGCGCGCAGCCGGCTCTCCTCCAGCGCCGTCGCGTACGCCGACAGCAGGCTGCCCGCGGTCACGTCGGCGAGCGCGGGGCCGCGCCACAGGGAGAGCGCCTGGGCGAGCCGGTCGGCCGCCGTGCCGGGGTCGTCGGCCGCCAGGGCGGCCTGTCCCTCGCCCATCAACCGCTCGAAATGGTGGCTGTCTATGTGTTCGGGCGGCACGGCCAGCATGTAGCCGTGCGGCCTGGTTCGCAATATCGCCGACCGCTCGTCGTTACCGGATGATAACAGGTTGCGGAGTTTGTAAATATATGTTTGTAAAGTTGAAAGTGCGCTTACCGGTGGATTGTCCGGCCATAGTTCGTCGATCAGCTCGGACGTCAACACAAGAGTCTGGTTACGCAGGAGAAGCAGCGCCAGCACTTCTCTGACCTTAGGTGGTGTAGGAGTCAGGTCGACACCCTGGTGGCCCTGTACGGCCAGTGGGCCCAGCACCAGATAATCCATCACAATCCCAGTTAGCTACAGAGACGTACTGCGGCTCGCGAGCCTCGATGTCTGTCCCAGTGCCCCCGAACTCGCAGTCCTGCCGTCGATCCCCGTGCTCTCGTCCCCCTCCCTTCCTCCCCGAATCGCCCGCGAATCCCAGCGGACGGTGACCTGTACGCGTAGCCATGGTGACGCGGGCCGATCATTGAATCGGCGGCGTGGTGGCACATGCGACACGGCCCCGTCTCTTCGCGTAGATGCCTG
This sequence comes from Spongiactinospora sp. 9N601, assembly GCF_044326295.1. Taxonomy (NCBI): domain Bacteria; kingdom Bacillati; phylum Actinomycetota; class Actinomycetes; order Streptosporangiales; family Streptosporangiaceae; genus Spongiactinospora; species Spongiactinospora sp. 9N601. The sequence goes on from NZ_JBIRBB010000024.1 coordinate 35,631, forward strand.
ATGCATGCCATTTGGGCACAGGCGGTGAATCTTCATCTTGTGGCGACCGCCGGCGCCTGCCGGAGATCGGCGGGCGATGTCGCCGTAGATGGTTACAACTGGAACATAAGCGGAGATGACTTATTTCGTCAACTCCCATGGATCAGTAACTTCGCGAGTCTTCACAACAGCTAATGCCCGATCCGGAGCGTGTCCGGGGCGTGACCACGATCGGCCGGTCGGGTTGGGGTTCCCGACCGGCCGATCCATTCCTGTGCTCCCGGAGTCGCATCCCAGAGATCAGGGCGAGGGCGTTTTAGGTTTCCACCATGATGGATTGTCGGCGTACCAGCGCACCGTCTCGGCCAGCCCGTCGTCGAAGGAGACGCGGGGACGGTACCCCAGGGCGTCCAGTTTGGCGCCGTCGAGGGCATAACGCCGGTCGTGTCCCTTACGGTCGGGCACGTACTCGACCATGTCCCAGCTCGCGTCCAGGGCGGCCAGCAGCCTGCCGGTCAGCTCCCGGTTGGTCATCCGGGTGCCGCCCCCCACGTGGTAGACCTCGCCCGGCCGGCCGCGCTCGGCGGCCAGCCTGATGGCCCGGCAGTGGTCGTCCACGTGGATCCACTCCCTGACGTTCTGGCCGTCCCCGTAGAGGGGGACCTTGCGGCCGGTCAGCAGGTTCGTGACGAACAGCGGGATGATCTTCTCGGGGAACTGCCGGGGACCGTAGTTGTTGCCGCACCTGGTGATCACCACGGGCAGGCCGTGCGTGATCGCGTCGGCCAGGGCGATCAGGTCGCCGCCCGCCTTGGCCGCCGCGTACGGCGACCGCGGTCGCAGCGGCGCGTCCTCGCGCCACGAGCCCGACTCGATGCTCCCGTACACCTCGTCGGTCGAGACGTGCACCACCTTGGGGGTCCCGGCGTCCAGGCAGGCCCGCATGAGCGCCGAGACCCCGAGGACGTTGGTCCGGACGAACTCCATGGCCCCGTCGATCGAACGGTCCACATGCGACTCGGCCGCGAAGTTGACCACCAGGTCGTGGCCGGGAACGACGCGACGTAACAGCTCGGCGTCGCAGATGTCGCCTTTGACGAAGTCCAGGGAGACACCGTTGAGGTTCGCCGGATCGGCGGCATAGGTGAGCCGGTCGAGCACCGTGATCCGTTCCGCGGCGACGGTACGGACGAAGTGCGATCCGATGAACCCGGCCCCGCCGGTGACGAGGATCCTCATGAGCCCGTCACGACCCCAGCGAGGTCTCGACGACCACGGCGGCGTCCTCGTCGCCGTGCCCCGCGGCGACCGCCTCGTCCAGGCGGCCCGCCGCGGACGCGCACACGGGCAGGGTCAGCCCGGCCGACCGCGCGTCCGAGGCGGCCAGCCGCAGGTCCTTGACCATGAGCCGGGCCCGGAACGCGGCCGGTTCGTACGACTCGCGCCGCATGAACGCGGCGCGGAAGGCCAGCGCCGGGGAGCAGAAGCCGCTGGAGGTGATGGCGTTGATCAGCATGGTCCGGTCCAGCCCGGACCGCACGCCGAGCGCGACCGCCTCGGCCAGCCCCACGGTCTGCACCCCGAGCAGCAGGTTGAAGGCGAGCTTCATGGTGCAGGCCGTGCCGGGCGGGCCCAGGTAGCGCAGCTCCTCACCGATCGCCGCCAGCACGTTCTCGACCTCGGCCACGTCCCGCTGGTGGCCGGCGGCGAACAGGCGCAGCCGGCCCTGGGCGGCCATCTCCGGGTTGCCGAGCAGGCACAGCTCCACCCGCCGGACGCCGTGGGCGGCCAGCCGTTCGGAGGCCGCCCCCGCGTAGGCGGCGGAGGTCGTGGAGGTGTCGATCACGACCGTGCCGGGCTTCAGCACGGGCAGCATCCGCCCGAACAGCACCTCGTCCACGGCCCGCTCGTCGCTGAGGCTCAGCATGACGACGTCACTGTCGCGGGCCGCGTCCTGCGGCTGCGCGGCCCAGCGGGCGCCCGCCTCGATCAACGGGTCGGCCTTGGCCGCCGTCCTGTTGTGCACGGTGAGCGGGAAGCCGGAGGAGAGCAGGCGCCTGGCGATCCCGCCGCCCATGGCGCCCAGCCCTACCATCGCGAGTTTCATCGCGACTCCACCGGCTCTGTGTCGGCCGAGAGCTGGGATATGCAGCGCATGGTGGCGTTGCGGAAGTACTCGCCGAACTTGTCGGTGGTGCTGGTGTCGCGCCGCCGCTCAAGGTAGGGGGCCAGTTCCTTCTCCAGCTTGTGCACGCCGCCGTGCTTGGCCATCGTGGCGGACACCGCCGCCAGGTCGCCCTCGTAGTGGATGACGCGGATCATGATGTCGTCCTTGATGAACACGGCGGTGCCGAGCAGCCTGCCCACCTCGTTGCCCTGGTCGTCGCGCAGCACGGAGGTGCCGAGCCGCTGGAAGTTGCCGAAGATCTCGGCGATCTCGTCTTCGTGTCCCGGCTTGACCCGGTAGGTGATCGCGGCGTACGTCATCACATTCCTCCATCGACGTTGAGTACGGTTCCGGTGATGTATCGGGACTGGTCCGAGGCCAGGAAGAGCACGGCGTCGGCGACCTCTTCGGCGGTGCCGAGCCGGCCCAGCGCGGTCATCCCGGCCAGCCGCTCGCGCAGGTGCGGGGGCGGCCCGCCGTCCGGCCCCCCGGCGTCGATCACGCCGGGGGCGACCGCGTTCACCCGGATGCCGCGCGGGCCCAGCTCGCGGGCGAGCGACCGGACGAGCCCGATGAGCGCGGCCTTGGCGGCGGTGTAGTGGGCGCTGGCCGGCCTGCCGCGCAACGCGACCGAGGCACCGAGGTCGATCACGGAGGCGCCTTCCCCCAGCAGGCCCAGTGACTGCCGGGTGACCAGGAAGGCCGAGGTCAGGTTGGCGTCGATGACCTCCTGCCAGGCCGCGAGGTCCAGTTTGTCCACCGGGCGGACGCCGTCCACCCCGGCGTTGTTGACCACCACGTCGAGCCCGCCCAGGCGCTCGGCGCACCGGTCGATCAGCGTGGCGACGTCCTGTTCCCGGGTGACGTCCGCGGTCACCAGTTCGTACGGCGTGGCGGCCGGCGCCCCGCGGTGGCAGGCCAGCACCCGGGCCCCGGCGTCGGTGAACGCCCGGGCGGTGGCCGCGCCGATGCCCCGCGAGCCGCCCGTCACCAGCACCCGCTTGCCGGCGAGCGAGCCGTGGTAGGTCATGATCGCTCCTCGGGATAGGCGGCGTTGACGGTGTAGAGGGCGAAGCTCGGACCCCGCGAGCGGTCCTGGAACGAGCGCAGCGGCGCGGTCGTCTGCCGGTGCCGGGTGCCCTCCTCCCAGGCGCGGAAGGAGTCCAGGCTGTCCCACTCGCTCATCACCAGGAACCCGCCCGGCTCGGTGAGCGAGCTCAGCAGTTCGTTGCCGAGCAGTCCGGGCGTGCCGGAGAGTTCCTGGCTGATGTGGTGGTAGGCGTCGGTGAGCGCGTCCTTCGAGTCGTCGGGGGCCGCGGCGTACACGAGCACGCGCACCCTCGGGCCGGTCATGCGCGCGCGGTGGGGACCATGGCGTGGACCACGCTCATCGTGACCATGGAGCCGCCGGACCGGTACGGGTGCAGTGCGGCCCGGTGGTGAACGTGCGGCTCGCTGCGCTCGAACTCCCGGAAGCGCGGCTCGTCCACCCAGTCGCTGACGATGTAGTACACGCCGTCCTCCTCGGCGCTCCTGGACAGCCACTGCCCCAGGTTGGCCGGGTTGTCGGTGATCGCGTTGCCGACGCGCAGCCAGGTCCGCTCGAACTCCCGCTCGACGCCCGGCTTGATCTGCAACCGCAACATCACTCGGAAGGTCATGGCTAGATCCCGCCGTCCACGTTGATGGTCTCGCCGTTGATGAACGACGCCTGCTCGCCGGCCAGGAAGGTCACCACGGTCGCGATCTCCTCGGGCCGGCCCATCCGGCCCACCGCGATCATGCGCCGGTAGCGTTCGCGCACGTCGTCCGGTACGCCCGCCTCGGTCTCGACGGGACCGGGCGCGACCAGGTTGACCCGGATGCCGCGCTCGCCCAGCTCCTTGGCCAGCGACCTGGTCAGGCCGATCAGCCCGGCCTTGGCCGCGGTGTAGTGGACCCGCAGCGGCAGGCCCACGGTGGCCACCTTGGAGCCGATGTTGATGACGGAGGCGCCCCGGCCCAGCAGCGGCAGCGCCCGCTGGATGACCATGGCGGTCGCGGTCAGGCCGGTGTTCACCACCTTGTGCCACTCGTCCGCCGTCAGCTCCGCGAAGGGGACGTGGCTGATCGCGCCCGCGTTGTTGACCACGATGTCGATCCGTCCCCAGCGGCGCTCGCACTCCCCGACCAGTGCGTCGATGTCCTCCGGCCGGGTCACGTCGGCGGTGGCCACGTGGTGCTCGCCGCCGATCTCGCGCAGCTCCTTCTCCAGGGTCGTCGCCGGCTCGCCGCCCTGCCGGGTGCAGGTGACGATGTTCGCCCCGGCCTTGGCCAGGTCCAGCACGATGGCCCGTCCGATGCCTCTGACGCCGCCGGTGACCAGCGCCGTCTTGCCATTGAGTCGCATGAGGGTCTCCGATGTCACATAAGGGTGGCCGCGCCCGCGCCGCCGGCCGCCAGCGCGGCCACGGCGAGGGAGGTGCGGATGAGGTTCCAGGTCCGCCACTGGGGCCGGGGGTCCCGCGCGGCCCAGTCGGCCGGCTGGTCGCCCGGATCCAGCGACGTCACGTACTTGTTGATCGGCACGTTCTTGACGATCGAGATGCCCATGACGACCGCCAGGATGACCGCGGCGGCGGCGTAGCACACGCGGGCGGCGACCGGCGTGACCATGAAGGCCAGCGCCGCGTTCGCCAGCATGGTCAGGACGTGCACGATCGGCATGAAGGGGTCGTAGCGCGGCCACAGGAAGTGGATCGCGTGCACGTACCCTCCGTACGGCATGGCCTTCGTGTACGGCTCGATCCCGATGACGGTCGAGAGCATGACGCCCGCCGCGAGGCCGCCCCCGGCCAGGGCCAGCGGGACCAGCAGCGAGATCATTGCGGCAGACGCGCCGCGGCGGCCTCGACGCGGCGCTTGATCAGGTCGAGCTGTACGGCCGAGTTGCCGTTGATCCGCTTGGCCATGGCCTCGTCGTCCAGCGGGGACTGCGGCTTCATCTGGAAGTCCTGCCGCCACCGCATGGTGACGCCGTGGTCGGCCTCGGTGTAGTCCCAGGTGATGTTCATGTACTCGAACCAGCCGGTCTCCACGCGGTGGGCGTGGACGACGCGCTTTTCCGGGTCGGCGGTGCGCTCCGACACCCAGCTCCAGGCATTGCCCTGGGCGTCGGGGTGCATGGTCAGCCGGAACCGCACGGTGTCACCGTGCCGCTCCAGGATCTCGGCCGAGGCGTACTCGCTGAACAGCTCGGGCCAGGACTCGACGTCGTTGGTCATCGTCCACACCAGCTCCATCGGCGCGGAGATGACGATTTCGTTGTCGGTGTGTGCGGCCATGGTCACGTCCTCCGTGCTCTGATGACGATTGCCGAGTTGAACCCGCCGTAGCCCCGCGCGATCACCAGCGCCGCGCGCAGCCTCGCCGGCCGGGGCCGGTCGCGGACCAGGTCGAGGCCCAGCCCTTCGACGGGGCTCTCGATGCCGACCGTGGGCGGGATGACCTGGTCGCGCAGCGCCAGCAGCGCGGTGGCCAGGTCGAGCGCGCCGCCCCCCGCGTAGAGCCGCCCCGTCATGGTCTTGGGCGCGGTCACCGGGACGGCGTTCCGCCCGAAGACCCCGGCGATCGCCTCGGCCTCCTGGCGGTCGAGTTCGGGCACGCCGGCCGCGTCGGCGAAGACGACGTCGATGTCGTCCGGCGCGGCGGCGGCGTCGGCCAGCGCGCCGGTTATCGCGCGGCGCAGGGCCGGGGGCCGGTCGGACCACGGCGGCGGGTCGAACGTGGCCGCATGACCGGCTATGTAGCCGTATTTCGCTTTCTTGGTGTCGGCGGGCTCGATGGTGAGCATGGCACCGCCCTCGCCCGGCAGGTAGCCGTCGGCCCGCTCATCGAAGGGCAGGTACGTGCCGGAACGGCTGAGCCTGCCATTGCTGAGCTGGGCCACCAGCCCGTACGGGCACAGCGAGGCGTCGGTGCCACCCGCCAGCGCCAGCCGTACCCCGTCGCGCAGCAGCCTGCTGGAGTGCGCGGCGGCGTCCAGCCCGCCCGCCTGCTCGGCGCAGATGACCCCGCACGGGCCGCGCATCTTGTGCCGGATCGCGATCTGGCCCGTGCTGGCCGCGTAGAACCAGGCGATCGACTGGTACGCCCCCACGTGCCGCGGCCCGCTCCGCCACAGTTTCTCGATCTCCCGCTGCCCGAAGTCGGTGCCGCCGGACGAGCTGGCCGTGGTCACCGCCATCTCGTACTCCGGCAGCCCCGCCGGGTCCACCCCGGCGTCGTCCAGCGCCATCTCGCTCATGGCCAGCGCCATCTGGGTGAACCGGTCGGTCTCGGCGATCAGCCGGCCGGGGACCCGCCCCTTGGCGACGAACGACGACTCCCCGCCCCTGGTGACGGGGTAGCCGCCGGCGTCGAACCGGGTGATCGGCCCCAGCCCGGAACGGCCGGCCAGGATCGAGTTCCAGTACTCCTCGGTGCGGTCCCCGTTGGGCGCCACCACTCCCATCCCGGTCACCGCGCTCATAGCGCCCGCCGGAGCACCATGGCGGTCTGGAAGCCGCCGAAGCCGCTGCCGACGCTGAGCACCGCGTCCACCCGCTGGTCCCGTGCCGTCAGCGGCACGTAGTCCAGGTCGCACTCGGGGTCGGGGGTGTGCAGGTTGGCCGTGGGGGGCACCACGTTGTCCCGCATGGCCAGCAGGCAGGCCGCCGCCTCGATGGCGCCGATCGCGCCGAGCGAGTGGCCCACCATCGACTTGATCGAGCTGACCGGCACCTGGTAGGCGTGCGGGCCCAGGGCCGTCTTGAAGGCCGCCGTCTCGTGGCGGTCGTTCTGTTTGGTGCCGGAACCGTGGGCGTTGACGTAGTCGATGGCCGTCGGGTCGACCTTGGCGCCGTCCAGCGCGGCCCGGATGGCCTCGGCCATCTCCCGGCCGTCCGGCTTGAGGCCGGTCATGTGGTAGGCGTTGCTGCGCGAGGCGTACCCGGCGATCTCCCCGTACACGTTCGCGCCGCGCCTGAGCGCCGACTCCAGCTCCTCCAGGACCAGCACGGCCGCGCCCTCGCCCAGCACGAACCCGTCCCGATGCAGGTCGAAAGGGCGGGAGGCGTGCTCGGGGTCGTCGTTGTTGGGGGAGGTGGCCCTGATCGCGTCGAAGCAGGCCGCGGTGATCGGCGAGAGCGGCGCGTCGGTCGCCCCGGCGATCACCACGTCGGCGCTGCCCTCCCTGATCAGCCCGGCCCCGAGGCCGACGGCGTCCAGGCCCGAGGTGCAGCCGGTGGAGACCACGCCGACCCGTCCCTCGGCCCCGCAACTCCAGGCCACCTCGGCGGCCAGGGTGCTGGGGGCCATGAAGCCGTACAGGTGCGGCGTGCCGTAGTCGTGGTCCACCAGCCACCGCCGGCCGCCGTCGCTCAGCACGACGTACTCCTCCTCCAGGCTCATCGTGCTGCCCACCGCGCTGCCCAGGCTGACGCTCAGCCGTTCCGGCGCGACCTCCTGGCCGAGCCCGCTGTCGGCCCACGCCTCCCGGGCGGCGACCACGCCGAGCTGCGCGGCCCGGTCCATCCGCCGGATCTCGCGGGGCGAGAGCCCCTCGGCGGACGGGTCGAAGTCGCACTCGGCGGCCATCCGCGAGCGGAAGCCGGAGGGGTCGAAGAAGGTGATCGTGCGGGTCGCCGTACGGCCGGCCGTCAGCATCTCCCAGAACGCCTTGGTGCCCGGGTCGCCGGGAGCGACGACGCCGATCCCGGTGACCACGACGCGGGCGTTTCGCATCAGGACTCTCCCGATCGTTCTTCTGTGTCGACGTGCCCGAGTTCGGGGCGGGGGGCCAGCGGGCACAGGTGGAAGACGATCTGCGCGGGCTCGGTGCCGATGTTCTCCACCCGGTGTCGGGTGAACTTCGGCGCCAGCACGCCCTGGCCGGCGCGCATCTCGATGTCCTCGCCGTCCAGCCGGGCCACGATCGTCCCCCGCGCGACGTACATGTACTCGTCGGAGTAGGGGTGGTAGTGCTCGGCCACGAAGTCGCCCGGTTCGAGCAGCGTCACGCCCATGAAGCCGGTGGTGGAGCCCACCGTCTTGGGGCTGAGCAGCACCCGCAGGTCTCCGCCGCGGCGGCGGTTGGGCTCGACGTCGTCGATGTGGACGATCTTGTGCCCGGCGCTCGTCTCGGTCATCGGCTCTCCCAGGTGTAGAAGGGGACGGCCATGGCGTCCTTCGGCTCGCGCCAGTTGGGGTCGTACGGGCTGACGTGCTCCGACAGCCGCCGGCTGACGTCCAGGTAGAGCGGGTGCTCGCGGGCCTTGTCCAGGCTGGGCTTGATGTCCTCGTCCGCCTCGACCAGGTGGAAGTACAGGTCGTGGAAGCGGAACAGGGTGCGGCGGGAGACGCCGACCAGGTGCGGGAGGTCCGTGGCGTCGGACTCGGCGAAGATCCGCGCGATGGCGTCGGCGTGCGAAGCCTCCATGTGCGCGACGATGAGGGTTCGGTGCACGGTGTTCTCCTACTTGGTGGCGATGACGAGGGTGTCGGTCCGACCCAGCGGCTTGACGGCGATCTCCTTGAAGCCCGCCTCGCGCAGCCATGCCTGGCACTCGCCGGCCGTGTACTCGGTCCCGTCCGTCGTGGTGAGGATCATGTGCAGGCTGACCAGCAGGTTGTCCGCGTCGGCGGGCTCCTCGTCGATCATCCGGTCGTAGATCAGCAGTTGCCCGCCGGGGGCCAGCGCCGCATGCGCCTTGCCGATGAGCATCCGCCGCTCGTCCTCGGCCCAGTCGTGCAGGACGTGGCCCATGATCAGCGCGTCGGCCTGGGGGAGCGGGTCCTTGAAGAAGTCGCCGGGCACGAAGGCGGCCCGGCCGGTGAGCCCGAGCGCGGCCAGGTGCGCGTCGAACCGGGGCTCCATCTGGGGCAGGTCGAAGACCATGCCCTTGAGGTGGCCGTGCGCCCTGACCAGGTGGGACATCAGGTTGCCGCGGGCCCCGCCGATGTCGGCCACCGAGTCGCAGGCCGTCCAGTCGTGGACCTTGGCCAGCTCCGGGCCGAGGTGGCCGCTGAGCGAGTCCATCATGGTCAGGAAGCGGTCCAGGAAGGCCGGGTCGTCCACCAGGGCGCGGAAGTCGCCGTCGTTGGCCTGCGGGGCGCCGGTGCGCAGGGTGTCGGTGAAGCGGCCCCAGGCCGGGTAGAGCATCTCGCCGGAGCGGGACAGGAAGCCGCCGACGTACGCCGGGGCGCCCTTGACCAGGAAGCGGGCCGCCGCCGGGCCGTTGCCGTACCGGCCGTCCTCGCGCCGCAGCAGGCCGGTGGTGACCAGGACGTCCAGCCACTGCCCGGTGGCCCGCGGGTGCAGGCCCAGCCGGTCGCACAGCTCGGCCGCGGTGGCCGGGCCGTCCTTGAGCGCGGTGAACAGGTCGATCTCGACGGCGGTGAGCACCACCTTGGACATCGCGTACATGCTGCCCAGGCGGAAGATGTCGGCCGGGGTGCCGATGGATGTGTCGGTTGCCATGAGGCTCCTTCCGGAAGATGGGGTCATGACTCGGGTGTTTCGCCCTCGATCAGCCGCAGGTCGCCCGCCTGCCCGCGCACGCCGGCGAAGACGAGGCCGGCCCGCTGGAACAGTTCGGCGAACTCCTGCTCGGTGCGCTCCTTGCCGCCCGCGACCAGGAGCATGTGCAGGTCCATCAGCCGGGCTCGGCGCTCGGCCGGACCGTCGGAGAGCAACTGCTCCACGACGACGACGCGGGCGCCGGGCGGGGCGGCGCGCCGGCAGTTGGTCAGGACGCGCACGCAGGTCTCGTCGTCCCACATGTGCAGCGTCTGTTTGATCAGGTAGACGTCGCCGCCGGGCGCCCTGACGTGGCAGTCGCCGGGGATGGCGCGGAACCGCGAGACCAGGGGCGCCTCGCGCAGCGCCGGGTCCAGGGTGGCCAGCGCCTGCTCGGTCTCGACCAGGACGCCGGTGACGTACGGATGGCGTTCCAGCACCGCCCGCAGCAGGCTGCCGCTGCCGCCGGCCAGCTCGACCACGCACTCGCCGCCCTTGACCGACAGCGCGTCCGCGACCAGCGGATCCTCCCGCCTGGCCACGATCGCCAGGCCGTGCTGGAACGCCTCGGCGGCCTTCTGGTCCTGGGCGAAGAAGGAGAAGATGTCCATGCCGTAGTGCGCCTGGAAGGCGCATTCGCCGGTCCTGACGGAGTGGGCGAGCAGGCCCCACAAGATCCAGTTCCAGTCACCGCCGAGGCGGATGATGTGGGCGGGACCGTCCGGCGCGTCCGAACGCAGCGCCCGCGAGGCGGGCGTGTGCTCGTAGCGGTCACCGGCCACCTCGGTGAAGATCCCGAACGTGGTGAGCAGGCTCAGGAACCGCCTGAGCGTGTCCGGCCGCGCCCCGGACGCCGACGCGAGCGCTGCCAGGGTGGTCGGTTCGTCCCCCACGGCGTCGGGCAGGCCGAGCTGAACCGCGGCGCGCACGACCGCGCTGCCGTGGACGCCCGTGGACAGCTCGAACACCGCAGTGGCCGCCTCGTCGCGCATGACCGCCATTGCCATCTGATCCCACCTCCGGATTCGCCGGGCGGTCCGATCCGCGACGGGCCGCCGACAGGAGAAGCTGGTCTCAGTGGCTGAAGAATCGCTCCACCAACGCTGGAGCAGTGCCGCACGCCCGAGTCGACCGCGCGGCGAGCGGCGGCCAGCGAGCCTCAGGCCAAACTCCAGCGGCTCTCATCAGCATGGGCGTCCCGGCGGGCCGGCTCCCGCCAGGCGGCAGAACAAGGGAGTGACCGATGGAACTTGGGCTCAGCGGAAAGAGCGTGCTCGTGACCGGCGCGAGCAGTGGCATCGGACGGGCGACCGCCCGCCTGTTCGCGGACGAGGGGGCCAAGGTGGCCCTGACCTACCGGGGGAACAAGGACGGCGCGCAAAGCGCGGTCACCGAGATCGAGCAGGCGGGCGGCACGGCCTTCGCCACGCAGTACGACCTGGCCGACCCCGGCAGCATCAGGGCCGCGGTGGACGCCGTCATCGACGCGTACGGCGGGGTGGACGTACTCGTCGCCAACGCCTCACCGTGGGCGGGGCCGCGCATGCCGTTCCGGGCCTTCGAGGACGTCCCTGTGGAGGAGTGGCAGGGCCAGCTCCGCGCGGAGCTGGAGGGGGCCTTCCACACCGTCCAGGCGGTCCTTCCGTCGATGAAGTCGCGCGGCTGGGGGCGGTTCATCTTCGTCTCGGCCGCGGTGGTGCGCTCGGGCATTCCGGGGGAGGAGGCGTTCATCGCCAGCAAGGCGGGGCTCCAGGCGTTCAGCCGTACGCTGGCGCGCGAGGCGGGCGAGAGCGGCATTCTGAGCGTCGTGGTCTCGCCAGGGACGACCGCGACCGACACCATGCGCCGCGCGCTGCCCGCGCGCATGATCGAGAAGATGGCCGCCTCGGCGGCGACGGGCCGCCTCACCACGCCTGAGGAGGTGGCCAGGGCCATCGTGTTCCTGGGCTCGGCGGCCAACGGGAACATCACCGGCACGATCGTCGAGGTCACCGGCGGGACCTGACCAAGGTCCCGGCGGTGACCTCGGATGGTCAGCCGCGGCCGGCCTGGGCGAGGACCTTGCCCAGGGTGGCCGCGAGGTCGGTCGGCGAGGGCAGCGCCGCGTTCTCCGCGGCGAGCCTGGCGGCCCCCTCCTTGAAGGAGGGGGCCGCCAGTGTCTTTTCGGTGGCCGTGCGGAACGTGCCGGCGTCCAGTCCGCGGTAGTCCAGGTGGACGGCGGCCCCGGCGGCGGACATGCGCTCGGCGTACTCGGGCTCGTCGGTGTGCGAGGGCACGATGATCATCGGCACGCCGGCGGTCAGCGCGGTCATCAGCGTGCCGGCCCCGCCGCCGTTCAGCACGGCCGAGCAGGACGGCAGCAGCAGGTTCAGCGGCACCGACTCGGCGACCCGCACGTTCGGCGGCAGGTCGCCGGGCAGCAGCCCGCGCTGGCCGGGCGCGATGGCCGCCACGACCTCCACGGGCAGGTCGCGCAGCCCCTCGACGGCCAGGTTGATCGGGTGCAGGTTGTCGGTGATCTGCGAGAACATGTGCCCCCAGGTGACGCAGACACGCGGCAGGGCCGGTGTCCCGGCCGCCCACGGCGGCTGCACACCCGGGCCGTTGAAGGGCACGTACCGCAGGAAGACGCGGTTGACGTCGTCGTCTCCGGCGAGGCCGGGCGGGCAGGGCGTCAGGGTGAGGTCGCCCAGCGGGTCCACGCCGGTCAGGCCGAACCGGGCGCACAGCTCCTCCACGTACGGCCGGTCGAAGTCACGGCGTACGTAGTTGGTGTCGATGCCCCAGGTGTGCCGGACGGCCGGGACGCCCACGGCGTGCGCGGCGACCAGACCGGCGTAGCCGCGCGCCTCGAAGACCACGGCGTCGGGCCGCCAGGCGCGGGCGAAGTCGATCAGATCGCCGGCCGCCGCCGCGGCGATGCCGGTGAACATGACCATCGACCGGTCCATCCGCACCCCCAGGGGCTCGTCGCCGGAGGCCAGGTCGAGGGGGACGTCCTTCCAGAACGTGCGCAGGTCGACGTCCTGGCCGACGGCGACGGCGGGCAGGCCGGTGGCCGCGACGGTGGCGGTGAAGCCGGGTTCGCAGGCCACCCGTACGTCGTGCCCCGCGCAGCGCAGGGCCCAGGCGAAGGGCACGACGGGGTAGAAGTGGGCCGCTGTGGCGATGGTGGAGATCAGGATACGCATGCCCGCAGGCTGCTCCGGTTCAGTGGAGATCCGGTAGGCGAGCGCTGAACGCGCCGGCGACCTCCTCCAGCAGCGGCACCACGTCGGCGGGCGCGGGCCGCGCGGCGATCTCCTCGCGCAACCTGGCCGCCGCCGCCCCGGCGCGGGCGTCGTGCAGCAGGCCCAGCGCCCGCTCGCGGAGTTCGGCGGGGCTCGCCTGGTCCACGGGCAGCAGGACGGCCGCGCCGGCCCGCGCCAGCCGGGTGGCGTGGGCCTCGTGGTCGGGAAGCTGGGGCACCAGGAGTTGCGGCAGCCCGGCGGCCATGCCGGTCAGCGAGGTGCCCGCGCCGCCGTGCGCGACCAGCAGGTCACAGCCGGGCAGTACCGCGTGCAGCGGCGCGTCCTGCACGACCCGGACGCCCTCGGGCACCGGGCCGAGCCATTCGCGCTGCGCCGCGGTCACCGCGGCCACCACCTCGACCTCGGGCGAGGCCAGCGCCCGCAGCACGTCCCCGGCCAGGAACCGCTCCGGATCGACGCGGGCGATGGTCGTCCCCCACGTCACGCAGACGCGGGGCCGGGCGGTGGGCCGCAGGCGGGGGGTGATGCCGGGCCCGTTGTACGGCACGTACTTGACGGGCACCGGCTCATAGTCCACGTCCACCTGGACATCGGAGGGGTAGGGGTCGATGGTCGCCGCCCCCAGCGGATCGAGATCCTCCAAGCCGTGCCGCTCGCCCATCGGGGCCAGCAGGTCGGCCAGGAACGGGCGGGCGGCGTGCATGAGGTCGGCCCCGTAGAGGTGCCGTACGGCGGGCACGCCGATCGCCGCCGCCGCGATCGCGCCCGCCCATGCCGTGGGGTCGTGGACGATGAGCCGGGGCCGCCACTCCCGGGCCAGTTCGACCAGGTCATCGACCATGGCCTCGGCGTTGGCCTGGAACATCCGCAGCGCCCGGGGGCCGCGCCCGTTCAACGGGGCCGCCGCCGGCGTGCCGAAGCGCCGGGTCGGCAGCGCGTACCCCCGGACCATGCCCACCGAGTCCACGTCGGAGCCGATGGGCGCGTACGGCAGGCCCGCGTGCGCGGCGCCCCCCGCCAGCGACGGCTGACCGGCGACCAGCACCTCGTGCCCGGCCGCGCGCATCGCCCACGCCAGCGGGACCATCGCGTACAGGTGGGACGGCCAGGCCCAGGAGGTGAAGAGCACCCGCATCGCTATCCCTCTTTCAGCTCAGTACCGCGGCGGCGATCAGGTCCGCCTGTTCCGGGTCCGCCGCGCACGGCAGCAGGATCAGTTCGTCGCAGCCGGCCTCGGCGTAGCCGCGGGCCAGGTCGCGCAGCCTGCCCGGCTCGGTGGCCACGCCCGCCACGACGTGCGCCGCCTTCTCACCGGCGAAGGCGTAGTAGCCGCGCAGGTAGCTCTCGGCCCGCCTGGGCCCGTCCGGGCCGAGCGAGACGTAGCAGAGCGACACCAGCCGGGGCGACCGGTCCCGGCCCTGCCGCCGCCATTCCGCGCGCACCCGGGCGACCAGGTCGGCGTACCGGGTGACGGAGCTTCCGCCGCTGATCCAGCCGTCGCCGGACCGGGCCGAGCGGCGCATGGCCGCGGCCGAGTGCCCGCCGATCAGCAGCGGCGGCCGGCCGTACGGCCGGAGCCCCGGACCCGCGCCCGACCAGGCCGCGCGCAGCTCGGCCACGGCGTCGTCGAGCCGCTTGCCCCGGCCGGCGAACGACGTGCCGGTGGCGGTGAAGTCGTCCTCGCGGTCCCCGGCGGCCAGGCCGACCACCAGCCGCCCGCCGCACAGGTGGTCGAGGGTCGCCAGTTGCTTGGCCAGCAACGTGGTGTCCCGGCAGGCCGCGAGCAGGACGGTGGTGGCCAGCCTGATCCGCTCGGTGACCGCAGCCGCCGCCGCCAGCGACAGCAGCGGCTCGTAGTTGCCGTACACGACGCGATCCAGCACGCCGAGCGTGCTGAAACCGAGCCCTTCGGCGCGGCGGGCCCATTCGAGCAGGCCCCGGCCGGACACGTCCGGCACCGTGGTGGGCAGCGCGAGTCCGATCTCCATGGCCCTTCCTTACGCCAGGTCGAGAATGCGGGCGAGCACCTGCCGCAAATCGACGGCAGGATCGGCGGGCAGGGCGGATGTGCGCCAGGCGACGAAGCCGTCGGGGCGGACGAGCACCGCGCCCCCCGGGCCCACGCCGTACGCCTGCCGCCAGCGGCCCTCCGGATCGGTCAGCTCGCCGCCGCCGATCACCCGCACCTCGACGCTCGCCGGTCCGGCCGCCCGCCGCCACGCCTCCCCGCCCTCGGCGTCGGTGAGCAGCACCGGACCGGCGCCGAACAGGTCCAGGGTGGATATCCGCACCCCGTCGCGGATCAGCGGGAGGTGCGGGGCGCGGGTGCCGGGCTCGCCCAGCAGCTCCGGCTCCAGCGCGGGCGGCCCGTCCGCGTCGCCGCCCTCGGGGAGCACGGCCGCCGAGCGGTACCGGTAGCCCAGGATGATCGCCGGGTAGCTGACCGCCTTCCCGTCGCCCTCGGCGGTGCTGATCCGCTCGCGCATGGTGTTCATGGCGTAGTCGATGGTGTGCCGGGCGACCGCGTGGCGCTCCTGCTCGTAGGTGTCGAGCAGGCCCGGCCCCGCCTTACCGGACAGCACGGCGGCCAGCTTCCAGGCGAGGTTGTGGGCGTCCTGCACACCGGTGGCCGCGCCGAGCGCGCCGGTCGGCGGCATGGCGTGCGCCGCGTCCCCGGCCAGGAACACCCGGCCGCTGCGGTAGCGGTCGGCGAGCTGGGCGCCGATCTCGTACCCGAGCACCTTCGCGCCGGTCCGCTCGATCTGCACCTCGATGTCGTCCACCCGCAGGTCGGGCACGCCCACGGCGGCGCGCACGGCCTCCGTGCACCACTCGTCGTCGAGATCGTCGGCCGACGTGGTGGCCGGGTCGTAGGGGGTGATGAACACCCAGCGCGAGCCGTCCAGCGGCATCATCCGGGTGCCGCTCCTGGGCCTCTCGAAGTAGCCGAGACCGAGGTCCCGGCCGCGCAACGGGCCGCTGAGGTCGGCCTTGAAGACGAGGCTGACGATGTTCTGGAGTACGCCGGGGCCGGTCACGCCGATGCCGAGCCGTCCCCGGATGGAGCTTCGGATGCCATCGGCGGCGATCAGGTAGCGCGCGCGGACGCGGCGCTCCTCGCCGGTGTCGGCGTCGCGCAGGGTCGCCGTCACGCCCTGGCCGTCCTGCTCGAACGCCACCAGCTCGGTGGAGTAGCGCACGTCGGCGCCGAATTTGGCGGCGTGGTCGGCGACGATCTCCTCCAGCCGGTTCTGGTCGATGGAACACCAGGTGCAGGGGGTGGCGGCGGTGAGGCCGGGGGCCTCGGTCCGCATCGGCAAGGACTGGGCTTCGTGGTCGTCGAGCGTCTTGGCCCTGATCATCGTCTTGGTGCTCAGGTCCGCGCTCAGCGAGCGCGCCGCCAGTATGCTGCGCTCCATGCCCAGCGACCGGTAGACCTCGACGGTCCTCGGGTTGATCATCCGTGCCCTTGGGTGGCGCAGTGTGCTCGGTTTGCGCTCCACAAGCATCGCCGGCACGCCGTGCCAGGCCAAGAACAGGGCTGCGGAAAGTCCGACGACAGCGCCGCCGGCGATCAGCACCTGAGTCTCTTCTTGAGGCATTTGTGGGGTCATCCCTTCGTTGTCGACGCCCGCCGTACCAGGTAGCGCGCCGGGCGTCGCGCCCGGCTGGAGGACTGATCACTTTTCGCTGAAGGCCCGGCGCGCCGCAGGTCCAGCGCGGCTCTAACCCGGCGGCCCAGGATGCTCGCGACAAGCAGGGCCGAGAGAGCTGGACTTCGACATGCGACTGGGAATCAATGTCCCGCTGGACGACGCCGACCTCGCCGTGGAAGCCGAACGGCTGGGGTTCGAGGTGGCGTTCGTGCCGGAGGGCTTCCGCTCCGACGCGGCCAGCGCGCTGGGGTACATCGCGGCCAGGACCACCCGGATCCACGTGGCCTCGGGCGTGTTCCAGATGCCCGCGCGCACCCCGGCCATGACCGTGATGACCGCCGCCACGCTGGACGGCCTGTCCGGCGGGCGGTTCCGGCTGGGGCTGGGCGTCTCCAACGCGTTCATCACCGAGGGCTGGCACGGCAGGCCGTTCGGCCGCCCGCTGGCCATGTCCCGTGAGTACGTGGCGATCGTGCGGGCCGGGCTGGACGGCCGGCAGGTCGATCACCAGGGCGAGCACCTGACGGTGCCGCTGCCGGGCGGCCGGGGTACCGGATTTCGCCTGCACAACAAGCTGATCAGCCCGCGCATCCCGGTCTATCTGGCCGCGGTGGGCGACCGCGGGCTGGAACTGGCCGGTGAGATCGCCGACGGGTGGTTCGGCGTCTTCTGCTCGCCCGGCCGGGTGGCCGAGGCGGTACGGCGCATCGGGGCCGGGCGGGTGCGCGGCGATCACGTCGGGGAGCCGTTCGAGGTGATCCCCTCGGTGCCGATCGCCGTGGGCGAGGACCTGGAGACGGCGGCCCTGCCGGTCAAGCACCATGTGGCCAGGTTCGTCAGCCTCGGGCACCGCTCCGACAACTTCTACTTCCGGCTCATGGAACGGCTCGGGCACGGCGAGGCCGCGGCGAAGATCCAGGACCGCGCCCAGGCCGGGGACACGGCCGGGGCGGTCGCCGCGGTGCCGCTCGAATTCGCCGACGACACGTCGCTGCTCGGGCCCGCGGACCGGCTGGCGGAACGGATGGCCGCCTACGAACAGGCCGGGGTCACCATCCTCGCCCTGTCCCCGGTGGGCTCCGATCCGGCGGCGCGCCGCAAGTCGCTCCAGGTCGCCGCGGAAGCGGTGGAACTGATCAATCCCGGCCGGACCAGGCCGGACGACTAAGGAGGAATCATGGCGGTCAAGAGTGGCGCGCTGCGGCGTACGGCGCTGCGGGCGGCGGTCGGAGTCGTGGCGATCGGCACGGTGGTCGGCCTGACCGGCTCGGCCATGGGTGAGGCGGGGCGCACCCGCTCGCCGGTGGGCACCTGGGCGGTGGTGATCACGTTCGAGGGGAGCGACAAGGTGGAACGCGCCCTGTTCGCCCTGGAACGCGACGGCAGCTTCGAGCTGGCCGACGGCAAGCGGACCGGCCTCGGCACCTGGCAGCCCACCGCCACCGGCTTCCGGTACGCCTTCCGGCACTACGACGTCGATGACCAGGGCGTGTTCGACTGGGAGCTGCGCGGCGTCCAGGACGGCGCGCTGACCTCGGCGGACACGTTCACCTCGAACGGCACGGGCACGTCCGTGGACGCCGACGGGACGGTCCAGGGCGTCTTCCACACCAGGGTCGAGGCCAAGCGTTACAGCATCCAGTCACCCTGAAAGCGGTGAGGGCGGCGCCGCGTACCGCGGCGCCGCCCTCGTCGTATCCGACCCGAGATCACCAGGTGACGGGCAGCCGGTCCGGCCGGGCGAACGCCGTCCCGGTACGCCACGTCAGCTCCTGCGCAGGCACCGCCAGCGCCATCCGCGGCAGCCGGCCGAGCAGCGTCTCCAGGGTGATCCGCAGCTCGATCCTGCTGAGCTGCGCGCCCAGGCAGTAGTGGATGCCGTGGCCGAAGGTGATGTGGTGGTTCGGCTCCCGCACCGGGTCGTAGGCGTCCGGCGCGGCGAAGACCTCGGGGTCACGGTTGGCGGCCGTCACCGAAGGCAGTACCGCGTCACCCGCCTTGATCCGGACGTCGCCCAGCGTCATGTCCTCCGTCGCGATGCGCAGCGCGCCCACCCCGCCGCCCGCCTGGGAGAGCCGCAGCAGTTCCTCGGCGGCGTCGGGCAGCAGTTCGGGCCGGTCCTGAAGGGCGCGCATCCGCTCGGGCTCGCGCAGCAGCCGCAGCAGAATGTGGGTCATCGCGGCCGTGGTGGCGTGGTAGCCCGCTCCGAGCAGGGTGAACGCGAACGCGACCAGCTCCTCCTCCGAGAGCCGGTCGCCCTCGTCCCTGGCGTTGATGAGCACCATCATCAGGTCGTCGGTGGGCCGGGCGCGCTTGGCCGCGATCAGCTCGGCCAGGTAGCCGTTGAGCCGGTCGCGCGCCTCGATGACCTCCTCGCGGCGGCCGGCGTCGAAGCTGAGCATCAGGTCGGTCCACGCCTGGAACTGGTCCACGTCGGCGTAGGGCACGCCGAGCATCTCGCAGATGACCAGCATCGGCAGTGGCTGGGTGATCCCGGCGACGAGGTCGGCGGGCGGGCCCGCCGCCTCCATCGCGGCCACCAGCTCGCGGGCCCGCCGCTCCACGTGCGGGCGCAGCGCCTCCATCCGCCGCACGGAGAACGCGTGCGACACCAGGCGGCGCAGCCTGCTGTGCTCCGGCGGGTCCATGACGATGATCGATTTGGCGCCCTTGGCGATCGGGAACACCCGCGGCGCGCCCGGCGCGGTGATCGCCTCCCGGCTGAAACGAGGGTCGGCGAGCACGGTGCGCACTTCTTCATATCGGGTGACGAGCCACGCGGGGTCGCCGGTCGGCAAGGTGATCCGGCTCGCGGCGGCGCTCTCGCGCATCTTCGCGTACTCCTCCGGTGGCTCCAGCGGGTCCAGCGCCGTGAACGGGAACTGTGGCGGTGCTTCATCTGCGTGCATCGGCTAACTCCTTCGCGCCGCGTCGGCCTCGTCGCCTTCGTCGCTGTCATCCGGGCAGGCCCACAGCCCGGGGTCGTAGAACATCAGAGGCGGATGATCCGCCAAGGTCCGGGCACAGGCCCGCAGCCATTCGCCCAACGGCAGCCTCATGGGACGACCGTGGTCGCGTGATCTGTCGTCTGGCTGGAGTACGGCTGGAGCGCCGGTCGGACAACCGGTCCAGCCCTCGTTCAACGTCCGTCGAGCGGGCCACCGGACAGTTTCCCGGCAGACAGTCATCGGTCCGAGCGAAAGGGCGGAAGATGCGGGAGATGACGGTTGAGACGCTGGTCCGGCTGCTGCGCGAGAGCGCGGGCGAGGACGAAGGTGTGCAGCTCGACGGCGACATCCTGGAGATGACCTTCGAGTCGCTGGGCTATGACTCGCTGGCGCTGTTCAACACGGTCGGCGCCATCGAGCGGGAGTACGACCTGGAGATCCCGGAGGAGACCGCGGGCGGCGCCAAGACTCCGGCCGACCTGCTCAACGTGGTCAACCGGGCCCTCACGGGTACCTCCTGAGGAGCGGCGGATGTGCGGAATCGCCGGCTGGGTGGACTTTTCTCGTGACCTGACCCGCCACACGGCC
The DNA here is from genome assembly GCF_044326295.1 of Spongiactinospora sp. 9N601. Taxonomy (NCBI): domain Bacteria; kingdom Bacillati; phylum Actinomycetota; class Actinomycetes; order Streptosporangiales; family Streptosporangiaceae; genus Spongiactinospora; species Spongiactinospora sp. 9N601. The sequence goes on from NZ_JBIRBB010000024.1 coordinate 55,757, forward strand.
ACGGCCGAGGCGATGACGGCCACGATGAGCCGCCGAGGTCCCGACGACGAGGGCCTGTGGCAGGACCGGCACGTCCTGCTCGGGCACCGCCGCCTGTCGGTCATCGACCTGGAAGGCGGCCACCAACCCATGGCGGCCGAGGAGGACGGCAGGACCCTGGCGGCGCTGACGTTCTGCGGGGAGATCTACAACTACCGCGAACTGCGCGCCGAGCTGATCTCCTACGGGCACGAGTTCCGGACGCGCAGCGACACCGAGGTGGCGCTGCGCGCCTACCTCCAGTGGGGCGACGGCTTCGCGCAGCGGCTGAACGGCATGTTCGCCATGGGCGTGTGGGACGTGCGCGCCCAGGAACTGCTGCTGGTGCGCGACCGGCTCGGCGTCAAGCCGCTCTACTACCACCCCATCGGCGGGGGGCTGCTGTTCGGCTCGGAGCCGAAGGCCATCCTCGCGCACCCCGGCGTGCCCCGCCGGGTCGGCCTGGACGGCATGCGCGAGTTCCTCGACATGGTGAAGACCCCCGAGCGGGCGGTCTTCTCCGGCATGCACGAGGTACGGCCCGGCCACCTGGTACGCCTGCGCCGCAGCGGGCTGACCAAGCACCGCTACTGGGCCATCGAGGCCCGCGAGCACACCGACGACCTGGACACCACGGTCGCCACGGTACGGGGACTGCTGGAGGACATCGTCGGCCGGCAGCTCCTGGCCGACGTGCCCGTCTGCACCCTGCTCTCCGGCGGGCTGGACTCGTCCGCGCTGACGGCCCTGGCCGCCGACCGGCTGACCGCGGCCGGGACCGGCCCGGTGCGGTCGTTCTCGGTGGCGTTCACCGGAGCCGAAGACGGCTTCCGGCCGGACGCGGTGCGCGGCGCCCCCGACCGGCCGTTCGCCGCCGCGCTGGCCGCGCACGTCGGCGCGGAGCACACCGAGGTGCTGCTGAACAGCGCGGAGCTGGTGGCCGATCCGGTGCGCGCGGCCGTGCTGCGCGCCAACGACCAGCCGCCGGCGTTCTGGGGCGACATGTGGCCGTCGCTGTTCCTGCTGTGCCGGGCGATACGCGAGCGTTCCACGGTCGCGCTGTCCGGCGAGGGGGCCGACGAGCTGTTCGGCGGCTACCGCTGGTTCTTCAACCAGGCGGCGGTGCACGCGGGCACGTTCCCCTGGCTGACGCCGGGCTCGGCGCGGTACTTCGGCGGGCTGGGGCTGCTGGCCGACGAGCTGAAGGACAAGCTGGACCTCCAGACCAACCGGCTGGCCCGCTACCACGAGGCGCTGGCCGAGGTGCCGGTGCTGCCCGGCGAGGACGCGCTGGAGCGGCGCATGCGCGAGGTGACCTACCTCAACCTCACCCGGTTCCTGCAAACGCTGCTGGACCGCAAGGACCGGATGAGCATGGCCAGCTCCCTGGAGGTCCGGGTGCCGTTCCTGGACCACCGGCTGATCGAGTACGTCTTCAACGTCCCCTGGGCGATGAAGGTGTTCGACGGCAGGGAGAAGGGGCTGCTCCGGGCGGCCGTGGGCGACCTGCTGCCCGAGGCCGTGCGGGACCGGGTCAAGACGCCGTACCCGGCGACCCAGGACCCGGCCTACGAACAGGCCCTGCGCGACGAACTCGGCGAGCTGACCGACGGCGGCGAACGGCCGATCGCCGGGCTGCTCGACCCCGAGCGGGTCAAGCAGGCGGTCCGGCGGCCGACCGGTCACGTCAGTCAGCCCTACGACCGGGGCAGCTTGGAGATGGCCCTGTGGATGACCAGGTGGTTTTCCGAATACGACGTAACGCTGGATTATTGAGGTTGTTGAGAGGCGCACATGGGTGAGCCGACGAGACCGGTGGTGCTGCTGTTCCCCGGACAGGGGGCGCAGTACCCCGGCATGGCGGTCGAGCTGTACGGCGTCGAGCCGGTGTTCACCACCGCCATGGACGAGTTCTTCGCCCTGATGGGCCAGGAAGGGCGGCGGCTGCGCGCCGACTGGCTGAGCGACGCCCCGGCGGTGCCGCTGGACGACGCCACGCGGGCGCAGCCGCTGCTGTTCGCCATCGGATACTCGCTGGGCCGGGCGCTCATCGCCCGCGGCCTGCGGCCGGCCGCCCTGATCGGGCACAGCGTGGGCGAACTGGCCGCGGCGTGCCTGGCCGGGGTGTTCGACCTGGCCGGGGCGGCCCGGCTGATGGCGGCGCGCAGCGCGGCGATGGCGACGGTCGCCCCCGGCGGGATGATCGCCGCCGGGGTCGCGGCCGATGACCTGGAGGCCCGGATCGGCGCGCGGTACCGGGCGGCCGGCGTGGCGGTGGCGGCGATCAACGCGCCCCGGCACACGATCGTGGCGGGCCCGCAGCCGTGGCTTTCCGAGCTGGCCACCGAGCTGGCCGGCGAAGGCGTGATCACCCGGCCGGTGGCCGCGCGCCAGCCGTTCCACTGCCCCGCCGTGTCGGCGGCGGCGGAACGGTTCGCGGCCGGGTTCGCCGGGGTGCCGCTGGCCGCCCCCCAGGTGCCGATCAGGTCCACCGCGACCGGCCGCGCGGTCAGCCCGGCCGAAGCGGTCGACCCGGACTTCTGGGCGGGCCAGCTCGCCCGGCCGGTCCGGTTCTGGGCGGCGCTTTCCGGTCTGCTCGCCGAGGGCGGCCACACGCTGGTGGAGGCCGGTCCCGGGCGGACCCTGACGATGTTCGCCCGGCGGCATCCGAGCCTGCGAACGGGAGGTAGCAGGGCGTTCGCGCCGCTGCCGTCCACGGCGGACGGCACGCTCGCCGGCTGGAAGGCGGCGATGGCGGAACTGGACCCCCTGGTCAGCGAAGGAGTGTGAGGTGATGACGGTTTCACTGCTGGCCGTGGTGGTGCTGGTGACCAGCGGGGTGGTGGCGGGGGTGCTGTTCGCGGTGGCGCTGAGCGTGGTGCCCGCGCTGATGGCGATGCCCGCCGACCGCTACCTCTACACCACCAACCTGCTCGGCCGTAACTGGGACCCGGTGATGCCGATCCTGGTGCTCGGCAGCGCGGCGGCGGATCTGGCCCTGGCCCTGCTGTCCGGGCCGGGGGGCGCCAGGACGCTGTACGGGGCGACGTTCGTGCTGATGCTCGCGGTGGCCGGGGTGTCGCACCTGGCCAACGTGCCGATCAACCGGATCCTGCGGAAGCTGGAACCGGACTCGATCCCCGATGACTGGGCCGACCCCCGGCCGCGGTGGCGGGCCTGGCACCTGCTGCGGACCACGCTGGCCGTGGTGGCCCTGACGGCCAACAGCGTGGCCCTCGCGATGAGCTGAACCGCCCGCGGCCTCGCGGCGTGGCGTCCATCCGGACGCCACGCCGTTTCGCCGTTTCAGGCGACGCTCAGGTTCTCGATCAGCGCCGTGGTGTGCTTGCCGTCGCGGAACAGCGGGTGGGCGAGCACGCTGGTCAGGAAGCCGGTCGTGGTACGGATGCCCGGCCCGCTGACCACGCACTCGGCCAGCGCCCGCTCCATGCGCGCGATGGCCTGGTCCCGGTCGGGGGCCCACACGCTGACCTTGGCCAGCAGCGGGTCATAGAACGGCGGGATGCTCATCCCGGGCCGCACGTACTCGTCCACGCGGGTGAACGGCCCGGCCGGCAGCGTCAGCTCCTCGATCGTGCCGGGCGAGGGCAGGAACCCCTTGGCCGGGTCCTCGGCGTTGATCCGGCACTCGATCGCGGCCCCGTTCAGCCGGATGTCCTGCTGGGTGATGCCCGGGCTGCCGGTGGCGGCCACGTTGAGCTGCTCGCGTACCAGGTCCACGCCGGTGATCATCTCGGTCACCGGGTGCTCGACCTGGATCCGGCAGTTGACCTCGATGCAGTGGAAACGCCCCGCGTCGTCCAGCAGGAACTCGAACGTGCCCGCCCCCACGTAGCCGATCGCCCGGGCCGCCGCCACCACCTGCTCGCACAGCCGGGCCGCGTCCCGCTCGGGCAGGCCGGGCACCGGGGTCTCCTCGATGAGCTTCTGCCGCCGCCGCTGCACCGAGCAGTCCCGCGCGCCCAGGTGCAGGACCTGGCCGTCGGTCCCGGCCAGTACCTGCACCTCGACGTGCCGCGCCGACTCCACGTAGCGCTCCAGGTAGACCCGCTCGTCGCCGAACACCGCCTGCGCGGAGTTGCGGGCCTGGGCGTACGCGTCGGCCAGCTCCGCCGGCCGCCTGGCGATGGCCATGCCCCGGCCGCCCCCGCCGGCCAGCGCCTTGACGATGATCGGAAAGCCGATCCCGGCCGCCGCGTCGGCGGCCTCGCCCGCCGTGGCGATCGGCCGGTGGGTGCCCGGCAGGACGTCGATGCCCGCGCCCGACAGCACGCGCAGCGCCTCGGCCTTGTCGCCCAGCATGGCCAGGATCTCCGGCGGCGGCCCGATGAACGTCAGCCCCTCGGCCCGGCACATCTCGGCGAAGTCGGCGTCCTCCGACAGGAAGCCGTACCCGGGGTGGATGGCCTGCGCGCCGGTCTGGTGGGCCGCCTGGAGCACGGCGGGCGCGTACAGGTAGCTGCGCTTGGCCTGCGGCGGGCCGATCCGCACGGCCTCGTCGGCCAGACGGACGACGGGGGAGTGCTCGTCGGCCGAGGAGTACACGGCGATCGTGCGGATGCCCATCTCCTTGCAGGTCCGGGCGACCCGCAGGGCGATCTCCCCGCGGTTGGCGATCAGGACGCTGTCGAACATCAGCCCTCCTCAAGCGCGAAGAGCGCCTGGCCGTACTCCACGGCGCCGGCGTCCTCGGCCAGGACCTTGGTTACCCGGCCCGCGGTGGCCGCCTGGACCGGGTTCATCATCTTCATCGCCTCGACGATCCCGACCTGCTGGCCGGGCGTGACCATGTCGCCCTCCTTGACGAACGGCGGGGCGCCGGGCTCGGGCGACCGGTAGAACGTGCCGACCATGGGCGACTGGACGACCGCGACGGCCGCTGTGGGCGGTTCCGGCCGCGGCGCGGGCGCGTGGTGGCCGTTGAGGTCGGCCAGGTGCGGGACCGGGGGCCCCGGATCGCCGGGGGCGGGCCACTCCGCCTCCAGGCTGACCTCCCCCACCGTCACCTTCAGCCGGCGGATCGGCCCGCCGACCTCGTTGGCGAAGCCAACCGCGTGCCGGTACACCGATTCGATCAGGTCGCCGTGATCGGCCATCTCGTCTCCTCCGAAGAAGGGCTGCCATAACTGCGGAAACGCCGCCGCCGCCGCTCGACCAGCTCGGCGGGCGGCAGCGCGGCCAGGTCGTCGCAGGCCCGCCGGACGGCGGTCTGGATCAGCTCGGCGGTGCGCGCGGGCGCCGTGTGCGCGCCGTCGCCGGGCTCGGTGATGACCGCGTCGACGATGCCCTGCCGCAGCAGCTCGGGGGCGGAAAGGCGCAGCGCCTCGGCGGCCTGTGGAGCGGCGGCGGCGTCCTTCCACAGGATCGCGGCGCACCCCTCGGGGCTGATGACGGAGTAGACCGCGTTGGACAGCGCCAGCACGCGGTCGGAGACCGCCAGGGCCAGCGCGCCGCCGCTGCCGCCCTCACCGGTGATGACGGTCACCACGGGCACCGGCAGGCCGGACATCAGGCGCTGGCTCTCGGCGATGGCCCACGCCTGGCCCTCCTCCTCGGCCTCGATCCCCGGGTACGCGCCGGGCGTGTCCACCAGCGTGACCACCGGCAGCCCGAGCTTGGCCGCCAGCCGCATCAGCCGCATCGCCTTGCGGTAGCCGGCGGGGGTGGGCATGCCGAAGTTGCGCCTGACCCGCTCGGCGGTGTCGTGTCCCTTCTGGTGTCCGATGAGCATCACGCCCCGGCCGCGCAGCCGCCCGATGCCGCCGACGACGGCGGGGCAGTCCTTGCCCGCCCGGTCGCCGCGCAGCTCGATGAAGTCCTCCAGGATCATCCCGGCGTAGTCCAGCGCGGTCGGGCGGGCCGCCTCCCGGGCCAGCCGTACCGCGTCCCAGGCGGCCCGCCGGGGCAGCGCGGCCGGGTCGCGTACCAGCCACTCGCCCTGCGCCGCGGCCTCTTCGCCCATGGTGGGGGCGTCGGGGCGGGCGGCGGCGAGCAGGCGGGCCAGCGTACGGCGCAGCGCCGGACGCGGCACCACCGCGTCGATCAGGCCGCGGGCCAGCAGGAACTCCGCCGTCTGGAACCCCGCGGGCAGCTCCTGCCGGATCGTCTGCGCGATCACCCGCGGCCCCGCGAAGCCCAGGTGCGCCCCCGGCTCGGCGATCAGCACGTCGGGCAGCGTCGCGAACGACGCCGCCACCCCGCCGTAGGTGGGATCGGTGATCAGCGCGATGGTGAGAATGCCCGCCTCGTCCAGCTTCGCCAGCGCCTGGCTGCACTTGGCCATCTGCATCAGCGACAGCGCGCCCTCCTGCATGCGCGCGCCGCCCGAGGCGGTCACGATCAGCAACGGGACCCGCTCCGACAGCGCCTTCTCGGCCGCCACCGTCACCAGTTCGCCGACGCCCGAGCCGAGCGAGCCGCCGACGAAGGAGAAGTCCAGGCAGGCCACCACGACCGGGTGCGACTCGATGGTCCCGGAGGCGCACAGCGCGGCCTCGCGCATCCCGGTGGCCTCCCGCGCGGCGGCCAGCCGCTCCCGGTAGGGCCGGGTGTCGGTGAAGCCGAGCGGGTCGTCGGCGGCCAGCGCGGTCTCGACGGGTTTGTGCGAGCCGAGGTCCAGCAGGCCGTCCAGGCGTTCGCGGGCGGTCAGCCGGGCGTGGTGCCCGCAGCCCGGGCAGACCCGCTGGGCCCGCTCGTACTTCGGGCGGAAGACCAGGTCGGCGCAGCCGGGGCAGATCAGCCAGGTGCTCTCCACGGTGACGGTCATGAGGCCGCCCCGTGCAGCAGGGCCTGGCTGTGGTCGCCGAGGACGAGGCTGGCCGGGCGGCCGATGTCCCCGCTGACCTTGGCCTCCCGGCCGATCAGCGAGTTGCGCAGGCTGCCGCGCACGGTGCTGCCCGCGCAGACGACGGAGTTCTCGATGGCGGCTCCGGCGATGTCGCAGTCGGCCCCGATGCTGGTGTACGGCCCGACCTGGCTGTCGCGTACCACCGCCGCGACGCCGATCACCGCCGGGCCGGTGATGCGCGATCCGCTGACCTGCGCGCCCTCCTCGATGACGACCGGCCCGCGGATCTCGCAGGTGTCGTCCACCTGCCCCTTGATCGACCGCTCCGCGGTGTCCAGCACCGCCCGGTTGCATTCCAGCAGGTCCTCGACCTTGCCGGTGTCCTTCCAGTAGCCGCCGTGCAGGTGCGACTCCACCCGCCAGCCGCTGCGCAGCAGCCAGTCGATGGCGTCGGTGATCTCCCGTTCGTTGCGCCAGCTCGGCTTGATGCTGCGCACCGCCTGGTGGATGACCGGGGTGAAGACGTACGCGCCGACCAGCGCCAGGTCGCTGCGCGGGCTGGCGGGCTTCTCCGCCAGGCCGGTCACGACGCCGCCGGGGCCGACCTCCGCCACGCCGTACTCCGACGGGTTGGCGACCTTGCCGGTCATGACCATCGCGTCCGGCCTGGATCGCCAGAACGCGTCGAGCAGCGGCCCCACGCCGTCGATGATGACGTTGTCGCCGAGATAGAGCAGGAAGTCGGCGTCGCCGAGGAAGTCCTGGGCGATCATGACGCAGTGTGCCAGCCCCAGCGGGGCGTGTTGCTCGATGTAGCTGATGTTCAGGCCGAACGCGGCGCCGTCGCCGAGCGCGCTCTGGATCGCCGGCCCGTGGTCGCCCACGATGACGCCGACGTCGGTGATGCCCGCGTCTTTGATGGCTTCCAGGCCGTAGAAGAGCACCGGCTTGTTGGCCACCGGCACCAGTTGCTTGGGAACGGTATGGGTGAAGGGCCGCAGCCGGGTCCCCCGCCCACCCGCTAGGACAAGAGCCTTCATGAATATTCCCTGCCTGACGAGGCCATGGACAAGCGGCAGGCTGCGTGTCGCCGCTTGAGTAGCGGTTGAGCGGCACTCGTCCGGGGAGGTCGAGCGGGGCTGGAGGGGCCTCGCTCCGGTACGTCCAGCGAGAGTCGAGCGGCCGTTCAGCGGCCTTTCCGATGATCCGCACATCATGCGCGAAACAGGAGATCACATGACGACGCAATCGCATGTCGCGCTGGTCACGGGCGCCAACCGGGGGATCGGCCGGGCGGTGAGCGCCTGCTTGCACGCGCTCGGGCTCCGGGTGGTGGTGACCGCGAGGACGGCGGACGAGGCGGAGGGCCTGGCCGCGGAGCTGGGCGGCGGCGCGCGTGCCGCCGTGCTCGACGTGACGGACGAGGAGGGCCCGGCCCGGGTACGCGACCAGGTCGGCCCGGTGGACATCGTGGTGAACAACGCCGGGATCCAGCTCGACTGGGGATGCGCGCCCTCGGCGGTCCCCATGGAGTGGGTCGGCCGCCAGTTGGACGTCAACGTCCTCGGGGCCTGGCGGGTGTGCCAGGCGTTCCTGCCGGACATGGTGCGGCGCGGGTGGGGGCGGGTGGTGATGGTCTCCAGCGGCACCGGGGCCTTCAGCAACGGGCTGTCGGCGCGCACGCCCGGTTATGCCGTCTCCAAGGCCGCGCTCAACGCGCTGACCGTGCTCATGGCCGCCGAGACGGAGGGCACGGGCGTACTGGTGAACGCCGTCAATCCCGGCCTGGTGCGCACCCGCATGCGGCCGGACGCCGAGCGGACGCCCGAGGCGGCGGCGGAGGACATCGTGTGGGCGGCGACCCTCCCCGCGGACGGGCCGTCCGGCGTCTTCCTGCGGGGCCGCCGGACCATCCCGTGGTGACGGCGGGCCGCCGCCCACGCTGTGCGGCGGCGGCCCGCGCGCATGCTCACGCGCCGGTCAGCGCGCCTTCGGCGTAGACGGGGAGCAGTCCGGCGGCCTCGGCCTCGCGCAGGGTCGGGGCCTTGGCGTCCTTCTCCGACAGGATGCGCGGGGAGGCGGCCCACGGCAGCGCCAGCTCCGGGTCCAGCGGGTTGATGGTGATCTCCCCGGTCGGGTCGTAGGGGGTCGAGCACAGGTACACCACCGTGGCCTCCGCGCTCAGCGGCGCGAACGCGTGCCCGAGCCCTTCGGGGATGTAGACGGCGTGCCTCGCGTACTGGTCCAGCGCCACCGTGACGTGCCGGCCGAACGTGGGCGATCCGACGCGGATGTCCACGACGACGTCGAGGATCGCGCCGCTGACGCAGGTGACGTACCGGGCCTGGCCCGGCGGCACCGTACGGGAGTGGACGCCCCTGATCGTCCCCCGGCGCGAGACCGAGCAGTTGACCTGGGCCACCGGCATCGGCCCGCCGGCCGGGCCGGCCACCGCCCGCTGCTGGAACAGCTCCAGGAAGTGACCGCGCTCGTCAGGGTAGATCTCCGGCTTGATCAGGAAGGCCCCCGCAATCCCCAGCGGTTCGACCGACGTGCTCATGGGCTCACCATCCATTTCTGATCGTGTTCACGATGTGCTCCCTGTCCTGCTCCGACAGCCACCAGCCGACCGGCAGGCACACGATCTGGTCGTGGACCGCGTCCAGCTTCGGCAGCGGCTCGGCGTACTCGGCCACGCAGGAGTGCCGGTCGTTGCGCGCGTCGATGTGCCCCGCCGCGATCCCGGCCGCCTGCAAGCGGGCCACGAAGTCGTCCCTGCGCTTCACCTTGACCGGGTACACCCAGTAGGACGGCTCGCTGCCCGGCGCGGGACGGACCCGCTCCAGCCCCTGCACGTCCTTCAGCTCCCGGTCGTAGTAGGCGGCGTTGCTCCGGTGCCGCCCCACGCGTTCTTCCGCGCCTTCCAGGTTGGCCAGGCCGATGGCCGCGCTGATGTCGTTCATGTGGAACTTCAGGCCCCACTCGGACACGTCCTGCTCGCACTGGGGCGTCGCGCCGGGGTCCCGGTCCAGGCCGAACCAGCGGATCAGGCGTCCGCGCCGGTGGGACTCCTCGTCGGGGCTGACGACGAGGCCGCCGTCCCCGCTGGTGACCTGCTTGATGGCCTGGAAGCTGTAGACGGCGACGTTGCCGTGGTTGCCCAGGGGCCGCCCGGCGTACGTCGCGCCCCACGCCTGCGCGCAGTCCTCGATGATCATCGGCCGGGTGCCGTGCCGGCGCTCGCACTCGTCGGCGATCTCCGCCACCCTGGCCAGGTCGACCGGGTAGCCGGCCCAGTGGACCACCACGATGGCCGCGGTGCGCGCCGACACCTTGGCCGCCATGTCGGAAAGGTCGGCGTTGAGCGTCGCCGGATCGACGTCCACCCACCTGATGGGCAACCCGGCCGCCAGGATGGCCCAGTTGGTGGCCACGAAGGTCAGCGGGGTGCTCAGCACCTCGCCGCCGTTCCGCGCGGCCAGCTTCAGGGCCAGTTGCAGGCCCGAGGTGCCGCTGTTGACTGTGGATACGAAGCGGGTGCCCAGGCGCTCGCGCAGCGCGTCCTCGAACTCCTCGACCTTGGCGCCCTGCCCGATGTGCCCGCTGGCCACTACTCCGGCCACCGCCGCCGATGCCCGTTCGGACATGGCCACCTTGAACAAGGGAATCATGGGGCGACCATGGCCGGACCGGATGGAGGCGGTCTGGACGCGTGCTTGAGTCGCGCGCGAGTACGTTTCGAGCGCCCCGCACCACCCGGACTCCAGCGGCCCCGGCCACGCTCGCACCCATGAATCTCGGTGTCACGAACAGCTCCCCCGGCTTGCACCGGGAGCGAGAGACGCATGGCGGCATCCAGGTGGCAGGGCTGACGAAGCGGTACGGCGGGGTACACGCGCTCGACGGGCTCGACCTGAACGCGCCGGAGGGTCAGGTGCTCGGCCTGCTCGGCCCGAACGGGGCGGGCAAGTCCACGTTGGTGCGCATCCTGGCGACCCTGCTGAAACCGGACAGTGGCCGGGCCAGCGTGTGCGGCTTCGACGTCATCCGCGACCCGCAGGCGGTACGCAGGTCAGTGGGGGTCGCCGGGCAGTACGCGGCCGTGGACGAGTACCTGACCGCCAGGGAGAACCTCAACATCTTCGGCCAGCTGGCCCGGATGGGCAAGCGCGCCGCCCGGTCGCGCGCCGAGGAACTGATCGAGCGCTTCGACCTCGGGCACGCGGCCGACCGCCCGGCTCGCACCTACTCGGGGGGCATGCGCCGCCGGCTGGACCTGGCGGTGGCGCTCATCGCCGGGCCGCGCTGCCTGTTCCTGGACGAGCCGACGACCGGCCTGGACCCGCGCGCCCGGGTGGAGGTGTGGGCGGTGCTCGGCGACCTGGTCAGGCAGGGCACCACCGCGCTGGTCACCACCCAGTACCTGGAGGAGGCCGACCAGTTCGCCGACCTGATCACCGTGATCGACCACGGGCGGGAGATCGCCACCGGCAAGCCCGCCGAGCTGAAGGACCGGGTCGGCGGCGACCACCTGGACCTGGCCGTCCGCCGCGCCGCCGACCTTCCGGCCGCGGTGTCCGCCCTGGCCGCGGCCGGCCTGCCCGACCCGAAACCGGACCCGGGCACGCTGTGCGTGACGGCGGTGCTGCCCGGCGGCGCCGGCCGGATGACCGAGGTGCTGCGGAAGCTGGACGGCGCCGGCGTCGAGGTCGCCGACATCACCGTACGCAGACCCACGCTCGACGACGTGTTCTTCGCACTGACCGGGAAGGCGGACGACCGATGACCGTGACCGAAACCCGCGTCGCGGGGTCAGGGTTCGTCCTGGCGTTGCGCGACTGTGCGGTGATGACCAGGCGGGGCATGCTGCGCCTCGGGCGCGTCCCTGATGAGCTGGCCTACAACCTGGTCCAGCCGATCCTGTTCGTGCTGCTGTTCAGTTATGTGTTCGGCGGGGCGATCCCGCTGCCCGGCGGCGGGCCGTTCCGGGAGTACGTCGTGGTGGCGGTGTTCGCGCACTCGCTGGCGTTCATGGGGGTCGGGACCGGCACGGGGCTGGCGGTGGACATGAGCCGGGGCCTGATCGACCGGTTCCGTGCGCTGCCGATGGCGCACGTCGCGGTACCGGTCGGGCGGGCGAACGCCGAACTCCTGCGGGCGCTCCTGGTCACCGGCGTGCTGGCGATCGTCGGACTGCTGGTGGGCTGGCGGGCGCACCTGGGGCTGCTGTCCACGCTGGCGGGTTTCGGCCTGTTGCTGCTGTTCGCGTACGCGATGGCGTGGGTGGGCGTCACCATCGGCCTTTCGGTGCGCAATCCCGAGGTGGCGGGCACGGCGGGGCTGCTTTGGGTGCTGCCGCTGGGGTTCGTCTCCAACGGGTTCGTGCCGATCTCCTCGATGCCGGAGTGGCTCCAGCCGGTGGCGGCGTGGAATCCGGTCACCGCGGTCGTCACCGCCACTCGCACGCTGTTCGGCAACCCGCTCGGGCTCGCCGCCGACCCCCGCTTCTGGCCGCTCGCGCACCCGGTCCAGGCGGCGGTGATCTGGTCCCTCGGGCTCATCGCGGTCTTCGTGCCGCTGGCCCTGCTGGCCTTCCGTTCGGCCCGCTCCCGCTAACCCGCGCTTGGTCTGAAGGCGGCGGCGTGGTCGCGGGCGAAGTCGGTGACATCGCGGGCCGGGTGGCCGGTGAGGTCGGCGACGTCGGCGTGGACCTCGGCCGCCTCGCCCCTGGCGTAGTGCGCGTAGTCCTCGACCAGTCCATCGGCCTGCCACGCGGGCAACAGCCCGCGCAGCGAGCCGGCGAAGACCTCGGGCGGCACGTCGGTGAACCCGATGTGGCCGCCCGTCGCGTCCGACAGCGCGCGGGCGATCTCGGGGTGGGTCACCGCGCGCGGCCCGGTGAGGGTGTAGGTACGGCCGGCGTGCCCGGGCTCGGTCAGTACGACGGCCGCCGCGTCGGCGATGTCGCGGGTGTCGATGGCGCTGACCCCGGCCGTGCCGATCGGGGCGGCGAACATCCCCTGTGCCCTGATCATGCCGGCGAAGGCCAGGATCCCCTGCATGAACAGGTTGGGGCGCAGGATGGTCCACTCGGCGAGGCCCGCGGTCCGCACGTACAGCTCCACCGCCGCGTGCCAGCGCAGGAACCGCACCGGGGAGCCGGCCCGCGCCGCGTACTGCGACAGCAGCACCAGCCTCGGCACCCCGGCGCGGCGGACCCGCTCGGCGAACCGGATCTGGATGTCGGCGGCGTCCGGGGCGGAGGGGCTGTTCAGGAACACCGCGTCCACGCCGTCGAACACGGCGTCGGGGAGGTTTGGGTCGTGCAGGTCCGCCACGACGGGCTCGACCCCGCCGGGGAAGCCGGCCGCCCGCCCGGCGGTGCGGGTCATCGCGCGTACCCGCGCGCCGCGCTCTTGCAACGCGGGGAGCAGCAGCGAACCGACTCCGCCGGTCGCGCCGACCACCAGTACCGTCGATTTCTGCATGATCTTCTCCTTCAGGTGGTGGAAGCCGGCGCGCGGTGGGCCGCCGGGATGAGGGACAGCACGGTCGCGACCAGCGCGAACCCGGCCGCGCCGAGGAACGCGCTGGGGTACGCCGTGTCGTGGCCGGCGGTGGCCACGGCGATCAGGGCGGCCAGCCCGAGCGCGCCGCCGAGCTGGCGGGTGGCGTTGATCAGGCCGCTGACCAGGCCGGTCTCACCCGCGGTGGCCCCGGACACGGCCAGCGTGGTCGCGTACACGAAACCGAGCCCGAGGCCCGCGCCGATCAGCAGGAACGGGCCGAGCAGCGCGGTGGCGTAGTCGCTGCCCGCGCCGCTCTGGGCCAGCCAGAACAGCCCGGCGACCAGTGCGGTCAGCGCGCCGGCCAGCGCCGGCCGCAGCCCCACGGGCCTGGCCACCCATGGCGCGGAGAAGCCGCCCAGCGAGATCATGACGGCGATCGGCAACTGGCTCAGGCCGGCCGTGACCGGCGACATGTGCAGCACCTGCTGCTGGAACTGCGGCAGGAAGTAGAACAGGCCCACTGTCACCGCGCCGAGCAGCAGCATCATGGTGTTGGCGATGACCACGGGCGCCTGGCGGAAGACGCCGAGCGGGACGAGGGGCTGGGCGGAGCGCCGCTCGGCGATCACGAACGCGCCCAGCGCGGCGACGCCGACCGCGAGGCTCACGATGGTGCGTGCCGAGCCCCACCCGACCTCCGGGGCGGAGATCAGGCCGAGGGCCAGCGCCGACGTGCCCAACGTGATCGTGGCCGCGCCGGCCAGGTCGAACCGGCCCGGCCGGGCGGGGGAGGGCGGCATCGCCTTCCAGACCGCGGCGGCGGTCAGGGCCACGATGGGCACCGGCAGCCAGAAGATCGCCGGCCAGCCCAGGGACTGGGTCACCACGCCGCCGAGCGCGACCCCGAGCAGGGCGCCCGCGCCCGCGACCCCGCCCCACACGCCCAGCGCGCGGCGTCGCTCCTCGGCCCCGGAGTAGAGGCCGAGCATGAGGGACAGGGCCGCGGGTGTCAGCACCGCCGCCCCCACCCCCTGCACGATCCGGGCGGCGATCAGCATGGCACCGGTCGTGGCGAGGGCGCACACCAGGGACGCGAGCACGTACAGCGCGGCCCCGGACAGGAACACCCGCCGGCCGCCGAGCACGTCGGCGAGCCGCCCGCCGAGCAGCAGCAGCCCCGCGAAGGCGATCAGGTAGCCGTCCACCACCCACGACAGCTCGGTCGTGGTGAGGTTCAGTGCGGCGCGCATCGCGGGGGTGGCGAGGTTCACCATCGAGGCGTCGAGGATCACGACGCCCGCGGCCGTGGCCAGCCCGGCCATGGCCAGGCCCCGCGAGGCGGGCCGCGGGTCGTGCTGTGCCAGGGAGCCCGTGGTGCCCCGGGTAATGCGCATACCCTCTCCAGTCACTAGAGCATCTACTGGTAGAGAGTATGCAGTACTAAATAGATAACTTCAAGTAGTAGTTATAAGTTCTAACAAAACGGTCAGGTGTTCTCCAAGTGCTCCAGGATGTGCCGCAGGGAGGTGGCCAGGTCGCGGCGGCGTTCGCTGTCCAGCTTCTTCACCACGAACGCCTCCTGGCGGTTGAACTCCGGGAACAGGCCCAGCATCAGTCGCTCCCCGGTGGGGGTGAGCGCCAGCATCACCCGCCGCCCGTCCGTGGGATGCGGAAAACGCCGCAGGTGACGGTAGGACTCCAGGGTCTTGACCACGCCGGTGAGCGTGCCCTTGGAGATGCCCGCCTCGGCCGCGACGTGCCGGGGCTCGCTCTCGCCCCAGATCCACACCACCCACATCACCACGAACCCGGTCCAGGTCAGGCCGGTGTCCCGCAGGACGGTCTGCTCCAGGTGGTTGCGGATCGCCGACGAGGCGCGGTAGATGTTCGACACCGCCCACATGGCCTCGAAATCGACGTTCAGGCCGCCCAGTCGCTGGCCGATCGCCTCCTCGGTCTGACGCAAGGTGTGGTGTCCCGTCATAGCGCGGAAGTATAGTTTGGCACCTAACGATCGAATCTCGTGCGGTTCAGGTACGGGACCAAACGACCCGGCCGTCGAAGACGGTCAGCTCGACCGGCGCGACCACCACGTCCGCGACCTCCGTCGCGCCGCTCACGAACAGGTCGGCCGCCATGCCCTCCCCGAGCGTACCCTTCCAGGTCTCGGCGAAGTCCTGCCGCGCCCCGGCGGTCGTGTACGTCGCCAGCGCCTCATCCAGCGTGATCCCCTCCCCGTCCCGCGCGATCAGCGCCGAAACGCCCGCCCGCCAGTCCGGGCCGGTCACCGGGGCGTCGGAACTGCACGCGGTCAGCACGCCCGCGTCGATCGCCGACCTGGCCGGCCATTCCCGCTCGGCCGCCTCCGGCCCGAACATGTCCCGCGTCGTGCCGGACTCCAGGCGCTGGAGCACCGGCTGGAGGTTGATCCCGTAACCCAGCTCGCCCAGCGTGGCCAGGGCGGACCTGGACGCGTACTGCCCGTGGATCACGTAGTGCCTGGCGTCGTCCCTGGGGTGTTCGCGGGCGAGCGCCGCCAGCGCGTCCACCACCGCGTCGATGCTCCGGCTGCCCACCGCGTGCACGCCCACCTGGAACCCCGCCAGGTGGACCAGGCGCAGGATCTCGTCCAGCTCGGCCACCCGCTCGGAGTCCGTCGCGCCGTGCGTGCACAGCGAGCCGTGCCCGCCCGACGGGTACGCCTCCCGCATCCACGCCGTCTCCGACGGCGGAATCCCGTCGGCGAACACCTTCACGCCGAGCAGCCGGACCAGCCGCTCGTCCACCCCGTCCAGGTCCTTGGGCAGGTCGGCGAGGTAGGCCGCGGTGTCCGCGACGGACGCGCCGGACATCGGGCTGGGCAGCCCGAGCACGCTCACCCGCGCGGTCAGCTCGCCCGCCCGCGCCAGCTCCGCGTACGCCGGCAGCACCTCGGCCCCCATCCCGCCGGCGAACAGCTCCCCGCCGCCCGGTCCGAGCCCCGGCTCGGTGAAGCTGGTGATGCCGTACCCGTTCAGCTCGGCCAGCACCTCGCGCAGCACCCGGATCATGCCGCCCGCCGGAGCCGGCACCAGGCGCTGCACCAGCCCCTGGTCCCCATCGTGCAACAGCCCCTCGCCGCACACCCCGGCCAGTTCCAGCGCCCTGGAGTTGGCCCACGTCTCGTGGCCGGAGTAGTCCTGGAGCACCACGGGGTGGTGCGGGGCCACGTCGTCCAGGTCGCCCTTCGTCGGCAGGCGGCGTTCGGCCAGTTGACCCGGGTTCCAGCCGGTCCCGCGGATCCACTCGCCCGGCCCGGCCCGGCGTACCGCCTCGGCGACCCGCTCCCGCGCCTCGGCGATCGAGCCGACCGCGACGTCCAGGCAGAACGGCGGGCGGTGCAGGCCGTAGCCGCACGCGTGCAGGTGCGAGTCGTTGATGCCGGGCAGCACGACGCGGCCACGGAGGTCCACCACCTCCGTGCCGGTCCAGCCCGCGGCGTCGCCGACGTGCGCGATCGTCCCGCCCCGCACCGCCAGCCCGGTCGCGTACGGCCGCGCCGGGTCCATGGTGAGCACGCGCCCGTTGACGAAGAGCAGATCTGCCTGGTTCACGAGTCATCTCCCAGATATGCGCGCTTCAGCGCGGCATCGGACTCACGCAGCGGTGTGGGGTCGCCGCCGTAAGTGATCGTTCCGTGCGCGAGCACGTACGCCGTGTCGGCCAGGGCCAGCGCCGCGTGCGCGAACTGCTCCACCAGCAGCACCGCGCAACCCTCGTCGGCCAGTTTCCTGATCACCGGCAGCAGGCGGCGCACGACGCCGGGGGCCAGGCCCAGCGACATCTCGTCCAGCAGCAGCGCGACGGGGCCGGTCAGGATGGCCCTGGCCAGGACGAGCATCTGCTGCTCGCCGCCGGACAGCAGCCCGGCCCGCACGTCGAGCCGGCGTTCCAGCTCGGGGAACAGTTTCACGGCCAGCGCGGGATCGCCGACCAGCGCGATGTTCTCGCGGGTGGTGAGGGTGCCGAACACGGCACGACCCTGTTCGACGTGCGCCAGGCCGTACCGGGCCCGGCGGGTGCGCGGCCAGCCGGTGAGCACCCGGCCGCCCAGCTCGATCTCGCCCTTGACCGCCGGGACGACGCCCGAGATCGCTTCGAGCAGCGTCGTCTTGCCCGCGCCGTTCGGCCCGAGCAGGACGGTGACCCGGCCTTCGCCGGCGGTCAGCGTCACGTCCCTGACCACCGGCGGGCCGCCCCTGGCCACGCTGACGTCCCGCAGCTCAAGATTCATGGGTCGCCTCCTCCGGCTCCTCGCCCAGGTAGGCCCGCAGCACCCGGGGCTCGGCGAACACCTCGGCGGGCGGCCCTTCGGCGATCACCTCGCCGAAGTCGAGCACGGTCACGCCCGTGCAGGCCGCCCTGACCAGGTCCAGGTCGTGCTCGATGAGCAGCACCGCGGCCCCGTACCGCGCGGGCACCTGCGCGAGCCACGCGCCGAGCCGTTCGCTCTCGGCGTGCCCGAGCCCCGCGGCCGGTTCGTCGAGCACCGCGACGGCCGGGCGGGCCAGCAGCGTGCCGGCCACCTCCAGCAGCCGCCGGGTGCCCACGTCCAGCGCCGCGATCGGGTCGCCCGGCGCGACCGCGACCAGCCCGGCCAGCCCTTCGGCCAGCTCGGCGTCATCGAGCGGGCGGCGGGAGGCGAACCGCAGGTACTCGCGCACGGTGAGCCCCACCGGCACCCGGTCCTGCTGGAACGTCCGGCGCAGCCCGGCCCTGGCCCGCCGGTGCACCGACAGCCCGGCCACCTGAACGCCGCGGACCTCGACCGTGCCGCCCCCGGCGGGGACGAAGCCGCTGATCGCGTCCACCAGCGAGGACTTGCCCGCGCCGTTCGGCCCGACCAGGCCGTGGACGCCTCCGGCGGGCACGGTGAGCGCGACATCATCGACCGCGACGACCTGCCCGTACCGCACGCTCACCCCGGAGATCCGCAGGGCGTCCGGCCCGCTCGTGTCCGGGGGGCTTGTGACGGCGGGAGGTGCGGCGGGGGCGGGTGCCGCGGGAATACGGCGGCGCCGGCGCAGCAGCGCGCGCAGCCCGTCGCTGATGCCCGACCCCTGCGTCATGGCCTGTACCGCACCGACCGCGAACACCACGTTCGCCCACTGCTGCGGCACGCCGAACCGGCGCAGCAGCTCGGCCACCAGCACGCCGAGCGCGCCGCCGATCAGCGCCCCTTCGGCGTGGTGCGCCCCCGCCATGATCGCCACGGCGTACGCGACCAGCGACTGGCCGGGATCGAAGTTGCGCGACACCACCATCGCGAGCTGCCCGGCGAGCAGCGCGCCGGAAAGGCCCGCGATGAACGCGCTGACCGCGAAGGCGCTCAGCTTGGCCCCGGGCACGCTGGTCCCGGCCGCCGCGGTGGCCCGCTCGGACTCCCGCAGCGCCCGCCACGAGGCCCCGAGCCGGGTCCGCCGCACCACCGCCAGCGCCACGGCCACCAGCGCGAACACCCCGCAGCAGAACAGGAAGTACTGCCGTTCGGAGCCCAGCCCGGCGGGCCGGCCGACCACGATGCCCTGGCTCACCCCGGGGAAGGACCCGGCGGCCATCACGATGTCCACCGTGGCCGCGAAGCCGAGGGTGATGATCGCCAGGTGCACGCCGCGCAGGCGCAGCGCGGGCAGGCCGATCAGCAGGCCGAACGGCACGGCGGCCAGCCCCGCGAGGGGCAGCCACACGTACAGGCCGCCGGGCACGCCCCACACGTTGAGCTGGGCCGTCGTCCACGCGCCGATGGCGGCGAAGGCCATCTGGCACAGCGAGACCATCCCGGCCTGCCCGGCGACCACCCCGAGGCTCTGCAACAGCACGCCCGAGATCACCGCCGACATGGCGAGGAACACCCAGTAGGCCGGCAGCCCGGCGGCCAGCGCGTACGCGAGCACGGCGAGCCCGACGGCGACGCCGCCCCGGCGCAGCAGAACGACGTCAACGGGACGCATCCCACACCTCCCTGCGGCGGCTCCACACGAGGATGAGCAGGATGGCCGCGAACGGTACCACGTCCCGGTACTGCTGCACCGCCGCCGACCCCGCGAGCAGCCCTTCCACCAGCCCGAGCGCGATCCCGCCCGCCAGCGCCCCGTCCAGCCGGCGCAGCCCGCCGAGCAGGGCTGCCGCGCACGCGGGCACGATGAGCATGCTCAGCGAGAGGATGTCGCTGGTGCGCACCGGTGCGACCAGCAGCAGCACCAGCGCCGCCAGCGCCCCCGCGAGCGCCCACACGGTGATCGTGAGCGCGCGGGTGCCGATGCCGAGCAGTTCGGTGGTGACCGGCCGCTCGGCCATGGCCCGCAGCCGCAGCCCGAGCGGGGTGCGGGTGAGGACCAGCGACGTACCGACGCCGATCACCACGGCCAGCAGCAGGAGCACCACGGCCCCCTGGGTGACGACCACCCCGGCGAGCGTGGCGACCGGCCCGGCGGCCGGGTTCGGCAGCACCCGCGGCTCGTCGCCGAACGCGATGTAGGCGAGCGCGATGATGCCGATGAGCTGCGCGATCGACACCGCGGTACGCGTCTGCGGCCCGCTCTCGGCGAACCACCGCGTCATCACCAGGCCGCACCCGGCCGACACCAGCGCCCCGGCCGCCACCCCCGCGAGGGCCGCGGCCCAGTACGGCAGGCCGGTCGCGGTGAGCGCGGCCATCACGTACACGCCCGCCACGCCGGTGGCCGCGACGGCGAGGTTCACCGTCGCGGTCAGCCGGTACATGGCGGTGAGCAGCAGACCGAGGGCGGCGAACGTGCCGCCCGCGGCCAGTCCGGAGACCAGGCCCTGGAACATCAGCCGAGCGTCCCGGGGTACTTGACCCATTCGGACGTGACGACCTGCCACTTGCCGTCCTTGAGCTGCACGATCTTGCCGGCCCGGTTGGACAGGTGCTTGGCGGCCTGCCCGAACTCGTACGGCGTGCCGGTCATCGGCGTCTGGATCGGCTTGAGCGCCTTGAAGGCCGCCGCCACCGACTGCCGGGTGATCGGGCCCTTGATGGACTTCAGCGCGTCCACGAAGTACGTCGCCGCCAGGTAGCCGCCCTGCCCGAAGGAGGTGAGCGGCACGTTCTTGGCGGTCATCAGCTTCCGCCAGTCCGCGAGGGCGGGCGAATCGGCCTCCGTGAACGGCTCGAACTCGGCGTTGGCGTACATCCCGTCGCCGTCCGCGCCGAGCGCCTTGGCCACGGCGTCGGTGTAGGGGGCGGTGGTCATCAGCCAGTCGATGCCGGTGATGTTCTGCTGCTTGACGACCTTCATCCAGGAGATCGCCATCGGCTCGGTGCCGTTGTAGAGGACCGCCTGGCAGCCCTCCTTCCTGGCCCGCAGCACGAACGGCGTGGGGTCGGAGTCCGGCTTGACCGTGCGGTCGTCGAGGGTGAGCTTCTTGCCGGTCAGCGCGGTCCAGCTCGTGACGGCCCCGCCGTAGGCGTCGTTGGTGTTGCCGAGGATCGCCAGGAACATGCAGACCTTGTCCCGCTTGAGCACCTCGGAGGCGTAGTACAGGTTGATGGCCATGTTCAGGTAGGGCCCGGTGTTCACCGGGGAGATCGCCGGCGACTCGAAGCAGGTCGGGTCCACGCCGGTGCCCTGGATGGAGACGATGTTCGACTGCTGGTAGAAGGGGGCGTTCACGGCGCAGTCGAGCAGGCTGGCGGAGCCGACCAGCGCCACCACGCCCTGATTGGTGACCACGTCCCTGGCGGCCTGGGCGGCCGAGGCGGGGTCGCCCTTGTCGTCGGCGCTGACGTACTCGATCTTCTGGCCGTTGATGCCGCCCTGCTCGTTGACCCGGTCGAAGACCGCCTTGGCGGCGGCCGAGGAGTCCGGGAAGGTGACCGCCCCGCTCAGTGAGCTGACACCGCCCACCTTGATCGTTCCGGTGCCGCCGGCGGCGGCGCCGGGGGAGGCGGCCGGGGGCTCATCGGACAGGCCGCACCCGCCGGTGGCGAGCACGGCGGCGAACAGGACGGCGAATGCCCTTTTCGGGATCATGGGCGAGCCTCTCATCGAATTTGGGACGGATCGTAAGGTGCCAAACGATTCGTTTCAAGAGCTAGATCGGTAAAGATCGTTCGGGTATGAAGGCAAGATGGAGCAACCCCGAATGCAGCTCGTGCTGTCCGAGAACTGGACGATGACCTCCGCCCGCGACCTGACCACGCTGGTCCGGTGGGCGCGCGAGGCCGAGGACGCCGGGTTCGACTCGGTGATGATCAGTGAGCACATCGTGCTCGGACCGGACGCGGGCGCGCTCGGGCGGATGGCCAACCCGCGGGAGTACGCGCTGCCCGGCAACCAGGACCCCTTCACGCCCTGGCCGTACTCGCTGAGCCTGCTGGCCGCCATCGCGTCGGTCACCTCCCGGTTGCGCCTGTCGGCCACCGCGGTGCTCGCGCCGCTGCGGCACCCCCTCGCGCTCGCCCGCGAGCTGGGCACGCTCGACCTGCTCGCGCAGGGGCGGCTGATCGTGGTGCCCACGGTGAGCTGGAGCCGGGACGAGTACGCGGCGCTCGGCGTGCCGTTCGAGAAGCGCGGCAGGCTGCTGGACGAGCACCTGGAGATCTGGGAGCTGCTGTGGCGTGAATCGCCGGTGTCCTACCACGGGGAGTTCTACCGGTTCGACGAGGTGTACTTCGAGCCGAAGGCGTACCGGGAGAGCGGGCCGGTGCTGTGGTTCGGCGGCGCGGGGGCCAGCGCGCACCTGGTGCGCAGGCTGGCCCGGTGGGGGAGCGGGTTCAACCCGCTCGGCTACCCGCCGGAGGCGGACATGAAGGCGCTCGCCGAGGGGATGCGGGCGGCCGGGCGCGACTTCGCCGAACTGGAACTCGCCGGCGGCACCCGGGCGGTCTTCCCCGACGGCACGTCCTGCGCGCCGCTCGGGCCCGCGCTGGAGCACATTCCGGAGCGCATGGCCGAGGGTTACACGACGTTCTGCATCAAGCCCTCGCAGTTCATCGACGACCCTGACAAGGTGGGCGATTTCTGCCGCGAAGTGATCCGGCGCGTCACCGCGCTGGCGTCGTGAGGGCCGCCCCGCGCGGCCGGCCCCCGTCATCCGGCCGCGCAGGGTCGCCGCGTCGCGGCCACCGGCTAGGGCTTGAGCGCCTCCCTGACCAGGGCCGTGTCGGTGAACTGCTCGAAACGGGTGGCCACACCGTCCTTCATGTGCCAGACGTGGGTGAACCGCACCCTCATGTGCTTGCCGGTGGCCCGGTAGGTGCCGCTGTAGTGGCCGATCGCCACGATCACGTCACCGCCGTCCACGAACTCCTCGGGGTCGGCCTGGTAGCCCTCCCACTCGCCGCCCAGCTTGGCGAACACCTTCGACAGCACCTCGTCGGCCCCCACATAGGTGCCCCCGTAGGGGAAGCCGGCCATCTCGGTCCAGCGCGCGTCGGGGGCCAGCAGGGACACGATGCCGTTGACGTCGCCATTGGCCGAGGCCGCGTAGGACGCGCGTACGGCGTCGAGATTGTCACTCATGTGCGTCGCTCCTCAGACCGGCCGCTCGCCGGTCGGATAGATGATCTGACCCGGCGGTGGCGGGCGAGGGGTGATGGACCCGTGGCGGGCTCGTGGCGGGCGGGCCATGGCGGTCGCGGGCGCGAAAACGTCATGGCGGCTCCTTCTTCCACGAAGTCGTCTATGAAATCATATAGCTTCCTTCCGGAAAGGAGTAGGCGATGAGGCTCAAGGGTAAGGTCGCACTGGTCGCCGGGGCGGGTACGGGCATCGGCGCGGCCACCGCCCGCAGGTTCGTCGCCGAGGGCGCGAGCGTCGTGCTCACCGGGCGCAGGCCCGGTCCGCTGGCGGAGGTGGCGGCCGACCTGGGGGAGGCGGCCCTGGCTGTCCCCGCCGACATGGCCGACACCGCCCAGGCGCGCGAGGCCGTGCGGGCGGGCGTGGAGCGGTTCGGGTCCCTGGACGTGGTGATCGCCAACGCCGGGGGTCACGGGGGCAACGCGGTCGCCGACACCGACGACGAGGACTGGCGGCTCAGCATCGAGTCCAACCTGACGACCTGCTTCGTGACCTGCCGGGAGGCGCTGCCCGCGCTGCTGGAGTCCAAGGGGGCGATCGTCGTGGTGTCGTCGATCGCGGGGCTGACGGCCGGTCCGGCCGTCGCTGGATATGTCACGACAAAGCATGCGCTGGTGGGCCTGACCCGCTCGATCGCCCGTGACTACGGCCCCCGGGGCGTACGGATCAACTGCCTGTGCCCCGGCTGGGTGCGCACCCCGATGGCCGACGAGCAGATGGACGAACTGGTCGAACGGGACGGCATCACCAGGGACCAGGCGTACGCGCTGGTCACCAAGGACGTGCCGCTGCGCCGCCCGGCCACCGCCGAGGAGATCGCCGCGATCTGCCTGTTCCTCGCCTCGCCGGAGAGCGCCATCATGACCGGAAGCGTGGTCGTCGCCGACGGCGGCGCCACCGCCGTGGACCTGCCCACCCTCGCGTTCGGCTGAGGTCCGCGTGATGGAGACCTTCGACGTCATCGTGGTCGGCGCGGGATCGGCCGGGGCCGCCGTGGCCGGCCGGCTCGCCGGCGACGGCATGCGCGTACTGCTGCTCGAAGCGGGCGGTCCCGACACCGACCCCGACATCCGCGACCCCGGCGGGGTGTTCCGGCTGTGGGGCGGGCCCGACGACTACAACTACTTCACCGCGCCGCAGCGCCACCTCGGCGGGCGGCGGCTGCACTGGCCGCGCGGGAAGGTGCTGGGCGGCTCCTCCTCGCTCAACGGCATGATCTTCGTCAGGGGGGCGGCGGCCGACTTCGACGGCTGGGGGCCCGGCTGGTCGTACGCCGAGGTGCTCCCGTACTTCAAGCGGCTGGAGGACTTCGACCGCGGCGCCGACGACTACCGCGGGGCGGGCGGCCCGGTACGGGTGATCTCCGACTACACGCCGCACCCGGTCAACGCGGCGATCGTGGCCGCGGCCGTCGAGCAGGGCATCCCGTTCAACTCCGACTGCAACGGCGAGCGGATCGACGGCGCCGGGTTCTGCCAGCTCACCATCAAGGACGGCCACCGGCACAGCACCGCCACCGCCTACCTGGGCGAGCGGCCGACACTGGAGATCCGCACCCGGGCCCGCGCGCGCAGGCTGCTGATGCGCGGCAGGCGGTGCGTCGGCGTCGAGTACACCAAGGACGGCACGCCGCACCGCGTCGGCGCCGAACACCAGGTCGTGGTCAGCGCCGGGACCCTCGAATCGCCCCGGCTGCTCATGCTCTCCGGGCTCGGCGACCCCGCCGCGCTGCGCCGGCACGACATCCCCGTCGCGGAGAAGCTGCCCGAGGTCGGGCGGAACCTGCACGACCACGCCCTCGTCCCGGTGATCGTGGCCGCCCGCCGTCCGGTGCCGCCCGCGCTGCCCGGCCTCCAGGCCATGCACAGCCAGTTGTTCTGGCGCAGCCGCCCCGGGCTGCCCGCCCCCGACGTGCAGCCGCTGTTCTTCCACGTCCCGCTGTACGACGAGGAGATGACCGGCCCCGCGGACGCCTTCACGCTCATGGCCGGGATCGTGCGGCCGGAAAGCCGCGGGCACCTCGCGCTGACCTCGGCCGACCCGGACGCGCCGCTGCACATTGATCCCGGCTACCTTCAGGCCGCGGCCGACCGCACCTGCATGCGGGCGGCCGTCGAGCTGTGCCGGGAACTGGCCCGCGCCGACGCGCTGAAGGAGTGGGCGGGCGGCGAACTCTACCCGGGTGACCGCGACGTGTCAGAGCACATCGCGCGGACCCTGGTCACCTACCACCACCAGGCCGGGACCTGTGCCATGGGGACGGTCGTGGACCATCGGCTCAGGGTGTTCGGCATCGAGGGGCTGCGGGTGGCCGACGTCTCGATCATGCCCACCGTCACCTCGGGGAACACCAACGCGCCCGCCATCATGATCGGGGAAAGGTGCGCCGACCTGGTACGTGAGGACCTTTAACGGCGGTGTCGTGCGGCCAATCGGCAGGACATGCCCTCGGGGATCAGCGTCGGGCCGAACAGCGGGCGGACCCGGTCCAGGCCGGGGGCGTCGAGGTCGTGGCCGGTGGCCAGGTGCGCCGCGGTGAGCAGCAGGATCGCCATGCCCAGGTGCGTACCGAGGCAGCCGCGCGGCCCGGCGGCGAAGGGCAGGTACGCGCCCGGCGCGTGCGGCGGGTCGTCGCCCAGCCACCGGGCCGGGTCGAACCGCTCGGGCTCCTTCCAGTGACGCTCGTCGTGGTGCAGCAGGTACGGGCTGAACATGATGGCCGTGCCCCGCGGGACCGTCCATCTGCCGAGCGTGACATCGGTGACGGCGTCGCGGCCGAGCAGCCAGGCGGGCGGATGGAAGCGCAGCACCTCCTGCACGAACGCCTGCGTGTACGGCAGCGCGCGTTCCGGCCGGGCCGCGACCTCCTCCGCCGGGGCGGCGGCCACCTCGGCGCGTATCCGGTCGAACAGGCCGGGGTGGGTGGCCAGGTGATACAGCAGCCAGCTCCAGGCCCCGCCCATGGTGCCGATCGCGCCCAGCACGGTGATGCCCAGCGCGGCCTGCGCGACGTCGGTGGGCACCGGCTCGTCCCTGGTGAGGAGGTGTTCGAGCAGCGTGACCGGCTCGCCCCCGGACGCCGGGCGGCCTTCGGCCAGCAGCGGCGCGATGTGGTCCCGGATGCTCTGGTCGGCGCGCTGGACGCGGCGGCGCAGCCGGCTGGGCCACCAGCTCGGGATGCGGATGGCCGCCTCACCGGCCTTGCGGCCCTCGGCGAACGCCGTCAGCAGCGCGTCGGCCAGCCCCGGCGGCGGGTCGGGGAAGTACAGCGGCAGCATGGTGTTCACGCAGACCCGCCAGGCCCGCTCGGCCGGGTCGAACCAGCCGCCCTCCAGCGCGCGCAGCTCGCCCGCGAGCGCCGCGCTCACCAGGGGCAGCAGCTCGGGCAGCGCGGCGGGCCGCAGCACCGGCAGCGCCGCCTGGCGGGTGCGCATCCACTGCCGGGTCTGCTCCGGCGTGGGGAACCTGCCGCCGTGCAGCGGGTTGGCGTTCGGTACGCAGTCCCGGTTGGTGTGGACCAGCACCTTGGTGATCTCGGCCGGGTCGGTGACCACCACCACGTCGGTGTCGAACCGGAACACATCGCCGTACCTGCGCCGGCAGTCCTCCAGAAACCCTGCCGGGCGGGATTCGTACTCGTCGAGATGGCGGCCGAAAACGCCATTGCGCGGCCCGGGGATCGCTTCGGCCGTACGTTTTGACATCGTGCCCCTTCGCCGCCGTTGGGAAAAGGCGGTGCCGGCCTTTAGGGGACCCGCCGGCACCGCCGGGTGCAGTGTGCTGCTAGCGAAGTCGGTAGATCGGGTAACGACCCTTCATCTGCCCGCGGTGCAGGCGCAATGCACGCTTGATCAGCTTCGCCATGCTTCCCACCTTCTCTCCTTGACGCGACTATGCCCAGACGTTCACACATTTTGGTAAACAAAGCAATGGGCGATGGGAGACGAGCCGATCCGGGGGCGGTGGCCTTTTTCGGAAAGCGGTATCAGGTGTATCGGGTGTATCGGGAAATCGTTGATACCGGCCGCCCGAAAATCGCCCTGGTCATCCGGTGGCGGGCGGGCGGAAGCCGTCGAGGGTGAAACGGATCAGGCGGTCGCTCTGGTCGTCGCCCGCCGTCTCGCGGGTCCAGGCGGCGGCGCCCATCAAGGCGGTAAGGTCGTCCGCGCGGACCTCGGGGCGCAGCAGACCGGCGGTGCGCGCGGCGGCGGTGACGCGCTCGGTAAGGCCGGCCATCCGCTCGCAGGACTCGTGGAGTTCGGACGCCTCGTCGTCGAAACCGGCCGCCAGTACGGCGGCCAGCCCGCGGTAGGTGGCGGCGTTGCGTACGCACTCGCGTACCCAGGCGGGCAGCGCCTCGGCCGGATCGTACCGGTCGAGCAGGTCCTCGCCCAGCGCGAACAGCGCCTCGTGGCGCTCGCGCAGCAGGGCGGCGATCAGCGCCCGGCGGGTGCCGAAGTGGGCGTACACCGTGCCGATGGCCACCCCGGCGGCACGGGCGATCTGCCCGAGCGAGGCGTCCACGCCATGTTCGCGGAACGCCTCGTCGGCGACGGCGAGCAGCCGTTCGACGTTGCGCCGCGCGTCGGCGCGCGGGCGGCGATGCCGCTTCGTGGTGTCGGTCATGCGTACGTCCGTCCCCGGAGTAACTTGAGTGGCCCTCGACTTACTTGTACTGTCTCCGCAGGGCCCTCAATCTACTGTTCCTGGACGAAAGGAGGATCGACCATGATCCTTGTCACCGGCGCGACCGGTTCCATCGGCCGGTACCTGGTGCGCGAACTGCTTGAGCGGGACCTGCCCGTGCGGGCCTTCGTCAGAGACGCGGCCAAGGGCCGGGCGCTCGGCTGTGAGTTCGTGCTCGGCGACTTCGACGATCCGTCGTCGCTGGCCGCCGCGCTGAAGGGCGTCGATCGCGTGTTCCTCAACGGCAGCGGCGTGGTTCCCGCGGATGGCGAGCAGCCCATGGTGCGTCAGCAGCGGACCGCCATCGACCTCGCGCGCGAGGCGGGCGTGTCGCAGGTGGTCAAGCTGTCGGTGTGGCAGCCGAGGCCCGGCGGCAAGCTCTCCGTGGGCGCGCACTGGGCCATCGAACAGCACCTCAAGGAGTCGGGCCCGCCCTGGACGATCCTGCAGCCCAACGCCTTCATGCAGAACTTCCTCACCGGCCAGGCCGCCTTCACCATGGACGGCGACCTGCACGGGGCCTACGGCGACGGCCGCATGTCCTACATCGACTGCGCGGACATCGCGGCCTGCGCCGCACGCCTGCTGGCGGACGGCGGCGGGATCGGCGAGACGTACGCGCTCACCGGCCCCGAAGCGCTCGACCACCACACCATCGCCGCCAGGCTCTCCCGCACGATCGGCAGAACGGTCCGCTACCAGGACCATTCACCGGAGGAGTTCGCGTCCATCCTGACGGCGCAGGGCGTCCCCGCATGGTTCGCCTCCGACGCCGCCGCCCTGTACGCCGAAACGGCCGCCGGCCACCTCGCCGCCACCACCCCAGCGGTCCACGCCCTGACCGGCCGCCCCCCACGCACCTTCGACGATTTCCTGACCGCCAACCAGGACCACCTCCGCGCAGCCCCGCATTTGGGCCGCTGACAGCCGCGGCAGGCCAATCGCCCGCTCGGCGCACGAGTGTGCCGACATGGGTCGCCTTGGACGACTTTCTGACCGCGAACCGGAACCGGCTGCACGCGGCCACCCACCTGGGCCGCTGACGGCCGCGGCAGGCCAATCGCCCGCTCGGCGCGTACGAGTGTGCCGACATCGGGCCGCCCCCGGACCGGTCGGACGTGGACCCCTCGGCGTCTCCGCACCGTCGTACCCCCTATCCGATCGGCGGTGAGCCGATCGTCCGCTCGGTGGGTGCGGTTCCTGGCGTCTTCGCACCGTCGTACCGTCCATCCGCCGGGGCGGGGGAGGTCAGTGGGCGGCGGCGGCGGGGGCGCGGGTGCGCAGCAGGTCGGCGACATCGGTCAGGGCCAGCTGGATCCGGCCGTGGACGCGGGGATTGAGCAGGATGGTCCCGTCGAAGTCGGCGGCGGCGGCGAAGATCGCGACCGGCACGGTCAACGCCTGGAAGAAGCCGAACAGCGGGCGCAGGGCGTGCTCAAGGACGAGCGCGTGGTGCTCGCCGCCGCCCGTGGCGGCGAGCAGGACGAGCCGGCCGGCCAGCGCGTACTGGTCCACCAGGTCGAAGAAGTGCTTGAACATCCCCGGGTACGACCCCCGGAACACCGGGATCGCCGCGATCAGTAGGTCGGCGTTCTCGGCCAGCTTGAGTGCGGCCTCGACGTCGGGAGAGACCTGCTCGCGCTCGACCACCCCGGTGAACTCCGGGCCGAGTTCGTAGACGTCGATCCGGGACGTCTGGATCGGCATCATCTCCGCGAGCGTCGCCAGAATGACATCGACGAGGCCCATCGTCTTGGAGGGTCGGTTCGGGCTGCCATTGACCACCACGACGCGCAGCGCCGGACCGGCCGCCGGGGTGGCGGTCATGCTGGGGATGACCTCGATGAGGCCCGCCGTGTCGGAGGGTCGGTTCGGGCTGCCGTTGACGACCATGGCGCGCAGCGCCGGACCGGCCGCCGGGGTGGCGGTCATGCCGTCCGCCCTGCGAGGGTGGCGGTCTCCCGGCGTACGACGGGCGCGACCTCGGTGCCCAGCCGCTCGATCGCCGCCAGGTGCTCCTTCTGCGGCATCCCGCCGAAACCCATCTGGATGAGGGCGCGGCTGACGCCGTACAGCTCGTGGTAGGTGAGCAGCTTGTCGATGACCTCCTGCGGGCTGCCCGCCAGCAGGCCGGAGCCCGGCGACACCTGAGCGTCGAAGGCCGGGCGGGAGAGCGGGAAGCCCTGGCCGCGCTGGTGGTTGTTCTCCATCATTCCTTTCGCGAAATAGGGGTACATGGTCTCCCGGGCCTCCTGGCTGGTGCGCCCGACGTACCCGTGGGTGTTGATGCTGATCGGCAGCGTGGCCGGATCGTGCCCGGCCTCCGCGGCGGCGGCGTGGTACAGCTCGACGGTCTGCTCGTGATAGGTCACCGGCCCGAGCAGCAGGGCCAGCGCCATCGGCAGGCCGAGCCGGCCGGTGCTGACCGCCGACGCGGGCGAGCCGCCGACCCCCACCCAGATCGGGATGGTGTCGCCGTCGGCGCGGGGCGCGATGTCGGCGTCGTGCAGCGGCGGGCGGAAGCGCCCGGACCAGGTGAGCGGGTTGCGCTCGCGGATCTTGAGCAACAGGTCCAGCTTCTCGCGGAACAGGTCCGCGTAGTCCCGCAGGTCGTACCCGAACAGCGGGAAGGACTCGGTGTAGGAGCCGCGGCCCGCGATGATCTCGGCCCGGCCCGCCGACAGCAGATCGATCGTGGCGAACTGCTCCCAGACGCGTACCGGGTCCTCCGAACCGAGCACGGTGACCGAACTCGTCAGCCGGATGTGCTCGGTCGCCTCCGCCGCGGCGGCCAGCAGGATCGCCGGCGCGGACCCGACGAAGTCGGTGCGGTGATGCTCACCGACGCCGAACACGTCCAGGCCCACCTGGTCGGCGACCCGCGCCTGCTCGATCGTCTCCCGCACCCGCTGCCGCGGCGAGGGCATCCGCCCGGTGACGGGATCTTCCGTCACCTCGCCGAACGTCATGATCCCGATCTCGAATGTCATCTGCCCGTTCCTCTCTGCGCGGCCGGGGCGATCCCGCGGCACAGGAGTATTAAGTTATCTGCGCAGACAACTATTCCCGCCGAGTCGAGCGGGTGCGACGGCGCAGGGCATTCGGATGCTTACCGCCCGGCACCAGGGCATATCGTTTGACGAGGTCACCGGCGCGCGGCCCATTGCCCGGCACCAGGGCGTGTCCTTCACCCTGGCCGAGGGCGAGATCCGGCTGGAGCCCGCCCGTCTGCGGATCTGCCGCAGCCTCGCGCTGCGTGCGGGCGCGAGCCGTCCATGTGTGGGGGCCCGGCTTGGCGCGGTTCGGCTTAACGCGGCTCGGCCTGGGTCGGTTCGGGCGCGAGCCGGTCCCAGATGCCGGCGAGGGCGCGCAGGTCGTCGTCGTCGAGCCGGTCGAAGAAGAGCCTGTGCAGGTCCTGGTACTGCTGACGCCACGCCTTGCGCAATAGGGCGCGTCCCTCGGTGGTCAGCGTCACATCGAAGCCGCGCCCATCGGCGGCCGATCGCCGCCGCTCGATGAGCCCACGCTGTTCCAGGCGGTCGGCGAGCCGGGTGAACCCGCCGGTGGACATCAGCCGGCGCTCGGCCAGGTCGGACATCCGCATGCCCTTCTCGCCGGCCTCGCCGAGAAGGGAGAGCACGCTGTACTCGGCCATGCTCACGTTCAGGGGCGCGAGCCCTGCCTCGATCGAGCGCCAGATCCTGTCATGGGTCAACAGGAAGCCTCGCCAGGCATCGTCCTCTAGGGGCCGCAACCTCTCAGTCGCCATGACGGCACTGTAGTAGGGAACGGCCGGGCGCTTGCGCGCCGTACCGTTGCCTGCGCAGGCAAGTAGTAGCTGGCCGCCAGCCGGTGAAGCCCATCTCAACGCCGCCTCTGGCGCTGGCCATGGCAGCCCCGGAAGGGGACGCGGGTTTCCACTTACGGCAAGCCCAGGTGCCTGCCGCCCGCCGTACTCAGTCACGCCCTCGTGCCCGGCCTTTCACATGTGCCATGGCCCCTCACCATTCCAGCACCAGCCAAAGCACTCCCGTCCACCCCACCCACCGCTCGCCCCTCTCCCGCCGTCCCCCATCGCCCCTCCGGGCCGATCCCCTCGCCTCCGGCGAGGGGACGCGCTCCGCGCGCCCAATGGCCTTCGCTTCGCTCAGCCGTATTGATTTGTGTCGGGCTCCGCCCGACGCTTGCGCCACCGGCTCGATCCGATGCCGATCTCCAACCGAGTGGTCGGTAAAGCGGGAACGGTCGGATTGATCTGGCTGACCCAGAGCATTATGAGTCTCCGCTTCCCCAATCCAGAGAGGTCGCCGGGGATATCGTTCTCTGTGTGCCGCTGCCACTCCAACGGCTTCCAGAATCCCACCCGCCGTACTCTCGGCCCCCGGTGAGGAGTCGGTGAAATGTCCGTTTCTATGAAAGTGCTCAAAATCGCCGCTTCCCCCGAGGAAACCCGCAGGTCAGCCAGTATGCTCCCCGCGCGCGGGGATGGCCCTGCGGTCAAGGGGCAGGTGGTTGAGCTGCCGTCGTGCTCCCCCGCATGCCGGGAGGGTCCCCGGCTGGAGTACATGGGGCCGGGGAACGTCTGTGTTGCCTGGGCACTGTCCCCTCGCCCGAAGTGACGTTCGGGCTTCCGGCGATGTGCCGGGCAGCTCGGGGGATGGGGGTGCTTCGCGCGTATGCGGGGATTGCCTGTGTCGGGCTGGGCGGGGTCAGGTCAGGACGGAGTGGACGAGGTTGTTGAGGCCGGTGAGCATGCGATCGGCGGTGTCCGGGGCGTGGATGATGTGGTCGGTGACGCCGTGCATGGCCGCGTACAGGATGGTGGCCATGACCTGGGGGTCGGCAGGGGGGTGGTCGAGGGCGGCGAGGAGGTCGGTGAGGGTGGTGGTGACCGTGTTGGGGGCGTCGCTTTCGCCTCGGGTGGTGGGGTGGAAGAGCACGTCGTGGAGGCGGACGTCGCCCAGGTACTCGGCCACGCCGGCGCGGATCCACGCCTGGATGCCGGCCACGCCCCGGTGCTTGCGGGCTTCGGCGAGCTGGGCTTCGGCGAACCGCTGGACGTAGCGTTCGCGTAGGGCGTCAAGCAGGTCGCCCTTGTTGGCGAAGTGCAGGTAGAAGGTGCCTTTGGCGACCCCGGCCCCGGTGGTCACGTCCTCGATGGTGAAACCATCGACCCCCCGGCTCAACAGGAGCGCTTCGGCTGCGTCCAGCAGGTCCGTGCGACGTTCGCCGGCCGGTTTCGTGCGTGGCGTGGTTCCCTTCACGAGCCCAGCGTAGAGGCCGGGGACGCGGTGCCGCCCCGCCTCCCCGGCCTGGTCTCATGTGGGCAGCGCCTGCGCGAGCGGATCATGCGGGTCGAGGCCGACGAGGCCGTCGCGCTGGGCGGCGACCAGGCGGGCGTAGCCGCCGTCGGCGGCGAGCAGTTCGTCGTGGGTGCCGCTCTCCACGGCCCGTCCCTGGTCCAGGACGATGATCCGGTCGGCGCTGCGGATGGTGGAGAGCCGGTGGGCGATGACGATCGTGGTGTGCCCGCGGCGGAGGTTGCGCAGCGCGGCCTGGATGTCGCGTTCGTTTTCGGTGTCGAGGTTCGATGCGGCCTCGTCCATGACCAGCACCGTTGCGGGTGACACCAGGGCGCGGGCGATGGCCAGCCGCTGGCGCTGGCCGCCGGAGAGCCGGGCGCCCCGTTCGCCCGCGTTGGCGTCGTACCCGCCGGGCAGCGCGCTGATGAACTCGTGGGCGTTGGCGGCGCGGGCGGCGGCCTCCAGGTCGGCCTGGGTGGCGTCGGGGGCGCCGAGGCGGAGGTTGTCGGCGATGCTCGCGTCGAACAGGTGGACGTCCTGGGGGATGACCGCGATGTGCCGGCGCAGCTCCTCCAGCGGGAACTCCCGCAGGTCGTGCCCGTCCAGGGTGACGGCTCCGGACTCGACGTCCCAGAACCGCAACAGCAGGTTGACGCAGGTGGACTTGCCCGCGCCGGAGTGGCCGACGATCGCGACGGTGGAACCGGCCGGCACGTCGAAGGTGAGGTCGCGCAGCACCGGCCGGCCGGGTTCGTAGCCGAAGGTGACACGGTCGAAGCGGATCGCCGGGTTCCGCACGCTGGGAGCCTCGCGGGCGGTGTCGGTGACCTGGGCGGGCTGGTCGGTCAGTTCCAGTACGCGGCGGGCGCTCGCGCGCAGCGGCGCGAGTTGCCCGGCCTGCTCGACCACCTCCAGCACCGGGCGGATCGCGGCGATCGTGATCCCGACCGCGACGGTGGCCGCCGCGAACGTGACCTGCCCGCCGCCCGCCAAGCCGACGGCCACGATGAGCGTCACGATGGTGGTGGCCGCGGTGAGCAGGTCGGTCAGGCCATGCTGAAAGCCGGTCGCGCGGCCGTGGGCGAGCCGGTGCCGCCGGATGGCCGAGGTACGCGAGGCCAGGCGCTGCTGCCAGGCGGCGATCCGGCGGAAGGCGAGCAGTTCGCGGACCCCCTGCACGCCGTCGATCACATCGGCGTTGAGACCGCCGATCTCCTCGCGCAGCCGGCTGCCGTGGCGCTCGGTACGGCGGGCGACGATCACCGGCACCAGGCCGGTCAGCAGCATCCCGGCGGCGGCGACGAGGGCCAGGCGGGGATCGATCAGGGCCAGGGCGAGGGTACCGGCCCCGCCGACGACGACGGCGTTGAGCACGCCGGGCAGCAGGTGGGCGAAGAACAGCTCAAGCTGTTCGATGTCGCCCATGGCGACCGCGGCGATGTCACCGGTGCGGCGGCCCTGGAGTTCGCGGGGGGCACTGCGCTCCAGGCCGTCGTACAGGGCGAGCCGCAGGCCCGCCTGGTAGCGGAAGGCGAAGGCGTGGCCGAACTGCGCGGCGGCCCAGGCCCCGAGCCCGGCGACGGCCACGCCGGCCGCGAGCGCGAACAGCCCGCCAGAGAGGTCCTCCCCGGCCCCGCCGGTCGCGACGGTGGCGACCAGCCAGGCCGCGGCGGCCATGGCGAGCACGGACCCGGCGTGCTGGGCGATCCCGCCGGTGAGCGCGAGGACGAGGGTGCCCCGCGGCCCGCGGGCCCGGCGCATCGTGGCGAGCAGCGGCGAGCCGATCTCGGGGGCGCGCGCTGTGGTGATGGCGGTGGTCATCAGTGGGCCTCCTGGGCGGAGAGGAGCCGGGCGTACCGGCCCGCGTTGGCGATCAGTTCCTGGTGGGTGCCCGCCTCGCGGATGTGGCCGTCCTCAAGGACGACGATGCGGTCGGCGTCGCGCACGGTGGACAGCCGGTGGGCGATCACCAAGGTGGTGCGGTCCTGGGTCAGCCGGTCGAGGGCGGACTGGATCGACGCCTCGGTCGCCGCGTCGACGCTGGCGGTCGCCTCGTCGAGTACCAGGATCGGGGCGTCGGCGAGTAC
Source organism: Spongiactinospora sp. 9N601 (assembly GCF_044326295.1). NCBI lineage: Bacteria > Bacillati > Actinomycetota > Actinomycetes > Streptosporangiales > Streptosporangiaceae > Spongiactinospora > Spongiactinospora sp. 9N601. The sequence continues at coordinate 90,752 of NZ_JBIRBB010000024.1, forward strand.
CGCGCGGGCGATGGCGATGCGCTGACGCTGCCCGCCGGACAGCCGCAGCCCGCGTTCGCCCACCTGGGTGGCGTAGCCCTCCGGGAGACCGGCGATGAAGTCGTGGATGTTGGCCACCTTGGCGGCGGCGGTGACCTGTTCGTCGGACGCGGAAGGGCGGGCCATGGCGATGTTGTCGCGGACGGTCCCGCCGAACAGGTAGGTGTCCTGGGAGACCAGCGCGATCATCGAGCGCACCTGGTCCAGTGGCAGGTCCCGCAGGTCGTACCCGCCCAGCGTGACGCGCCCGCCCCCGGGGTCGGCGAACCGCAGCAGCAGCGCCACCAGCGTGGACTTGCCCGCGCCCGAAGATCCGACCACCGCGACGGTCTCGCCCGGGGCCAGGGCGAGGGACAGGCCGCGGAGCACCGGTTCCCCCGCGACGTAGGAGAAGGACACGTCCTCGAAGGCCACCGAGGGCGTCAGGCCACGTGCCGGCGTGACGCCGGGCCGCTCGGGCGCGGGCGGCTCCTGGCCGAGCAGGGAGTGGATGACGTCCGCGGCGCTCGCGGCGTCGTAGCTGGCGTGGAAGGAGGTGGCGAGCACGCCGACCGCGCGCAGCGCCTCACCGGACAGCGCCAGGACCACGAAGAGCGCACCCACGTCCAGCGAGCCGCCGGCGGCCCGGACCACCGCGACCGCCACGGTGACGGCCACGCCGCCGACGATCACCAGCGTGTAGATCATCTGGGCGATCAGGGCGACCGCCATCACCCGGTTCCAGCCGGTGATCAGCCGGTCGGACACCTTCGCGAGTTCGTCCCGCCGGCGCCGCGCGGCGCCGAACGCCTTCAGGGTCACCAGCCCCTGGAGGGTGTCCAGAACCGTGGCACCCATGCCCAGGTAGGCCGCCATCAGCGCGTCGCCCCGGCGCTTGAGCATCCGCGACCACAGCTTGGGCAGCACGAGCGCGGCGACCACGAACCCGGCCACGATCAGCGCCGACCACGGGTCGTAGCCGGCCATGACGCCCAGCACGATCAGCGGGGTGAGCCCGACGGCGATCAACGAGGGCAGATAGCGGGCGTAGTACGCCTCCAGCGCCTCGACGCCCTCCACCAGCGCGCCCTTCACCTCGCCGGTGCGTTCGCCCGCGGTGTACCCGGGCCCCAGCTCGGCCAGTTTCGCGAACGCCCGCGCCCGCAGCGCCTGCTTGGTCGCGGCCCCGGTCAACTGCGCCACGATTTCGGAGGTCCAGGTCAGCGCGAAGCGCACCACGGCCGCGCCGACCACCCCCGCCAGCGGCAGGACCTGCTCGGCGACCCCGTCGCCGGCGAGCATCCGCGCCAGCACCCGGGCGAGCAGCAGACCTTGGACGACGTAGGTGACGCTGACGGCGGCGTGCAGGGCCACGCCGAGCCAGATGTAGCGGCGGACCCCGGTCGCCAGGGCCATGATTCGTCTCACCAGGTACCTCCGGTAAGGGAACGACAGGTAAGGCGAACCTTAGTCTACTGACCGACGGTCAGTCATCTGAGTAGAGGGCTCAGGAAGTCATGGATGAGGGCGATCACGGCGCGGGAGGCGGCGCTGAGGGTGCGTTCGGCGGGGGTGGCCAGGGACAGAGGCATCGCCGCCCGGTTCGTGCCGCGACCACCGCGATGGGCTGGCTCACCGGGGTGCTGGTCGTGCTGCTCGCCGCCGTCGCCGTCCTGTCCCGCCGCAGGTGATTCCAGCCCCCGGGTCAGCCTTCCAGGAAGATCCTGAGCACGGCGTTGAGGGTCACGGAGATGCCGATGCCGCCCAGCGTCCAGCCCAGGATCTTGGGGGTGTTCCTGGTCAACCAGTCGTTGACGCGTTGCAGCAGGGGTTCCACCGTACGGTGGGCGGCCTGGCGGGCGAAGGTCAGCACGATCGCGGGCAGGATCATCACCAGGCAGTATCCGGCGAGCGAGGCCCCGGTGAGCCCCCAGCCCAGGTCGGCGCTGGCGATCAGGCCCACCGCCGCGAGGTACGGCAGCATGGTGGCCACCTCCACCAGCGCCGCCAGCAGCGCCAGGTTCATCAGGCTCCCGGCGCCGCCCTCGCCCAGCATCACCCGGGCGCGCCACCGCTGGATCTTGCCGGGCTCGCCCTCCCGCCGCCGGGCCTTCGCCTCCAGCCGGTAGCTCAGCGCGATGATCGCCACGCCGAGGACCAGTTGCGCCACCTTCAGGGTGGTCGGCGGGACGGCCGCGACGGCCGACCGTGCCGCCGCGAGCACGGCGTCGGCTCCCAGGGTGAGCAGTACGCCCACGCAGAAGTAGAACACCGCCACCGTTGCCAGGTAGACGGCGATCCGGCCGACGCGCGGGCGTCCGGGGGCGAGCAGCAGCCAGACCGGGATCAGCAGGGTGCCGAAGCTGGTGCTGTCGATCAGGCCCAGCCCGGCCAGCGCCAGCGCGAGTGTCATGCTCACGCGCCGGCCCTCCGCCCGAACAGCCGCCCGGCGTACGTGGCCAGGGCCGCGCGGATCACGGGGATGTCGTAGTCGTCGCCGGTCGCGGCATGGTGGAGGCACAGCCCGTCCACGAACGCCACCAGCGCCGTCGCCTCCGCCCTCGGGTCGAGGTCGCCGCCCAGCTCGCCGGTGCGCTGGGCGGCGGTGAGGGCGTCGGTAATGCCGTCGATCAGTTCGCCGGTCGCGGCCCGGTGGATCGCGGCCATCCGGGGGCTGGTGAGCGAGGCGGTCAGGAAGTTCAGCCAGACCCGCAGCTCCCGCTCCCGGGTCTCGTCCAGCGGCAGGAACGTCTCCATCAGCCGTACCACGACGTCTCGCACCGGAGGGGCGATCTCCACCTGGTGGAGGCGGTCGGTGGCGCGCTGGTAGACGTACTCGATCCCGAAGATCAGCAACTCGTCCTTGGTGCGGAAGTACCGCTGCACCAGGCCCACCGACACATCGGCCGCCGCCGCGACGTCGGCCAGCGTGGTCCCGCCGAGCCCGCGCTCGGCCAGCGTGCGGAGCAGTGCGTCGGCGATCTGGAGTCGCCGCGTGTCCGGATCGGCATGTCGGGTCATAAGAAAATAATACAGTACTATTATTTCGGCTTACCGGATCGACGTTCTAGTACTAGAACGTCGATCCAGTAGGCTTGGCCGGGGAGGACACGATGGCGGGACATATCGAGGTTGACGGGCTCACCTACGTGCTGCCGGACGGGCGGCTGCTGTTGCACGAGGTGTCGTTCCGGGTCGGCGACGGCGTCAAGGCCGGGCTGGTCGGGCCGAACGGCGCGGGCAAGACCACCCTGCTGCGGCTGGTCGCCGGCGACCTGCGGCCGGACGAGGGGCGGGTGGTCTGCTCCGGCGGGCTGGGCGTGATGCGGCAGTTCATCGGCAGCGTCCGCGACGACCGGACCGTTCATGACCTGCTGCTTTCGGTGGCCCCCGACCAGGTGCGCGCCGCCGCCGCGACCCTGGCGCGGGCCGAGGCGGCGATGGCCGTACGCGACGACGAGACGGCCCAACTGGCCTACGCGCAGGCGATCAGCGACTACGCCGACGCCGGCGGCTACGACATGGACGTGGTGTGGGACACCTGCGCGACGGCGGCCCTGGGCCTGCCGTACGACGCGGTCAGGGCGCGTCCAGTGGGCACTTTGTCCGGCGGCGAGCAGAAACGGCTCGTCCTGGAGGCCCTGCTGCGCGGCCCGGATCAGGTCCTGCTGCTCGACGAACCGGACAACTACCTCGACGTGCCCGCCAAGCTGTGGCTGGAGGAACGACTGCGCGCCACCGCCAAGACGGTGCTGCTGGTCTCGCACGACCGGCAACTGCTGGCCGACGCCACCGACCGCATCGTGACCGTGGAGGCGCGCGGCGTCTGGGTGCACGGCGGCGGCTTCGCGACGTACGCCGAGGGCCGCCAGAGCCGCATCGACCGGCTGGAGGAACGCCGCCGCCGCTGGGACGAGGAGCACGCCAAGCTCAGGCGCCTGGTGCAGACCCTCCGCCAGACCGCGACCAACAACGACGCCGTCTCCTCCGCCTACCGCGCCGCGCGCACCCGCCTGGCCCGCTTCGAGGAGGCGGGTCCGCCCGAACGCCCGCCCAGGCCGCAGAACGTACGCATGCGGCTGCGCGGTGGCCGCACCGGCAAACGCGCCGTCACCTGCGAGGATCTGGAACTGACCGGCCTGATGCGGCCTTTCGGCACGGAGATCTGGTACGGCGAGCGCGTGGGCGTCCTCGGATCCAACGGTTCGGGCAAGTCCCACTTCCTGCGGCTGCTGGCCGAGGCGGCCGACGGCGCGGTGCCGCAGGTGGCGCACCGGGGTTCGGTACGCCTGGGCGCGCGGGTGACCCCCGGCCACTTCGTACAGACCCACACCCGCCCCGACCTGCACGGCCGCACCCCCGCCGAACTGGTGACGACCGGGCACGCCCTCACCCTGAACGAGGCGATGGCCGCCCTCGCCCGCTACGAACTCGCCCCGGCCGCCGGCCAACGCTTCGAGACCCTGTCCGGCGGACAGCAGGCCCGCCTCCAGATCCTGCTACTGGAACTGTCCGGCGCGACCCTGCTCCTGCTCGACGAACCGACCGACAACCTCGACCTCGCCGGCGCCGAGGCCCTGCAACAGGGCCTCGCCTCCTTCTCCGGCACCGTCCTGGCCGTCACCCACGACCGCTGGTTCGCCGCCGACTTCGACCGCTTCCTCATCTTCGGCACCGACGGCACCGTCTATGAGAGCGCTGAGCCGATCTGGGACGAGACCCGCGTCGAACGAGAGCCAAATACCTACCCGACGGCGGACGAAGGCCGTTCGAGTCCGTCACGTTGAAAGGTAGAACTTTCCTACGGCAGGGAACGCCGACCATTCATCGGCACGGAACATCAGCATGCCGCCCGCATGGTTCTTGGTGTCCCAAACGGGGGGGCTCTATAAGTGTGTGAACGGTCACTCAGCGACCGGGCTTCCGTGCCAATCGCCGAACCCACCGTGACACGCCCACCAACCACTCAGCATCGGAGTCGAGGTCATGTCCACCCTCGGCCGGAAACAGGTCGGTGCTTTCCGCCGGCACACCCGAGATGCTTGCTCTCCAATGCGTGCACGATCAGCGAAGCTTGAACGAAGGCGCCCAGATCCGATCCAGACAAGCCCGCCGCCGCGCCGTTCGTCCGAGCCCGATCCGCAGTCTCGCGGGTGAAGTACGGGGCAAGCAGAATGAGCCTATCGCGAATCTCGATCACGCGGCGATAGTATCCGCGGTGGATGCGCAGCCACCCCGCCCTCCGACGCCGCTGCGGCTCACTTCCGCCGCTCAGGGTAAGCTCGGGGAACTCCTCGTTAAGCATTCGCCACAGCGTCTCCAATCGGCGGTACGAGCCCCTGTGCCGGATCCAGACGGGAATTCCGACGATCATGCTGGCAATCAATGGGTAGCCAAGCCCGACCGCGAAGGCGGAAATCCCGATCTGCACGAAGATCAGGTAGCCGGAGTTGAGAATCCTGAGTAGCGGTGTGTCGATAGAGATACCCGCACCCTGTAGCAGGATTGTGCCGGCCTTGAGCACCGCCCCGATGATGAGGACGTGAAGCGACGAATAGAACAACCTTATGCCGAGTCGCACATGCGTGCTAACGGCCGCACGAATGTATCTTCTCACTAGGCGCAGCGCCCTGGCCATGGTGTACGCCATGTAGACCAACGCTGTCAGGACGAATATCCTAGCCTGCATATTGTAGCCATTGACGAGATCTGCGGGAGCTCCCCTCACGTCAGGCGGCGCAAGAAACCAGGTTATCGTGAGTACCGTACATACTAGCAGCACCAGTAGGCGTTGGCGGCGCGTACGGTGGACCGCCGCCTGTCCCTCGATGGAGTACAAGAAGAACGCCAGCACGAAATACGAGCAAAGTATGGTGACGAGGTTGACGAACAACTTCGCGATCCCCAGCTGGAACCCGTCGAGGACCAGACGGATCTCCGGGATGTTAACCAGAACTGATAAGAGGAGGCAGCTCACACCTGCCAGCGCTGCACGCAGTGGCAGGTCGTCCGGGGCCCGGCGCACCTGGAGGAGGTTGGCGGCCACAATGCCAGTTATGATCAAAGAGGCCATCAAGAGCGCGAATGGATGATTCACAGCCACCCCTGATGACTGAGCGGCGACGTGTTGAATGAGGCGTCATGAGGGGCGTTCTCATCGAATAGCAGCGGGTGGATCACATTCAGGACACTCGCCCATTCGAGAATAATTGTGGCGATGAGTTCTGCTTCCCTCTCCTGCTATGATCTTGATGGGGGGATGTCCTCTCCTCATAGAAGGTATAGTCGGCCGTCTCGATCTGCACCCAAAGGCCCTAAGGGCCAGGTATCGGGAACGCATAGGGCACCGGCTTGATCGGACGGTGTCGCCAGTCACCTAAACGTCGACACAAGTCGGCAACGTTGAGCGGAGGCCGAATATTGAGCTGCCGGAGCAGGTTACGACATCTCCGTCGTACTGTGCTCTCCCGCATATCGCCACCCAGAGTTGTCTTGTCCTTCCGAATCTACAGGGCTATCATACCGACTAAGGGTCTGAATGAATGAGGAGTTATGAATCAGTCGGACAAGCATCCGCGAGAGATCAACGCGATGATGGTGAGTAAGATTCTGAGCATGCCTCCTCAGCCCTACCATGAAGGGGCGTACGCATTGCGCGTAATACAGGTGCGTGGTCGGCACACCGGAAAGGCCCGTAGCGTACCCATTGCCGTCGTCCAGCTCGCCGGCATCCATTACCTGGCCGCACCGAATCGGCGACGGCATTGGGTGATGAATCTTCTCGCGTCTGGCGAGTGCCTGATCCGCGGTGAGGGGGAGGGCCCTTCGCAGGCCGTTCTTGTTGAAGGTGAGGAGGCCGCCAGAGTGATCAAAGCGTACCTGGCCGTGCTGGATATCCCCTTCGCCGCAGCGGCGTTTCCCTTCAGCACGAACGACAGCCTGGAGACGATCATCGCGCACACCGGGTCCACCGCCGTGTTCCGCCTCCAGTCGCCGAGAAGGGCGTGATCGCCGACGTTTCGCTTTGGGTAGTCGTCGCCACGCCCAAGGAAAGATCACCGCCTCTGGCCGGGAGGCTGGGCGGTCATCTCCTGAACACCGGGCTCCACGGGAAAATGAGGCCGCCCGTCCGCGAGAACCAGTCGGAGCTCGCGCAGTGCGCCCAGATCGGTCAGCGGGTCGCCCCGCACCACGATAAGGTCGGCGCGGTATCCAGGTGCAAGACGCCCGGTGACAGCAGCCTGCCCGATGGCCGCGGCGGCGTCCACGGTCGCCATCTCGATGATGCGCTCCCGTGAGAATCCCTGCTGCTCGAACAGGCTGAAACTACTCACGAGATCGTCAAAGACCGATGTCGGCATGCCAGCGTCGGATCCGGCTACCAGGCGAATCTCGTGCTGGTCCATCCAACTCAGCCGGGAGTGAAGGCGCGCGGCCCGCTCCTCGCCGATCCATGTGGCCATCCTCCGCCAACTCGGCGGCACCGTGGGGCACACAAAGATTCCCTTCTTGGCGATCTCGGAGGCGACCTCGTCACGGGGATCGAACCGGTCATCGGAGAGCCAGGTGCAGTGCTCGATCGTATCCACCCCTGCGGCCACCGACGCGGCTATACTACTCGTGCCATGTGCGTGCGCGGCCGTCGGTAGACCGTGACGAGTGGCCTCTTCCACGATGACGCGCAACTCGTCCACGGTGAACTGAGACTCCGACATCGAGGCGCCGCCTGGGGTCATCTGCCCGCCGGAGACCATCACTTTGATCAGATCGGCGCCGTCGCGAGCGTTACGCCGAACTAACTCCCGTATGGCCCACTCCCCATCGACTTCCCCACCGAGGAACCAGCAGTGCCCGCCAGGAACGGTTAAGGGGGTTCCCGCCGCCACAATTCGCGGTCCGGGCAGCCGCCCCTGCGCGATCGCATCTCGGAGGCGAAACACCAGTCCTCCTCGATCTCCCAGGCCCCGGACCGTGGTGATCCCTCCGTCAAGGATCTGACGTGCCGACGCGACAGTTAGTGCCTGTGTGCAAGCTTATCGTCAGGTCGTTTTCGGAGGTTGTCATCACCACAGGTTTAATTCGTAGAGCCGGTTATGTGGGTCTTCATATTCGACCGGGGTTGTGTTCTCGGTCGGCCACGGTTCGTGACTGCCGGTTGTATCCCGAACGGGGATCACGCCTTCTGACATGGCCACCTTGACGGTGACTGCTCAGGGTGCGCGGTGGCGGGATGGGAGCACGGTGAGGGTCGCAGAAATGGGGCGTGCCGAAGGCTCCTTTACCGGTGGGGGTTGAGTACCGCTTCCACCAGGCGGTCCACGGGGATGCCCGGGGCGCGGTGGCCCTGGCGGCCGGTCATGGTGGTGGCTGCGACCAGGGCGTTCAGTACCGCTTCCTCGACGGCCAGGACGACGGCCGTGAAGAAGTCGTCCATCCGGTTCCACGGGATGTGCCGGAGGGTGTCGTAGCCGGGCTCGCCGTGTGGGAACTCCGACGGGGTGAGCACGTTGCCGGTGGAGAACGCCAGGAAGATGTCGCCGGAGAAGTGCGAGCCCGTGGTGCCGGTGCGGGCCAGGCCGAGCGGTACGCGGCGGGCCAGGGCCGAGCACTGGCCGGGGAGCAGCGGCGCGTCGGTGGCGATGACGGCGATCACCGATCCCGCACCGGGCGGGTGCCGCCACTCGCCCTTCTCGATCGGGTTGTCGTCGGCGAGCAGCGCGCCCACCGGTACCCCGCACACGGTCAGCTCCTTGCGGGAGCCGAAGTTGGCCTGGACGAACGCGCCGACCGTGTAGGAGTCCCGGCCATAGGGCACCACCCGGGAGGAGGTGCCGCTGCCGGCCTTGAAGGCGTAGCAGCTCATCCCGGTGCCGCCGCCGACCGACCCCTCGGCGACCGGCCCCCCGGCCGCGGCGTCGATCGCGGCCACGGCGTGTTCGGGCCGGACGTGCGGGCCGTTGATGTCGTTGAGGTAGCCGTCCCAGGTCTCGGCCACGACGGGCAGCAGCCACTGCTCGGCGACCTGCGGTTTCTCCCGCGCCACCCAGTCGATCACGCCCCGGTGGCACGGCCCCACCGCGTGCGTGTTGGTGATCAGCACCGGCAGCCGTACCGACCCGATCTCGTCCAGCAGCGCGGTGCCGGTCATCTCCCCGTTGCCGTTCAGGGAGTACCGGCCCGCGGCGCACGGCAGGTGGACGTCCGGCCGGGGGCGCGGCAGGATCGCGGTCACGCCGGTGCGGACCGCGTCGCCCTCGATCAGCGTCGTGTAGCCGATTTCGACGCCGGGCACGTCGGTGATCGCGTTGAGCGGGCCGGTGTCCCCGGTCAGGGGCAGGCCGAGGTCGCGGGCGCGCATCAGACCTCCAGGTCGCAGCGGGTGGCGTCGGCCGCGTAGGCGATCAGCATCGCCTCGGCCTCGGCCGGGGTGAACGTGGGCACCGCCTGGGTGATGTGCAGCCCCAGGCCGTCTTCCAGGGCGACCAGGCCCCGGGCGATGGCGGCGGCGGCGCGGGTCAGGTCGAACACCCCGGTCGCCGCGCCCGTTTCGAGGATCGCGGTGTAGAGACCGGCCTGGCGTTCGTACAGGCGGATGTGCTGGGCGGCGTAGGCGGGGGTGCGGCGGGCGTACGCGCCCAGCTCGTAGAGCAGCACGCTCAGCTCGTCGTCCCTGCCGGTGGGCAGGCCCGCCCTAATGGTCCCGACCAGCTTTCTGCGTGGGTCGGGCTCGCGGCGCGCGGCCTCCTCGCGGCCCACGCAGAACCGCTCGACGGCGTCGCGCTGCACCTCGTGCAGCAGGTCGCCGAGTGTCGGGAAGTAGTAGAGGACCGAGCCGGTGGACATCTCGGCCTGGGAGGCGACGTCACGCAGCCGCAGGTCCAGCACGCCCCGGTCGAGAACGGCTCGACGGGCCGCGGCGACGAGTTCGCCGCGCCGGTGATGCGCTCGGCTTGGTCGTGGCATGGCGGTCATTCTTCAGCCGATCATCAAATAACGCAAGAGCGTACGCTTCGTGACTTAGTCGTGCTCAAGACACTATTGACGTCGGCCGGGGTCGAGTTCTTTTATGGCCAGTCAAAGAACCACGACTCAGGAGGCCGCCATGTCGGATCCGTCGTCGTCACCCTCCACAGCCTCCACACCCTCCGCCACCTCCGCCCCGCCGCTGCGCCGCGGGCTCAAAGTACTCGGCACCCTGCTCATCACCCTCTCCGCCATCACCCCCGCCTCCTCCGTTTTCATCATCGCGCCGGGCGTCGTGCGCCAGGCGGGCAGCGGCGCGTTCTGGAGTTTCGTGATCGCGGCGGTGGTGGGCGTCTTCATGGCCTTCGTCTACGCGGAGCTGGCCTCGGCCTATCCGCTCAGCGGCGGTGAGTACGCCATCGTCGGCCGGACCCTGGGCAGGCTGCCCGGGTTCGTCATCCTCGGCCTGCTGGTGATCACCCAACTACTGATCATCGCGGTCATCGCGCTGGGCGTCGGCACGTACCTGGCGGTGCTGATCCCGGGGGTGCCCGGCCCGGCCGTGGCCGCGATGATCACGGCGGCGGCGACCGTGCTGGCCGTGTTCGACATCAAGCTCAACGCCTGGATCACCGGGATCTTCCTGGCGATCGAGATGATCGCGCTGGTCGTGGTGAGCGCCCTCGGGCTGCTGAACCCGGCGCGCTCGCTCGGCGAACTGCTCACCGCGCCCGTCACGGTGGCCGATGGCGTCGTCGCGCCCGCCTCGGCGGGGCTGATCGTCGGCGCGGCGGCGGTGGCGATCTTCGCGTACAACGGGTACGGCTCGGCGGTCTACTTCGGCGAGGAGACCACCGACGCCCAGCGCGGCATCGCCCGCGCCATCCTGTGGGCGCTGGCGATCACCGTCGTGGCCGAGCTGGTCCCGATCACCGCCGTACTGCTCGGCGCGCCGTCGCTGACCGAACTGTTCGCCTCCGGCAACATGATGGGCCTCTTCGTCGCCACCAAGGCGGGCGCGACGGTGAACACCGTGATCAGCCTGGTCATCGCGCTGGCCATCGTCAACGCCGTGCTGGCGATCATCCTCATCTCCGCGCGCATGGTGTTCAGCACCGGCAGGGACACCGCCTGGCCGGGCGCGGTCAGCCGGGGCCTGGCCGCGATCCACCCCCGTACCGGCACACCGTGGATCGCCACGCTGGTCACCGGCGGGTTCGCCACCGTGCTGTGCTTCGCCGACGAAGGACTCCTGCTCGTCGTCACCGGCACCTCCCTCGTCGCGGTGTACGCGGCGCTGTGCCTGGCCGTGCTCGCCGGCCGGCGTAACGGCACCACCGCGCACGCCGCCTACCGGATGCCGTGGTTCCCGGTCGCGCCGGTACTGGCCCTGGCCGCGCTGGCCTACGTCATCTGGCAGAACGCGATGGACCCCGTGGTCGGGCGGACCAGCCTGCTGATCACCCTGGGCGTGTGCGCCGTCGCCGCGCTGTACTACCTACTGGTGCTGCGGGGGCGCGGCCAGTGGGTACTGCGCGGCCCTGCGGGGGAGGAGACCAACACGCCGGAACCGCTCGAATCCGTATAGGCGGAACGTACAGGGAAGGGACCGTACATGACGTTCACCGAGCACTATCCCCCCACGGCAGACGTCGCCGAGGCGGGCTGGGGCAACCTGTGGCCGCACTTCACCCGGATGGCCGCGCCTCCCGGCCCGGTCATCACCCGGGGCGAGGGCGCCTACATCTGGGACGAGCAGGGCAGGCGGATGCTCGACGGGCTGTCCGGCCTGTTCGTCGTCCAGGTGGGCCACGGCCGCCGCGAACTGGCCGAGGTGATGGCCGCCCAGGCCACCGAGCTGGCGTACTTCCCGGTGTGGGGGTACGCCACCCGGCCGGCGATCCAGTTGGCCGAACGGCTCGCCGACGCCGCCCCCGGCGACCTGAACCGGGTGTTCTTCACCACCGGCGGCGGCGAGGCGGTGGAGAGCGCCTGGAAGGTCGCCAAGCAGTACTTCAAACTCACCGGCCGCCCGCTCAAGCACAAGGTGATCAGCCGGGCCATCGCCTACCACGGCACCCCGCAGGGCGCGCTGGCGATCACCGGGCTGCCCGCGATGAAGCAGCAGTTCGAGCCGCTGACCCCGGGCGGTTTCCGGGTGCCGAACACCAACATCTACCGCGCCACCGAGCACGGTGACGACCCGGTCGCATTCGGCCGGTGGGCGGCCGACCGGATCGAGGAGGCCATCCTGTTCGAGGGGCCGGAGACCGTCGCCGCGGTCGTGCTGGAACCGGTCCAGAACTCCGGCGGCTGTTTCACCCCGCCGCCCGGATACTTCCAGCGGGTCCGGGAGATCTGCGACACCTATGACGTGCTGCTGGTCTCCGACGAGGTGATCTGCGCGTTCGGGCGGCACGGTACGACGTTCGCCTGCGAGAAGTTCGGTTTCGTGCCGGACATCGTGACCTGCGCCAAGGGCATGAGCTCCGGCTACGCCCCGATCGGCGCGATGATCGCCACCGACCGGATCGCCGAGCCGTTCCTGCACGGGAAGACCATGTTCCCGCACGGGTACACCTTCGGCGGCCACCCGGTGGCCGCGGCGGTGTCGCTGGCCAACCTGGACATCTTCGACAGGGAGCGGCTCAACCGGCGGGTGCTGGACAATGAGGCCGCGTTCGAGGCGACCATGCGCAAACTGCTCGACCTCCCGATCGTCGGCGACGTCCGCGGCGACGGCTACTTCTGGGCGGTGGAACTGGTCAAGGACAAGGCCACCAAGCAGACCCTGGACGCCGAGGAGCGCGACCTGCTGATCCGCGGTCACCTGCCCGCGGCCCTGCGGGACAACGGCCTGTACTGCCGCCCGGACGACCGCGGCGACCCCGTGGTCCAGGTGGCCCCGCCGCTGATCTGCGGCCAGGCCGAGTTCGACGAGATCGAACGCATCCTGCGGCACACCCTCACCGAGGCCGCGGCGTTGCTGTGACCGCCGGCGGGGCCGGGACGCTCTAGCATTTCGCGGGTGACCTCCTACGGCGATCCCGACGTGTTCGAGTACCTGGACGTCTCGGCCCTGCCGCCGCGGCAGCAGCGCATCCTGGCCACCATCCGGGACTGGGTGGCCAGGCACGGCCACCCGCCGAGCACGCGCGAGATCGGCCAGGCGGTGGGGCTGCGGTCCACCTCGTCGGTGTCGCGCCACCTCAGGAGCCTGGAGGACAAGGGGTTCCTGCGCCGGGGCACGGGGCTGTCCCGGCCGATCGACGTGCGGCTGTTCATGCGGGCCGCGGCCCCGCGGCCGGCCGCCGACGTGGTGACCGTGCCCGTCGTCGGCGACATCGCGGCGGGCACGCCCATCACGGCCGTCGAGCACCTGGACGACACGCTGACCCTGCCCCGCGAGCTGACCGGGCGGGGCACGGTGTTCGGCCTGCGGGTGCGCGGCGACTCGATGATCGACGCGGCGATCTGCGACGGCGACATCGTCGTGGTACGGCAGCAGCCCGAGGCGCACTCGGGCCAGATCGTGGCCGCGATGATCGACGGCGAGGCCACCGTCAAGGTCTACCGCCGCCGCGCCGGCCGCGTCCTCCTCGAACCCCGCAACCCCGCCTACGACGTCATCGACGGCGAGGACGCCGCGATCCTGGGCATCGTCGTCTCGGTCCTGCGCAACATCTGATCAGCCCCCGGGGGGAAATGGGGGTTTTGGACTGATCTAAAACGATGGTCGCTCTCGTACCATGAGGGGCGTGCAGGGCCTTCTCCGCTCCTTGTGGACCGAGCCCCGCCCGCCCCGGCCCCCGCGGCGGGTGTGGCGGGACTGGGCGCTGGTGGGGCTGCTCGTGCCGGTGATCGTGCTGGAAGGCGTGCTGCGGACCGACCTCCAGTGGCGCCCGCTGTCGGTGATCTTTCCGCTGGTCATGCTGGTGACGCTGCTGTGGCGGCGTACCAGGCCGCTGGCCGGCCTCGCCGTCCCCGTCGTCGGCACGGCCGCGATCCAGCTCCTGACCGGGGCCGATCCGGCGGAGATGTCGTCGATGGCGTACATGCTGATCCTGCTGTACGCGCTGTGCCGGTGGGGGTCCGGGCGGGAGGCGCTGGCCGGGCTGGTGCTGATCTGCGGCACGGTGGTGGCCGCCGCCGTCGCCGGTCGGCTCGTGGCGGGGGACATCGCAGGGGCGTTCACCGTGGTGTTCGCGGCGGCGGCGCTGGGCGGCACGTTCCGGTACCGGGCGGGGGCCCGGATGCGCGAACTCGACCAGGTCAAGCTGCTGGAACGCGAGCAACTGGCCCGCGACCTGCACGACACCGTGGCCCACCACGTGTCGGCGATGGCGATCAGGGCGCAGGCGGGCATCGCCACGGCGGCGGCCGACCCGGACACCGCCGCCGACGCCGCCGTGGCCGCGCTGCGGGTGATCGAGGCCGAGGCGTCCCGCACGCTCGCCGAGATGCGGGCGATGGTGCTGGTACTCCGCCGGGACGCCGCGTCCGCGCCGCTGGAGATGGCGCCGAACCCGCACCTCGCCGACCTCGAACAGCTCGCCGACCGGCCGCGTACCGGCCCGTCCGTGGAGGTGGAGATCGAGGGCGACCTCGACGGCGTGCCACCGTCCGTCGGCGCGGCGATCTACCGCATCGCCCAGGAGTCGGTCACCAACGCCCGGCGGCACGCCCGGCACGCCACCCGGATCGAGGTCAGCGTGGCGGCGGAGGAGACGTCGGTGCTGCTGCGGGTGACCGACGACGGTGACAGCACCGCAGGGCGTCCCATCGCGGCCTCCGGGTACGGCCTGCTCGGCATGATGGAACGCGCCGGGCTGCTCGGCGGCACCTGCGAGGCCGGCCCCAACCCCGGTCGCGGCTGGACCGTGACCGCCGTACTGCCCCGGACGGGAGCCCCCACGTGACCAGCGGTGACATCAGGGTGATGGTCGCGGACGACCAGGAGATCGCGCGGACCGGGCTGCGGATGATCCTCGACGCGCAGCCCGGCATCCAGGTCGTGGCCGAGGCCGGCGACGGGCTGCGGGCCGTCGAGCTGGCCCGGCGGCTGCGGCCCGACGTGTGCCTGTTCGACATCCGCATGCCGCGCTGCGACGGCATCGAGGCCACCGCCCGGCTGGCCGGGCCCGGCGTGGCCGACCCGATGGCCGTCGTGGTCATCACCACGTTCGACCTGGACGAGTACGTCTACGCCGCGCTCCGGGCCGGGGCCCGCGGCTTCCTGCTCAAGGACGCCGGGCCCGACCTGCTCTCCCAGGCCGTGCGCGCCGCCGCCCGCGGGGACGCGCTGATCGCCCCGAGCATCACCGCGCGGCTGCTGGCGGCGTTCGCGGGCAACGGCCCGGCCGGGCCCCGGGCGCAGCCGATCGAGCCGCTGACCGAACGCGAGGAGGAGATCCTGCTGACCGTGGCCAGGGGGCGGACCAACAACGAGATCGCCGACGAGCTGCACATCTCACTGAGCACGGTGAAAAGCCATGTCGCCAGCCTGATGACCAAGCTCGGCGTCCGCAACCGGGTCGAGATCGCCATGTGGGCGTACGAGACCGACCGGGTGCCGCGCTGAGCGGCGGCCCCGCCCGCGGCGGATGACCCACTCGGCCACCGCCACGTTGATCACCCAGCCCGCGCCGACCAGCAGCTCCCGGGTGAGCGCGCCGGGCGGGCCGTAGGCGGCGATCCAGACGGCCTGCGTGAACGCCTGCGTCCCGGCGGCGGCCCCGATCGCGTACGCCCGGATCATCCACGCGCGGTGCCCGCCGATGTCGCGGCGGCGGACGGCGGCGACGCCGAGTACCAGGCAGCCGGCCATGGCCGACCCGAACACCAGCCGGAACGCCACGAGCGGCCCCTCCCCGGCGGGCGGCAGTGTCAGCCACACCCCCGACAGCGCGCTCGCGAGACCGAAGGCGACCAGGACCCGCCCGGCCGCGCGGTGCCACCCCGGCCTGCGCCGCCGGAACCGGGGCGCGAACTGGAAAGCCCCCGCCACGCCGTAGCAGGTCGCGGCCACGATGTGCACGATGAGCGGGACGGGGATCTCCGTCCCGCCCCGCACCCCCGCCAGGCGGGCGCCGCCCGCGAGGACGGGGACGAGGACGAGCAGGATGAGCCCGGCGGGCACGAGCCGCCCGCGTGCGGTGCCGTGATTGTCCATGCCCTGATGGTCGTCGCGGCGGCCTCGCGGCTCATCACCCCAACGGCCCGATCCCGATGAGCCGATCGGCCGGTTCAGACGTCGTACCTTCGGCCGTTACGCCCGCCGAAGTCCGGCCGCACACTCGGGCTTGTCGATTCCGGCAGCGTGAAGGAGATCACGATGAAGGCGTACGTCCTGCGTTCGTACGGTTCGCCCGAGGCCCTCCAGCTCAGCGATGTGGCCAGGCCGACCCCCGGCCCCGGCGAGGTCCTGGTGCGGGTGCGCGCCACTTCCGTCCAGCCCTGGGACTGGCACCTCATGCGCGGCGAGCCCTACTTCTCCCGCCTGATGCCCGGCTTCCTCGGGCTGCGCGTACCGAAGATCACCATCCTCGGGGCGGACGTGGCCGGGCAGGTGGAGGCGGTCGGGCCGGGCGTGACGGAGTTCGGGCCGGGCGACGAGGTGTTCGGGATGCCGCCGGAGGGCGGCGGGTTCGCGGAGTACGCCTGCGTTCAGGAGCGGCATCTGGCGGCGAAGCCCGCGTCGGCGTCGTACGAGGAGGCGGCGGCGGTCCCGCTGGCGGCCAGTACGGCGCTGATCGCGATACGCGAGGTGGGCCGGGTCGAGCCCGGGCGGCGGGTGCTGGTCAACGGGGCCTCCGGCGGGGTGGGGACGTTCGCGGTGCAGGTCGCCAAGGCGTATGGGGCGCACGTCACCGCCGTGTGCAGCGGCAGGAACGCCGATCTGGTGCGGTCGCTGGGCGCGGACGAGGTGATCGACTACACGAAGGAGGACTTCACCCGCAACGGCGAACGGTACGACGTGCTGCTCTACGTCGCGGGCGACCGGTCGTTCCGGGAGTGCCGCAGGGTGCTGACCCGCAAGGGGGTGTGCGTGCTGATCGGCGGCGCGGCCGGCCGCTGGCTGCAACCGGCGGGGCGGATGTTCGCGATCATGGCGGCGTCGGCGTTCGCGTCCCAGAAGGCGGCGTTGGCGGACGTGGTGCGGTACCCGGACGACCGGCGCAACCTGCTGGAGCTGACCGGCCTCATGGCGGACGGCAGGGTCCGGCCGGTGATCGACCGCGTCTACCCGTTCGAGGACCTGCGGGCGGCGGTCCGGTACGTGGAGGAGGGACATGCGCCGGGCAAGGTCATCGTCACGATATGACCGGGCCCATCGCCACCTCGGTGTGGGTCAGCGGATAGGAGACGCAGGTGAGCACGCCGCCGTCCTCGACGGTGCCGTGGACATCACCGCGCAGCAGTCGGGCCGGGGGGACGCCGAGGCCCGTCGCCGTAGCCTTCCTTCCGGAGCGCGCGGCGGTACGTGAGGTCCAAGACCCACCGGATCGGCCGGGCGAACGCCCCTAGCCAACCGGCCAGCCGGCGCAGCACCGGCTTCTCGCCGCCGAGCTGCCGGGTCTGTAGCGCCATCAGCTCCGACACCGTGGCCGTGCCGGCGCGGTTCGCGCGGTCCCAGACGTTCGCGGCGGCGACGGCCCCGTTGTGCCGTACTTCGGCGCGCTCGACGCTGACGACCAGCGCGGTCTGCGGGACGACGCCGCCCAGCGCCATCGCCGCCCGCAGCTCCGGATCGTCGGTGACCACGGCGGTGCCGCTCAGGTGCAGCACGTCGGTGCGGCCGGGCACGAGGATCGCGGCGGAGATCCGGTCGTCGGTGAGCAGGTTGTGCGAGGTGTCGGCGCGCTTGTTGCCGCGCCGGTCCGGGATGGCCAGCGTGTGCCCGTCGAGCACGCTGACGAACCCCGGCGTGTCACCGCGCGGGCTCGTGTCGGCGCCGCCGTCCCGGTCCCCGGTGGAGATGACCATGAACGGCGTGGCCGCCAGGAACCCGGCGACGCCCGCGCCGGACAGCGGCCCGTCGGCGATGGCCGGAATGGACACCGTGGGGACGACCGGGTCCCACAGCCGGGACCGGAGGATCGCCCGCGCGCAGTGGACGTACGCCTGGGCGACGGCGACGACGATCCGGCCGGGGGTGCGCTCGGCGACCGTGCCGTTGACCCGGAGCGTCTCGCCGACGCCGGGCAGCAGGAAGACGAAGGAGACCGGGCCCGACGCCTCGGCATCGGAGGCGAAGGCGATCCGCGTCGGCGATTCGACCTCGGCGAAGCCGGGCCTGCCGCCGACCACGGTCGTCCGGGACCGCCCGCCGGCGTCGCGGTAGCCGAAGCCAGCCAGCGGCGCGATGGCGAGCATGTACCGGGACGCCTCGTCCAGCTCCGCCAGTTCCTTCTTGAGCACGAGCGCCGCCGGATGGCCGATGATCGATTCGAGACGGTCGGTGGTCGTGATCCGGTTCATGGTCGCCGTAGAAGTGGTACGCATGACGTTGAGACCTTTCAATGGCATGGGCGAACAACCGCCGGGGCAGGCGGGTGGACGCTCCCGGGCGGCGCGTTACGGGGCCGGCCTCACTCCGGGGCGGGCTCGGGGAATCCGACGGGGATGGCGGGAGTGTCGAGAAGTGCCTTGAGCGCCGCGACATGTCCGGCATAGGCGCGCCGGCCCTTGGCGGTGAAGCTCACCCAGGTCTTCACCCGGCCGCGGCCGGTCGGCTTGGAGATGGTGACGTAACCGGCGTCCTGGAGCGCCTTCAGGTGCTTGCTGAGCACCGAGTCGGCCACGCCGAGGATGTCCCGCAGCGTCCCGAACTCGGCGGTGGTCGAGGCGGCGAGCAGCGCGCAGATCCGCAGCCGGTTGGGCGCGTGGACGAGTTCGTCGAAGCGCTCGGTCATGCGCCCGCCTTCAGGTGGGCCCGCAGCGCGGCGGCGAACCGCCGGCCCATCACGACGATGGCGGCGAAGACCGCACCGGCCAGGCACCACACCGGCCAGCGCTGCCCGGTCCAGGCCACGATGCCGAAGGCCGCGACGATCGCGGAGAGCGTCACCACGCCCATCGCGCCGACCCACCGGCCGGGCGGGCCCGCGTGGCCGCCGGACACCCAGACCCCGGTCAGCCGCCGGTAGACCTCGGTGAGCGCGGCGCAGCCGACCAGGAGCAGCACGATGCCCCCGATCCTGACCGCGGTGTGGCCGAGCCCGATCACGAGAACGCAACCGGCGAGCAGCAGCCCGAGAGCCGTGTGGTACCACCACGGGATGATCAGCCGGTCGGCGAGGGCCGCGCGGGCCTGGGCGATGACGGACAGGCTGTCGGCACCGTTGCTTTCCATGGTGGAAAGTCAAGCACTTTCCGATGTGGAAAGTCAATGGGGTTCGCCGGCGGTCCGGCGGGCCAGGCGTTCGGTGTGGGCCGAGCGCGCCGCCTGGCGGTCCGCCGCCGGGGAGGTCTCCCGGGCCAGGCCGTTGAGCGCGGCGCGGACCACGCGCTCGGTCTGGGCATCGACCGCCGCCGGGTCGTCGATGCGTACCAGGCCGTCGGCGAGCAGTACGGCCAGCCCGTGGATCGCCGCCCACAACACGAACTCCGCGCCGGGACGCGTGAAAGCCGGCAGGTCGCCGGCCTCGGCGAGCCGGTCGAGTTCGGCGGAGAGCACGTCGTGCGGGTGGGGGGAGATGGCGGAGTCGGGGCCGGTGGCACCGCCGCGCAGGACGAGCCTGGCCATGGCCGGGTCGTCGAGCGCCCAGGTCACATAGCCGCGGCCGAGGGCGATCAGGCGGCGCTGCGGGTCGTCTGCCTGGCCCGCCACATGCTCACACTCCTGGCCGAGCCGCGTTCCGAGCCAGGCGAGCGTACGTTCGGACAGGGCGCGGACCAGCGCGTCGCGTGAGGCGAAGTGGTGGTAGGCGGCGCTGGGGCTGACGCCGACCCGCGCCGACGCCTCCCGCAGGGACCAGTCGTCGGCTCCGCGCTCGCGTACGAGTGTCTCGGCGGCGTCCAGCAGTGCGCTGCGCAGATCGCCATGGTGATATCGCCCTTTTGCCACCGGGCCATCTTAACGCCGCTCAGATCTCTGCTAGGCTCGCCATTATCTCAACAGTGTTCAGATTGGAGTATGTGATCATGTGCCCGGCCGACTCCCCGCCCGCAGACCATCGCGACCCGCCCGACGTGAGCACGAGCCCGCCGCCGATCGTGCGGGGTGAGCCCGTCGAGGTGTCCGAGGGCGTGTACGTCATCCCCGACGGCCGCGTCGAGCTGGTCCCGAACATCGGCATCGTCGTGGGCGAGCACTCCGCGCTGGTCATCGACACCGGCCTCGGTCCCCGCAACGGCGCGTACGTCCTG
The DNA here is from genome assembly GCF_044326295.1 of Spongiactinospora sp. 9N601. Classification (NCBI taxonomy): domain Bacteria; kingdom Bacillati; phylum Actinomycetota; class Actinomycetes; order Streptosporangiales; family Streptosporangiaceae; genus Spongiactinospora; species Spongiactinospora sp. 9N601. The sequence goes on from NZ_JBIRBB010000024.1 coordinate 111,104, forward strand.
GAGCAGGCCCGCCGCCTCGCGGGCGAGCGCCGTCTGTACCTGACCGTCACGCACTTCCACCCCGAGCACGGGTTCGGCGCGCAAGCGTTCAAGGGGGCCGCGACGATCGTCTACAACACCGGCCAGCGCGACGAACTGCGCCGCAAGGGCGCGGGCTACCTCGACATGTTCAAGGGGCTGAGCCCCGCAGCCGAGATCGAACTGCACTATGCCGAACTCGTCGATCCCGACCTGGTCTACGAGGGCACGGCCGAGATCGACCTGGGCGGGCGCACGGCGGCGCTGCGCGCCGTCGGGCCCGCGCACACGGCCTCCGACCAGGTCATCCTGATCGACGACCGGGTGCTGTTCGGCGGCGACCTGTTCGAGACCCGGATCTTCCCGATCGTGCCGTACTTCCCGCCGTTCGACGTGGACGTGGACGGCGTGCGCTGGATGAGCGTGCTGGACGAGCTGGTCGCCCTCGACGCGGAGATCGTCGTGCCCGGCCACGGCGAGGTGGCCGGCACCTCGCTGATCCGCGACGTCCGCGACTACCTCGGCCATGTCCACGAGGAGGTCGCGCGGCTGCGCGCGGCGGGCGCGTCCGCCGACGAGACGGCGGCGGCGCTCGACACCGACGCCCGCGCCCGCTGGGCCACCTGGGAACGCCCCGAATGGATCGGCCTCGCCGCGCGCGCCTTCTACCACGGCGCCGGGCGATGACGGATCGGATGGAGGCGGACGGGTGGCGGGAGCGCGGTATCGCCGCCTATGCCAGGATCTTCGGTATGCCCGAGGGGGAGGTATCCGCCGCGTTCACCGCGCGGGTGGGCGCGGCCTTCGCCGAGGAGGCGCTGCACGCCGCCGGTGGCGCCGCCTGGTCGCACCCCGCCCTCACCGGGCGCGACCGCAGCGTGGCCATCATCACCGCCCTGGCCGCCCAGGGCGTCTCCGGCGACCGCCTGCGCACCCACCTGCGGCTGGGCCGCGAGCACGGGCTCGACGACGACGCGCTCACCGCCCTGATGACGCTGCTGGCCGGCTACATCGGCTACCCCCGGGCCTCGCTGGCCATGGAGACCGTCCACACCATCGCGGAAGAGGAGAACTCATGAGCGGTTCCGACCCGGTGATCGCCGCGTTGCGCGGTGAGCACGACCGCCTGGCCGTACTTGTGCGCGCGTTCGACGAGGCCGCTCTGGCGCGGCCGTCCGGCGCGGCCGAATGGGACGTCTCGCAGGTGCTGGGCCACCTGGGCAGCGGTGCCGAGATCACCCGGGCCACCGTGCTGGCCGCGCTCGGCGATGGATCGAAGCCGGGGCGCGAGGAGATGGAGGCCATCTGGCGGACCTGGAACGGCATGACCCGCAGGGGGCGTGCCGACGGGTTCCTCCAGGCCGGTGAGGCCCTGGTCGCGCTCTATGAATCACTGGACGCGGCCACCCGCGAGACCCTGCGCATCGACATGGGTTTCCTGCCCGCCCCGGTGGACGTGCCGACCTCGGCCCGGCTGCGGCTGAGCGAGCTGGCCCTGCACTCGTGGGACGTACGCGCCGGCTTCGACGCGCACCCGGCGCTGGACCCCGGCACCGCCGGGCAACTCCTGCACGGCGAACCCGACATGATCGGCTGGATCGGCAGGCCGGCCGAGGGGGTGCGCGCGGTGATCACGGTCACCACGACCGAGCCCGCGTCGGTCTTCGCGCTGCGCCTGCTGGACCGGATCAGCGTGGACTTCGACGTCCCCGACAGGCCCGACGGCACCCTCACCCTGCCCGCCGAAGCCTGGCTCCGCCTCGTGGCCGGCCGCCTCGGACCATCGCACACCCCCGCGAACGTCGCGGCCACAGGCGCCGCCGACCTCGACCTGCTCCGCGGCGTCTTCCCCGGCTACTGACTCTCGGGACGAGTTTTACGTGGCCAGTCGCACGATGGTGATGTCCGGGGGTGCGCCGACTCTGATCGGTGGGCCGGTGAAGCCGGTTCCCCGGGTGACGTAGAGCCGGGTGTCACCGTACCGGGCGTGGCCGGCGAGGGCCGGTTGGGTGAGTGCGGTGAGCAAGGTGAGCGGCATCACCTGGCCGCCGTGGGTGTGTCCGGACAACTGGAGGTCCACGCCGTGCCGCGCCGCCTCGCGTACCTGTACCGGCTGGTGCGCGAGCAGGACGACCGGGCGGGCGGGGTCGCGTCCGTCCAGGGCGCGGGCGTAGTCCGGCGCGTCGCCCTGCTCCTGTCCCGTGAGGTCGTTGACACCGGCGAGGTCGAAGCCGGGGAGTTCGACGCGCTCGTTCCGCAGCGGACGGACGCCCAGTTCGCGCAGCTCCTCCACCCAGGCATCGGCACCGGAGATGTACTCGTGGTTGCCGGTGACGAAATAGCTGCCGTGGCGGCTGCGCAGGTCGCGCAAGGGGGCGGCGGCGTCCGCGAGGTACTCGACGCCGCCCTCGGCCAGGTCGCCGACGATCGCGACGAGGTCGGCTCCCGTGCCGTTGACCAGGTCGACGATCCGCTGTGCGTGGGCCCTGCCGAGCATCGGCCCGAGGTGGACGTCGCCGACCAGCGCGATGCGGAAGCCGTTCACCGCCCGGCCGCCCCGGCGCAGTGGCACGGTGACATGGTCGAGGCGCGGCGGCCCGAGGGCGGTGGCCATGCCGTACCCGACCGTGCCGGTGGCGACCACGCCCGCGACGGCCGCGATCGAACGCTCCAGCACCAGACGCCGGGTCGGGCCGGCGGCGCTCGCCGGTACGGTCGCGGCGCGCCGCCGCCGTCGTACGGTCGCCGCCAGCCGGATCGGCTCGCTCACCAGCAGCACCATGACCAGGTACAGCGCCAGCCCGTACCAGGTGTAGCCGGGCCAGGCGAGCCACCGGGACAGGGCGGGGTCCAGCGCGTTCGTCGCGATCAGCGTCGCCGGGACCAACGCGCCGAGCAGCAGCGCGGCCACCGTCCCCGCGCGGCGACCGCGCGAGCGGGGTGCCGTGGTCGCGCGCACCAGGCGGGCCCACAAGTAGACGTGCGCCAGGGTCCAGGCCACCGACTGCGGCCACACCCACCACGGAACCGACATCACAGGCTCCCGGCGCGGCCCGCGCCGGACAGCGCGAGCCGGCGTCTGCCGAAGGCCGTCCGGCCCCACGGTTTGTAGATCGACAGGACCGCGCAGGTGAGGTACATCGCGGTGGACACGAAACCGGCGCCGACCTGGCCCACGCCGCCCCGGGGGACGGCGGCGAACGTCCCGGGCGGCGCGCTCGCCACCGCCTCGGCCGCCGCGTGCAGCCCCGGCAGCAGCGAGGTCGGGATGAGGACGACGGCGATCAGCGTCAGCGCGAACTTCGCGATCACCCAGTAGTGCCGCAGCAGTCCCCAGGAGGTCATCAGGGACAGCAGGACGCCGGTGGTGAAGGCGGTCAGGCTCAGCGGGATGAGGTACAGGTCACCGAGCAGGCCGAGCACGCGGTAGACGGCGTGCTGCACCTCGGGGTCGCCGGTCGTCATGCCGATGATCGCGAGGGCGGGCACGCCCAGGTTCAGCCCGAGCCAGCCGACCGACGAGACGACGTGGAGCAGCAGGACCGGCCTGCGTACCCGCGGGGTCGCGTACCACGCCTTACGGCGGACGGCGGGGCCGCCGATGGAGCCGGCCGTCACTTGTTCCGAACGCATGCGGCCATGCTCGCGCCGCCCGTTTCGGCCCACATCCGCCGGACGATGACGGGCGCGCTACATCATTGGGCGCACCCGGCGGCCACCCGCCGCACCACGCTCGACGTACGACCGGTGGCCATGTCAGCACGGCGACGGTCCGGTGTCAGGGCGGTCGGTGATGGTGGATGCCATGAACCCGATGCCCTCCTCCTCCAGCGCAACGGGGGGGCTTGCGCTGCTGCTATTCAGTGTTACTATGTACCAGTAGCTAGCAATACCGAGTAGCTGGAGAGCTGGGAATGGCCACAGAGCAGAGCGAGCCCCGGCGGGGCTACCGGCATTACCTGGAAATGGTCACCGGGCCGCTCGAACAAAAAAAGCGCTACAGGCAGTACAAGGCACGCGTGCAACAGCTCCCCGACGGCCAGCGTGCCACGGTCGAAGCGCTACAGCGGTACATGTTGCACTTCGGCCCGGCCGAATCGGAAAGCCTGCTGGTGATGCTGGAAGATCTCGCGGATCTCTTCGAGCAGAGCGCGGCGGACGGAACCCCCATCCGCGAAGTCGTCGGGAACGACCCCGTGGAGTTCGCCGAGGAGTTCCTGCGCAATTACCCGGACGGTCAGTGGATCAGCCGGGAACGGGAGCGGCTGACCAAGGCCATCAATGGCGCCGCGGGCGACGAGATCTGAACGAGAGAACGGATATCCAGATGAGAGGCGACCAGGCCAAAGGGCCGGCCATCCAGATAAAGGGCCTGAAGAAGTCGTACAAGACGCTCCAGGTGCTCCGCGGTGTGGACTTCGACGTGGCACGGGGCGGCATCTTCGCCCTGCTCGGCTCCAACGGGGCGGGCAAGACCACGGCCGTGCGGATCCTGTCCACACTGCTCAAGGCCGACGCGGGGACCGTCCGCGTGAACGGCTTCGACGTCGCCACCCAGGCCGCGCAGGTGCGCGGGTCGATCAGCCTGACCGGGCAGTTCGCGGCGGTGGACGAAATCCTCACCGGGCGGGAGAACCTCGTGCTGGTCGCCAAACTGCGGCGGCTCAAGGACCCGGGCAGGATCGCGGACGACCTGCTCGCCCGTTTCTCGCTGACCGACGCGGGCGGACGCAGGGTCTCGACGTACTCCGGCGGCATGCGCCGCCGCATCGACATCGCGATGAGCCTGATCGGCGACCCGCCGATCATCTTCCTCGACGAGCCGACGACCGGGCTCGACCCCCAGGCGCGCATCGAGGTGTGGCAGACCGTCAAAGAACTCGCCGACCGCGGCACGACGGTGCTGCTCACCACGCAGTACCTGGACGAGGCCGAACAACTCGCCGACCGGATCGCGATCCTGCACGAGGGCCGGATCATCGTGAACGGCACCCTCGAAGAACTCCGGAAGCTGCTTCCGCCCGCCAAGGTCGAATACGTCGAAAAGCAGCCGACCCTCGAAGAGATCTTCCTCACGCTCGTCGGCCCCACCGGCAAGCACGAAAAGACGGCGAACTCAGAGCCGGCGCAGAGCGGCGCGGAAAGGTAAGGAACGAAAATGAGGGGTCATTTTTTCGGTGACACCGGTCTCCTGCTCGGGCGATCCCTGCGCCACATCTCGCGCAGCGCGGACACCATCATCACCACCACGATCATGCCGGTCGCCATGATGCTGCTGTTCGTCTACGTGTTCGGCGGCGCGATCCGAACGAATTCGGATTCGTATGTGAACTACATGCTGCCCGGCATTCTGCTGATCACGGTCGGCTCGGGCATCGCCTACACCGCGTTCCGGCTCTTCATGGACATGCAGAGCGGCATCTTCGAGCGATTCCAGTCGATGCCGATCTCGCGGTCGTCCGTCCTGTGGGCGCACGTGCTGACCTCGCTGGTCGCCAACCTGATCTCGCTGGTGGTCGTCGTGCTCGTCGCCCTGCTCATGGGTTTCCGCTCAAGCGCGGGAATGGCGGCCTGGCTCGCGGTCGCCGGCATCCTGATCCTGTTCACCCTCGCACTGACCTGGATCGCCGTCATCCCGGGTCTGACCGCGAAGTCCGTGGACGGCGCGAGCGCGTTCTCCTATCCGCTCATCTTCCTGCCGTTCCTCAGCTCGGCGTTCGTGCCGACGGGCACCATGCCCGGCCCGGTGCGCGCCTTCGCCGAGAACCAGCCGGTGACCTCCATCGTCAACACCATCCGCGCGCTGTTCACTGAGCAGCCGGTCGGCACGGGCATCTGGACCGCCCTGGCCTGGTGCGTCGGCATCCTCGTCGTCGCGTACTTCTTCGCCATGAACACCTACCGTCGCAAGATCTCCTGACTCGGAGGATTGAAAATGACCGTTGAACACACCCTCGCCGCGATGCCTACCGAGCGTCAGCCCGGCTGTCCCTTCGACCCGCCCAAGGCTTTCATCGAGGCCCGCGAGCAGAGCCCGATCAGCCGCCTCACCTTCGCCGACGGCCACCAGGGCTTTCTGGTCACCGGTTATGACCTGGTCCGCGCGGTGCTGGCCGACTCCCGGTTCAGCTCGCGCAGGGAGCTGATGATCCACCACCCGACCGTCGACTACGGCGGCATGGAGGTCCCGCCGGCTCCGCCCGGTGAGTTCCTGATGATGGACGGGGCCCGGCACAGCCGCTACCGCAAGCCGCTGGTGGGCAAGTTCACCGTACGGCGGATGCGGCTGCTCACCGAACGCGTCGAGCAGGTCACCGCCGAGCGGCTGGACGCCATGGAGAAGGCCGGCCCGCCGACGGACCTGGTGGCCGCGTTCGCCAAGCCCATTCCCGGCATCATGATCTGTGAGCTGCTGGGCGTGCCGGAGGAGGACCGCGACTACTTCCAGGAGCGGGTCGACAAGTTCCACAGCGGGGAGACCAGCGACGAGGAGCTGATGGCGGCCTACACCGCCACCACGGACTACCTCGCGGAACTCGTGGTCGCCAAGCGCGCCAACCCGACCGACGACGTGCTCAGCGAACTCACCGACGGCGACCTGGACGATGAGGAGCTGAAGGGCATCGCGCTGATCCTGATGGCCGCCGGGCTGGACACCACCGCCAACATGATCGGGCTGGGCACGTTCGCACTGCTCCAGCACCCGGAGCAACTGGCCGCGCTGCGCGCCGACCCGGCGATCGCCGACCAGGCCGTGGAGGAGCTGCTGCGGTACCTGAGCGTCGCCAAGCAGTTCCAGCGGGTCGCGCTGGAGGACATCGAGCTGGGCGGGCACACCATCCCGGCCGGTACGACGGTCGTCTTCTCCCTCAACACCGCCAACCGCGACCCCGAGCGCTTCCCCGACCCGCACCGGCTCGACCTCCGGCGGCAGAACGGCGGCCACCTGGCCTTCAGCCACGGCGTCCACCAGTGCCTGGGGCAGCAGCTCGCCCGCGTGGAGATGCGGGTGGCCTTCCCCGCGCTGGTCAACCGGTTCCCCACGTTGCGCCTGGCCGTACCGGCCGAAGAGGTCCCGCTGCGCCCGGAGCAGGCGGACATCTACGGGGTCAAGAGCCTCCCGGTCACCTGGGACGCGTGACCACCAGGGCGCCTGAGGCGTCGTTTCCCGCGCTGACCTGGGGGCAGGTGGGGCTGATGGACAGTGAGGCGGGGGCGACGGTGACCCTTTGTGAGGACGGTCCGCTGCTGGTCCGGGGGACGTTCTCGGTGGTGACTCAGGACGGGGCGGTCGTCGAGCCGGGGCGGGCGACCGTGGCGCTGTGCCGCTGCGGGGCCTCCGCCACCAAGCCGTTCTGCGACGGCTCGCACAAGGTGATCGGGTTTCGCGCCGCAGGCGAGCCGGACCCGCCGAGCTGAGCCCGCCGCCGCAGCGTCCGGCCGGAATGCGCGGCGACCCGCAGCCGGCGGCCCGAGTACCGGACCCCGCCCCGCAGCGCCGCCGCCACGGCCGCCCAGGCGCAGGCGGCCCGCTCCAGCACCCAGACGGGTGCGAACAGCGACGCCGTCCAGGGGAAGACCCGGCGGCCTCCGGCGCGGCGGCGACCGGCCTCGGCCAGGACGACGGTCACCATCGCGCCCGCGGCCAGGGGCGCGTACCGCCGCCGGAGCGCCGTGGCCGCCACCGCCGGGAGCACGGCCAGGAACATCCCCAGCCTGAGGGGCTGCGCGAGGTCGTCGTACGCCTGCCGCACGCGTTGCCCCCAGAACCGCGCGGTGTCCGGCGGCAGGCGGCGCACGTAGAGGCCGAGCGGGCGGGCCTCGGTGCCGCCGTGTGCGCGTACGGTGCGGATCAGCTCGAGGTTTTCAAAAAGAACATCGCCGTCGTAGCCGCCCATCTTCTCGAAGAAGGCGCGGCGGATGCCGAACGTGCCCGGGTAGTCCGCGCCGAGGCTGCGGTTGAGCAGGGTGCGGGAGGTGTCCCACAGGGCGTGCCAGGGCAGCGGGTGGAAGTGGTTCTGTGGCCGGACGAGGTCGGCGCGGGCGAGCAGCGCGGACACGGCGGCCAGCGCCGCCCGGTCGTAGCGTACGTCGTCGTCGGCGATCACCACCCGCTCCGCCCTGGCCAGCCGCAGCCCGGTGGTCACCCCGGCCACCTTGCCGTTGGCATGATCGAGGACGGGGTCGGGGCGTACGTGGGTCACCAGGCCGCGCCAGCGGCGGGCGTGGCGGGCGAACAGGGCGGGCGGGCTGCCGTCCACGACGATCACCCGGGCGTGCCGGGTGAGCATGCGCAGGTAGCCGGTCAGCTCGTCGAGGCCGGCGTCGTCCTCCCAGCGCAGCGGGAGGACATAGTCCAGCTCACCCGGCATGGCGGCTCCCTTCGGACGAGCCGCCTTCGAGTGAGGTGACGCCTTCGAGTGAGGTCACGCCCCGCCGCCAGCACCCCAGCACATGCTCGGCCCAGCGGCGCTCGACGGCCAGGGCGCAGGCGGCGCCGTACAGGATGTCACCGCTCAGCGACGGCTCCTGGGCGGCGAGACCGGCGCACAGGTCGTGCGCGGCGACCTGCTCGTGTACCGCGTCCGCCTGGACGTGCTCGTGGTAGAAGCGGGCGGTGGCCGCGTCGCCGCCGAGCCGCCGCAGGGCCAGGGCGTAGCGGCGGTTGGGCAGCGAGGAGGTCATCTCCAGCGCCGCCAGGTGCCCGGCCAGGGCGCCGCGCAGCCGCCGGTGCAGCCCGAACAGCGACATGACGTTCGAGACGGCCAGCGTGATCCCGGGCACCCGCGGCAGGTAGGCGCCGTAGGAGTCGTCCAGGCCGAGGCCGGTCATGGTGGTGCGGAACAGCGTGGCGTGCATGCGCTCGGCCCGCCCTCCGCCGTACTCGTCGGCCTGGATCTCGACCAGGGCCGCCTTCGGGCCGTCGTACAGGCGCGGAATCGCCCAGGTGTGCGGGTCGGCCTCCTTGAGGTGGTAGATCGAGCGGTGAACGACGAACTCGCGGAACCGCTCAAGGTCGCCCTCGCGCTGGAGGCAGGCCGCCAGCGACGGGCCGCTCGCCGCGTCCGCGGCGACGACTTCGGTCAGCGCGCGCCGCACCCGATCCGGCGGCACGGCCGGTGGCCGCGGTACGACGGCCGCGAGCGCCGACTGCACGGCCCCCTCCAGCTCACGGCGGGCGGCCAGCAGCGACGGCTCCCACTCCCAGCGGTCGTCCACGTCGTCGAACCCGCGGTAGTGCAGCTCGTAGCAGGCGAAGAGGGCGAGCTGGAGATCGCCGTCGTCGAGCGCCGAGGCCCCCGCCTGCGTGACCGGCGGCGGGTCCAGCTCGCCCGGCGGACGGACCAGGCGGGCGAACAGCCCCGCGGTGATCGGACCGCGGGCGGCCGGAAGACGCATCACCGGCCCCGTACGCCCTGCGCGGCGCCACGACCACCACATACGCCTGACGTCGCCACTTGCCCTCCAGATGTCCCCACGTTCGTCGCCGTCGCCTGCCCAGGTCACACCCCGCCAAACCGCCCGGCCCGATCAACGACCCTCAAGAAGGGGAGAGCAGAGCGGCGGCCACCGCTGTCGCGACGGGAGGTGGCGCGCAGCCGCACCAGCAGGCGTTCCAGCACCGACAGGCCCCGCGGCCCCATCCCGATCACCGCGATCGCCCGTTCGCTCATGCCGCCCCGCTACCCGGCCCGGCACGGATCTGGCGTGCGAACGATACGACCCGCCTACGGGCGTTCGACGCGGGTGGGGTCGCCGCGTACCAGCTCGTCGTGGATGTGCCTGCGGGCGGAGGTGGCGGCGCGTTCCGCCAGCTCGTCGCCGTGCTCGATGCGCCGGCGCAGCAGCCGCATCGCGATGCGGCGGTTGAGGGTGTACTGGCGCTCGGTGTCGACCACGACGACGATCCCGGTGGGCCGGTGGGTCGCCCGCACCGCCGTCTCGGCCTTGTTGCGATGCTGACCGCCGGGGCCGCCGGTACGGCAGGCGACGACATCGACGTCCGCCTCCGCGAACGTCGTGCGCGGGACGTCCACCTGGCACGGCCGGGCGATGACGTACCAGTTCTTGCGGCTGGTGGCGCGGTACGGGCTGGGGGCCTGCCAGCAGAGCGTGCCGGTCCACGAGGCGGCGAACGCCTCGGCGTCATCGCCCTCGATCCGGATGAGCACCGACAGGTAGGTGCCGGGCCGGTCAGCGGGCACGGTCTCGGCCCGATGGGTCGCAAGCCGCCGCCGGGTGGCGTCGGCCTCCAGCCGATGCGCGAGCCGGGCCACCGCCCAGGCGCATTCCTGCGGGCCGCGCCCGGCCGACAGCAGCAGGTGGACGCTCACGGCCGCCCGCCCTTGCGCCGGCGCTCCCGGTGGTCTCGCCGGGGCGACGAGCCGAGGTCGGGGGTCTTGTAGGTGACCAGCGGGATCGTGGTGGCCACGGGCGTGGCCAGGCCGTACTCGACCAGGTCGGCGATCACCTGCTCGATGCGCTTGTAGGCCCCCGGCGCCTCCTCGAAGAGCAACTGCCGGTCGCCGCAGACCACCAGCGACCCCATCGGTGTGCGGCGCAGCTCCTCGACCGTGTGCTTGGCCCGCCCACGGCGCAGGGCGTCGGCGCGCGACATCTTGCGGCCCGCGCCGTGCGCCACGGAATGGCCGGCGTCCGGCCCCGCGTGCGCGGCCACCAGGTAGGAAGGGGTGCCCCGGGTGCCCGCGATGAGCACGTCGCGGCCGTCGCCGGGGGCCGCCCCCTTGCGGTGCAGGTAGCTCCCGTCGCGGACCTCGACCAGGTTGTGGCACTGGTCGACGATCGGCTCGGTGGGCCGTGCCCCCAGGGCGTGGGCGACGCGGGCGGCCAGCAGCCGCCGGTTGAGCGATCCCCAGCGTACGGCCTCGTCGTGCATCGCCAGGTAGGCGCCGGGATCGGGGGCCGGGCCCGCGCCGTGGACCTCGGTGTGCGCCCGCAGGATGCGCTCGCCCAGCCCCCGGGAGCCGCTGTGGACGACGAGGACCAGATCACCGGCGGCGAGGCCGAGCCGGTCGGCGTGGCCGGCCTCGAAGACCGAACCGATCCGCGCCAGCTCGACGAAGTGGTTGCCCCGGCCGACCGTCCCCAGCCCCTCGACGTGACCGGCGGGAATGTCGCCCCGCACCACGGCCCAGGCGGGATCGTCGGCATCCTCCTCAGGGTCGAGCGCGCGATCGAGGTCGGGGAACCGGGCGGCGAGCTTTTCGGGCACCGCCCGCTTGAGCCCGATGGGGAACACGGCGATGCCGCAGCCGATGTCGGAGCCCACCAGCAACGGGTACAGGACGCTCGACGTCATGGCCGCGCCGATGGGGGCGCCCTTGCCGGGGTGCAGGTCCGGCATGGCGGCGACGTGCGTCATGCCGTCGAGGGCGGCCACCTGGTGGCACTGCGCGACGGCGTCGGACTCGATCCAGCTCGTGGGCGAGGCGAACACGGTGACGGTGGCCGATCGCAGGGAGGGCTGCTGAGACAAGGATGCTCTCTTCGCTGAAGCGGGGGAGGGGCGGGCGGCATCACGGCACGAGCCGGTGCCGTGGCATCTTCGGGTGCGGGGTGCTGTCCGTCAGAGCATCATGAACACCACATTGGCCGAGCCCTGCCGTCACGGGCAACCGATTTTCCGGCGAGACGATGAATCCTCTCGGGGGGCGGGCCTCTTATCGGGTGACGGTCACGCTGGAAGGAGATGCGGATGAGCGGATGGGCGAGCACACGGCTGATCGAGGCCGCACGGGCCGGCGGCCGGGAATCGATCACCGCCGCCGTCCAGGCCCTGCGCACACCCGCGTGACGCCTGGCGCGGACCGCTACACGATCGTCAGGGTGGACTCGACCGATGGGGAGATGGACTCCGCCTTCGGGTCGTTCTCGCAGTAGCCGTAGATCATGTACTGGCCTTTGGGGGCGTCCTTCGGCACCGTGAGGACGACACTGGTGTAGCCGTTCGTCAGTGCCACCTCGCCGCTTCCGATGTTCAGGGCGGGATCGCTGCCGATCATGCCTGTCGGGGTGGACGGCGAGCAGCTCAGGGTGACCTCGACGGAACCGCCCGGGGCCACCTGGGACGGGTCGGGCTTGATGGCGTCCCGGGCGTCGGCGGACGATCCCTGCGGAACGGCAAGGGCCGCCAGGGCCATCGAGCACAGGATGATGGTTCTGCTGAACGTCGGCATGACCGTCTCCTTTGTTCTCCACGCCCCTCCTGCTCGCCGCGCCCCGGCGTACGCCCGGTAATCGCCAAAATTCCGCGCCGGGCCGGTTTCTTTTCCTTGGGCGAGACTTACCGGCGTGATTGCCCGGCACCGTCGCGGTCCGGGGCATCCTGACCTGACAGCCGAACGACCGGAGAGGCAAGGCGCACACGTAATCGCGCGCTCGGCACACTCAGGTTCGGAGGATGACATGCATCGAATTCGCTCGGCCATTGTCATGACGGCGGCGGGAATCGGAATCGCCCTCGCGGGCGCCGGTGCCGCCCCCGTGCAAGGGGCCGTCGCAACGGCCCATCGAGCCTCGCAGGACCCTCCCACGCCCGGCGAGGACACCCAGTGCGGGACCGGCTACAACGGCATGGGCCTGTGGGTGCAGTCCGCCGACAGCAAGGAGATCGCCTGTATGAGGGCGGCGAACGTCTCGAACGCATACGGCGAGATGCAGCGGGAAACCCCGGACAAGACCTTCACGATGGAGGTCGAGGGATCGACCTGGACCTGCTCGGAACTGCGGACCGAATCGGTCGACCAGGTCTGCACCAACGGCAAGGACACCGTCACGCTCACCGGCACCGGCTGACCATCCCACGCTTCCGCAGTGCCGCGCCCACAATGATGAAGCAGATCAGGAATGGGTAAATGATTCCGCGTTCGACCAGGCCGATGAGGAGCCCGGCTCCCGAACCGAGGACGGCTCCGAAGGCCACCAGTGAGACGAAGCCGATTATTCCGGCCACCACCAGGCCCCTTCCCATTCCGCGGGAGAATCCGAGGAGCCGGTACATCCTGCCGATGAGGATGATGAGCACGTTGCCGCTGAGGAACCCCAGGACGGCGCCCAGGAAGTGATAATCGGGCGCGCCGTTGTCCGCCACTTCACCGGAGCCCGGGAAGAACGCGAGTACGATGCCGCCGGCCGCCAGCAGGGCCGCCATCGCGATGGCGGGCCAGTGGCGTCTGCCGGGCAGTCCTCTCAGCATGGCGACGCCGGCCAGTGCGGCGAGCCCGAAGAGGAAGAAGCCCGAGTTCATCACCGACGCGAGCGGCGAGTTCATGACCTGCCCGAACGCGGTCGAGGGGCCGCGAACTCCGAGGTTGCTGATGAAGTGGTACGTGTAGCTGTAGGGCGGGTCGGTCCACGCCGCCGCGGTGATGAACTCGGCCGCGAAGAAGATGCCTCCGCTGGCCATGAGCGCCGCCCCCGCGCCGCGGCGACGCGCGGCCGGGAGCCGGTCGGGTGATTCGAGTTCGCTGGTGTTCAAGGTTCGCTCCTTGGCTGGAGTGGTACGGCATGCGAAGACTGCGGCGGGTCACTGACACGGTGCGAACACGGCGCTTACACCCGGCGGTCCCTGCTTTGGGGTCGTGCGGGGGAGAGAGCGCGCGAAGATTGAGGGATGGACGGGGATGCACGGCTTCGCATCACGCTGCTCGGCACGTTTCAGGTGTCGCGCGGTGAGGGCGTCGTCCTGCCCGTGCCGGGCGCGCGGTTGCAGGGCCTGCTCGTCCGGTTGGCGCTGGCCGGAGGCCGCAGGGTCGAGCCGGGCGTACTGGCCGAGGCGATCTGGGGCGAGGAGCCGCCGTCCGGCCCCGCCGCCGCACTTCAGACCCTCGTCTCCCGGCTGCGCCGCGCCCTCACCCCGGCCGGCGGCCCGGTCACTGACATGGTCGTGCAGGTCGCGGGCGGGTACCGGCTGGCGGTGGACGCCGCCGACGTGGACGCGCTGCGCTTCGAGCGGCTGGCCGCCACCGGCCGGGAGAGGCTGCGGGCGGGCGAACCGGAGGTCGCGGGCGCGATGCTGGCTGAGGCCGTGGCGTTGTGGGGCGACCAACCTGGGGCCGAACCCGCGGTGATCGCCGCGGTCGCGCCCGCGGTCGCGACCCGGCTGGCACAGGCGTCGATCGAGGCGGTCGCGGGCCTCGCCGAGGCCGAACTGGCCCTGGGGCGGGCCGAGACCGCCGCCGCCCGGCTGACCGGGCTGCTCGCCGAGCACACGGCCCACGAGCGGGCGGCGGCGCTGCTGATGGACGCGCTCGCCGCACAGGGACGCCAGGCCGAGGCGCTGGCCGTCCACGAGCGCGTACGCCAGACCCTGGCCGACGTACTCGGCGCCGACCCGGGCACCGCCCTGCGCGAACGCCACCTGCGCCTGCTACGTCCCCACCACCCCGCCCAGGTACCTGAAGGCACACCGGCCACAAGCTCAGCGGGCGGAAACACCGCAGCGCCAACCGGGCGGCAGGCCGGCGAACCCGACCTGCCCGCCCGGAACGCCGGGCGACCGGCGAGCCCCGATGCCGGTCCGATCGGGCCGACCGGGCTGCCCGCCTGGGATGCCGGGCAACAGGCGAGTACCGGGGATGGGCAGAGGCGAGCGACCAACCTGCCTGTGCCGTTGACCGGCTTCATCGGCCGGGATGATGACCTCGCTCGCGTCCGTGCCCTGCTCGCCAAGGGCCGCCTGGTCACCGTCCTGGGCCCAGGTGGGGCCGGGAAGACCCGGCTGGCGCTGGAGGCCGCCCGCCGTCACCGTCACGAGTACCGTGACGGGGCCTGGCTCATCGATCTCGCGTCCGTCACCGAACCGGCGAAGATCGCCACGGCCATGCTCGCCGGGATCGGGCTGCGGGGCGGCGCGATGCTCGACGCTCGCAAACGGGTCGAGGGTGACGAACTGGACACCCTGGTCGGCGAGTTCGGCGGCCGGGAGAGCCTGCTGCTGATCGACAACTGCGAGCACCTGATCGACGCCGTCGCCCACCTGGTCGCGGCACTGCTGCCACGCTGCCCCGGGCTGCGCGTCCTCGCCACCAGCCGCGAACCCCTCGCCGTCGACGGCGAGGCGCTCGTGCCGCTGGCCCCGCTCGCGCTGCCCGCCCCCGACGCCGGCGTCGAACAGGCCAGGAAAGCGGCCTCGGTGCGCCTGTTCACCGAGCGGGCCGCCGCCGTACGCCCCGGTTTCGACGTGGACGAGATCACACTGCCCGACATCGTGCGCGTGGTACGCGGCCTGGACGGCATGCCGCTGGCCCTCGAACTGGCCGCCGCCCGGTTGCGTACGCTGTCCCTGCCCGACCTGGCCGACGGGCTCTCCGACCGGTTCCGGCTGCTCACCACCGGCAGCCGTACCGCGCTTCCCCGGCACCGCACCCTGCGCGCGGTCATCGCCTGGAGCTGGGACCTGCTCAGCGAGCACGAACGCACCGTCGCCGAACGGATCTCCATCCTGCCCGGCGGCGTCACCCCGGCCTCGGCCGCCGCCGTCTGCGCCGGGACCGCCGTCCCCGCCGCCGAGATCCCCGAACTGCTCGCCGCCCTCGTGGACCGGTCACTGCTCCAGCTCGCGCCCGGCACCGGGCGCTACCGGATGCTCGAAACCATCCGTGAGTACGGCATCAGCACCGGCACCGGCGATCTCCGCACCGCCCGCGACCTGGCCGCCGCTCACTTCACCGAGCTGATGGCCCGCCACGACGCGCGACTTCGCGCGGCCGGCCAGCCGGCGTCCGTCAAGGTCATCGACGCCGAGTACGACAACACGCTCGCCGCCCTGCGCCACCTGTGCGCCACCCGCGACGCCCCCGGCGCGACCGCCCTCGCCCTGACGCTGACCTGGTACTGGCAGATGTCCGGCCGCCACTCCGACGCCGCCTACTGGCTGGGCGAGGCCCTGGCGGTGCCCGGCGGCGTTCCGACCCCCGAGCGCGACTGCCTGCGGGCCGCGTACCTGCTCAACCGGTCGGACATCCTGTCGGGCATCACCGCAGAGGAGGCCGCGGACGACCGGGCGGAGATGCGTGAGCTGGCCGACCGGCTGCTCGCGCATCCGGAGCTGCCGAGCCACCACCGGGTGTCCGGCGCGATCCTGATGTTCCTACAGGAGGAGGAGTCCGCGCTCGCGATCTTCGAGCGCCTGGCCGGCGACGACGACGTGTGGGTGTCGGGGCTGGCCCACATGTTCCTGGCCGAGATCGCCGAGAACGCGGGCGCGCTCGACCGGATGCGCGGCCATGTGGAGGCGGCCCTGACCTGCTTCCGGAAGGTCGTCGACCGCTGGGCCCAGGCCGCCACGCTGCCGATGCGCGCCCGGCTGCGCCGGTACGACGACCTTGACGGCGCACTGGCCGACCTGCGCGAGGCCCGCGCGCTGGCGGCCGGGTTCGGGTCGCTCAGCCTGGGCGACCAGCTCTACAGCGACCTGCGCTGGATCGACGTGTACATCCGGCGCGGTGACACCGGGCGGGCGATGGCGTTGATCGATTCGGCGCGGGAGCGGGCGCTGCACGCGTCCTCGGCGGAGATGCTGGTCCTGGTCGACGCGCGGGAGGCCGACCTGCGGGTACGGCTCGGCGACCTGGACCGGGCCGCCGCCCTGCTCGACGCCGCCGAACGCGGCCTGCGCGGCGACACCGCGTTTCCGGCCGACCACGCCCGGACGCAGGTCGGCGGCACACGGGCCGCGCTCTGCGTGGCGCGCGGCGACCTGCCCGGCGCGGACAAGGCGCTGCGCGCGGCGTACGCGGCGGCGCTGGCGACGAGGGAACTGCCGGCCCTGGCGCCGGTGGCGGTGAACGCCGCCGCGCTCGCCGAGACGCGCGGGCGGCGGCACGAGTCGGCCGTGCTGCTCGGGGCCGCCGCCCGCCTGCGCGGCGCACACGACCACACCGACCCGCAGGTCCGCCTTCTGACCCGCCGGGGGCAGGCCGCACTGGGCGAAGCGGAGTTCGCCACGGCGTACGCGGAAGGCTGGAACCTGGACACGCAGTCGGCGACCACCGCGGCCGACCCGGCCTCCGGCATGTACGGCACCGCCACGAGATAGCCGATCGGCCGGAACCCCCGGCAGACCACCAGCCGCGCCGGGCGCGCGCTTCCGCCAGGGTCAGTCCTTGATGGCCAGCCCGCCGTACATCGAGACCATCTTGTCGTCCACGGGGAGCGCCGTGGCGTCCGGCCGCCAGCGGTGTACCGGCACCACGCCCGGCTCGATCAGCCGGAACCCGTCGAAGAGCCCCTCGATCTGCGCCCTGGTGCGGGCCTTGGACATGATCCCGCGCCGGTTGTACTGGGCGACGGCCTCGCTGACCAGTTTGCCGGGCGCGCTGTCGAGCGCGATGGTGGACAGGGTCAGGAAGCTGCCCGCGGGCAGCGCCTCCATCAGGCGATCGATGATCGAGCGCACCGTGTCATCGTCGTGAATGAAGTGGACGACCGCGATCAGGCACAGCGCGACGGGACGGGTGAAGTCGAAGGTCTCGCGGACCTCGGGCGAGCCGATGATGGCGTCCGGGTCGTTCAGGTCGGCCTGGATGTAGCGGGTCCTGCCCTGCGGGGTGCTGGTGAGCAGGGCGCGGGCGTGGACGAGGACGAGCGGGTCGTTGTCCACGTAGATGACCCGCGCGGCCGGATCGGCCCCCTGGGCCACCTCGTGCAGGTTGGGCGAGGTGGGCAGGCCGGTGCCGATGTCGATGAACTGGTCGACGCCGCGCTCGGCCGCCAGGTGCCGGATCACCCTGATCATGAAGTCGCGGTTGGCGCGCACGGAGGTCGGCATGTACGGGGCGATCTTGATGACGTCCTCGGCCGCCGTGCGGTCGGCCTCGAAATTGTCCTTGCCGCCCAGGAAGTAGTCATAGACGCGTGCCGAGTGGGGCACGTTGGTCCGGAGATTGACTCCCACCTGCCTGTCCTCGGCCAACCTCGCACCTCCGTGTCGATCTCTGGCCATTATGGCCCACGGCAGCGGGATTCAGGTACCAGGTTCTCGCTAATTCGTTCTTCATATCGCCCCGAGCCGGCCGCCCGGCCGCCCCGGTCGGCCGGCGCCCCGCCCGGGGACCGCCCGTGCGTGTCGAGCGGATTCTCGATACGGCGGCATATGCGCGGCGTCTCATGCCAGGCGGAGCCCGCTCGTCGAAAAGTCGCAGCGGGGATTGCCGGTCAACTCACGAAGTGTCAATATGACCGAGCCGCCCAGCGGTGACAGGGGATCTTTTCGGGGGGTGTGATGGCCCGTGCGAAGGAACGCCGTAGCCGAGCGGTCCACTCTCGGCTCGCATTTCGAACGGCAGGTAACCATGCGCCCGGCACGCATCCCACTCGCCCTCGTGACCCTCGCCTCCATATCCGTCCCGGCCCTGACCAGGCCACGAATCACGCAGGAGCGAGTACCTCCGTACCGGTGAACGACGGTCACCACAACGCAGGGTGCCCGATCGACCACGCCGGTTTCGCCCGTTCATAACGGCCCGGCGCGAACCGCGGCCGAACCGGCCGAGTGCCCGCAGTAAGTCTTCTACCTCGCTCTTTCAGAGCGGCAACGGCCGGTGCGTGGATTGCGCGCGGCGAAACGAAGTGCCCTTCCTCAAAATCGCAGGCAACAAGCGGATTGTCTGGAGGCGTAATGCGCCGCACCCCCCGCGGTCTTCTGATCGTGGCCATGTCGCTGCTGGCCGGTTCCCTGACGGTGGTCGGTGTCCCACCCGCCGCACCACCCGCGCAGGCCGCGACGGTACAGCCGCCCGCACAGACCGAGCGGCAGGCCCTGGCACAGGCGCGCAGCGGCAAGCGGCCGGTCGAGGTGCTGTCCCAGCGGACCGAGACCCGCCAGGTGTTCGCCAACCCCGACGGGTCGTTCACCTCCGAGACCTCGGCGCTGCCCGAGCGGGTACGGCGCGGCGGCGGCTGGGCCGACGTCGATCCGCGCCTGGTCTTCGCCGCCGACGGCAGCGTGCGGACCGTGGCCACCCCGCTGGACCTCACCTTCTCCGGCGGCGGGACGGCCCCGCTGGCCGCCATCGGCGACGGCGGCCGTTCGGTCGCGATGACCTGGCCGCGCAGCCTGCCCAAGCCGGTGCTCGCGGGGGACACCGCGACGTACGCCGAGGTGCTGCCGGGGGTGGACCTGAAGGTGACCGCGTCGGTGCTCGGCTTCTCCGAGGTGCTGGTGGTCAAGTCCAGGAAGGCCGCCGCCGACCCGGCGCTGCGCGAACTCGCCTTCGGCCTGCGCGCGACCGGGCTGCGCGTACGCGAGACGGCGGCCGGCGGCCTGAGCGCGGTCACCGAGTCGGGGACCGAGGTGTTCCACGCGCCCGCGCCCCGCATGTGGGACTCCTCGGGCGCGAACTCCACGCTCAAAGCGGCGGCGGCCGACGCCAAGCAGGCGGTCATGGGCGTGGAACTGACCCGGGACCGTCTGATGATCAAGCCGGACGAGAGCCTGCTGACCTCTCCCGGCACGACGTACCCCGTCTACATCGACCCCCAGTGGTCCGGGTCGAAGCTCGCCTGGACGTACGTGGACAAGGCGTACCCCGCCCAGGAGTACTGGAACTCCAGCCACATGCCGGAAGCGGGCAACTACGGCAGCGGCCTCAAACGCTCCTACTTCCGGATGGACTCCGACAACGTCAACGGCAAGCACATCCTGAAGGCGACGTTCCGCATCACCCAGGTCAAGTCGTGGGGCTGCACCGCGGACCCGCAGGCCGTACAGCTCTGGCTCACCGGCGGCATCTCCAAGTCCACGAACTGGAGCCACCAGCCGACCTGGAGCCAGCATCAGGGCAGCGTCGCCTCCGACGCCGGTTACAGCTCCTCCTGCCCGGACAAGGGCATCGAGTTCAACGCGACCCCCGCGATCGTCCAGGCCGCCAAGAACGGCTGGCCGAACACCACCTTCGGGCTGAAGGACAGCAACGACACCAGCAGCGGCGTGTGGGGCTGGAAGGGCTTCAGCTCCGCGCCCAAGCTGGTCATCGACTACAACACCCCGCCCGCGGCCCCGTCGGGCATCGGCACGTACCCGGCCACCCCGTGTGTCACCGGCGAGGCCAGGCCCATGGTCAACGCGGGCGACGCCGCGAACCCGCTCCAGCTCAAGGCCAAGATCTACGACCCGGACAAGGCCAACGACGGCGTGCGGGCCGAGTTCGTCCTGCACCACTACAACGCCGCGACCGGCGTCTGGGACGACGTCACCTCGACCATGCCGGGCGGCGGCAAGACCGCCTACAAGTACACCACCGCGGCCACCGACCACGCGGTCAAACTGGCCGGGCTGCTCACCGGGCACAGCTACTCCTACAAGGTCAAGGCGTACGACGGCACCGACTCCAGCGCCTGGAGCAAGTGGTGCGAGTTCACCGTGGACACGATCGACCCCGCCACCCTGCCCAAGGTGACCTCGGCGGACTACCCGGCCGACACCCCGGACGCCTGGCAGGGCAGCGTGGGCTGGGCAGGCGCGTTCACGCTGGCCCCCGCCGAGGGTGAGACCGACGTGACGGCCTTCCGCTGGGCGCTGGACGACCCGGCGCTGGCCACCGCCGCCACCCAGGTGGCGATCCCGGCCGGGCAGACCTCCGTCAACGTACGCCTGGCACCCCGCCACGACTGGCTGAACGCCCTGTACGTCTTCCCGGTGGACCGGGCGGGCAATGTCGGCAAGACCCCCGCCGTCTACAGCTTCTACGTCAACGCCGGGTTCGGCCCGGAAGGCCACTGGAAGCTGGACGAGACCTCGGGCACCACGGCGGCCGACTCGGGGGCCACGACGCACCCGGCGACGATCACCGGCGGCGCGAGCTGGGCCGGCGCCCGCGTGGCCGGCGGCCTGCGCCTGGACGGCGGCACGGGGTACGCCAGCACGGACGGCCCGGTGGTGCACACCGACCGGAGCATGAGCGTCTCGGCCTGGGTGCTGCTGAACGACAAGAGCAAGAACTACACCGTGGCCAGCCAGGACGCCGTCCGCGGCTCGGGCTTCCAGCTCTACTACGCCTCCTACTCCAAACGCTGGGTCTTCAACAAGTTCGACGCCGACGTCGATGACAAGACCATCGTCTACGCGATCAGCGACACCGAGGCGATGACCGGCATCTGGACCCATCTGACCGGCGTGTACGACGCGCCGCGCAAGCAACTGCGCCTGTACGTCAACGGCCTCCTGGCGGCCACGGGGAACTACCCCTACACGCCCTTCGACGCGACCGGCCCGCTCCAGATCGGGCGGGTCAAGTGGCACGGCACCTACATCGAGAACTTCGCCGGCGACATCGACGACGTGAAGGTCTGGAAGCGGGAGCTCTCCGACGACCCGCGTACCGTCAACGACCCCGCGCTCGGCAACGAGATCGCCGCCATGGCCAAGCAGCCGCCCATCCAGCGCGGCCTGTGGGCCTTCGAGGAGGGCACCGGTACCACCGCCGCCAACACCATCGACAGCCGCTGGCCCGCGACGCTCGGCGGCGGCGCGGCCTGGTCCGACGACGGCTTCGACGGCGGCGGCGTGCTCGCCCTCAACGGCACCACCGGCTACGCGGCCACCCCGTCGGCGCCGCTGCGCACCGACCACAGCTTCGCGGTGACGGCGTGGGTGCGCCTGGCCGGCGACGACACCTGCACGCTACCGGGCCGGAACATGACGGTCCTCGCCCAGGACGGGGCCACCTACAGCTCCTTCTACCTCAGCCACCGGATCTTCGGCGAGAACGGCGTGCGGGTACCGCGCTGGTCGTTCTCCACGACCCCGGACCCCGCCGTCGGCGCGCTCACGCACGCCTCCTCCGCCGAGCCCATCGACTGTTCGGCGCTCAACACCTGGACCCACCTGGCCGGGGTGTACGACGAGCAGGCCAAGCAGATCCGCCTGTACGTCAACGGCCAGCTCAACGACCAGCGGACGGTCACCGGCGGCTGGCCGGCCGGGGCGATGCAGATCGGCCGGGCCAGATACAACGGCGCCGCCGTGGACCACTTCGGCGGCGACATCGACGACGTCCGCGCCTACACCGGCACCCTGACCGACCGCCAGGTCCTCAACATCGCGATGAACCTCCCCATCGACTCCTAGACCTCCGGGTCTCCGACGTCCGCTCACGCTCACCCACCCCCGGAGGAAGCCGTGCTCGGTTCCAAGCGAGGCTGGAGCAAGGTCGCCGCCATCCTGGCCGTCGTGGTACCGGCCACGCTGGCCGCCCCGACGAACGCACGGGCCACCAGCGGCGATCCGCCCTGGCAGAAGGCCCAGGAGCAACGCCCGGTGCCCGGCCACGCGGCCCGGGCGCGCGGGCCCTTGACGGACCCGGGCGCGGCGTACGCCCTGAAGGGGGCCCCGCCGGTCTCCTGGACGGCGGCGGTGAGCCTGAAAGCCGCTGTGAAGAACGGCTTCGACAGCGTCCAGGTACGAACGATGGACGCCGCCACCGCCGGCAGATCCGGCATCACCGGTCTCGGCATCCGGCTCACCCCGCAGGCCCGCCCCCCGCGCGGGACCCGCGTGACGGTCGAGGTGGACTACTCGGGCTTCCGGTACGCCTACGGCGGCGACTGGGCCTCCCGGCTGCGCCTGGTCCGGTTGCCCGCCTGCGCGGCCACCACCCCCGACCAGCCGCGATGCCAGGCCAGAACGCCGCTGCCCACCCGCAACGACATCAAGACCGGCCGCCTGACCGCCGAGATCGGCCTCGCCGACACCGGCCCGGCGACGCTGGCCGCCGAGGCCGGTCCGTCCGGCCCGGCGGGCACGTACGAGGCGACGTCGTTGTCGCCGTCGGCCACCTGGAGCGTCAGCAACCAGAGCGGCGCGTTCTCCTGGAACTATCCGCTGCGGCTGCCGCCGACTCCGGGCGGCCCCACTCCCAACATCGACTTCGTCTACTCCTCAGGGAGCGTGGACGGCCGCACGGTCGCCACCAACAACCAGGCGTCCTGGATCGGCGAGGGCTTCGACTACTGGCCCGGGTTCATCGAGCGCCGGTACAAGGCGTGCGCCGACGACGGCGTCACCCCCAAGCGCAACGACCAGTGCTGGGGCAACCAGAACGCCACCCTCTCGCTGAACGGCCAGGCCACCGAACTGATCCGGGACGACGACACCGGCACCTGGCAGCCGCGCGAGGACGACGGCTCCAAGATCGAGAAACTGTCCGGCGCCGACAACGGCGCGAACGAGGGCGAGCACTGGCGCGTCACCACCCCCGACGGCACCCAGTACTACTTCGGCCTCGGTCACCTGCCGCGCTGGTCGGAGGGCAAGGCCGAGACGCAGTCCACCTGGACCGTCCCGGTGTTCGGGGACGACGAAGGCGAACCCTGCCACAAGGACACCTTCTCCGAGTCCTGGTGCCGGCAGGCATGGCGGTGGAACCTCGACTACGTCGTGGACCCGCACGGCACGGTCAGCACCTTCTGGTACGGCCGCGAGACCAACCACTACCGCCGCGACGTCACCACCCTGACCGACGGCGTCCCGAACGGCACCCCCACCTCCTACGACCGGGGCGGCCACCTCAAGCGCATCGACTACGGCCAGCGCGCGGACGCGATCTTCACCTCCCCGGCGCCGGCCCGGGTCGTCTTCGACGTCAGGGAGCGGTGCATCCCGTCCGCCGCCTTCGACTGCGCCGAGGGCAAGTTCACCAAGGACAACGCCAAGTACTGGCCCGAGGTCCCCTTCGACCAGAACTGCGACGCGGGCGACAAGTGCATCGACCGGTACTCGCCGACGTTCTGGACGCGCAAGCGGCTGGCCGCCGTCACCACGCAGGTCGCGTCGGGCGGCGCGTACAAGGACGTCGACACCTGGACCCTCGACCAGCAGATGCGCGCGCCCGGCGACGGCACCGCGGCGGCGCTGTGGCTGGCCGGGATCCAGCACACCGGGAAGGTCGGCGGGACGGCCTCGCTGCCGCAGGTGCGGTTCGCCGGGGTGCAGCGCCCCAACCGGGTGGACGCCCTGGAGGGACGCCCGCCGCTGACCAAGTGGCGCGTCTCGGCGATCGACAACGAGACCGGCGGCGCGCTGTCGATCACCTACTCCGACGAGGACTGCGTCGCCGGGCACACCCCCGAGCCCGACGCCAACACCCGCCGCTGCTACCCGCAGTACTGGACCCCGGAGGGCGCCACCTCGCCCAAGCCGGACTGGTTCCACAAGTACGTCGTCACGCAGGTCCAGCAGATCGACCGGACCGGCGGCGCGCCCGACGTGCTGGAGACCTACGAGTACCTCGGCGGCGGCGCCTGGCACCGCGATGACGACGACGGGCTGACCAAGGAGAAGTACAAGACCTGGTCGCAGTGGCGCGGGTACGGCAAGGTGCGGGTGCTGCGCGGCGCGCCCGGCGAGCAGCGCTCCAAGGCCGAGTTCACCTACTTCCGCGGCATGGACGGCGACGAGCTGTCCGGCGGCGGCAGGCGGGACGTCAAGGTCACCGACTCCACGGGCACCGCCGTCACCGACGCCGAGCCCTTGCAGGGCAAGGTCCGCGAGGAGATCCGCTACGACGGCCCCTCGGGGCCCGCGATGACCGGCACCATCACCGGCTACTGGACCAAGCAGACCGCCAAACGCGTCCGTCCCTGGGCGACGACCACCGCGCACATGGTCCGCACCGGCAGGACCCGCGAGCGTACCGCGCTGGCCGCGGGCGGCTGGCGGCATGCCACCACCGACACCGCCTACAACGCAGACGGCCTGCCCACCGAGGTCAACGACCTCGGCGACGACGCCACCACCGACGACGACCAGTGCATCAGCACCACCTACGCTCGCGACACCGCCCGCTGGCTGGTCTCCTACGCGGTCCGCGTGGAGACCGTCACCAAGGCGTGTACCGCCACCCCCGAACGTCCCGGCGACGTGGTCTCCGACGTGCGCAAGTACTACGACGGCAAGGCGTTCGGGGTCGCGCCGGTCAAGGGGGACGTCACCAGGACCGAGAAGCTGGGCTCGTGGGACGGCGGGCCGCGGTACGTCACCGCAGGTTCCACCACCTTCGACGTCTACGGCCGCCCCCTCGTGGTCACCGACCCCAACGGCACCACCACCAAGACGGTCTACACCCCGGCCACCGGCCCGGTCACCGCCCAGCAGGAGACCAACGCGCTCGGCCACGTCACCACCACCGAGATCGAGCCCGCCTGGGGCCTGGCCACCGCGACGACCGACGCCAACGGCAAGCGCGCCGACCTGGCCTACGACCCGCTCGGGCGGCTGACCGGCGTGTGGCTGCCCGGCCACCCCAAGGCCGGGTACGCATCGACCCCGAACATGAAGTTCGGCTACGACGTCCGCGCCAACGGCCCGACCACCGTCACGACCTCGACCCTGCGCGCCGACAACGCCACCTACACCACCGGCTACGCCCTGTACGACGGGCTGTTACGCGCCCGCCAGACCCAGCAGCCCGCCCCCGGCGGTGGCCGCCTGGTCAACGACACCCTGTACGACACTCGTGGCCTGGTCCACAAGACCAATGCCGACTACTACGCCGAAGGCGCCCCCGGCGGCACGCTGTGGGTGCCGGGCAGCGACGACGACGTACCCGGCCAGAACGTCACCGTCTACAACGGCATGGAGTGGCCGACCGCGGAGATCTTCCGCAAGCGCGGCACCGAGCAGTGGCGCACCACGACCACCTACGGCGGCGACCGCGTCAGCGTCGATCCGCCCCCCGGGGCCACCCCGACCACCACGATCACCAACGGGCAGGGCGAGACGGTCGAGGTCCGCCAGTACAAGGGCGACGCCCCGACCGGCGACCACGACGCCGTCAAGTTCACCTACACCCGCGCCGGGCAGCCGGCCAGCATCACCGACGCGGCGGGCAACACCCGGACCTACCGGTATGACCTGCGCGGTCGCATGATCCAGGTGGACGACCCCGGCGAGGGCACCACCAAGCTTACCTACGACGACAAGAACGACCTGCTCACGACGGTCACCGACGCGCGCGGCACCAGCCTGTTCTTCGCCTACGACGCCCTCGGCCGCAAGATCGCCGAGTACGCGGGCACCTCCGCCGCGGGGACCAAGCTCGCCGAGTGGACGTTCGACAAGCTGCCCGACGGCACCGTGGTCAAGGGCCAGCCGACCGGCGCCACCCGGTACGTCAAGAACGCCGCCACCGGCGCGACGGACGCCTACAGCAGCGCCGTGACCGGGTTCGACAACGCCTACCGGGCCACCGGGACGCAGACCGTCATCCCGGCCGCCGAAGGCGCGCTCGCGGGCACGTACAAGACCGCCACCGACTACAACCCGGACGGCACCGTCCACCGGACCGTGCTACCCGCAGCGGGCGACCTGCTCGGCGAGACCCTGCTGTACGACTACGACGACCTCGGCAACCCGGTCACGATGCGGGGCCTGACCAACTACGTCACCTCGACGACCTACTCCAAGCTCGGCCAGGTCCTCGACCTGACGATGAGCACCGGCCTGAAGCGGGTCAAGGAGACCAACTTCTACGAGGAGGGCACCGGCCGGCTCACCCGCTCGGTGTTCGAGCGGGAGACCGCCCCCATCTCGATCGCCGACACCAACTACACCTATGACCCTTCGGGCAACATCACCAAGATCGCGGACACGCCGTCCGGCCAGACGCCCGACGTCCAGTGCTTCCGCCAGGACCACCTGCAACGCCTGACCGACGCCTGGACCACCTCGACCGGCGACTGCGCCGCCGACCCCACGCAGAGCGTCGTCGGCGGGCCCGCGCCCTACTGGCAGTCCTTCGCCTACGACGTCGCCGGCAACCGCACCAAGGAGATCGACCACCGGGCCACCGGCGACATCACCAAGACCTACACGTACGCCGGGGCGGGCAAGCCGCAGCCGCACACGCTGACCTCGGTCGGGCACGAGGGCGGCGCGCGCGACGGCCAGACCGACGCCTACGCCTACGACCAGGTCGGCAACACCACCGCACGCGGCTCGGGCCGCACCCTGGAATGGGACGTCGAAGGCCACCTGGCCAAGTCCACCGACCCCTCCGGCGTCAGCACGTACGTCTACGACGCGGGCGGCGACCGGCTCATCCGCCGCGACCCCACCTCCACCACCCTCTACCTCGCCGGTATGGAGATCCGGCTGGACACCAGGACCGGCGCCAAGAACACCACCCGCTACTACGACTTCGCCGGGCAGACCATCGCCACCCGTACC
Organism: Spongiactinospora sp. 9N601; assembly: GCF_044326295.1. Lineage (NCBI taxonomy): Bacteria > Bacillati > Actinomycetota > Actinomycetes > Streptosporangiales > Streptosporangiaceae > Spongiactinospora > Spongiactinospora sp. 9N601. The sequence continues at coordinate 138,309 of NZ_JBIRBB010000024.1, forward strand.
GGCAGGGGCGTGACCTGGCTGGGCGCCGACCACCACGGCACCGCCGACAGCTCCGTCGAGGACACTGCGGCCCAGGCGACCAACCGCCGCCGCTTCACCCCCTTCGGGCGGCAGCGCGGCCTCCCGCCGTCCTTCTGGCCGGGCCAGAAGGGCTTCGTCGGCGGCACCATCGACGAGGCCACCGCCCTGACCCACCTCGGCGCCCGCGAGTACGACGCCGAGATCGGCCGCTTCATCTCCATCGACCCCGTCCTCGACGTCAGCGACCCACAGAGCTGGAACGGCTACGCCTACGCCGACAACAACCCGGTCACCGGCTCCGACGCCACCGGCCTGATGTACGACGGCGGCGCGCAACCGTGCCCGTCCTGCCGTGTGACCCCCATCAAAAACCCCGGTGGCAGCGGCGGTGGCATCCACTTCGTCTCGTACCCGCCGCCGCCCCCGCCGGGCAACCCGCCCTCCTGCGGACGCTGGAGCTTCGGCTGCAAGGCCAAGAACATCTGGAAAGAGCACAAGGCCACCATCGTCAGCGTCACGGTGGCGGTCGTCGTCACGGGCGGCTGCCTGGCGGCCACGGGAGGCGCCGGCAGCGTGGGCTGCGCCGCCGCCGGTGGGGCCGCCGGCAGCATGGCCGGCTACCTGGTCTCCACCCCCCGCGACGAATGGAGCGCGGGAGGCGCGGTCAAGGCCGCCGCCGTCGGAGCCATCACCGGCGCGGCGGGCGGCGTCATCGGCAAGGGCGCGGGCGCGGTACTCGGCAAACTCGCCACCACCGCGACCGGCCGCACCGTCGCCGCGGCGGCGGGCAAGGCCGCAGGCAAGGTCAAGAACGCCCTCGGCCGCGGCGGCGGGACGGGCGGCAAATCGGGGGGCGGCGGGACGGCGGCCAAGCCGGGGGGCGCACAGGCGGCGAAGCCCGGGACCGCCCCGAACGCCCCGCCTCCAGCGATCGGCTTCACAGACGACACCGTCGGCTCCGCTTTCGCGAACATGCGTGGTGGCGGAGGCCACGCGATGCGACACCTGGTCGATGAAGGAATCATTCCGAATCAAGGTAGCGTCGCCCATAAGGCCGGTATCTTCCAGGAGAAGGTGTCGCCGGTGCTGCGAAATCCGAGCAAGTCCTTCAACTGGAAGATGGGCGGAACGCAGGCCCGCGCCTTCGCCGGAAAGGTCGACGGCCGCACTGTCGTAGTGTTCGTCGCAAAGGAAGGGGACTACCAGGGCAATGTGATCTCGGCGCTGGTGCCCAGCCCGCAGAACATGGTGAAGTGGGGTCTTCAGTGAACGGTGTGCTGGACGCGATCCGCTGGGACGGGATCACTCCGGTGGTCAGCCTCTTCCTGATCTCCCCGGCCTCATCCGCGCCGGACTTCGCCGGCGCGTGGGGACGACACGGTCCGAGGCGGACGAACACCTACCGTCTGGAAGACGATCGCGGCTTTCCCCGGCTGCCGCTGGTCTATGAATACGACTTCGTCTTCGAGGTATTGCCCGAGGACCTCAGGCAGCGGCTGGAAGCATGCCTGCGTACGGCATGCGAGCATTCCGGCTCGGTGGCCTGGCTGGCATTCGAGGGCTCTTTTCATTTCGACCACATCCTCACCGAGAGCGTGGCCGACCAGATATACGGGATATGCGCCACCGGCGATCCGCCCCTGGTGCTGCTCGACGACGAGCCGGCCGATCGGGCGGCCCTGCTGGATCGGATGCACTCCTATCGGGCGCGCCTGGGGTTCCCGGATCCCCGGCGGTGAAGGCGCCGGCGCCGCTCTCAGCGGGCGGCGCCGCCCGGCCGGAGGGCGGCCATCCTCAACTCCACCAGCAGGGCGTCCACCCGGGCGGTGTCGGGGGTGTCCGGTAGCACCGAGTCGATCGACTCCAGGTCCGCCAGTGTCCTGGTGACGAAGGCGGAGAACGCCTTGGGGTTGCGGGTGGCGAGTTCGCCCGCCGCGAAGACGTCCTCGCGCTGTGCCGACATGTCGATCACCAGTTGGCCGGTCTTCAGCAGCGTACGCGCCTGCCGTAGCAGCCGTACGCAGTCCCGTGCCTGCTCTCTGGTGAGCTCGGCGATCTCGTCGGCCGACAGGTCGTCCACGATCCCGTGCGGCGGGACCCCGAACCGGCGGAAGATGTGCCGTGCGGCCTTCCTGTACGCTTCGCGCACGTTCAGTGCCGACAGGAACGCCGTGCGGTTCTCGACGAGCGCGTCTCCCGCCTCGGTCCGCACCGAGTGGGAGTCGAGCCAGAGAAGTTCGCTCGCCGCGGGATCGGCTTGGAGCGCGAGGGTGGCGAACTTGTACAGCTCGTGCATCGTGAGGGCGCCATGGTCGGGACCCACGTAGGTACGCGTCAGCACGGCGGGCCCGTGCAGGCCGCAGACGTCCACAGGGTCGGCGATGTACACACCGATGACCTTCGGATCGTCATCGTCGATGGCCAGCCCGTGCGCCATCGGGCCCACCACGCCCATCAGCTCCGTCATATGCGCCCGTCACCCCGCAGGCAGGCTATGGCATCGGCGAAGCGACGTCCGCACGTTTTCCGGCGCGTTACCGCGACGGTCACGCGTTACCGTGAAGGTCATGGGGAGAGTGATCTCCGGGGACCGGCTCCCGTCACGGTGGCTGGCCGGGCTCGGGCTCGGCGGCTGCGGCACTCCGGCCGGGGCGGTGCTGCTGGTGATGGCCGTCGGCACGGGCGACCGGCGATGGGTGATCGCCGCGTTCATCTTCACCTGGGTGGCGGTGGTCGCGTTGACCAGGAGCCTGCACGCCTGGTGGTGGTGGCGGCGCGACCCGGACTACCTGATCGCCATGCCTCGGTGGTCGGGCGCGCTGGCAGGGTGGCTCGGCGCCATCCTGTCCTTCCTCGGCGGATACTCCTACGGCTGGCTGGCGCTGTCGGCGGCGGTGCTCTGGTCCGCCACCATGTGGGTGGACCGGTCGGTGATCCGGCGCCACCAGGCGGACATCGAGGCCGGGAACCTCGACTACTGGTTTCGCTGACCGGAATCCGGCGCCGCTCGCACGGGAGCGGCGCCGGAGCACTGCGGGGCTAGCCCACACGGGTCCAGAGGGTGGGGACCCTGGGCGGCTCCCAGCCGGTGCGCGAGGTGTGGGTGAGCGCGCAGCGGTAGGTCACGTTCTGGTAGACGACCGTCTGGCCCACCTGGTACTGAACGCCCGGCCGCCAGGTCGTCGGCTGGGCCGTGCCGGTGGGGCCGCCGGTCGGGCCGCCGGCGATGTTCAGCACGAAGTCGAACGCGCCCTGGCGCTGCCCGCCGGATGAGCTGATCGTCATCAGCAGGCGGGGGTCGTAGATCGTGTCGGTGTTGTTGCGCGGCTCACCCGGGAAGTAGAGCTGCGTCGTCAGCACCGGCCGGCCGGGGGCCTGGACCTTGACGTGGATGTGCCGGGTGCGGCCCGGGTACAGGCCGGGGACGATCGTGGTGAGCCGGTACTGGCCCTGGGCGTTGGTGAACTGGTGCCCGCGGAAGTTGTAGCCGACGTTGTCGTAGTTGCCGTTGTTGTCGGCCTGCCAGAAGTCCAGCAGGGCGTTGGCGATCGGCTGGCACGCCAGGTTGAAGACGTAGCCGCTGACGACGAGGCGGGTGCCGGCTCCGGTCAGGGTGTCGCGCTGCGGGGAGTTCGGCTTGAAGTACGGGCCCTCGGTCTGGGCGGGCGTGCGGTCCTCGGGCTCCTGGCAGTACGGCGTGGGCTCCAGGGTCTGCCCGGGGGCCACGCTGCGGGCGAGCGCGGGAATCTGGGGGACCAGGATGGGGATCGGCGCGGCCATGACGGCGGCCTTCAGCAGGGTCTTCCGCGAAATGACCTTGCCGCCCCTTCCGGATTCCGGCTCTCTTGGGGCACCGGTGTGCTCGGCGTCCACAGTGATCTCCTTGGTTTTCTGGGGGGTTTACCGTGCGGCTCGTGTGCTTGTAAGCCCCGGCCGCTACACCCGAAGCTGGCACCACGTATTTACCCTGAGTACCCTACAGAAATCTATAACATCGGAGTTATGGCGGATTCCATATAGCGGCGTGACAGGTGCCGATTGATATGAGGTGCCACGGCGATCCGGAGATCACCGCACGAAATAGGGAGCCACTTTTCCGGTCGCCGGGCGGGCCGAATCGAACAACCTTTCATGACGGCCCATGACTTCGGCGCCGAATGGATAAAAAGTGGACTGTCGAGTGGACACCTGCCGAACTACGCTGCGCTCAGCGGCAGGGTGATCGCGCACTTTCCGGCCGCCGGCGACACCACGACGGGGCACCCGGGCGGACCATTTGCAGCACGGGAGCCTGCCGTCCGCCTCAAGGTCACCGAGAGGCGGACCACCACCGTACCAACCGCCTATCTGCTCTGTGCCCGCTTCCGCCTTTCGTCATCCCCGCCGTCGCCGTCGCCAGTCCAGAAGCACGCTGTCATAACGCGTACTGGGAAGGGACAAATGTCTCGATTATTAGGTCGTGGATGGAGGCGCCGGGCGGCCGACCTGCTGGCCTTGACGCTGGTCGCCGGGCTCCTCGTCGTCGTACCGCAGCCACCGTCCGCCCAGGCGGCCGTCGCGCAGGTCGCGATGACCTGGAACCTGCACGGAAGCGGGCAGACCGCGGGCAAGGTGGCCGATCTGATGCGTGACCACGATGTCAAGGTCGCCGCCCTCCAGGAAGTGGTCAACGGACCGTTCCTGGGCCTCACCGCCACGAATCACGATGTGCGCCACCTCAACACGGACGGTACGACCTCGTCCCCGCTGCGCTGGCGTGTCGAGGAGTACACACTTTCCGGCGACGGCGGAACCGCCTTTGTGATCCGGACCAATTCCAACAACCGGGGTATCGCGATCGTCACCACCCTGGACGTCGCCAACGTGGCCACGGACGTGCACGTGGTCAATGTACGGGATGACTGGGATGGGAACAGCGCTTTTCCCGCTCTCGGTGTGAAGGTGGACGGCGCCTGGTACTACTCCATCCACGCCACCACGGCGCCGAAACGCGCCAACAACAACGCGGACACGCTGGTCGAGGACATCTCCAGCCTGCACCAGGTGGCCGGTTTCACCAGCGACTGGGCCGCGATGGGCGACTGGAACAGGTTCCCCACCGAGGACACGGAGGCATGGCGGGCTTCGCGGAACAGGCTCACCGGTGCCGCGAAGCTCAACTTCGCGGAGAATCAGGCCGCGTTGAGCAGCATCACGGATCTCGACCCCGGTGAGCGCATCATTTCGCAAGGCTCGCGAACCCACGATCACGGTGCCGAACTGGATTTCATGGTGGCCAAGGGCGCGGGTAACGGCTACAACGCCAGCCGGGCGGTGTCGAGGTACGGTTCCGACCACTGGCCGGTGTTCTTCGGGGCCGCCGGTACCGGCACCTGCACGGGCGGCACGTCACCGACGCCGGCGAACGCGCCGCGCGCCGCCGCCGAGGAAGCCTGTCCCATCGAGAACCTCCAGCTCGCGGCCGTCTCGATGGGGGACAGCTACATCTCCGGTGAGGGCGGGCGCTGGCAGGGCAACGCCAACACCTCCTCCGGGGGCGACTCCTGGGGCACCGACCGGTCCGCCGACGGCAGACAGGTCTATGAGAAGAACGGCGACGGCAGCGACGCCTGTCACCGCTCCGACGTCGCGGAGATCAAGGGCGCCGAGATCCCCGGGGTCCCGCGCGAACGCAGGTTCAACATCGCGTGCTCGGGCGCCGAGACCAAGCACCTGCTCTCGGACTCCTTCAAGGGAGAAAAGCCGCAGATCGAGCAGCTCGCCGAGCTTGCCGCGGAGTTCGAGGTGCACACGATCGCGGTGTCCATCGGCGGCAACGACCTCGGGTTCTCCGACATCGTGAAGGGGTGCGTGCAGACGTTCATGGTCAACGGCCCGGCCTGCCGCGACGGTGCCGACGAGATGCTCAAGGAACGGCTCGGCGACGTGGGCAAGGACGTCTCCAAGGTCCTTTCCACCATCCGCGCCACCATGAGCGACGCCGGGCAGGACGAGGGCAGCTACCGGCTCGTCCTCCAGTCATACCCGTCCCCGCTGCCCCCCACCGAGTACATGCGGTACCCGGGCGACCACTACGACCGGTACACCCAGGGCGGCTGCCCCTTCTACGACGAAGACCTGACGTGGACGCGCGAAGGGGCCATCAAAGGGATCGGCGACATGCTGCGGAGGGCGGCCAACGGCGCCGGCGTGGCCTTCCTCGACCTGAAGGACGCGTTCGCCGGGCACGAGCTGTGCGCGAGCTCGGCCCGGCAGGCGAAGTCCGGCGAATCGCTGTCCGATCCGATGCCGGCGGACGAGTCCGAGTGGGTCCGGTTCATCCAGGGGTTCACCACGCCGGGCGAGCTGGCGGAGGCCATCCACCCGAACGCACACGGCCAGGTCGCCCTCAGCGCCTGCCTGTCGGACGCCGTCCAGAAGATCGGGGAGTCGGGGCAGAAGTACTTCCCGTGCGTCGGGCGGCCGGGCGACCGTCCCGGTGATTCGAGGCTGACCAGGTCGCCGATCGACGACGCCGTGGAGACCGTCGATCCGTGGCGCGGCGAGGGCTTCCGGCTCGCCGACCACTACCTGTTCCAGGACGGCGTCTACGCCCGGTTCAACCCGGACGCCGACATCGACGGCACGATCCATCCCGGTGACGTACCGATCGGTAAGTCGGACGGCTGGCTCGGTGCGGTGAAGGACACCGGCGACAACTGGCCGAGCCTGCGCGGCACCGACTTCTCCGAGGGCATCGACGCCGTCTTCGAGGCGCGTACCCGGTACGACAAGGAGCTGATGCTGTTCCGCGGCGACCAGTACGTGCGGGTCGAGCTGGACCCCGAGACCGGCAACGACAAGCGTGTCAAGGGCCCCGGGCCCATCAGGGACTTCTTCCACCCGTTCCGGGGCACCGTCTTCGAGTCCGGCGTGGACGCCGCGGTCGGTGACCAGGAGAACCGGGCGCTGGTCTTCCGGGACAACATGATGGGCGTGTTGCAGGTCACCATCGACGCCAACAAGGACAGTTGGCTCGTGGAGCCGACCCCCATCGCCGAGGCGATCCCGGCGCTGGCGTTCACCCCGTTCGCCAAGCGGGTGGACGCGGCGCTGATCCGGCACCAGCGGCCGACGGCGATGTGGGTCGATCTCATCTCCGGCAACCAGGTGGTGTCGGTGCTGGTGATGCTCTCCGATCTGCGGCAGAGCAGGCTTGAGACGAGCGTCGTGGACCTCACGGTCATGTGGCCGAGCCTGCGCGGCAGCATCTTCGACTGGACCGGCGGGGTACGGCCGAACCGGCAGGACCTGAAGATCGCCGCGGGCGTCCCCTACGACAATGGCGAGGACGGACGCCAGAACAAGGCCGTGGTGCCCGGCCCGCACTCCCAGTGCCGCCCCGAGGGCCTGACCGCGACCCGCGGCGTGGACACCCCGTACTGCCTGGCCTACGACGCCGACGGCCGGGAATGGCTGGGCGGCGGCGGACGCGACAAGCGGGTGGTCGGCTACTTCACCGGCTGGCGGACCGGCGCGAACAACCAGCCGCGGTATCTGGTGCCGAACATCCCGTGGTCGAAGCTGACCCACATCAACTACGCGTTCGCGAAGGTCGACGGCAACAAGATCTCGGTCGGCGACACCACCGACCCGAACAACCCGGCCACCGGCATGACGTGGCCGGACGCCGTGGACGCCCGTCCCGATCCCGGCCTGTCGTACAAGGGACACTTCAACCTGCTGGCGAAATTCAGAAAACGGCACCCACAGGTCAAGACGCTGATCTCGGTGGGCGGCTGGGCCGACACGCGGAACTTCTACGCGATGGCCACCAACGCCGACGGCAGCGTGAACCAGTCCGGCATCGACACGTTCGCCGACTCGGTCGTCGAATTCCTCGACCGCTACAAAGCGGCGTTCGACGGCGTGGACATCGACTATGAATATCCCAGCGCGCTGCCCAAGGCCGGCAACCCCGCCGACTGGGAGCTGTCCGACCCCCGCCGCAAGGGCCTGCAAAAGGGCTACAACGCGCTGATGAAGACGCTGCGCGAAAAACTGGACCGGGCCGGCGCCGATCGGGGCCGCTACTACCTGCTCACCTCCGCGGCCTCGGCCTCGGGCTACCTGGTCCGCGGCTTCGACGCGGGCGAGGCGCTGCGGTACCAGGACTTCGTCAATCTGATGACCTACGACATGCACGGCTCGTGGAACCACTTCGTCGGCCCGCAGGCCCCGTTGTACGACGACGGGAAGGACAACGAGCTGGAGGACGCCGACTTCTACACGACGAAGGAGTACGACAAGACCGGCTACTTCAACGTCGACTGGGCCTACCACTACTACCGCGGCGCGCTGCCGCCGGGCCGGATCAACATCGGCATTCCGTACTACACCCGCGGCTGGCGGAACGTCGCCGGCGGCACCGACGGTCTGTGGGGCACCGCGGCCCTGCCGGACCAGGGGCAGTGCCAGCCCGGCACAGGGCCAGGTTCCGGTTCGTCCACCCCCGTGGCCTGCGGAAACGGCGCGGTCGGCATCGACAACCTCTGGCACGACCTGGGCGGGGCCGGGCAGGAGGTGGCGTCCGGTTCCAATCCGATGTGGCACGCCAAGAACCTCCAGAAGGGCAGGGCGCCGAACTACCTACGCGCCTACACCGACGCGGGCAGGGAGGAGGGCCAGCTGAAGGGAACCTACGAGGAGAAGTACGACGACACGCTCAAGGCCCCCTGGCTGTGGAACGCCGACAAGAAGGTGTTCCTGTCCACGGAGAACAACGCCTCGCTCGACGCCAAAATCGATTACGTCAAGGAGCAGAAGCTCGGCGGCGTGATGATGTGGGAACTCGCCGGCGACTACACCGAACTCGGCGGCGGCGACTACGGCATGGGCTATGACATGACCACCCGCCTCGACGAGGGACTGCGCGGCTCCGGCGGTTATCAGACCACCCGCGCGGGCGAGACCACGCTGCCGAACCACGTCGTCGACGTGAAGGCCGAGCTGGTGGACTATCCCACAGGAAAGGACCCGGAGTTCCCGAACGACGACCCCTTCTACCCGATGCGTCCCAAGCTGCGCATCACCAACGACACCGACGTCGCGCTGCCGTCGGGCACCGAGATCGCCTTCGACATCCCCACCTCGGCGCCGCCGATCCTGCGCGACGGCAACTACCAGGAATTCGGAAAGAACGTCGTCATCGACAAGGGGCGGGAAGGCAGCAACATCGGCGGATTGAAGGCCGACTTCCATCGCGTGACCGTGAAACTCGGCTACTGCGAGGACATCGCGCCCGGCGCGAGCCACGACATCGTGCTGCGCCACTATCTGCCGCTCACCGGCCCGGCCAACGTCACCCTCAAGACCGGCCCCCGCACCTACGGTTCCACCCAGAACGACCAGAAGGACGCCACCACCGTCACCCCGGAGATGGCCGACGGGGTGGACTGCCAGGCCGAGGAGTGGGAGCCGCACCCCTACAACCCGCGCGGCACCTTCGCCTTTGAGAAGGACGGCGACGACTGGCGAATCGTGGACTGGGTCGGCAGCAACGTCCTGGACCACCCCGAATCCTGGGACACCCCCCACCTGGTGGACAACCAGCCGGGCAACGAGAACCAGTTGTGGAGCGTCGACGAGGACGGCGGCTCGGGCTGGTACCGCATCAAGAGCCGCGGCAAATGCCTCCAGGCGGACGGGGTCCTCAAGTCGCTCAGCGTGCACGACTGCGACGACGAGCCGCACCAGTGGTGGCAACTGCGCACCATGCGGCCGGGTGAGGACGACATCATCACCACCGGCACCCCCGCCGCCGGAACCGGTTACCAGTTGGTGTCGTTCGCCGACGACTCCTACGAGCCCGCGTACGTCGCCGAGGGCAAGAACAGCGGCAACCGGCCGGGCACCGAGGTCGTCGCCGGTGATCTCGACGGCACCACCGCGAGCACCGTCATCTGGAACGGCTTCTACTGGCGGGCCAACTGGTGGACCACCGCCACCGACGAACCCGGCAAGGGCGGCGCCTGGAAGAAACTCGGCCCCGCCCCGGGCGCGGCCACCCTCCGGCAAACCCCGAACCGGCCCACCACCACCACGGCACCCCCACCGGCCGCTCCACCGGCCGGTCCTCGTGAAGGCCGCAAACCCGACCCCCACATGAAGCCCGCCCTGCCCAAACCCAGAACCTCTTGACCCTGTCCTCTCGACGCCCCCGCCCCGGCCGGTGACACGGCCGGGGCGGGGGTGTTTCCCAGAAGAACGGCGGGCCTGGCCAGTCCGACACCTCATCGATGAGCCGCTTCTGCGCCTTCGAGTATCGCCCGGCCGGGTTTGCCGATGGACACCCCGGTCGGATAAGAAGCTTGCGTGCTGAGAGGTGACAAAGTAGGGCTCAGGGCCCGGTACGAGGACGACATCCCGATCCTGCGGACCGAGCTCTACGACGACGTGGTCAACTCCGCGCGGGCCGAAGGCCGGCCGTGGCGGCCGATCACGCCGGGCTCGAAGGATCCGCGGCTCGTGGTGAACGACGACGAGCAAGGGCACGTCCCGTTCTCCGTCGTGGCACTGGACGGCGGCACGCTGGTCGGCACCGCGACACTGTGGGGCATCGACACCCACAACCGATCCGCCCACATCGGCCTGGGCCTGCTGCCATCGGCCCGCGGCAAGGGCTACGGCACCGACGTCGTCGCGGTCCTGTGCCACTACGGTTTCGTCGTACGCGGCCTGCACCGGCTCCAGATCGAGACGCTGTCCGACAACGCCGCGATGCTGCGCTCCGCCGAACGCAACGGCTTCGTCCGCGAGGGCCTGCTGCGCTCCTCCGCCTGGGTGATGGGCGAGTTCATGGATGAGGTCATACTCGGCCTCCTCGCCCGGGACTGGAATCGCTCCCCGGGGCTCGGGTGAGTTTCCAGAGCCACCCGATGCGACGAAGCCCGAGCCGTTCGGCCACGCGCTGCGAGGAACGGTTATCAGCGCTGGTGCTGTAGAACAGGTACGGGCAATGCGGCGACAACAGATCTGTCCAGACCGCCGTGGTCGCGGCGGCGTACCCACGCCCCCGGTACGACGGCGCGGTCCACGTCCCCGCCTCCGCACCGGCGGCCGTCCTGCGGGGAGTGTGGCAGATCGAGACCACCTCACCACCATCGACGATCATCGCCCACGGCGCCCCCGCGCCACCCCCGACGAGCTCCTCCCATTCCCCGGGCTGCCAATTCCCAGGCCGCAGGCCACGAACACGCCGGACATCACCCGGCCTGTCCGACCGAAGCACCGGCATGCCCGGACCGAACCGCACAGACGGGGACGCCAGATAGCTCGGCCCGCCGACCACTGTGGAACTGCCGCGCATGGCCTGATCCAGGAGTGCCTGGCATTCCTTCAGCACGTTCGGTGGCCGTCCAGGGGGCGACGGGGTGCTGCGCGCGACCCTGTCGAGCAGGTCCCCGGCCAGGTCGTCGGGCACGGTACGGGCCACTGCCGCGGTGACGCCGTCGTCTGCCACGGCGAGCACCAGTTCTTCAGCACCATGCAGGCGCCCACGATGATCGCGTTGCCACAGCACTCCCATCTCGACTTCGAGCAGCTCAAGATCGCTGCGGCCCTCCGCATGTTCACCCATGGTCGTCCTGCCCCCTCATCGCGCCCGCCTTGACAACTTGGGATATCAAGGCCGGAACCCCGCGGCCGGCCACGTCCTTGTGCATCCGCCAGTTCCTCGGCACAAGTACTACCGAATGCCAAATACGCCGCAAGAACCCGATCCCACCGACCCGGGCAGTCAGGCGATCGATTTGCACCTGCCGCTGCTCCGCCTCCACCGGTGTCCGGGAACAGTCCGGCGACATCGTCCCCCGGCCACCAGTTCGTCCAGGCCGGCAGCACCCCATCTGCGTCCACCCGGCTGCGCAGTACCCCCCCGCAAGCCCTCCGGGGCCAACCGCGTCCACAAAACCACCCCGCGCCCCCTGCACGCCGGTCAACGCCGGCACATAGCGCCCGGCATCGCCGTGAGCCACCAACAACGAATCACCCCGCCTCGGCAACACGTCCCCCAAGGCGGCCGGTACCACCACGGGGTCGGCGACCGCTGGAACCGGCCCCGCCACCATCGGGACTGCTCACTGATCCTGCTCTACGTGAGCGAGTGGGCCGCCCCCGCCCAGGACGATCTGCCCCCCGGCTCTACCAGGAGGTGTACGCGGCCACCGGCGGCGAGTGCGTTGAGGTCGCGAGACTGAGCAACGACCGAATCGCCCGAAGAGCGGACGGCCCCAAGGACCTGGTGTGTGTGCCCGCCCATATTGTGGCGCGAAGTTGAGCTTTCACGCATATGGCGCTGTACGCTGCGATCCGGCCGCGAACCATCCGCCACTCGCCGGACAAAGCAGATACCGCTCCTGATTGGAATGAACTTGCGAGTATTTCTAGCAGTGGTTCCGAAGAATCCGAGGTCCACCGTGGCCGGTGCTACCTCGATCGCACGCTCAGCGATCAAAGACGTCTTCCCCGTGCCACCTGAAACGATCAAAGCCGACGAGTGGGATGACGAGGGAGCTGCTCTTCTGGCCTGGTCGAACGAGGAATCAGTGGCCGGGCGTCCCCCACTGATCGCCAGGGGCCATCGCCATGCCGTGGGCATCAGCGGCCACCTGACGGCGGATGAGGACAGCGCCAAGCTCGCGAAAAGCGACTCATTGGGGGAGGCGGCCGCCTCGATGGGGGGATGCTTCGCCGCCTTCAAAATAGCTCAGGGAGAGATTCAGGCCGTAACGGTCAGCACCCGTGCCTGCCCTGTCTTCTATGCGGAGACATCGGAGTTGCACATCGTGGGCAACCGGGCACTGCACGTCCACCTCGTCGCGACCGGAGGATCGATCCGCTGGGATGAAACCGCCCTGCAGTCGATGATTCGCCAGGGCTACTTTCTCTCCGACGAAACCCCCTATCTCGGGGTGCAGGCCCTGGGCCCGTCTTCATCGATCGTCATCCGCGGCGCGCGCCGAGCCATCACCGCCACGCCCCTTCCGCAAGCCCAGCCGGTGCCGAGTTCATCTCGGGCGAAGCGCGCGGCCATTGCAAAGCTCGGTCACGCGCTCATCGACGCCGTCACGCCGCTACGTTCCGCGCCGGAGCCGGTCAACCTGGCCTTGACCGGCGGACGAGACAGCCGGCTGATGGCGGCACTCCTCCATGCCGCGAAGATCCCTTTCCGCGCGACGACGAACGGCCTCGACGATCACCCTGACGTGATGATCGCCCGGCAGATCGCCGCGAAGCTGCGCATTCAGCACACTGTCATCCCCCCGGCCCAAACGGCGGCGAAGGACGCCATCGTCATACCCCACCCTCAACGACGCACCTATGATGTTCTCAAAACGTGCGAGGGAATGACCTCTGCGTATGAAAGCATCGTTGAATACCTGCCATATAGTGCAAGGCCCACCATGTCCGGGCAGAGTGGAGAGATCCTGAGAGGTGGATTTCTCTACAGCCAGAACAACCCTGGCGAAAAGGCCATGCTGCGCCGGATCAAAGACTTCTTCCTCAAGAACGAAAACCTCTTCACCGCAGCGGCCAACCACCATGCCGAGACTCTTGCGGCACCCTGGGAGGCGCGGGCGCAGGAGAACCCATGGGAAGTGCTCGATCACATGTACGTCACTTATCGCGTGGGACGATGGCATGCCGGCGCACGGGTGGGGTCGCTACGCCGGGGCAATCCCATCCAGCCGTTTCTGGATAATCGAGTGGTGTCCGAGGCGCTCTTCCTGGACCAGCAATGGCGATACTCGGAGGAGGTCGTTCACGGCCTCGTCCGTCAATTCGCTCCGGCGCTGCACGCCATCCCCCTTGAAGGCGCCCCATGGCGATTCGCGGCTGACCGTTCCCCCTCGATCTGGTCACGGCTGCGGCCGGCGGCCAAAGCAGCCTCCACGGCCACTCCGAGCAAAAAGCAGAGCGGTTGGAACTGGCGAACGAGTCCAGGGCCCGTCCTGTCGCAGATCCTCGGCGAATACGTGATCGGCCGAGCGGACGCTCTCGCCGGCGTTGTCCGCCCTGACGAACTGAAGCGCCTCTTCGATGGCCCGTCGGTTACTCAGCCCGCATTGGCGTGGAATCTGTATACGGTCGCAGCCATGTTGACCGACACCTTCCCCGGAGAGCCGCCCACCGGCCTCGAAGAGGTCCATATCTCCATCCCCCACTCTTAGGGTGCCGGCGCGATGGCCGTCGGCTTCGGTGAGCGAGGTGCCGTAGCCGCATGACCAGGCGTGCCGCCGGGGGGCCGGGCCCGGCTGGAATGGGTCAGTTGTTGGCGACGAAGTCGGTGACCGGCCGGTTGAACTCGTCGGCGTGCTCGATCATCGCCCAGTGGCTGCAGCGGTTGAGCGGGACCAGGCGGCTGTCCGGGATGTTCGCCGGCAGGTACAGCGAGGTCTCGTACGAGACGACGCGGTCGTCGCGGCCGTGGATGAGGAGGGTCGGGGCCTGGATCGAGGGCAGCAGGTCTGTTCTGACCCACTTCGGGAGCGGCGCGCCCTTGGGCGGTCCCTCCAGGTAGTCGCGCAGGTGTTCAGGACGGGCCAGGGCCGCGTCAGAGCGGGCCTGGCACAGCTCGGGGGTGGCGAAGCGGGCCTTGCCATAGACCATGGTCTCGACGAGCCTGCGCATGTTCGCGGGACTCGGGTCGCGGTACGCCTGCACGAGCACCTTCAGGCCCTCCGACGGGCCGTCGCCGGGGCCGAAGAGCGTCGGCGTCCGGCCGACCGGCGGGGGCCCACGGTGACCAGGTGCGAGATGCGGCCGGGGTGCTCGGTGGCCGGCCGCAGGGAGGCCTGACCGCCCATCGAGTTGCCGACGAACGCGGGCCGCGCGATGCCGACGGCGTCCAGCAACTCGATCGCCGCCGCCACGTGGTCGAGGCGATCGACGGTCGCGGGGCCCGAGTCGCCCCACCGGGCATGTCCATGGCGTACACGTGGCAGCGCGCGACCAGCGCCTCGATGTCGCCGGCGAAGTTGCTCCACCCGGTGGGGCCCGGCCCGCTGCCGTGCAGCAGGACGAGCGGATGACCGGCGCCCGCCTCGTAGTAGCGCAGTTTCCAGTTCGCGTTCTGTACGGTGCGCGCGATGCCGGTGGCGTCGAGGGTCATCGGCCGGCCTCATCGTGGGACGCGAGCGCGGCGGCGTACAGTTCGGCGACGACCTCCAGGGGGCCGATGACCCCGGCTGTTCAGCTTGTCCAGCGTCTTCGCCTCCCAATACTCGATGCTGAAGCTGACCGACGCCATTGCGACGCTGGGCGAGGCGCTGATCGCCCGGCGCTGAGCCTCACAAGGTGCCCGGGGTGAGATCGGCCGCGATGGCGAGCGCGGCCCGGGAGAGGGCGTCCACCAGCGAAGGCAACCGGTGCGGTTCGTAGCGTCCGCTCGGCATCGACACCGACAGGCCGGCGAGGGCCTCCCCGCCGGGCGCGCGGAGCGGCACGCCGAGCGCCGTCACACCGCGCTCTGAGCGGTCCTGGTTCAGCACGAAACCGTTGCGCCGCACCAGGGCCAGTTCGGTCCGCAGCCGCGCGAGGTCAGGGCGGTCCGCGGGGCGGTCGGCGTACCGTTCGGCCGGATAGACCGCCGCAAGGTCCTCATCGGTCAGTTCGGCCAGTAGCAGCAGTCCGGCCGTGGTGCGGTGGGCCGGGAACACCATGCCCTCACGGGAGGTCACCCGGAGGCTTTGCGCGCACTCCGCGCCGGCGATGAACCGGACGGTGTCCGCCGTGCGGACCGCCAGGTGGATGGACTCGTCGAGCACGCCGGCCAGCCGGCGCATGTACGGCAGGGCCGTCGTCCGCAGCCGGGACGCGGCCGAGGGCGAGTGCGCGGCGAGCTCCAGGACCGGGCCCGCCCGGTAGCGGCGCCGATCGTCCTGGACCGCGAAGTCCCGGTACACCAGCATCGTGAGCAGCCGATGCGCGGTCGAGCGG
Source organism: Spongiactinospora sp. 9N601 (assembly GCF_044326295.1). NCBI lineage: Bacteria > Bacillati > Actinomycetota > Actinomycetes > Streptosporangiales > Streptosporangiaceae > Spongiactinospora > Spongiactinospora sp. 9N601. The sequence goes on from NZ_JBIRBB010000024.1 coordinate 154,308, forward strand.
GCCACGCCCAGCCGGTCGGCGACCTCGGAGACGGTCAGCTCGCCCTCCATCTGGAGCATCGTGGCGATCCGCAACGCATGATCAACACTGTTGATCACGTAGGTCGGCGGGTTCTTCAGCGGCTTGTCCATGGCCCTCCGATTCTGCACAGCAGAATTAGCTGTTCCGCAGAACGTGACAGTGTGACATTACCGCTATGACCACCCAAGCGACCAGGCCGGATTCCCCGGTGCGGCTCCGGGCGACCGACGCGCCGGGCCAGCCGGACGTCACCCCCGCGCTGGAAGAGCTCTACCGCGGTTTCGAGCGGGAGCTGCTGGTGCCGCTGTGGACGGAGATCGGCGACCTGATGCCGGCCCATCCGCGTTCGCGCGCCGTACCGCACCTGTGGCGCTGGGAGAGCCTGCGTGGGCTCGCCGAGCAGGCCGGAGACCTCGTCCCGGTCGGCCGTGGCGGGGAACGGCGGGCCATCGCCCTGGCCAATCCGGGTCTGGGGGGCCGTCCGTTCGCGACCCCCACGCTGTGGGCCGCCATCCAGTACCTGATGCCCGGCGAGGACGCCCCCGAGCACCGGCACACCCAGCACGCCTTCCGCTTCGTCGTCGAGGGCGAGGGGGTGTGGACGGTCGTGAACGGCGACGCTGTGCCGATGCGCCGCGGCGACTTTCTGCCGCAGGCCGGCTGGAACTGGCACGCCCACCACAACGCGACCGACCGGCCGATGGCCTGGATCGACGGCCTCGACATCCCGTTCCAGTACACCTCCGAGGCGCAGTTCTTCGAGCCGGGCCGCGACGAGATCGGCGACGCCGAGCGGATCACGCCCGAGCGCTCCCGCTCCGAGCGGCTGTGGGCCCACCCCGGGCTGCGTCCGCTGTCGGCCGGCGAACTCGCCCCCGGCACCCCGCTGCTGTCCTACAAGTGGGAGTTCACCGACCGCGCCCTGGCCGACCAGCTCGCCCTTGAGTCGGAGGGCTTCGGCGGCACCGTCGAGCCCGGCCACGCCGCCGTACGCTACACCGATCCGGCCACCGGCGGCGATGTCCTGCCCACGATCCGGGTCGAGACGCACCGCGTCGCCCGCGGCGCGGAGACCGCCCCGGTCCGCACCACGGGATCGTCGATCTACCAGGTCTTCGACGGCTCCGGCACGGTCACCGTCGGCGAGCGGACCTGGTCGGTCATCCGCGGCGACCTGTTCGTGGTGCCTTCCTGGGAGCCCTTCTCCGCCCGGTCCGAGGCCGGTTCCACCGACTCCGACTCCGGCGCGCTGGACCTGTTCCGGTTCAGCGACTCCCCGATCTTCGAGGCCCTCCGGCTCGACCGCATCCGTACCGAAGGGACCACCGGATGAAGCTCGCCACCCTCCGCGTCAACGGCTCGACCCGTGCGGTGCGGCTCGACGGTGACCGGCTGATCGACCTCGGCGCGGCCGACCTCGGCGAGGGCGCGGCCTTCGCGCCGGTCGTCCCGCGCCCCTCGAAGGTCGTCTGCGTGGGACTCAACTACAAGAACCACATTCAGGAGATGGGCCGCGATCTTCCGCGGTACCCCACCTTGTTCGCGAAGTTCGCCGGCAGCCTCATCGGCGCGACCGACGAGATCGCCCGCCCCGCCGAGACCGGAGAGTTCGACTGGGAGGTGGAGCCGGCCGCGGTGATCGGCGCGCCGGTCCGCCGGGCCAGGGGCCGCGCGGCGGAGAAGGCAATCGCCGGGTTCACCGTGCTCAACGACATCACCTGCCGGGACTGGCGGTTCCGCACCCGCGAGTGGCTCCAGGGCAAGATGTGGGACTCCTCCACACCGGTCGGGCCGTACGTCGTCACGCCGGCCGAGCCGCCCGGCGGCGTACGCCCGCGGCTTGAGGTCGCGCTCGGTGTGGACGGCGAGGTCATGCAGCGCGACAACACCGGCGATCTGCTCTTCGACCCGGTCGCGCTGGTGGAGTACGTCTCGACCGTGGTGCGGCTCGACCCCGGCGACATCATCGCCACCGGCACCCCCGGCAGTGTCGGCCACGCGCGCGACCCCAAGCGCTACCTGACCGGCGACGCGCGCGTCGTCGCCGAGATCCGGGGCGTGGGGCGGGTGGAGAACACCGTCGCGGGGGAGCGTGCCGCCTGATGCGCCGCACGTTCGAGGACGCGCTCGTCTGGAGCGCGACGGGCACCCGGCTGTTCTCCGAGGCCGTCGCCGGATGGGGCGAGGAACAGTACCGCGCCCCGTCCTCGCTCCCCGGCTGGACCCGCAAGCACCTGGTGGCGCACGTGGCGGCGAACGCCGACGCGCTGGGCAACCTGGTCCGCTGGGCCGCGACCGGCGAGGAGACCCCGATGTACTCCTCGGCCGGACAGCGTGCCGCCGAGATCACGGCCGGTTCCAGGAAGCCCGCCGCAGAACTGGCCGCCTGGCTGCGCGAGTCCGCGGACCGCCTCGCCGCCGGGACCGCGGGCCTCGGCCCCGCACAGTGGAATGCCACGGTGGTCACCGCCCAGGGCCGCACGGTCCCGGCGACCGAGATCCTGTGGCTGCGTTCGCGCGAGGTCTGCGTACACGCCGTGGACCTCGCCGCCGATGTCTCCTTCGCCGACCTTCCCATCGCCTTCCTGGCGGCCCTGGCCGACGACATCGTGGTCAGGCGCGGCGACGCTTCCGGGCCCGCGGTCGTGCTCGACGCCGCCGGCACCGGCGACCGCTGGGAACTGCCCGGCGACGGCGCCGTCACCCGGGTCACCGGCCCGCTCGCGGAGATCGTGGCCTACCTCGCCGGCCGTCCACACACCCTGACCACGGCCGGCGGCTCCCCGGCCCCGCAACTCCCGGCCTGGCTGTGATGGACGTACTGGTCGTCGGGGGCGGCATCGGCGGCCTGAGCACCGCCTTCGCACTGGCCCACGAGGGCGTACGGGTGCGCGTGCTGGAGCAGGCCCGCGAGTTCGGCGAGGTCGGCGCGGGCCTTCAGCTCGCCCCCAACTGCACCCGGATCCTGCGCGAGTAACGGCCTGCTCGACGAGGCCAGGAGCCTCGGCGTGCTGCCGAAGAGCATGGTGATGCGCGACGCCGTGGACGGCGCGGAGCCGACCCGCCTGGATCTGACCGACCTGGAACGCAGGTACGGCTTGCCCTACATGGTCATCCACCGTAGCGACCTGCACGCCATCTTCCTGCGCGCCTGCCACCGCGCGGGCGTCGATCTGGTCACCGACGCGACGGTCATCGGGCATGAGAACCTCGCGCCCGGCGCCCGGGTACGGCTGGCGGACGGCCGCACCGACCAGGCCCGGATCGCCATCGCCGCCGCCGGCGCTCACGGGTGGTCTGTTCGCGGACGCCGGCGGGCCGGGTCGGGTTGACCGCGGCCCAGCAGGCTCTTCAGCACGGCCCAGCCAAAGGCAGGAAAGACAGAAGTAGACTAGTCGTCGCAGTGATCAATGGGCTGGCGAGTCGCCACCGCCAAGCATCCATCCGGGGTGCCAGATGACGTCGGCCCTGCCTTTGGCGTCGTTTAGGGCAGGCCACGTTGTTCGTTTGACAGGAGCCTCGCTCTGTGGAGCTACGAAAGAAGGCATATGAATGTTGTCTATGAATCGCCTAGATACTTCAAAGTATGGCAGTACACCGTTAGTAAGCGGCGACTGCTTCTAAGGAGTACTCGCGATCGGCCACCGAACACCCGCATAGATGTACACTTCGGCGGAGTTTCTGCGATGCTGCTCCAGCCCTACTATGACGGGTTAATCGTTCGCTTTCCTGATCCGCAGGATGTCAAGCTGATCCTAGACCTGATTGGCAACATTCCGCCTGAATCGCACATGTACGTGCTCGGTAGCAGGCCGTTCAGCTTCATCGTGTCCGGCCTGATGCAGTGGCATGAAGATGATAAATCGAGTAGTGATCCGTCGTGGTTTGGACACATGCTCGGCACTGCTTAGCCATCACGATGGCTCATCGGCCAACCGGCCAAAGCGACAACAATGTCGGCACGCCCGCGGGCACCATGGAGGTGATCGAGCTGGTGGCCGTCATCTTGCGGGAAATATCCGAACCGCGCCGACGGCCTCGGCTGTGATCTCTTCCTCGCCGCACACCAGAGCGGTGAGATCACGCACTTCAGGGTCGTACTCGTCCTCAGGAGCCCCCATCCCTAAGTGCGTGTTTGAGAAGATCGTTTCTGGGTCAGGGGCAGAGGTAGCGGGGTTGGCGTCGTGCGGGTCCGCCCCGGGTGATGCGGCGGGCCATGCCCGCGATGGCGGCCCAGCGGATGAGCGCCTCGG
>NZ_JBIRBB010000025.1:0-111630 GCF_044326295.1 Spongiactinospora sp. 9N601
CAGTTCCCACTGGGCGTCGGTCAGGTCGGAGGGGTAGCGATCAGGGGACACCGGGCCAGCTTGACGGTCCCGGGCCCGATGATCACGCCGCCACGCCGGACATGAATGATCTTCTCAAACACGCTCTAAGAGGCCTTCGGGGTCGTACTGATTGATCAGTACACGGACGGCAGCGGTTATCTGATCATCTCTCATGGCTCCAGCATGCCCCCGGCGCACTGGACAACCTGGGCCGAGAGGATGCCGGCCGCGCCCAGCGGGGACACGTTGCTGTCGGCAGACGCTTTTTCGATCGTCAGTGTCGGGTGGTGAACAGGTTGGCTTGGTGGGCTTGGGCGGCGGCCTCTGTTCTGGTGGTGACGTTGAGTTTGGTGAGGATTCTGGCCACGTGGGTGGCGACGGTGGTGGGGGCGATGAAGAGGTCCTCGGCGATCTGGGGGTTGGAGCGGCCGAGAGTGAGCAGGCGCAGGACGTCCAGTTCGCGGTTGGTGAGGTTGAAGGGGTTGCTCGTGGGGGTGGGGGTTGCCTCGTCGAGGCGGCCCCGGGCGATGAGGTCGTCGATGCGGGTCAGGAGTGGGGTCGCGTTCAGGTCGGTGGCGATGGTGTGGGCCTCGCGGAGGCGGGAGCGGGCGCCGGGGCGGTTGTTGGTCGCCAGGGCTGTCGTCGCCGCGTCGGTCAGGACGACCGCTGCCTCATGGCGGTTGCCGAGGTCGCGCCAGGCGGTGGCGGCCTGGTCCCAGGCGGGCAGGCTGTCGGGGGTGGCCGTCGCATGGAAGGTGAGCCGGTAGGCGTCGAGCGTCGGGGTGGTGGTGTGCACGGTGTCGACGATGCGGTGGAGCTCGGCGAGCCGGTCGGTGACTTCGCGGGCGACCTGGCGATTGCGCGGGGCTGAGGCCCGCCGTACCCGCTGAACGCGGGCACCGAGGACGGCGAGCCGCAGCAGGTGGTGCGCCGGCCAGGCCGTCGGCGGTGTCAGGTGCTCGTCGAGGATGCGGTCCGCCGAGTCCGCGTCACCCTGATCGAGCGCCCAGGCGATCCGTTGCAGGGCCAGCCCGGCGTTCGCCTCGGTCGCTCGGAGCGTGTGCCGGGCGAACTCGGTCAACTGACGCATCAGAGACTCGAAGCGGCTGGTCTCGCCGCGGCAGCGTGCGATATCGGCCGCCGCCAGTCGCAGGTACGCGGCGTACAGCGGCGGAGGGCCTTCGGCCAGGGCGTCCTGGACGATCACAAGGGCCTCATCCCATCGGCCCAGGAAGATCAGGGAGAAGGCGCGTGCCGCGGCGAGCATGCTGCCGCGAGATCGGGTCTGGCCAAGCCGTTCGGCCGCCTCCTGCCCGGCCTGGGCCATGTCCGCCGCCTGCGCGTACTGGCCGGAGGCCTCGACGACATCGGCCTCCCACTGGAAGGTGGTCAGGAAAGTGTGCTCGTCCCCGGCCGCTTCCGCGATACGGCGAGCCTCGGCGAAGGTGCGCCTGGCCGATTCCAGGCGCCCCGCGGTGCCGTCAAGCTGGGCCAATACCAGCAGGGCAGGCGCTCGGAGCCGGTCGTCGCCGAGTCGTTCCGCCAGGTGCAATGCCTCGGCCGCGTGGCGGCGTACCTGATCGGGGTGATGTGCCACGACGCCGATGAAGGCCAGCGTGGACAGCAGCCGGCTGCGCAGCTCGTCCGAGTGGCCTGGTGGTACCAGCGCGACGGCTCGCTCCAGGTCGTGGGCTCCGGAGCCGTCGGTGCGGTTCTGCATGCGACCGCGCAGGCCGAGCAGCGCGGCCACCCGGCGCGGGTCCACCGCCGGGTCGAACAGGTCCAAGGCGGCGGTGCAGTAGGCGATGCCGGCCGCGGACCTGCCTGCCGCGAAGGCCGCGGTGGCCGCCTGTTCGAGTACGACCGAGCGGTCGGCACCGATGAGGCGTTCCGGGCCTTCGACCTCGGTCCATCGGGTCAGAACCTGGTCGATCAGGTGGAGCTGCTCGTCGTAGGCGTTCTGGCGGCCGGCGCGGGCAGCGGCTCGCCACGCGGCGGGCAACGCGCGCGCGAACTCCCCGGCGGCGATCCAGTGCTCCGCCAGCGCGGCGCTGTCAGGCGCGCGCGAGGCGAGGGCGACTGCGTAGTCGGCGTGCATGCGCCGCCGCTTCGCCGGGAGCAGTGAGGAGTACACCGCCTCCCTGATCAGGTCATGCCGGACCGAATACCCTCCCCGTCCGGCTACCACCAGTTCCCTTCCGACAAGGTCGGTCAGCGGTTCCTCGGGCAGGAACTCGTCGGTGAGCTCCGCACCGGCCACCGCGAGGCGTTCCATCGCCTCGCGTGCGGGGCCGGGCAGGGCGTCGATGCGGTCCAGCAGAAGGGTCTTCAGGTCATCGGCCGCCGACTCGTCGGAGTCGCGCAGCACATCGACGAACAGCGGGTTGCCGCCGCTGCGCCGGTGGATCTCCATGCTCCTGACCAGGTCCGGCGGCTGTCCTTCGACGGTTGTGAGCAGTTCGGTGACGTGTTCGTGTGCCAGAGGGCCGAGGTTCAGGCGTACCACATCGCCGCCGCGGCCCAGCTCGGCGAGCAGGCGCCGGTTCGGGTGGCCGGCGGCGAGCTCGCCTGTCCGGACGGTGCCGATCAGCAGGACGGCACTGCCCGCGAGATTGCGGGCCAGGTAGGCGAACAGCTCCCGGCTCGCGGCGTCGGCCCAGTGCAGGTCTTCGATCACGAGTACGGCAGGCACGACCTCGGTCACCTGGCTGATCAATGCCAGCATCTCTTCCAGCAGCCTGGTCCGCCCGTACCGGCGTGGCGCCGGGCCGAGTTCGGGCAGCCAGTCTCCGAGCGCGGACCCCGCCGGCGGCAGCAGGCGCTTCACTCGTTCAAGCCCAAGCCGACGGACGATGTCCCGTACGACGGCCACGAACGGCACGTAAGGAGAACCTTCCGCGCCGAGCTCCAGGCAGCCGCCGACCAGGACCAGCGGCTCGCCGGGAAGCTCGCGCGTCGCGGCCGACACCAGCCGGGACTTGCCGATGCCCGCCTCACCGGAGACGAGCACGGTGACAGGACCACCCGTCCGAGCCCGCTCGTAGGCCGCCTGGATCGCAGTGCTCTGCGCGTCCCGGCCGACCAGTACCGGACCGGCGACCGATCCGTCCGTCACCCTGCCGCCCCCCAAATCCGGACTCGATGTCACCAAGTCTGATGACGACAGCATGCCACCTGGTAGGACAGCCTGTTCTGGCGGGAATCGGCCGAAGGTAGGCCGTCGAACGGAAGGAACCGCTATGTCCAATAACATCGAACCGCAGCGCAAGGTCATAGCCGACGCCGTCGTCTCCATGGACGGGTACACCAGTACGGGACCCGATGACGACATGAGCTGGGCCATGGAGCACATCTCCAGTGACGAGAGCGAGGTCTTCTATGAGGGGATCTGGCGTGGTGTGACCACCGCGCTCGTGGGCCGGACCAACTGGGAGGGCTTCACCTCCGTATGGCCCGGCCTGACCAGCGACCCGAACAGTTCGGCCCGGACTCGTGATCTGGGCAACTGGCTCGCCACCGTCGAGAAGGTCGTCTTCTCCACGACGCTGCAGCAAGCGGACCTGGACAAGACCGAATGGACCAACGCCCGGATCTCCCGTGATCTCGAAGCGGAGGTCCGGTCACTCAAGACCGCACCGGGCCGGGACATTCTCGTCCTGAACAGCGCCAGCATCATCCAATCACTGCTCAAGGCGGACCTCATCGATGAGCTCTACCTGACCGTCGTTCCGGCAACGCTCGGTACGGGAGTACGCCTGCTCCCCGACGGCCTCGCATCACGGTGGCGACTCGCCCAGGCCACCACCATCCCCACCACAGGCGCCGTCGCCCTCTGCTACCGGCGTCCCTCCTCATGAGGTTCGAGGGGCGCAGGCCCAGGCCGGTTCTGCCGGTGACGAATCGATGGCCCAATGTGTGCGTGTGTGCGTGACCGACCACTAAGGCATGCCCTGGGTGGTCCGCAGGGCGTGTTCGAGGGGAGCGAGGCCCATGGGGCCGAGGTTGAGCGCGGTCATGTGGAACTCTTTGAGGTCGAAGGCTCCGATCGTGCGTCGCTGCGTTTCCGCGCGGATCTGCTGCCAGATTCGGGCGCCGACCTTGAAAGCGAGCGCCTGTCCGGGCCAGCCCAGGTAGCGGTCGACCTCGAACGCGGCGGTGGCGGGGTGCAGCCCGGCCGATGCGGTGAGGAACCCGGCCGCGACGGACGGCGTCCAGCGGGCCGCTTCGACCACGCCGTTGCCCGCCGGAATCGGCAGGTCCAGGTGCAGCCCGAGGTCGATGACGATCCGGGCCGCCCGCCAGATCTGCGCGTAGATCATGCCGAGGCGTTCGGCCGGATCGTCCAGGAGACCCAACTCGGCGGCGAGTTGTTCCGCATAGTGCGCCCAGCCTTCGGCGTAGCCGTGGATTTCGCACAGGAAGCGCTGCCAGGGGTGGAGATCGTGCCGGCCGAGGGTGATGGCGAACTGGAGGTGGTGGCCGGGGAGCCCTTCGTGGTGCACCGTGCTCACCTCACGCCACGTTGCGACCCGCTCACTGCCCGGCGGTACGGCCCACCACACCCGTCCCGGACGACCGGCTCCGGGCTCCGGGGGCGTGTAGTACATGACGCCCGCACCCGAGGTGTCCAGCCGGGCCTCGACACGGCGCAGGGCGGGCGGGAGGTCGAAGGACACACCGTCGAGGGTGTCGGTCAGAGCGTCCAGTCTGGTCTGAAGCCAGGCGCGCAGCGGTTCCCCTGTGGCGACCTGATGGGCGGGAGCGGCGTCCAGGGCGGCGATGGCGGTGGCGAGGTCCGGTTCTCCGGTGAGTTCGGCGGCCAGGGTGCGGGCCTCCCGGGTCAGGCGGGCCATTTCCGCCCAGCCGTAGGCGTACAGCTCGTCCGGGTCGGCTTCGGTGCCGAGGAAGGCGCGGGAGGTGATCGCGTACAGGTCGGCGCCCGCGCCTAGGGCCGTGGAGGACTCCGGGAGCCCGCTCCGCAGGAATGTGGCGAAGGCGGCCATCTCCGCACTGGCCCGCTGCGCGGCGGCGGTGAGTCCGGGGTGGTCGCGGGCCAAGCCGAGGTAGAAGTTCGAGCCGTCCGGGGCGACCCACGACTCGCACTGCGCGGCCAGCAGGAGCGCCTGCCGGCGCGAGACGCGGTGGCCCTCGCGCACCGCCGAGCGCAGTGTCCGGCGGTACTGCCCCAGGGCCTCCGGGACACGTTCCAGGTGCGCGGCGATGGTCGCGGGGTCGTCCGGGAGGTCGTCGAAGACCTGCCGCAGATGATGGACCGGGGTGGCCAGCGGGGCCAGCAGCGTGGTGGTGAACCCGGCCTCGTGGAGGTCGTTCTCGCTGTTCAGGCGTTCGGTCAGGGCCGCCGCGAGGATACGGTCGGCAGGAGTGTCCGCCGGGGTGGCCGCCAGGGCGGCGACGGTCCGGCGGGCCAGCGCGGCTCGTTCCGCGAACGCCTCCGGCGACAGATCCGGGACCCGGTTCACATCGGTCCGGCCGAGCGCGACGGCGGCCCGCGGGTCGAGCGCGGCGAGCGCGGCGACATAGTCGTCCGCGACGAGATGTACTGCTGACGGCACTGTCACTTCCTGACGAGGTCGGCGGGGCGGCATCCTTTCAGGACACGCGCACCCGGGTGTCGAGAACGGTGTACAGGATGTCCACCACGATGTTGACGACGACGACACAGAAGGCCGCGAAGATCACCACGCCGATGATCACCGGACGGTCCTGCGTGGTCACGCTGGTCACCATGAGCTTGCCTACGCCGAGCAGGCCGAACACCTGCTCGGTGACCACGGCGCCGCCGAGCATGGTGCCGAGGTCCACGCCGAGCTGCGAGATGAGCGGCGTCAGGGAGTTGCGCAGGCCGTGGACGTAGGCCACCCGGGTCTCGCCCAGCCCCTTGGCGCGGGCGGTGCGGATGAAGTCCTCGCCGAGCACGTCGAGCATCTGACCGCGGGTCAGGCGGGCGTAGACCGCGGCGGTGACGAACGCGAGCGTGAGCCAGGGCAGCAGCAGGTGCCAGGCCCAGCCGAGGGGGTCCTCGGTGAACGGCACGTAGCCGCCGGCCGGGAACAGGGTGAGCCCGGCCTTGCTGGGCAGGTAGAACAGCGCGTAGATGGCCAGCATCCCGAGGACGAACGTGGGGAACGACAGCCCGGTCATGGTGACGACCGACCCGACGCGGTCCCGGAGCGATCCGGGGCGGCGGGCCGACATGATCCCGGCCGGGATGCCGATCGCCAGCCACAGCACGACGGCTCCGGCGATGAGGGAGAGCGTGACCGGAAGGTGGCCGAGGATGACGTCCAGCACCGGCTGCTGGTTGCGGTAGGAGTAGCCGAGGTCGCCGCGCACGAGGTTGCCGACGAAGCGGAGGTACTGCTCGTGGATGGGGGCGTCGAGCCCGAGGCTGCGGGTGACCTGGGCCAGGATCTCCGGTGACGCCTGGTCGCCGGCGATGGCGCGGGCGGGGTCGCCCGGGGCCAGGTAGAACATGAGGAAGACGGCGAGGCTGATCACCCACAGCACGCCCAGGCCGTGCAGCACTCGCGTCACAAGATGTCTGGCCATGGTTCAGATGCCTTTGGTCGTGCGGCGTGAGCGCGGGTCCAGTACGTCGCGGAGACTGTCGCCGAGCACGTTGAAGGCGACGGTGGTGGCGAGCAGGATGAGGCCGGGTACCAGGACGAGCCACCAGGCGACCAGGTACATCGAGTTGCCGGACGCTTCGGCGAGCATGCCTCCCCAGGTGGGGGTGGGCGGTACGACGCCGAGCCCGAGGAAGGACAGCGTCGACTCGAACACGATCGCCTGCGGGATCATCAGCGTCGCGTAGATCACGATGGGGACGGTGAGGTTGGGCAGGACGTCCCGGACGATGATCCTCCCCCGGGACGCCCCCAGGGAGCGGGCGGCCTCGATGTACTCGCGTTCCCTGATGGACAGCACCTGGCCGCGTACGACGCGGGCGATGGCCCCCCAGGAGAAGAAGGCGATGACGATGACGCTGACCTGGGCGCTGGGGCCGACGAGGGACACCAGCGCGATGGCGAACAGGAGGAAGGGAAGGCTCATCACCAGGTCGATCACGCGCGACAGGACGGCGTCGGCGACACCGCGGAAGTAGCCGGCGACGGTTCCGACCACGACGCCGATGGTGACCGCGACGGCCGACGCGGCGACCCCGACCAGCAAGGAGACCCGGCTGCCGTAGACGGCGCGTACCAGGACGTCCCGGCCGAGCTGGTCGGCGCCCAGCCAGAACTCCGCGCCGGGGCCGACGGGGATGCCGGCCTCCGACAGCCCGGTCTCGTTGAACTGCTCGTTGGGCCCGTGCCCGGTCAGCGCCGCGACCAGGGGCGCGGCCACGGCGAGCAGCACGATGAAGATGACGAAGGCCCCGGAGACGACGAACGCGGGCTCCCTGCGCAACCGCCGCCAGCCGTCCGCGAGGGGCCCTGGCGCGCTCCCTTGGACGCCGGCCTGCGTCCGGTCGGAAGCGGTCACGGGTCTCTCCTCTCGTGCGGGCCGGGCCGCGGGCGGCTGCGGCCCGATGGGTTCGGTGGTGTTCACGCGGGCTGCTCCCCGCTCGGCGTGACGCGCCGGCGGGCGCGTTCGGGGTCTCCGCCGGACGGCATGGCCGACAGCAACGCCCGGGTGTAGGGGTGCGCCGGGGCGGTGGTGACCTGCTCACTGTCGCCGACCTCGACGAGCCTGCCCTGGTACATGACGCCGATGCGGTCGCTGACGTGCCGGACGACCGACAGGTCGTGGGTGATGAAGACGTACGTGAGGTCGAAGGACGCCTGAAGGTCGGCGAGCAGGTTGAGGACCTGCGCCTGGACCGAGACGTCGAGGGCGGACACCGGTTCGTCGCAGATGATGATCCGAGGCCGCAGCGCCAGGGCGCGGGCGATGCCGATGCGCTGCCGCTGACCGCCGGAGAACTCCGCCGGGAAGCGGTTGTGGTGCCCGGCGTCGAGGCCCACGGTCTCCATGAGTTCCTGGACCCGGCGGCGCAGTTCCCGGCCCGCCGCCTGGCGGTGGACGACGAAGGGCTCGGCGATGATGGAGCCGACGCGGCGGCGGGGGTTGAGGGAGCCGTACGGGTCCTGGAAGACGACCTGGACGTCGCGGCGGACGGCCTGCCACACGCGCGGGTCCAGGGTGGAGGCGTCGGCGCCGTTGATCTCCAGCCGTCCGGACGTGATCGGGTGCAGCCCGGCGAGGCAGCGGGCGAGGGTGGACTTGCCGCAGCCGGACTCGCCGACCAGGCCGAACGTCTCGCCCTGACGTAGTTCGAGGTCGATGCCGTCCAGGGCGCGAACCCCCGCGCGCCGGCGGCGGAACAGGCCGCCGGTTCCCTCGAACGTCTTGACGATGCCCTCGGCGCGGATCAGCACGGGCCGTTCGGCGGGCGGCGTCCGGGCGGCCTCGGGGGGACGCGGTCGCGGCGGGTCCGCCGGGGGCGGTGCCGGGACGTCCTGGAACCGGCAGGCCCAGCCCGCGGTGCCGGCCGGGTCGGTGCGCGCCGGCGGGCGCTCGCTCGCGCACTCCGCGACGGCGATCGGACAGCGGGGATGGAAGACGCAGCCGCCGGGCGGGGAGATCAGGCTGGGCGGGCGGCCACTGATCGTGCGCAGCCGCCCCTTGCCGGCGTGCCGGGCCGGGGAGGATTCGAGCAGCCCTCGCGTGTAGGGGTGGCGGGGGTTGCCGAAGATCTCCTGGCGGGTGCCGATCTCCATGCGGCGGCCGGCGTACATCACCATGACCCGGTCCGCGATGTCGGCGAGGACCTCCAGGTCATGGGTGATCATGATGATGGAGGTGCCGTACTCCTCCTGGATGGAGGCGAACAGCTCCAGGATCTGCGCCTGCACGGTGGCGTCCAGCGCGGTGGTCGGTTCGTCGGCGATGATCAGCGCGGGGTTGAGGGCCAGCGCCATGGCGATCATCGCGCGCTGGCGCATGCCGCCGGAGAAGTGGTGGGGGTACTCCTCCGCCCGGCGGGCCGGGTCCGGTATCCCGACCCGGGCGAGCATGGCCACGGCCCGCGCCTTGGCCTCCTTGCGGGTGACGCGCTCATGGGCGCGTACCATCTCGGCGATCTGCCGGCCCACGGTGAAGTTCGGGTGCAGGCTGCTGAGCGGGTCCTGGAAGATCATGCCGATCCGCCTGCCGCGCAGCGCCCGCAGTTCCGACGGCGGCAGGGCGAGCAGGTCGCGGCCGTCGAAGAGCGCGCTGCCGGAGGTTCGCACCCCCGGCATCAGCCCGGTCAGCGTGCTCATGCCGACGCTCTTGCCGGACCCCGACTCCCCGACGATGCCGAACAGTTCTCCGGCCGCCACGGAGAAGGACAGGTCGTCCACCGCCTGCACGAGGCCGTCCGCGGTGGGGATGCGGACCGACAGGGCGGATACGTCGAGTAGGGTCACGGTTTCGCTCGTTCCATTTCCGGCGGTGTTTTCCAGGTGCCCGTTCCTCCCCAGGAAGGCCGGAGGAACGGGCCGAGGGTCACTTCTTCAGCCAGACCAGGGTCCAGTCGGGCCACTTGCTGAGGCTGTTGGCGACGGCGCCGGCCGTCCGGGGGCCCGCGTACAGGGCCTGGTTGCGCACGGCGATCGGGATCAGTGGCAGGTCGGCCATGACCATCTGGTCGATCCGGTGCCACAACTCGGCTGCGGTCTTCTCGTCCACGGCCGCCAGGGCCTTGTCCGCCAGGGCGTCGGCCTCGGGGTTGCTGTAGTGGCCGTAGTTGTAGGAGCCGCTGACCGAGGGCTTGCGGATCAGCGGGTCGTAGACGGTCCGGTTGGAGGCGCCGGGCGCGTCCGGGGCCCAGCCGGCCGGGGCGATGTCCCAGCGGCCGGAGGTCTGGGCCTCGTCGTTGGTGAGCCACTTGCCGTAGTAGTCGGTCGGGGTGACCGGGATCAGCTTCAGGGTGATGCCGGCCTTGGCGAGCCCCGCCTGGAGGGACTGGGCGATCTGCGGGTACTGGTCCTTGGTGCGGTAGGGCATCTTGAGCGTGAGGCCGCCGGGGTAACCGGCCTCGGCCAGCAGCTTCCTGGCCTTCTCCGGGTCGCCGCGGTGGTCGGGGGTGGGGTACGGGTCGAACGGCTTGAAGCCGATCAGCGTGGAGACGAACAACTGGTTCTGGATCTCGCCGATCGCGGCGCCGCCCTGGGCCTGGAGCACGGCCTTCTTGTCGACGGCGTAGGCCAGGGCCTGACGGACCTTCGGCTTGGACAGGGCCTTGCCGACGTTGGGGCTGCGCAGGTTGAGGGCGAGATACGGCTCGATGGCGCCGGTCTTGACGATCAGCAGCCGGTCGTCCTGGGTGGCCGCCAGGCCGGGCAGCAGCGCGGGCGGCACGGTGGTGTCCCACGGCAGGTCCATGGTGCCGGCCTGAAGTTGCTGCATGACCGAGTCCTGCGTGGCCCCGAAGGAGATCTCGATCTGGTCGACGTACGCCTTGCGCAGCGGGTCGGACGCCGCCTTCCAGGCGGGGTTGCGGACGAGGACGAGTTTCTTGTCCGCCTGGTACTCGCCGATCCGGTAGGGCCCGCTGGAGATGAAGTCGCGGCGATAGTCGGGCGAGTCGGGCAGGTGGTCCAGGCTTTCGACGGGGGCGGGGCTGGCGGGGACGAGGGCGAGCAGGTTGGTGAAGTCGCCCATCGCGGAGGTGAGCTGGAACGTGACCTTCAGCTCGCCGTCCGCCTCGATCCCGGAGATGTCGGTCTTCTCGACATATTCCTTGATCGCCTTGATGTCCTTGGCGACCTTGCCGAAGCCGTCGCAGAAGGAGCGCATGCCCTTGATCGCGTCGACGAAGTAGGCGGCGCCCACGCTGGGCACGACCGGATTGCACAGTCGCTTGAAGCCCCGCTCGACGTCTTCGGCGGTGATCTGCCGGGGGCCGCCGGAGATGTCCCAGGTCGCGCCCTCGCGCAGGGTGAAGGTGAAGGACTTGGCGTCCTCGGGGGCGGGCACCTCGGTGGCCAGGTCCGGCACGAGGCCGATGGCCGCCCGCTCGTCCGTGGTGGTGGGGAAGGTGACCAGTTGGCGGCTGATCGCGCGCATCAGCGCGGTGGTGTTGGGCGCGGAGACGCTGGCGGTGTCCAGGTGGTCCACGTCGGCCGCGCCCAGCAGTTTGAGCGTGCCGCCGCGCTGGGGCTGCCCCGCGGGCTGGGCGGCGCCCGTGCCGCCGGAGGAGGAGCAGCCCGCCATGGCCACCACTGCGGCGGCCATGGTGGCCGTGAGTCTGATCGTCTTCATCGATTGGCGTCCTTACCGCGTTTCGGCCGCGCTGAGCCGGATTACTTGGGGGTCGTGCCGGGCGCGGGGATCGATTCCGGTCGTCCGGTCCGGGGTTGGAGAAGGCTCAGGCGTCGCCGTCCCGAGCGCGTAGGGCGGCCATCCACGTCTCCACCTCGGCCGCCTCGCGGGGCAGCATGTGCGAGAGAAGTTCGTATCCGTCGGCCGTCACCACGAGGTCGTCTTCGATCCGCACGCCGATGCCGCGCAACTCCTCGGGCACGGTCAGGTCGTCGTCCTGGAAGTAGAGGCCGGGTTCGCAGGTGAAGACGTGGCCTTCGGTGAGGCGGCCCTCAAGGTAGTGCGGGGCGCGGGCCCTGGCGCAGTCGTGGACGTCGAGGCCGAGCATGTGGCCGATGCCGTGCCGGGTGTAGCGGCGGTGCAGTCCGCTGTCCTCGCGCAGCGACTCCTCGGCGCTGACCGGGAGGATGCCCCAGTCGGCCAGTCCTTCGGCCAGCGTGCGGATCGCGGCCTCGTTGAAGTCGCGGACCGTGGTGCCGGGCCGTACCGTGGCCAGCGAGGACTCCTGCGCCCTGAGCACCAGGTCGTACACCTCGCGCTGGGCGGCGGTGTACCGGCCGTCTACCGGGAGGGTCCGGGTGATGTCGGCGGTGTAGAGGGAGCGTGTCTCCACGCCCGCGTCCATCAGCAGCATCGTGCCGGGGACCACGGGGCCGTCGTTGCGGGTCCAGTGCAGGGCGGTGGCGCGGGGGCCGGAGGCGACGATGGTCTGGTAGCCGACATCGTTGCCCTCGACCCGGGCGCGCATGAAGAACGCGGCCTCCGGCCACCGCTCGCCGGCCGCGACGGCGCGGTCCATCGAGCGGACGACGTCCTCGAAGCCGCGGGCGGTGGCGGCCACCGCGGCGCGCAACTGGTCCAGCTCCCAGGGGTCCTTGACCGCGCGCAGTTCGCTGAGCACCGCCGCGAGTTCCCCGTCGAGATAGGGGTCGTCCTGCGGGACGGCGGCGTCCACGACCGGGTCCATGCCGCGGAGCACGCGTCCCCCGCCGCCGGCCTCGGCGGCGAACCGGTCCACGTGCCGGACCTCGATTCCGTAGGCGATCTCGGTCTGCCGCAACGACCTGCGCGGCCCGACGTAGAACTCGCCGAAGGCGCCGTCGAACACGTCGTCGGGGTCGCCGCGGTCCGAGCCCGGCCGGGTGTAGAGCACGGCGTCGTGGCCGCCGGGAACCGGTTCGAGTACCAAAACCGCCTCGGGCTCCTGGTCGCCGGTCGCCCACACGTAGTCGCTGCCCGGACGGAACGGGTACTGGCAGTCGTTCACCCGGGTCTTGAGCCGCCCCGAGGGCACGATGAGGCGTTCCCCGGGAAAGTGGCCGGACAGGCGAGCGCGACGTCGGGCGGCATGCGAAGCGACCTCGGCAGGACTTTCCCGCAACGGAGTACGCTCCCCCCAGCCTTCGGCAAGATAGGCGCGCAGGGCGGCAGAGAACGGTGGCTTGAAGTAACCGGTGTCAAGCGATGGACGGTCGGGCATACGTGGATTCCCTCTCGGTTTCGGCCACGTTGAGCTGTGCGGTTGGCGTGCTCGCGCTCCTGGCCGAGACCGCATCGCGGGCGGTCGTTCATCCGGGCCGCTCGCTGCAACTAACTATGCTGAACAATGTTTGACCACATTAAGCACTCTGTTTATCGTAGTCAAGCATGTTCATAGGGATCGAACAGATGGGGGACTCAATGCTCGGTGACCGCCTCCGCGAACTGCGTCAGAGGCGCGGGCTCACCTTGCGGGAACTCGCCGGACAGGCACACGTCTCGGCGGCGCTCCTCAGCCAGATCGAGAACGGGAACGCCGATCCCAGCGTGGCGACCCTGCGGAAGCTCGCCAAGGTGTTCGACGCCGACATCTCCTCGCTGTTCAGTGACCCCAACGCACCTTCCGTTCACATTAGTCGGCCTGGTGAGCGTCACCTGCTGTCGGCCCCCCGGGGGCAGATCAGCTACGAGCGGCTCACCCCCGGCCGCGGCGACCTGGAGGTACTGCGCGCGGACCTGGCCCCCGGTGACGCCAGTTCGGCCGAACCGTGGTCGCACCCCTCCAGCGAATGCGCACTGATACTGAGCGGCCGGATCGTGGTGTCGATCAACGGCGAGGACCACGAACTGCTCACCGGCGAGTCGGTGACCTTCGACTCGCGCCTTCCGCATCGCTACGTCAACGACTCCGCCGAGCCGGCCAGCCTGGTCATCGCCGTCACGCCCCCCACTCCCTGACCTGATCCGGCCGGGCGACGCCTCGTCGTCCCGCCCGCCTGCTCATGTTTAATGTGGTTGCACGCTTGTTAGTGTGGTGAAATAAGGTCGTTCCCCGTGAGCCGCATCCCGCCCGCCCGGCCTCGCAGAAAGGCTCTCTGATGGATCGTTCCGCCGTCGACTGGCATGGCTACATTCCGGCCGTCACCACACCGTTCGCCGAAGACGGCGCCCTCGACCTCGCCGCCCTTGCCGTCCAGCTCGAATGGATGGTCGATGAGCGGCTGCCCGGCATCGTGCTCGCCGGCACCACCGGCGAATGGTTCAGCATGACCGAGCGTGAGCGCGCCACCCTGTTCGAGGCCGCGGCCAAGGCCATCGCCGGCCGGATCACCGTCATCGCGGGCTGCACCGCCTACACCGCGGACGAGGCGATCCGGCACGCGCACGCCGCCGAGCGGGCCGGCTGCGACGGCATCCTGCTCACGCCGCCGCCCTACCTGGTGCCCGGAGCGGATGAGATCGTCGCCTTCTACCAGGAGGTGTCCGCCGCGATCGGCCTGCCGATCTGCGTCTACAACTGGCCCCGCGGCACCAACGTGGACATGTCCGCCGACCTGCTGTCCCGCCTGGCCGAGGTGGAGAACGTCGTCGCGATCAAGAACTCCACGGGAGACTTCGCCGCCTGGATCGAGGGCCTCTACCGGCTCAAGGACCAGGTCCGTTACTTCGGCTTCCCGATGAACGAGGTGGGCATCACGCTGCTGCGGCACGTCGGCGGCGACGGCACGATGGGCGCGGGTGCCGTCCTGGGCAGGGAGCACGCCGACTTCTTCCGGCACGTCGCCGCGGGCGACCTGGACGCGGCCCGCCGCTGCGGCGAGCGTGACCGGGTGCTGATGGAGCGCTGGTTCACCCGTGACCTGGGCCCGCGCTTCGCGAGCGCCCAGGCGGTGCTCAAGGCCGCGCTGCGGATGCGCGGCGTCCCGGCCGGCCACGTCCGCCGCCCGCTGCTCCCGCTGACGTCCGAGCAACTCGACCAGGTCGCGGCCACCATGGACGAACTCGGCCTGAGGGCCGCCTGAGGCCCCCGGTGAACTGCGATGTCGTCGTGGTCGGCGGCGGGCTGCTGGGCGCCGCCGCCGCCTACCACCTCGCCTCCGCGGGGGCGTCGGTCCTGCTGCTCGAACGCGACCAGCTCGGCCTCCAGGCCTCCGGCCAGAACGCGGGCAGCCTGCACTTCCAGCTCGAATACCGGATGTTCGAGCACGGTGCCGCACAGGCGGAGCAGAACGCCCGGGCGCTGCCGCTGCACGTCGACGCCGCCCGCGCGTGGGGCGAGCTGGAGGAGCGGGTGGGCGAGCCGGCCGGTGTGGTCCGCTCCGGCGGGCTGATGCTCGCCGGCACCTCCGAGCAGGCGGACTTCCTCGCGCGAAAGGCGGACCTGGAGACCGGCCACGGCCTGCCGATCGAACTGCTCGACGGCCCGGCGCTGCGCACGGTCGCGCCGTACCTGTCCCCCCGGATCGTGGCGGCGGCACTGTGCCCGGTGGAGGGCAAGGCCGATCCGCGCCGCGTCACCCACGTCTACGCCCGTGCCGCGCGCAGGCACGGCGCGCTGATCCGCACGGGGGCGCGGGTCACCGGGCTCGTCCCCGACGGCGGCCGGTGGCGGGTGACCGTCGCCGCGCCGGACCGGCCCCAGCGGATCTCCGCCCGCCAGGTCCTGATCGCCGCGGGCGTGTGGACCGGCGAGGTGGCCCAGCTCGCCGACGTGCGCCTGCCCGTGGTGCCGGTCGCGCTCACCATGTCGGTGACCGAGCGCGCCCGGCCGTTCCTGCCCCACCTGGTGCAGCACGCCGGACGCAGGCTCTCGATGAAGCAGACCGCCGAGGGCAACGTGCTGATCGGCGGAGGCTGGCCGGCCACACTCGTCGCCAGAGACGGGCGGGTCGACCTGTCGGCCGGCCCGCGGCCCCGGCTCGACTCCATCCGCGGCAACGCCGCCGCCGCGCTGGTGGTGCCGCAGGTGGCCGCGCTGCGCCTGCTGCGGGTGTGGACGGGCACGACCGCGCTGCTGCCCGACCAGCTTCCCCTGCTCGGCGAGATCCCCAGACGGCCGGGCCTGTACGTCGCGACCGGCGGTTCGGCGTTCACCCTGGGGCCCACCTACGCGCGGCTGATGGCCGGGATGCTGGCGGGTGAGCGGCCCGACCTGCCGGTGGCGGAGTACGCGCCCGCCCGGTTCGGCCACCTCACGTTCGGCTGAGTTCGGCTGTGTTCGGCTGAGAAGGAGAGAGCATGTGGAGGCGTCGCGTGCCCGCCGACGGCGGGCGGCCCGAGCCGGTCGAGATCGTCGTGGACGACCGCGTGGTCCGGGCCTACGCCGGCGAGCCGCTGGTCGTGCCGTTGCTGGCGGCCGGCGTCGGCGCGTTCCGCCGTACGCCGGCGGGCAGGCCCAGGGCGCCGCTGTGCAACATGGGCGCCTGCTTCGACTGCGCGGTGGAGGTGGACGGCAGGCACGGCGTACGCTCCTGCGTCACCCCCGTGGCCGGCGGCATGCGCGTCCGGACGGGTGAGGCGCGGTGAGCCGCGCCGACGTCGTCGTGGTGGGGGCCGGGCCCGCGGGCCTCGCCGCGACGGCCCGCCTGTCCCGGGCCGGGCTCTCCGTCGAGGTCGTGGACGAGCAGCGCGCCGCCGGCGGGCAGATCTGGCGCCGGCCGTCGGACGCCGCCCCCAGGTCTACCGTCCGCGATCCGCTGCGCCGCCGGCTGCTGGCGGCGGCCCGGGCGGCACGCGGCGCGACCTGGCGTTACTCGACGCTGGCGTGGGGCGTCTTCGACGACATCGGGCACGGCGGGCACGTCGTCGGCGTCCTCGGCCCTTCGGGAGTCGAGGAAGTGCGCGCGGAGTCCCTGGTTGTGACCTCCGGCGCCTACGACCTGCCGGCCGCGCTGCCCGGCTGGACGCTGCCCGGCGTACTCACCGTGGGCGGCGTGCAGACCCTGCTCAAGGCCGGAGGTCTCGTGCCGGCCGGGCCGGTCGTGCTGGCGGGTGCCCATCCGCTCCTGTTCGTCGCCGCCGCCCAGCTCGTGGCGGCCGGGGTGGAGGTCGCGGAGGTGGCGATGGCAGGGCCGCGCCCGGGGCCCGCCGCCGCGGCCCGCTCGGCTTCCGCCGCCCTGTGGGGGGCGGCCAAACTGGCCGAGGGCGGGCGGGCGCTGGCCACGCTGAGGTCGGCGGGTGTGCCTGTGCGGTGGTCGACGCTGCCCCGGCGGATCCTCGCCGCCCCAGAAGGGGACGAGCGGGTCGCGGCGGTCGAGCTGGTCAGGGTGGACGCGCGCTGGCGACCACGAGGACCCGCCCGACGCGTCGCCTGCGACGTGGTGGCGCTCTGCTTCGGCTTCCTGGCCTCGGCGGAGTTGGCACGGCAGGCGGGCTGCGCCGTACGGTGGGCGCCCGCCGAGGGCGGCTGGGTCGTGGTGCATGATCGGTGGCAGCAGTCGACCGTGCCGGGCCTGTTCGTGGCCGGAGAGGTGACGGGGGTCGCGGGCGCCGAGCAGGCCGCCGCCGAAGGGCACCTGGCGGCGCTCGGCCTGCTGCGCCGGCTGGGGCGGCCGGTCACCGCCGCCGAGGAGCGCCGCGCCCGGCGCGCACTGGCCAGGACCAGCCGCTTCGCGGCCGTGGTCGGCCGCGAGTTCGCGCCCCGCCTGGACGCGCTGGCGCGGCTGGCGGACGAGGACACGATCGTGTGCCGCTGCGAGGAGGTGACCGCGGGGCAGATACGGCGCGAGCTGGCCGGCCATCCGTACGTCACCACCGTCAACGCGGCGAAGCTGCTCACCCGCTGCGGCATGGGGGCGTGCCAGGGCCGATACTGCGGCGTGACGCTCGCCCACCTGGTCGCCGAGCACGGCGGCCGGCCCGTGGCGGAGGCGGGCGTGTTCACCGCCCGCGCCCCGGTGAAGCCGCTGACCGTGGCGGAACTGGCGGCACCGGAGGACACCCCGCCGTGACCCGCGGTCGCGGACACATACGGCGTAATGGTAAGCGTGAAGGTGGAGCGATGAAGGAATGCGGCACGGTGTGGCTGGCCGGAGGACACATCGTCGATGTGGACCGGGGAACCGTCCTGCGCGATCACAACGTGCGGGTCGAGGACGGGGTGATCGCCGAGGTCGGCACGGCCGCCCCGCCTCGCGGGGCGCGGGTGATCGACGTCGCGGGCCGCCACCTGCTGCCCGGCCTGATCTCCTGTCACACCCACCTGTCGCTGGTCTTCCCGTTCGCCGACTTCGACCCGGCGGAGCCGGGCGTGCTGACCGCGTTCCGGGCCGCGCAGCGGGCGTACGAGGCACTGCGGGCCGGGGTGACGACCGTGCGCTGCGTTCACGAGCAGAACCGCGCGGACCTGTTCCTGCGTCAGGCAATGGGGCGCGGCTGGTTCCGCGGCCCCCGCGTGTTCGCCGCCGGCCAGGCCATCAGCACACCCGGTGGCCACGGGTCCACCATCGGCTCTGTGCTCGCCGGTGGCGGCGAGGAGTTCCACAGGGCGGCCCTGGCCGAACTCGCGGCGGGCGCGGACCACGTCAAGGTCTTCATCAACGGCGGCATCGCCGCCGCCGGCGAGGACGTCACCGCCCCGGAGATGAGCGACGAGGAGATCGCCGCCACGGTGCGCGCGGCGGATGAGCACGGCGCGTACGTGGTCGCCCACGCCGGGCACTCGACCGCGATCCGCCAGGCGCTCGCCCTTGGCGTACGCTCCTTCGAGCACGTCTACGACCTGGACGAGGAGACCGCCGGACTTCTGGCCGCCGCCGGCGCCTACGTCACCCCGACCCTCTGCGTGACCAGGTCCGAGCCGTGGATGCGGGCACACGACTTCGCCGAAGCGACGATCGAGAACGCCCGAGCGCAGAACGAGGTGCACCTGCGCAGCGTCCGCAACGCGATCAAGGCCGGGGTACGGCTGGTCAACGGCACCGACATCCCGCCCGGCGACGACGTCGGCGGCGTCCCCGCCGTCATCCACGAGCTGGAACTGTTGCACGAAGCCGGGCTCAGCCGGCTGGACGCCCTCCGCTCCGTCACGACGACCGCCGCCCGGTTGCTCCGCGCCGACACCCGGATCGGCCGCGTGGCCTGCGGCTTCGCCGCCGACTTCGTCGCGGTGACCGGTGACCCGCTCGCGGACCTGGCCGCCATGCGCGACATCTCACTCGTCGTCCACGCAGGCGTGCCCATCAGAGAAGACCTGCGCTGACCAGCGTCCGAAGACTTCGAGTGCGCCGTGTGGGCGGTAGGCCGAGCGGTCCGTACGTGATGGGCGCCACTGGCACCGGGGCGCGAAGAGAGGTGTAAAGGATCACAGCGCCGGCGTCGGCTGATCCCGGGCGGTCCACTGGCCACGCAACCGATCAGGGACGCCGGGGATCACCAGAGCGCTTGCGGTAGGCACGCTGCCTGCAAGCCTGTGAGCAGTACGTGCGGCGACGTCCGCGCGCGGGCTGCGCTACCCGCCGACCACATTCCGTGCATCTCGGATGGGCGGCCACTTCTATTTCGTCACTGTCATCGCCCCCGGCGCTTGTTTTGTCACGCGGCGCCGGGCCGCAGGGCCATCGCCGATGGCCGGCGGCAGTGCGGGAGGCGGAAACGAGGTCGGGGTCGTCGATGCGCCCCCGTGGCGTGTGCATGGCCAGTTCCTTGTCGAACACGGTGCACTCCATGGCGATGTCATCCCCGTGACACCACAGCAGGTGTTCCAGGTACGCGCGGGCCGTGCCCAACTGCTCGACCTGCCGGTCGATGCGCTCGATCTGCTCCGTGACGGCATGCCGCCAGAGATGGCGCTGATCGCCACGTTGCTCGCGCTGATGCCCCTGGACCCCGTCCGCGACCTGCCCGCGACGCTGGCCCTGCTGGTGCTGGTCCTGGCGCTGTCGGTGGTACACGACGTGGCGCTCAACGGCCTGGCGGTGCTCCTGGTGCCGACGGCCGCGCGCGGCACGGCCAACGGCATCCAGATCGCCTCGGCCAGCGCGTCCATCCTCATCGGCTCCTCCGGCGCGCTGCTGCTGTACGCCCACGCAGGCTGGGGGCCCACGCTGGGCGCCCTGGCCGCGATCTACACCCTGCCTCTGGCCGTGCTGGCCCGCCTGGCCGAACCACCGGCCCCCCGGGCGCGACGCGCCCCGTGGCGGGAACTGGCCGGCGTCTTCCACGAACGCCGGATGGCCGTGTGGGCACTGATCGTGATCCCGGTGTACGCCATGAGCGAGTGGCTGGCGAGCGCGCCCCAGTCCGCCATGCTCCTGGCCGCGGGTTGGCCGCTGGACCGCATCGCCCTCGTCCAGTTCGTGGCGACCACCGTCCAGGTCTTCACCGCGCTCGGCACCGGCGCCGCCATCTCCCGCTACGGCCTGCGGCGGCCCGCACTGGCGATCGGCGTGCTGGGTCTCGCGGCCGTGGCCGGTCTCCTGCCTCTGGCGGCAGGCCAGGCCAGTACGGTGCC
Organism: Spongiactinospora sp. 9N601; assembly: GCF_044326295.1. Lineage (NCBI taxonomy): Bacteria > Bacillati > Actinomycetota > Actinomycetes > Streptosporangiales > Streptosporangiaceae > Spongiactinospora > Spongiactinospora sp. 9N601. Next base: position 20,063 of record NZ_JBIRBB010000025.1, read on the forward strand.
GACCGGGATCGTCCTGGTCGTCCTGTCCGCGGTGTACGGGGCCAAGCTCACCTGGATCTCCACCGTCTCCATGGACTTCGCCCACCGCTCCTCGGCGTCGGCGGCCACCCGTTTCACGGTGCCCATGTCGATCGAGGGCATCTTCGTGACCATCATCAGCTCGGCCGGCCTCGGGCTCGCCGGGGCGATCGGATTCCCCTGGCTCATCGCCGGCGCCCTCGTCGCCGGCGTCATCGGCACCGCCCTCGCGCCCCGATGGATTCGCCGCCACACCTGATCCGCCATTCCGAAGAAAGAGTCAAGAGTCATATGTCTGCAATGACCGCTGCCACCAGCCCGGCCCCGCCCCGGAAGGCCGGCATCGGCCTCATCGTCACGGTGTACCTGGTGGCCTACATCGCCCTGCTGGACGTCAACGTCGTGGTCATCGCGCTGCCGTCCATGCAGTCCGAACTCGGCGCGTCCGGCGGAGCCCTGCAATGGGTGGTCGGCGCGTACACGTTGTGCCTGTCCACGCTCGCGCTGTCGGCGGGCGCGCTGGGAGACCGCTACGGGCGCAAGCGGGTGTTCCTCACCGGAGTCGCCCTCTTCACCCTGGGCTCCGCGATCTGCGCCGTCGCCCCGTCCCCCCTCGTACTGATCGCCGGCCGCTTCGTTCAAGGCGCGGGAGCAGCCGTGGCGGTCCCTGGCACCCTGTCACTGATCGCCCAGAGCTATCCCGATCCCGCCCGGCGGGCCAAGGTCATCGGCGGCTGGGGCACGGTGGCCGGAGTCGCCGGCCTGACCGGGCCCGTGCTCGGCGGCCTGCTGGTCAACGCGTTCGGCTGGCCGTCGATCTTCCTGATCAACCTGCCGCTGGGGCTGGTCGCGCTCGTCGTCGGATGGCGGTGCGTGCCCGAGTCGGCCGATCCCGCGCACGCCGCGCTCGACCCCGCCGGACAGGCGCTCGGTGTCCTGTGGCTCGGCGCGCTGTCGTACGGGCTGATCAACGCGGGCGACCACGGCTGGAACACGCCCTCGACCATCGTCGCCCTGGCCGTCGGCGCGGTCGCGCTGATGGTGTTCCTCTCACCGCCACGGTCCTGGCCATGCTCGGCGCCGGATACGGGCTGACGGTCCCGCCGTCCAATGCGGCGGCCATGGCCGCGGCGGGCCGCGAGCGCAGCGGCGTCGCCGCCGCCACCATCAACGCGGTCCGGCAGGCCGGCACCTCCCTGGGTATCGCCCTGCTCGGCACGCTGCTGGCCGTCGGCCGTGACGGGGCCGGCCACGCCTCCTACGAGCAGGCCTACACCGGGGGACTGCACCTTGTCGCCGTCGTGGCCGCCGCCGTGGCGCTCGCCACGGCGGTGCTGGTCGCCCTGACCATGCGTCCGGGCGACCACACCGACGACAGGTGACCGCTGCCCACAGCACGGCTGGTCAAGAGGTGCGGAGCCGCACGCCTTCGTGCGCAACCAGGACACAGGCCCGCACCTCGCGACCGACACACCGGATCGGTACCCTCAGCCGGCACCGCCGTTGCCGCAAGCGTCAGGTACGCGAGGGCGGTCAGCCGGCGTACGGGTGCCGCGAAGAGTGTCATGGCAGTCATCGCTAGAGCAGTGCTTGTTTCCGCACGGTTTTCGCCGCCACGCCGATCGAGGGCGGAAACCGTGCGGAAACCCCGCCTGGTCTAGGCATGAATCCGAACGTCGCGGCCGGCGCCACCGCTGGACCGCGGTACCCCGACGGAAGGAACTCCCTCGTGAATCGTGTGACGGCGGCCGGCCTCGCCGGACTGGCCTGCGCCATGCTCACGCTGAGCACTCTGCCCGCCGCGGCGGAGCCTGCTGCGAACCGGGCTCGGCCGGGCGACGTGCAGCAGGCGCTGGAGGCCCTGGCCAAGTCCCCTGAGGTGGTGGGCGCCATCGGCGAGGTCTACGTCGACGGCAAGCGCGTCGGCAAGGGCTCGGCCGGCACCCGCCTGCTGAACGGCAAGGGCGGCAAGATCCCGACCGGGTCACGCTTCCGGGTCGGCTCCCAGACCAAGCAGATGACCGGCGTCGTGGTGCTGCAACTGGTCAAGGAGGGCAAGCTCAAGCTCGACGACAAGCTCAGCGATCTGCTCCCGGAGGTGGCCGAGAAGGACCTGGTGGAACGGGCCGGCGAGATCACTCTGCAGCAACTCGTCCAGCACACCTCCGGCATCCCCAACTTCTTCGACGAGAAGCTGGTCGGCACCTTCGACTTCACCACCTATTACCCGCCGATCGAACTGGTGCAGAAGTCCCGCACCCTGCCCCGGACCCAGGAGCCGGGCGAGAAGTTCTCCTATTCCAACACCAATTACATGCTGCTGGGCCTGATCATCGAGAAGTACACCAAGCACACCCTGGCCGCCGAGTTCGAGCGGCGCGTCTTCGATCCCGTCGGCATGGACGACTCCTACCTGCCCACCAAGTTCCCCGGCGGCATCGAGGGCCCGCACGGCCACGGCTACTTCCCCGACGGCACGGGCAAGCCGCGCGATGTGGACCGGCTCAACATGAGCTACGGCTACGCCGCCGGCGGCGTCATCTCCACCGCGCACGACATCAGCGCCTTCCAGCGGGCCTTCGCCCAGAACCGGATGCTGCCCGAAGATCTGAAGAAGGTGCTCATGGGACCGCCGAGAAGCGCGCCACAGCCCTCCGGGCAGCCGCCCGAGGGCGGGGACGGCCGGCGGCAGCCCGCGCTGCCGTGCGGGGGCGAGCCGGTGATCATGCCGCTCAAGGGCAGCGCCCCCGGCTTCAACGCGGTCACCTTCACCTCACCCGACGGCCGGATGCAGTTCGCCCTGTCGGCCACCCTGGCCGTCTCCAACATCGACGAATCGGTGCATCCGCTCCTGGTCAAGGCCGCCGAAGCGGTCTTCTGCCCGCAGAAGTGAGCCGAGGGTCGTGCGGTGCCATCCCGGCGTCAGGCTGCGTACGGGCAGCACCTGGAGCCGCGACCTGCTGGTATGGAACCGGTCGAAGGCACGGCTGGGCTGGCGGCAACAGTACCTGTGGCCGGAGGCCGGGTCAGCCGGTTGGGGTGGGAGACGATGGGCGCGGGGCTGTGGTGCGTCATCGACCCCGGCAGCGGTGACCATGGCGTGAGCAGGTCATGGGTGGTACCGGAGGACGTCGTGCTCTTGGAGACGAAGGGCGGGCCGCGCCGCGTCCCGCCGCGCTGCGGGAGTGCCTCGGCCGCCGCCGCATGGCTGCGCGAGTCGAAGAAGGACTATCGCCCGCCGTCCCTGAGCTACTGAACCCGTCCCAACGCCAGGTCCCCTCGGTACGCGGCTCAGGTGAGGGAGATGTCGCCGAGCGACCGCAGGAGGATGCGCAGCGCGTCGGCCAGGTGGTCGGCCTGGTCGCGGTCGAGGGCCTGGAGGAGGCGGGCCTCGTTGGCGATGTGCAGGGCGAAGAGGTCGTCGATGGTCCGGCGGCCGTGGGCGGTCAGCCGGATTCGGACCGTGCGGCGGTCGATGGCGTCCGGTACCCGCTCGACGAGGTCCTTGGCCACCATGCGGTCGATGCGCTTGGTGATGGCGCCCGAGGTGACCATCGACGCTTTGACGAGCTGGCCGGGGGTCAGCTCGTAGGGCGCGCCTGAACGCCGGAGGGTGGTCAGCACGTCGGCCTCGCTGTTGTCCAGGCCGTGCCGGCGGAAGAAGCCCTGGATCTCCGCCTCGAGCAGCCGGGAAAGCCGTTGGATCCGACCCACGACCCCGACCGGCCAGACGTCCACGTCGGGGCGCTCCCGCCGCCAGGCGTCCATCACCGCGTCTACGGCGTCGCCCATCCCGCACCTCTCTTGCTAGTCTCTTAGTGGTAGCTTACCAGGAAGAGAATGGCCCGATCACGCCAGCCGCAAGGAGATGAAATGTCCTGGCCGAACATCGACGACGACTACCCGCCGATCCGCTACCACGGAGACCAGGGAGAGACCAGCGCACGTTTCCGCCCCGCCGGCACCCCGGCCGACCTCGTCACACCGTCCGGCGGACGGACCGACTATCTCGCCACCAAGGCATCGACCGGCGGGGAGTTCGGTCTCTATCGGGTCCGGATGAGCCCCGAAGCCATGGGGACGAGTACTCACTTCCACAAAGCGATGTCCGAATCGTTCTACATCGTGGCCGGGACGCTGCGGGTCTACGACGGACGACGGTGGTTCGACGCGTCGGCGGGAGACTTCTTCCACGTGCCGCCGGGCGGCCTGCACTCCTTCGGCAACGAGTCCGGCGAGCCGGTCGACTTCCTGATGCTGTTCACGCCGGGCGCGGCCCGGGAAGGCTACTTTGAGGGGATCGGCGACCTGGCCGGTATGAGCGACGAGGAGCGGATCGCCTTCTTCATCCACCACGACAGCTACTTCACCGACATGGCCAAGGGCCCGTCGGCGCGCTCCTGGAACCCCGACAGCGCGCAGTGACCGACCGGCCCGGAGTACCGGCTGCGTAGGGCGGCGAGCGGCACGCGCTCCGGCGTCAAGGTGTCCCGCATGAGAATGGACACCGTGTCGATGCCGGCATAGCCTTCGGACGCGTTCGCGGCCGAGGCGGGGGTGTCCAAACAGACCCTCTGCAACCACTTCGGCGACAAGGAGAGACTCATCGCCGAGTCGGGCCGCCATCCCCGGCTGCTGGAGGAGTGGACCCGGCCGGGAGCGGTCATGGAACAGGCGCTCGCCGAGGCCATCACCCGGCAGGCCCACCGCGGCATACTGGACGTCCCGGACACCGGCCTCGCGGGCGCGCCGGCTCGTCCTGGTCGTGATCATTGAGGCGCTGGCCCGCACCCAGTACGGCAGGCGCGCCCTGCCGGACGCGGAGGCCGCGGAGGCCGCGGAGATCGTCGGCAACGGCGTCGAGATGTGGCTGCGCTGCTACCGCACCCGCTCGCCGGGGTGACCCGCCTCCCTGTTCGGCGGGCCTGTCCGATGGCAGACCGTGAATCGGATCACTCGGGAAAGATCTCGCGTCGTGGGCGCTTTCAACGCCCCGGCGTGGCGCGCTCGTGGCCTGTACCCGCGCGGTCCCATATGTCTGGGGTCGTACTCCGCTCTAACGATCTGTCGTTCGCCTGGCCATGAAATCCTGCCGCCACTGCTCGGCGGCCCGGATCAAGTTCTGGCTGACGTGCTCGAAGAACTGGCTCATGTCCCGCAGCCGGGTGCCGGCCGGGGTGGTGGAGCCGAGGACCTCGGCTCCGTCGCGGGCGAGATCGGCGATTGCGGCGTTCTGCCGGGCGCTGACCAGCCAGGCTCGGTACCAGACGTCGGGGTCGATGACGTACCGGTCGCGCCGCCGGCGGGTGTCGCGTACACGCCGGATCAGCTCTTGCTGTTCGAGTTCGCCGATGGCCTTGGAGATGGACGCCGGGCTGACCTGGAGACGCTGGACGAGTTCAGCGGCGGTGAGGCTGCCGCTGTCGGTGGTGTACAAGCAGGTGAGTACCCGGGCGGTCATTCGCGGCAGCCCTGTCGCCATCACCACTGCGGTGAATCGTTCTTCCAGGGCGTGGAGCGCTTGGGGGTCTCGCCCGGATACGCCGGTGGCACCGGGTGGCGCCGGGGGAGGGGCGGCGGCCTGCTTGCGCCGGCGAGCCCGGCCTTGGGTCGCCTGATGTGCCCGCGCGGCCTGGTAGCCGCCGGCTCCTCCGTTGCGGCTCACCTCCCGGGTAATGGTGGAGATCGGCCGTTGCAGGTGCTTGGCGATCTCGGTGTAGGTGAGTCCTTCTGTCAGCCCCGCGGCAATGTACTGGCGGTCCTGATAAGTCAGCCTGCCTCCTGGCATTGGGCGTGCCTCCCATCGGTGTGCCATGCCCAGCCCGCTTGATGTGTCCGCGGATGAACAGTATTGCGTTCGACAGCATCTCATTGCAAGTACACCCGCTTGGTCTTGCGTTCATTCACATATCCATTGCAAGCCTCATGGCTAGTTACCTGCATAGATGCGAGGAAGTTCGGAGTTAGTGTTGCGCCATTTGTGAATGCAAGCTAGCTTTTTATTCGCGCTGAACAAGTACTATCGCGAGCGAGGCGATCGGTGTCGCGCTGACGTCCCTCGCCTGGAAGGAATCGACATGACCAGATCTCTCCCCTCAACGGCAGGGCTGCTCATCACCGCCGTGGCGTTGGCCGGGTCTTCCGCCGTCGCGGCCCCCGCGGCATCTGCCTCCACCGCCGACGCCCCCGATCACGCCCAGGTCCAAAAGGCGCTCGACCAGGCCGTGTCCGACGGTGGTGTGCCCGGCATGGTCGCCGAGGTACACGACCGCCGTGGGCGGTGGTTCGGCTCGGCGGGGGTGGCCGACACCCGAACCGGCCGCAAGCGCGTGCCGCACGAGCGGTTCCGTATCGGCAGCGCCGCCAAGGCGTTCACGGCCACCGTGGTCCTCCAACTGGAGGCGGAAGGCAAGCTGAGCCTCGACGACACCGTGAACAAGTGGCTGCCCGGCCTGGTCAAGGGCAACGGCAACGATGGCGACAAGATCACCATCAGGCACCTGCTCAACCACACCAGCGGGATCTTCAACTACGGCAACGACAAGGAGGAGTTCGCCAAGTTCTCCGGCCCCGCTTGGCTTGAGCACCGCTACGACACCTACACGCCCGAGCAGCTCGTGAAGATCGGCCTGCGCAATCCGCGTTCCTTCGAGACACCGGGTGACGGCTTCGTGTACTCCAACACCGGCTACATCCTGGCCGGGATGATCATTGAGAAGGTGACCGGCAATACGCTCGCCCGCGAGATCTCGCGGCGGATCGTCCGCCCGCTGCGCCTGACCGGGACGTACCTGCCGGGTAAGGGAACGAAGATACGCGGCCCGCACCCCCGGCACTACTCGACGTTGTTCGCCGCCGAAGCCGACGCCAAGGTCTACGACGTGACCGACCAGAGCGCCACCACCGCCTGGGCGGCCGGCGGCGTGGTCTCCTCGGTCGGCGATCTGCGCCGATTCTCCGGCGCGCTGCTGCGCGGCGAGCTTCTCCCGCCCGCCCAGCAGCGGGAGATGTTCGCCATGGTCAAGACCGGGATCAAGCTGCCGGACGGCACCTGGAAGGACACGTGGATCTCGGGCACCACGTACGGTACCGGCGTCTTTTCGTGGAAGCTGTCGTGCGGTGCGAAGGTCTGGGGCATCGGCGGCGCCATCACCGGTGGGTTCTCCTTCGCGATGGGCACCCGGGACGCCAAGCGCATGATCTCCACCAACATGAACATCGACCGGTACGGCCAGTACAACTCGCTCGACATGGCCAAGACCGTGATAGAGGCCGAGTTCTGCCCGTCCGGTTCCCAGACGCGAAGCAAGTGATGATCAGCCCGGCACTGCCGGCACCTGTGGATGAGTCCCGAGCACGGGGTGCTGTCGCTGTTCCGGCTACCGGGCACGGATGCCTGGCAGTTCCAGGCGTCCGTTCCCGCTCCCGCCCACGAGGCGGATCCCGTCCAGCCGTCGCTGGAACTGTTCCGGCGCCTCTTCGCCGACCACGCCGGACTGACTGACGTCACCATCGCGGATGCGGACCGGCTGTCGCTCTACAAGATCAACGTCTGCCTCGTCGACCGGTACAGGTCCGGCCGGGTCTTCCTCGCCGGGGACGCCGCGCACATCCACTCCCCGGCGGGAGGTCAGGGCATGAACACCGGCATTCAGGACGCCTGCCGCCTCGGCTGGAAATTCGCCGCCGTGCTCGGCGGCGCTGGGCCCGCCCTGCTGGACACCTACGTACTTGAGCGCCGGCCGGCGGCGCGCGCCGTCGAGGAGGGCGATCACGAGAAGCCGGTACGCCGCGACGGCCGCTACGCCGTTTTCCTCCACGTTGGTGCGGTACGCTGCTGGTAGCAGCTAGCCAAATTTGGCTAGTGAAGGTCGGGAGGGTTCGATGAAGCCGGTACGGCTGCTGGTCCTGGGCGCGCTGCGCAGGCGCGGGCGCGCCCACGGCTACCAGGTCCGGGCGGATCTGGAGTCGTGGGGCGCGCACGAGTGGTCAACCGCCACCTCGGGCTCGGTCTATCACGCGCTCAAGAGCATGGCCGGTCAGGGCCTGCTGGTAACGCACGAGACGGTCACCTCCGAGGCCGGGGGCCCGCCGCGGATCGAGTACGAGCTGACCCAGCAGGGCGAGCGGGAGTACCTCGATCTGCTGGGCCAGGCGCTGGCCGACCGCGAGCCGAGCCTGGACGTGCTGGGCGCCGCCATCGGCCTCATCGAGGACCTTCCCCGGGAGCGGGCCCTGGAGTTGCTGCGCCGGCGGGCCCGCGCCATGCGCGAGTGGCGCGCGAGCATCACCGCGCACCTACCCGAGGGCACGGATCTGGAGACCTGGGGCCCGGTCGGCGAGGTGCTGTCCCTGTGGCTGAGCACCGCCGACGCCGGTGCCCAGTGGACCGACCGGATGATCCGCCGCCTGGAAGAGGGCGCGTTCACCATGGCCGACGAATAGGAGTCCCCCGATGGCCAACGAGATCGCCATACCGCTGCTTCCCTGCCGCTCCATCGACGAGATGGCCGATTTCTACACCATGCTCGGTTTCGGCCGGGCCTACTACCAGGTCCGGCCGAACCCGTACGTGCTGCTCAAACGCGAGGATCTCCAGCTCGGCTTCTTCGGCATGCCGGAGGCGTTCAAGCCTGAAGACTCCTACGGGACCTGCGTGATCGTCGTGCCGGACACCGGAGAGCTGTTCGAGGCGTTCGCCGCGGGCATGCGCGCGGCGCACGGCAAGCTCCTGGTCTCCGGCATCCCCCGGATGACCCGGCCGCGCAGGCGGAAGAACGACGGCAACCACTCCGGCTTCGCCGTCATCGACCCTGGTGGCAACTGGATCCGCTTCATGTCCGCCCGCCCCCTACCGGAGAAGGAGGGGGCCACGAGCAGGCTCACCACCTCGCTGAACCGGGCGGTCGTGATGGGCGACTCCCAAGGCAAGCACGAGCGGGCGGCCGAGATCCTGGACGGCGCCCTGGAGCGGGACAAGGACACCGCGTCGGCGGCCGAGCTGCTGGAGGCACTGGTCTACCGGGCCGAACTCGCCGCCCGCGCCAAGGACCACGCCGCCGCCGGGCACGCCCTGGCCCGGGCGCGCGCCCTCACCCTGACCGAGGCAGAACGCGAGCAACTCGCCCAGCCCCTGGCCGCCATCGACGACCTCGAGGCCGTGCTAGGTCTCTGACCGGGTACGGCGCTTGCGCCGGGCCGCCGAGCAGGGCCGCGGCACGCACATGTGGTCGCGCACGTCCTCCTCCGGCAGGGGATCGAGCAGCAGGCGCCGGGCGACTTCGACGTGGCCGGGCAGGATGCGCCCGCCCCAGTCCCGACCGGCGTCGATGGTGGCGCGCTCGTCCTCGGGGAAGCGGCGCGGCCGGGTCCGCCGCCGTATGGGGCGCGGACCCATGGGCGCATCCGCTCGGGTATGCGGGATGGTGACGGGGGGCCGGTGAATCTGGCTGATCGGCGGCTGCCGGAGCTTGTGGAGGGCTTTGGGGAGATTCTGGCCGGATGTGGCGAGTTGCTACGGGCGGGCGGGATCGTCGCCGTCACGGTCCGGCCGATCCGCGTCGACGGCGGTCTGGTGCTGGCGTACAGGGTGGTGGCGTTGCCGTGCGGGGGTGCGTGATGGAGGGCGTCGTTCTTCCAGATGCCGGCTGTGCGCAGGCATCAGGAGAGGGGGCGCCGGTGTGCGTCACCGCTCACGAGGACCTGCTCGTCTTCCGCCGACGGGGTTGCCCGTGGGTGAATCGCTTCTCGTTGTCCACAGCGTGTGCATGACCATGTGCGCCCGGGGGATGGGCACGAGGCCGTGTCCGGTCCGGTGTCCAGACCGTCATTGACATCGGGCATTGAGGCGAGCGGTCATGGGGGTCCACGGGGGGGTGGCCCGACCGCAGCGTGCGGCGCACGCCGCACGCTGCGGTCGGTGGTGCCGGGGGAGGAGGTGCGGCTTACCCCTGGTGCCGCCACCATGCTGCTGCGGATCCTGCTCAAGGCCGCCGCCCGCGCCAGGCAACCGGATGCAACCTGTGAAGGAGCAGCAGAAATGATCAGATTCGGTTTCTACGGGCGGGTCTCCACCGAGGACAACCAGACCAGTCCCTCCAGTCCCTGGTTGTCCGACCGGGCATGCGAGAGATCCAGGGTTGCCTTCGGGCGGATAGTGTTCATCGTCGGGGCATGGCAGCTTGCCGGAATCCCGAGAAGGGCCCGCTAGGAGGATCCGAACTGCTGATAGTGGGGCAGCGCGGCGGCGCGGGAATCGCGGGATCGAGTGCCGGCCTGGGCATAGTGTTCGTCTGACGATCGTTTGATGGACGCGAACGGCCAGGTTTCTCCCGACGCCAGGTCTCGAGGTGGGCCTGGTCCGAGTCGGCACCGACAAGCAGAAGACCCAGTGGCGGCACGACTGCCTCGGCCCGACCTGCCTGGAGGTCATTGAGGAGAAGGCCGGCGGCAGGCTCGCCACCCGCGATCGGCCCGACGTGCTCACCGCGCTGTCCTACATCCGCGAGGGCGACCTGCCGACCGTCCAGGAGGTCGACCGGCTCGGCCGCAACCTCCTGGACGCGCTGATCGTCCTCGAACGAACTGTTCCAGCAAGGCGTCGGCGTCAAGGTCCTGAACCTCGCCCTGGCTGAGGACCGCCGCCGTGACATCGTCCTCAAGACCAAGAACGGCTTCGCGGGCCGCCGACCGGTCGTCGGCGACGACAAGCGCGCCGCGATCCACGACAAGGGGCACTTCGGGAAGGGGCGAGGTTGCAGGCGACGACCGGGATTTCAGTGGGCACTGGCCGGTGATGGGCCGGCGAGTGTGTTCAGCTGTTCGTATTGGTCGTCGCTGAGCCGGAGGCCGGCCGCGTGCGCGTTCTCCTCCACCCGTGACAGGGTCGCGGTGCCCGGGATGGGGAGCATCAACGGGCATCGACGCAACAGCCAGGCCAAGGCGATCTGGGCCGGAGGGCGATCGGCGAGACCATCGACGTGAGCGAAGGAACCGAGACAGGACAGATCGCCGCTGCCCAGCGGCCCCCAGGGGATGAAGGCGATGCCTTCGTCCTGACAGTAGTCCACGACGTGTTCCCAGTGCCGGGTGGCGAGGTTGTAGTGGTTTTGCACCGAGACGATGTCGAGGATCTGGCGGGCGGCGTGGATGTCGTCGATGTCGGCCTCCGATAGGCCGATGTGGCGGATCTTCCCGGCCTGCTGCAGGTCCCTGAGGGCGCCGAGGGTGTCGGCGAGCGGTACGTGCGGGTCGATGCGGTGCAACTGGTACAGGTCCAGGCAGTCGACGCCCAGGCGGCGCAGGCTCATTTCGACGCCCTGCCGGATGAAACCGGGCCGTCCCACGGCCTCCCACTGGTCTGGGCCGGGCCGCACACCGCCGCCCTTCGTGGCGACCACGATCCCGGTGTAGGGGTGCAGCGCGTCCCTGATCAGCTCCTCGTTGGTGTACGGCCCGTACGCCTCGGCCGTGTCGATGAAGTCCACGCCCAGGTCGACGGCGCGTCGCAGCACCGCGATCGCCCCTGCGCGGTCGGCGGGATCGCCCCAGGTCCCGGGGCCGGTCAGCCGGATGGCGCCGTACCCGAGCCGGTGTACTCGTAGATCGCCGAGGGTGATGGTGCCGCTCAGGTGCGCGGGAGGTCCGGTGTGCCGGCCGGTGCCGGGCGCGGAGGTCTGCTGTTGGCTCATGGTCGTATGCTGGCCGCTCAAGTCGGCTTGAGCGCAACCTACCCGGAGGGTACCGTGGCAGACGATGAGCTGTACTCGATCACCGACGTCGCCGCCGCGTTCGGCCTGCGCGTCTCGGCGCTGCGCTATTACGAGGAACGCGGCCTGATACGCCCGGCCTGCAGACTGGCGCGGGTCCGGCACTACGATCGCGCCGCGCTCCGGTCGCTGGCCCTGGTGCGGCTGTGGCATCACGACGGGATGATGAACCTGGACGACACCGCGGTCCTGATGGGCGAACCAGAGCCCGCCAGTTGGAGGAACACTCTGCTACGGCGTGCCGATGACCTGGCCAGGCAGATCACCCACCTGCAAAATGCCAAGGAGGCACTGGACCACTTCCTGGAGTGCACCAGCCCCAACCCCGCGGCATGCCCGGCCATGGAGGAGATCCTCGATCATCGGATCGAGCAGGCATTGAGTCGGCTGTCATCCTGACCAAGCCACTGACCAGTACATTCGCTGCCCCAGACGGTCTCTCATCTTTTTCTGTCTCCGCCTCCTCCCGCCGCGCCGGGAAGGAAGTCCGCGGCGTCCGCCGGGCCGGCGGGCGCATCCCCGCGGAGGCCTGAGCGGGGCCTGGGTGCGCCATGCAGGCCGATTCGGCGAGGCGATCACCGCCCGGGGGCGGGCCATGACCTGTTTCGAGGCGACCGGTGATGAGCACAGCGCGGGCATCGCCCGGAGCATCCTGTAGGCGGCGCGGCGGGGAGCGCGTCCCCTTCGCATGATGGTGCGGCCGGGCAGGCCAGCGACTGCGGGCCGCAGGGGCGCGGCCGGCGACGCGGCGGACAGCGGCCCTGGACGCTCTGTCCCCTCGCGGGGCCGGCATCTTCGGCTTGCTCGCCCGCGGCAGGTCCAAAAGCGAGATCTGCGCGGAATTGGTGCTGAGCGAGAACACGGTGAAGTCGCACGTCCGGGCGATCCCGCAGAAGCTGGACCTGCTGCGCGACCGCGCGCACGTGGTGATCTACGCCTACGAGAACGGGCTCGTCGCTCGGCACGAATTCCATCCTGACGGGCGGTACCAGGTTCACCCCTTCGGGTGAGGCCGGACGATTCCGCCCGGCCTAGCGTCGAGATTGTGCGTCTCCTACGTCTCATAAGACTCATACTTCTCAGCGTCGTCATGGTCGTCGGCTGGACAGCCCCGGCCTATGCCGGTGACCAGGAGCTGATCGACGACCACCGCTCCGCCTGCGACCCGTCGAGACGATCGTCCGCGTCCGGGATCGGGACGACAACGCGGTGACGCCCCGGACGCCGTTCCGTATCGCGTCCTTGAGCAAGCCGATGACGGCGACGGCGACGGCGATCATGCCGCTGACGGACCGATTCTCCGTGGACGACCCGGTCGTCAAGGTTCTCCCCGGGTTCAAGATTTGCCGATCCGCGCTACACCAAGATCACCGTACGCGCATCGAGCTAGATCCTCGCGCCCGCACGAAACGAGGTCATCATGACTGCATCCCCTACACGCTCCAGTTCTGCCAGATCAACTGTTACCGATGTCACGTGGTTTTTCGCGATCGCCGTCCTGCTGTGTTTCGCGCTGTCCGTTCCAATGGTCTTCCGGCTCGTCCCGAGGGACTTGTACAACCTGATCACTCCGATCCTGCAACTGACCCCGCTGCTCGCAGCGATCATCATGTGGCTTGCCCGACGACCCGGAACGTTCCGAGAGACGTTCGCCACCAGGTGGCGCGGCACACCCAAGTGGGCCGGCATCGGCATCGGCCTCATCGCCACGATCGCCGTGATCCAAACCGCCATCGCACTGGCATTGGGGATCTGGCAGCTCAACCCGCTTGACCAGATCTCCGCGGCGACCATATGGATCGTTCCGGTCTTCCTCATGCAGTCGGTCTTCGCCATCGGCGAAGAGTTCGGCTGGCGCGGCTGGCTGGCGACGCGCGCCGCGTCATGGGGATTCTGGCCGCTGGCCCTTGTCAGCGGTATGGTCTGGATCGTCTGGCACCTGCCGGTCCTCGCCGTGATCGGTGATCGACCTCTCTGGGACATCGTCATCTACTTCGCGGGCATGCTGCCATGGGCGCCGCTGTTGCTCGCGCTTCGCTGGCAGTCGGGAAGCGTCTGGCCCGCGGTTTTGACGCACGGAGCGATCAACAGCGTCCGGGTGTACCTGCTGCAATCCGTCCCCAACGCAACGGATCACCTGCTCATCGAAGTGATCGGCTGGGTGCTCACGCTCGCCGCTGCCGTGTGGCTGGTGCGCCCGAGTCGGGCGCAACTCGTCCGCGGGTCTATTGAAGGTTAGGTTGATTCCTTGCTCGAGTTCGGCCGAGAACCGCCGAAGGTGCTCGGTTTCCGCTACAGCCGCTTTGCCTCCAACACCGGGCGCGCCGCATCCGATTCGTGTGCATGCCGGGCGGGGCGGCGGTTGCGGCGGCCGGATCCGGATCCGGTGACCGCGCCACGGGTGCGGTGGGTCTTCGCGCGCCGCTTGTCCGGGGTGAGCATGGCGGGGATCGCCCGGGAGTTGAACGAGCGTGGGATGGCGTGCCCGTCTTGTGCCGGCAGGGTGCGTAATGCGCACCGTTCGGGGGCGGGGTGGACGTTGCCGGCCTGACCGGGACCGGGGCGGAGGGCTCCGGGGCCTCTGGAGGGGCCGGTCAGGGCTGCAAGAGGGCGGGGACAGGGGCGGAGTCAGAACGAAGGGAGGGCCGGGTCAGATCGTGGCGGGCTCCGAGACGACGGCCTGGGGTGCGCTCCGGGCCAGCGCGTAGGTGGCCCCGATCTTCCCGGCCGCCAGCAGGACCGGGGGAAGGAGTTCTGTCGTCATCCGCTCCCGGCTGACCTCGGCGGCGATGGCGCTGAGGTTGACGGCGGCGATGACGGCACCGTCGCCGTCGCGGACGGGCGCGGCGATCGACCGGACGCCGGGGGTCATCTCCTCGTCGGTCGCGGCCCACCCGCGGGCCCGGATCTCGCGCAGTTCGTCCTGGAGGCCGTCGAGGGGCCGCTCTCTGAAGGGACGGGTCGTCGCGGCCGACGGGGTCGCGAGGGCTGCGACGAGCGCCTCGGGGGCGAGCGCGGACAGCAGGACCTTGCCGAGCGCGGTGCTGCGCGCGGGCAGCCGCATGCCGGCGTTGATGTTGGCCGAGACCACCTTCGGGACGGCGGCGCGGGCGATGTAGATGATGTCCGAGCCGTCGAGCAGGGCGACGGAGGCGGCCTGGTCGGTCGCGAGGACCAGGTCGCGCAGGCACGGCCCGGCGATGTCCCAGAGGCCGGCCGACAGTGTGTAGGCGACGCCCAACTCCAGGACGCGGGGGGTCAGGGCGAATCCGCCGCCTTCGAGGCGCACGTAACCGAGTTGTTCGAGCGTGCGGAGGACCCGCCGCGCGGTCGGGCGGGCCAAGGACGCCTCGGCCGCGATCTCGCTGAGGGACATCGACCGGCGTTGGGCGCCGAAAGCTCTGATCACGTCGAGGCCGCGCGCGAGGGCCTCGATGAAGTCGGGGCCGGCGTTCTCCCGGGGCATGTGGTCACCGTCCTCAGATCGGGCCCAGGCTGGAGCGAATATCCGTACGGCGGACAAGTGTACGCAACTCTCCTGTTGTCTCACCTAGGCTTTTAACTCGGCGTTTCCGGGATTGACGCGGAGTGAGTAGCAGCTTAGGCTCGGTGCACGCCGTCAAGCGAACAACTGTCCGCAGAGCGGACAGGCAGCAGGGAGCGAGGCAGGACTCATGCGCAGGAATGATGCGGATGTGGCGGATGTGGTCGTCATCGGTGGCGGTCCCTCCGGTGCGACCGTCGCGGCCGAGGCGGCCCGGCTCGGGGCGCACGTGACCGTGCTGGAGAAGCGGGAGGGCGACAGCCCGTCGCGGGCCGGCATCATCCAGCCGCGGGTGCTCGAACTCCTCGACGCCCGAGGGCTCATGGCGCCGTTCCGCCAGGCCGCAAAGAACTGGCGGCGCGACTTCGAGGTCCCCCGCTACATCTACGCCGGGCTCGTCGGCCTGCGCTACGACCTCCTGGACAGCACGCATCCGTACGCGCTGATCCTGCCGCAGACCACCACCGAGCACCTGCTGCGCGGCTGGGCCGCCGAGTCGGGCGCCGACGTGCGCCGCGGGGTGACCTACGTCGACCACACCGAGGACGCGGACGGCGTCACGGTGACCGCGCTCGACGCCGACAGGAACACCATCAGGCTGCGCGGCCGTTTCCTGGTCGGTGCGGACGGCGCCCGCAGTGCCGTGCGGACGAGGGCGGGCGTCCCCTTCGAGGGGCGTGACGCGAAGATGACGGCGGTGTCGGTGGACGCCGACCTGACGTTCCCCTGGGCTGCGTCGATGCAGATGCGCCGCAACGAGAACGGCTGGGTCCTGGCCTACCCGTTCGGGCAGCAGACCACCCGCTTCATCATCGTCGCCGAGGCACGCCGCACCGTGCCGCGCGGCGAGCCGGTGACGATCGAGGAGGTGCGCGAGAGTCTGCGCGCGATCTTCGGCGAGGACTTCGGCATCACCGGCGCCAAATGGATGTCGCGGTACGGCGACACCCACAAGATGACCCCCTACCTGCACCGCGGGCGGGTCTCGCTCGTCGGCGAGTCCACCCGCGTGCACTATCCGGCCAGCGGCATCGGCATGAACTACTGCATCCAGGACGCCTTCAACCTCGGCTGGAAGCTCGGCCTGGTCGCCACGGGCGACGCCCCGGAGACGCTGCTCCAGGCGTACGACGAGGAACGGCACCCGGTGCTGAAGGACCTCATGGACGACGTCGCCGCCCAGTGCGCGCTGCACTTCGACTTCTCGCCCGGCGGGCTCCGGCTCAAGGAGTTCTTCGAGGCGGAGATGATCCCCGTCCCGGAGGTCAACAAGATCCTCTGCGATCGGCTGAGCGGCTTCAAGACCTCCTACCACCGCGAGAACGACCCCCACCCCGCCGACGGCACCCGGGTCGGCGAGTTTCCCCTCGGCGACCACCGCTACACGGAGGTCGCGGCCCGCAGCGCGTTCGTACTCGTCGAGCGGTCGGACCGTGCCCCCGCCGACAGGGAGCTGCCCGCACGGGTCACCCGGGTCGTGGCCGGCGACCCCGGCTTCACCCGCGAGCTGACGGGCGCGTCCGCGGCCCTGATCCGCCCCGACGCGTACGTCGCGCGGGCCTGGACGGCGAGCCCGTCCGACCGGCACATCACGGCCGCGTACGACGAGGCGGTCGGCCGGGGTGTCCGCGCCCCGCTCACGCTCGCCGGCCAGTGACGGACCACGGAAGGCACATCGAATGAGCAACGCCGACGCCGCCCTGCTGATCAGGGGTGGCTGGGTCGTCTCCGGCGATCCGCTGATCGGGACCGTCAAAGACACCGACGTCCTGGTACGCGATGGAACGATCCGCGAGGTGGGCCCGGGGATCGAGGCGCCCGGGGCCGAGGTGCTCGACGCCTCCGGGGCGCTCGTGCTGCCCGGCCTCGTCGACGCCCACAAGCACACCTGGCAGTCCGCCGTGCGCCACCGGTGCACGGACATGGACCTCATGACCTATTTCGGCGAGATGTTCGGCCGCCTCGGCCCGCGCTACCGGCCCGAGGACGTCTACGCGGGCACTCTGCTCGGCGCGCTGTCCGCCCTCGACGCGGGCACGACGACGCTCATGGACTGGTCGCATGTGCAGAACTCGCCCGAGCACGGGGACGCCGCGATCCGGGGCCTGCGGGAGGCGGGCGGGCGCGCGGTGTTCGGCCACGGCTGGCCGCTGGTGGACCTTCCCGAGTGGATCATGGAAAGCAGCCGCCCCCACACCTCGGACCTGCGCCGGATCCGCGCCGGGTTGCTGGCCGACGACGACGCGCTCGTCACGCTGATGCTGGCCGGGCGCGGGCCCGAACTGTCGACGATGGACGTGACCCGCGCCGACCTCGCGATGGCCCGCGACCTCGGTATCCGCACGTCCATCCACATGGGCTCCGGCAGGGACTTCGGGGCGATGGCCGCGATCGCCCAGATGAACGACGCCGGGCTGCTCGGCCCCGACCTGACGTTCGTACACTGCAGCGAGAACAGCGACGACGAGCTGCGGATGATGGCCGACCACGGTGTCGGCGCCGCCGTCGCCCCGCAGCACGAGCAGGGCCTCCCCGGCATCGGGCACACTCCGATCGACCGGCTGCGCGGCCTCGGCGTCACGACCGGGCTCAGCACCGACACCGAAACGTTCGGCGCCGCCGACCTGTTCACCCAGATGAAGGCGGCACTGGCCGCCACCCGGAGCCGGGTGAACATCGGGGAATCGCGCTTCGAGGACCCGCCGAGCGCCTTCTCCGCCGGCGACGCGTTCCACCTGGCCACCCAGGGCGCCGCCGACGTGCTCGGGCTCGGCGACAGGGTGGGGAGCCTGACACCCGGCAAGGCCGCCGACATCGTGCTGATCCGGGCGACCGACCTCAACCTCTACCCGGTCACCGATCCGGTGGCCGCCGTCGTGAACGCGGCGCACGCGGGCAACGTGGACACCGTTCTCGTCGCGGGCGTGGTCCGCAAGCGGGGCGGCGCGCTGGTCGGCGTCGACCTGGACCGGCTGCGCGAGCTGGCCGAGGAGTCCCGCCGCCACATCCTCGCGACCTGAGCCTTCGCCCCCTGTCTCCCCTGGAGGCCCCGGCGGGCCGGGACCGGGCCGTCCGCGACCGGACCAGAACACCCCGAACGACACGACGACGGATGAAAAGGAATCTCATGACCCTCGACAGTGGTTTCGCCGCGCTCCTTGGCATGCTCCGCGACACCGGAGCCCCGGGGTCGTTCGACGGCGAGCCCGGCGAGATGCGCGCCAGGATGGCCCAGGCGGCCGAGAGCGGCTGGGATCCGGCGGCCTTCGCGCCCGTCGCCTCAGCCGAGGATGTCGCCGTCGGCCCCCACCTGCGCCTGAAGGTGTTCAAGCCGGTCGCCGACGGGTCCGTCCCGACGGTGCTGTACTTCCATCCCGGCGGCTTCGTCATGGGCAGCGCCCACCTCATGCAGGACGTCGCCCGCCGGCTGAGCCACGAACTGCCCGCCGTGGTGGTGTCCGTGGACTACCGGCTCGCCCCCGAGGCCCCGTTCCCCGCCGCCGTCGAGGACGCATCGGCCGCGCTCGCCTGGGTGCGGGACAACATCGGCGACCTCGGCGGCGACGCGGGCCGGATCGGCCTGGCCGGGGAGAGCTCGGGCGCCAACCTGGCGGCCGTCGCCGCGCTGCTCGCCGCCCGGGAGGGGAACCCGGTCCGGGCGCTGCTGCTCGCCTCGCCCGTCACGGACTTCACGGCGTCGTACCCCTCGGTCGCCGAGAACGGCACGGGCTACTTCCTCCAGGCGGGGGACCTGGACGTGATCAGGCGGCTCTACTTCGGCGGCGACGAGGAGACCGCGAAGGACGAGCGGGTGTCCCCGGCCCTCGCCGGAGACCTCGGCGCGCTGCCCCCGGCCGTCGTGGGCGTCGCCGGGTTCGACCCGCTGCGCGACGACGGCGTCGTCTTCGCGGGCCGGCTGCTGCGGGCGGGCGTTCCCGTCGCGCTCAGGGTCTACGCCGATCTGATCCATCCCTTCTTCGGCATGCCGGCCGTGTCGCCGGGCGCCGACCGGGCCGTCGCCGAGCTGACCGCGCTGTTCGCGGCGGAACTCGGCTGACGCCCGCCCGCCCCCTCGTTCCGCCGCGCGGGGGTGCCGCTTCGCCACCAGGACCCCAGGAGGTACGACGTTGTCCAGCATGGCCGTCATCGAGCACTGGATCGGCGGCAGGACCGCCACTGGATCGCCGGCGGGGACCGCCCCCGTCCACGACCCTGCCACAGGCCGGCAGCGACACGAGGTGCTGCTGGCGTCACCCGCGGACGCCGCCGCCGCGGTGGACGCCGCCCGGGCGGCCTTCGACGGGTGGAGCCAGACACCGCTGATGCGGCGCACCCGAGTGCTGTTCGCCTTCCGCGAGCTGGTCAACCGCCACGCCGTCCGGCTCGCCGAGCTGGTCACCGCCGAGCACGGCAAGGTGCTGTCGGACGCGCTCGGAGAGGTCCACCGCGGCTTGGAGGTCGTCGAGTTCGCCTGCGGCATCCCGACCCTGCTCAAGGGCGACTTTTCCGACCAGGTGTCCACGGGGGTGGACACCTGGTCGTTCCGTGAGCCGCTCGGCGTCTGCACGGGGATCACGCCCTTCAACTTCCCGGTGATGGTCCCGATGTGGATGTTCCCCGTCGCCATCGCGTGCGGGAACACGTTCGTCCTCAAGCCGAGCGAGCGCGCTCCGTCAGCGGCGATGCTGCTGGCCGAGCTGTGGCGGGAGGCCGGGCTGCCGGACGGCGTCTTCAACGTCCTGCACGGCGACAGGGCCGCCGTGGACGCGCTGATCGACGCCCCGGACGTCGCCGCGGTCTCCTTCGTCGGCTCCACCCCCGTCGCCCGGTACGTACACGAGCGCGCCTCGGCGGCGGGCAAGCGGGTGCAGGCGCTCGGCGGGGCCAAGAACCACGCCGTCGTCCTGCCCGACGCCGACCCGGACTACGCGGCCGACCACCTGGTCGCCGCCGCCTACGGCTCGGCGGGGGAGCGCTGCATGGCGATCTCCGCCGCCGTCGCCGTCGGCCAGGGTGCCGACCGGGTGGTCGAGGCGGTCGCGGAACGGGCGCGGGCGGTCCGGGTCGGGCCCGGCACGAGCCCGGACAGCCAGATGGGGCCCGTGGTCACGCGGGAGGCCCGGGAGCGCATCACCGGGCTGATCGGCACCGGAGCCGAGCAGGGCGGGCGGATCGTCGTGGACGGCCGCGGGTACGTCGTGCCCGGGCACGAGGAGGGCTTCTTCCTCGGCCCCACGCTGATCGACCAGGTACGGCGCGACATGGACGTCTACCGGGAGGAGGTCTTCGGCCCGGTGCTGTGCGTCGTGCGCGCCGACGACGTGGACGAGGCGATCGCACTGATCAACGCGAACCCGTACGGCAACGGAACGGCCCTGTTCACCTCGGGCGGCGAGGCGGCGCGGCGGTTCCAGCGCGGCGTCCGCGTGGGGATGATCGGCATCAACGTGCCCGTGCCCGTCCCGATGGCCTTCTACTCGTTCGGCGGGTGGAAGGAGTCGCTGTTCGGGGACAAGCACGTCCATGGGCCCGAGGGCGTCGGCTTCTACACTCGTGCCAAGGTCGTCACGGCCCGCTGGCCCCGGCCGCGCGCCGCCGTCCCGGAGGGCGCCGCGGCCACCTTCGACTTCCCCACGAACGCGTGAGGCCTCGAGGAGTCAAGATGACGGACGGATTCGTGTACGAGGCTCTGCCGATGCGGGTCGTGTTCGGCTCGGGGAGCATCTCCCGGCTCCCTGGCGAGGCCGAGCGGCTCGGGGCGCGGCGGCTGCTGGTGCTGTCCGCCCCCGAACAGCGGGACCTGGCCCGGCGGGTGGCCGGGCTGCTCGGCGGACGCGCCGCGGGCGTGTTCGACGGGGCCAGGATGCATGTGCCGGTCCAGACCGTCGCCGCCGCGGAGGCGGTCGCCGCCGAGCTGGGCGCCGACGGGTGCGTCGCCGCGGGCGGCGGATCGACGATCGGCCTCGGCAAGGCGCTCGCGCTGCGGCGGGGACTTCCCGTACTGGCGCTGCCCACCACCTACGCGGGTTCGGAGATGACGCCGATCTGGGGGCTCACCGAGGACGCCCGCAAGCGGACCGGGCGCGACCCGGCCGTCCTGCCGCGGAGCGTGGTCTACGACCCCGACCTGACCTTGACGCTCCCGGCCGCCGTCTCGGCGACCAGCGGGCTGAACGCCGTCGCCCACGCCGTCGAGGCCCTGTACGCGCCGGACGGCTCCCCCGTGGTCGCGGCCATGGCGGAGCAGGGCGTGCGGGACATGGCCGCCGCCCTGCCGCGCCTCGTCCGCGATCCGCGCGACGGGGAGGCCCGGGCGGCGGCGCTGCGGGGGGCGTGGCTGTGCGGGGCCTGCCTCGGCGCCACCACGATGGGCCTGCACCACAAGCTGTGCCACGTCCTCGGCGGCATGCTGGACCTGCCGCACGCCGCGACCCACGCCGTCGTGCTGCCGCACGTCGCCGCGTACAACCTGCCGGCGGTCCCGGCCGCCGCCGACGCCCTGCGCAGGGCCCTCGGCACGGCGGACCCGGCGGCCGGCCTCGCGGCCCTCGCCGCCGCGCTCGGAGTGCCGGGGAGTCTGCGCGGGCTGGGCGTCGCCGAGGGCGACCTGGCCCGGGTGGCCGCCGAGGTGCTGGCGAATCCGTACGCCAATCCCCGGCCCGTGACCGGGCCGGAGCTGGCCGCGCTGCTGCGCGCGGCCTGGACAGGAGATCTGGGAGGAACGCCATGACCACGCCGCATGGAGGCGTCCCTGCTGAGCAGGAGCGCCGGGAGGTCGCCCTCACCGACCGGGTGCTCGGTTCGTTCGACGGGTGCCAGGACCCGCGGCTCGCGGAGGTGATGCGGTCGCTGGTCCGGCACCTGCACGGCTTCCTGCGCGAGGTGCGGCTCACCGAGGAGGAGTGGGCCGCGGGCATCGCCTTCCTCACCGCGGCGGGCCGCATCACGGACGACAGGCGGCAGGAGTTCATCCTGCTCTCCGACGTCCTCGGGGCGTCCATGCAGACCATCACGATCAACAACGCGGCGAGCGGCGACGCGACCGAGGCCACCGTCTTCGGGCCCTTCTTCGTCGAGGGCAGCCCCCGTGTGCCGATCGGCGGGGACATCACCTTCGGCGCCTCCGGCGAGCCGTGCCGGGTCGAGGGCACCGTGACGGACACGGCCGGAAGGCCCGTGCCCGGCGCCCGGATCGAGGTCTGGGAGGCCGACGAGGACGGCAGGTACGACGTCCAGTACGACGACGGGCGGATCGCCGCCCGGGCCCACCTGTTCACCGACGACCGAGGGCACTACGCCTTCTGGGGAATCACCCCGACGCCGTACCCGATCCCGCACGACGGCCCGGTCGGCGCGCTGCTCGCCGCCACCGGCAGGTCGCCGATGCGCGCCTCCCACCTGCACTTCATGGTCACCGCGCCGGGGCGCAGGCGCCTCGTGACGCACATCTTCGTCCGCGGCGACGAACTGCTCGACTCCGACAGCGTCTTCGGCGTCAAGGAGTCGCTGGTCAAGGACTTCGAGCGGCAGCCACCGGGCACCCCGGCCCCGGACGGCAGGGCGATCGACGGAGCTTGGTCGCGCGTGCGCTTCGACATCGTCCTCGCGGCGGAGGAGGCGTGACCGCGGCGGGCTCCTCGGGACGCTCGAACGTCCGGACGGGCGTCTGAGCCCGCGTACGGCCGTCCTGACGGACGGACGGGCGGGCGCTCAGGCCGCGCGAGAGATGCCGCGCCCGGCCATCACGACGGCCGGAACCAGCCGATGGATCGCCGGGTCGGCCCCCACCACGGACAGCCCGGCGATCACCCGCCCCCTCGCGTCGGTGATCGGCACCGCCGCCGAGTAGGCGCCCGCGCTCATCTCCTCGCGCACGATGGCGACGCCCGTCCGGCGGCACTCGGCCAGCGCCGCGCGCAAGCCCTCCGCCTCGGTGATCGTCGCCGTGGTGAACCTGGCCAGGCCGCCCCTGACCACCTCGGCGAACAGGTCCTCGTCCGCGTGCGCCAGCAGGACCTTGCCCACGGCGGAGGCGTGCAGCGGCAGCCGTCCGCCCACCTGCGACACGACGGGCACCGCGCCCGCCGCGGAGATCCGCTCGACGACGAGGGCCTCGGCACCGTCGAGGACGGCGAGCTGCACGTGCTGCCGGGTGGCGGTGTAGAGGTCCTCCATGACGGGCATCGCGCGGACGCGCAGCGGCAGCCCGCGCGGGTTGAGCGTACCCAGCTCCCACAGCCGCAAGCCGATCACGTACGCCCCCGAGGAGGTGCGCTCCAGCGCCCCCCAGCCGGTCAGCTCCCGCACCAGCCGGTGCGCGGTCGCGTGGCGCAGGCCGGTGATCCGGCAGATCCGGGCGAGTGTCAGTTCCGCCCTGGCCGGCGTGAACGCGCCGAGGACGGCGAGCGCCCTGGACGTGACCGTCCGGCCGCGTTCGGCGCTGTTGGCCATGTCGAACACCTCCTCCCGACGCGGTTACGGGGTCATTGTGCGGTCCGTCCGGTGGGGCGGACCAGGAAGGAGTCCGTTGGGCGGACATCGTGCTGCGGCGCGCCGCCCCCGCGCCCGATCGTTGGTGGCAGCCCGCCGGCGAGTCTACGTCCAGGTGGGAGCCCCTTTCATCGTCCCCGTTCCGCGGGACGCGCGCGCCGCGCCGTCGCCGGTCCACACCCCAGAACCGACAGGAGTACGCGAATGCCCATCAGTGCCCAGGCCCGCCCGCCCGGCCTGCGGGTCGCCGTGGTCGGCGGGGGGATCGGCGGTCTCGCCGCTGCGGCGTTCCTGCACCGCGCCGGCCTGGATGTGACCGTGTACGAGCAGGCCAGGGAGCTGACCGAGGTGGGGGCGGGGCTCGTCGTGTCACCCAACGCCGTCCGGCTGCTGCGCAGGCTCGGCCAGTACGACAGGCTGCGGGAGCGCGCGGTGGCCCTGCGAGTGGGCTGGGAGTTCCGGCGCTGGGCCGATGGGCGGGTGCTGTTCTCCCAGCGGCTCGGCGACGAGTGTGAGCGCCGCTACGGGGAGCAGTGCTTCGTCACCCACCGCGCCGACCTCCTCGACGTGGTCAGGGCGGCGGTGCCGGAGCCCGTGCTGCGGCTGGGCCACCGGGTCGTCGAGCTGGCGCGGCTCGGCCGGGCCGTCGCGATCGGCTTCGCGGACGGGACGCGGGCGGTGGCCGACGTCGTCATCGGCGCCGACGGCGTGCACTCGACCGTCGGGCGCTTCGTGGGCCAGACCGGCCCGCCGCGGTTCTCGGGGATGTGCGCCTACCGGTGTCTCGTGCCGGCGGACCGGGCCCCCGGGTTCGCGCTGCGCCCGGTGCAGACCCTCTGGCTGGGGCCCGGCCACCACCTGGTGCACTACCCGATCTCCGGCGGCGGGCTGGTCAACATCGTCGCCTTCGGGCCGGCGAAGGACTGGACGACCGAGTCCTGGTCGGCCGAGGGCCGGGTCGAAGACCTGCGCGCCGAGTTCGCCGGATGGGCGCCAGAGCTGATCGCACTGCTCGCGGCGGCCGACCGCACCGGTCAGTGGGCACTCCTCGACCGCGACCCGCTGTCCCGCTGGACCAGGGGCCCGGTCGCGCTGATCGGCGACGCCGCGCATCCCATGTTCCCGTTCTACGCCCAGGGCGCCGCCCAGGCGCTGGAGGACGCCGCGGTCCTCGCCCACTGCCTCGCCGACCGCCCGGAGGACCCGCCCGCCGCGCTCACGCGCTACGAGGAGATCCGCCGCCCGCGCGCCACCCGGCTCCAGCGGGCGAGCCGGGGCCGGGCCGAGAGCAACCACCTGCCCGACGGACCTGCCCAGCGGGCCAGGGACGCGTCGTTCGCGACCGAGGACCCGCTGACCCACAACGGATGGATCTACGGCCACGACCCCGAAGCCGAGCTCGCGCCGGACGGCCGTGTGATGAGAGGTGCCAACGAATGACTGAACACACTCGCGCCCGCGGGAGCCGGGCGGCCGTCGCGGCGGGCGCCGGACTCCTGCTGGGCCTCACGGCCTGCGCCGCCCCCGGCTCGGGCAGTGGGACGGCCGCGAGCCCGTCGGCGCAGGTCCCGGGTGCCCTGCCGAACCTGGACGCCGCGCGGAGCACGCTGAGCCCCTACGTCGGCGGCACGCCGGGCCGCGCGGACTCCGCCAAGCCGCCGGTGCACGTCGGCTTCATCACCCAGCACGGCGGCATCCCCGGCTTCCCCGAGGCGCAGGCCGCGGCGGACGCGGCCGTCAAGTTCGTCAACGAGAGGCTGGGCGGCGTCGGCGGGCGCACTCTCGCCCTCGTCCCCTGCGTGGTCGTCTCCGCGCAGGAGGAGGCGTTGAACTGCGCGCAGAAGCTGGCCGGCGACGAGCGCGTCCGCGTGGTGCAGCTCAGCCTGCTGACCGTCGGGACGGCGTCCGTCTACAGCACCCTCCGCGGTCGCAAGGCGGTGGTCGGGCAGACGCCCGCGTCCCCGACGGACGTCACGGCCGAGGGGGTGTACCAGCCGTGGCCCGGGTCGTACGGCATCCAGGGCGGCATCGCGAAGTACGTCGCCGAGGTCCTCAAGGCCAAGCGCGTCGCCGTGGTGTACGACGGCGACGACCCCGGCTCGTCCTTCGGCGCGAAGTCCGTCGCGAGCGCCTTCGGGCAGCTCGGGGTCACTTTCAAGCAGGTCGCCACCCAGACGGGCTCCGCCGACGTCGCCTCCGCGCTCGTCTCCGCGGGAGCGCTCGACGCCGACGCCGTGGTGCGCATCGCAAGCACGCCGAGTTGCCTCCCCACCGCACGCGCCGTGCAGCAGCTCGGCGTCAAGGCGCCGGTCATCGCGCTCGACTTCTGCACCGACGACTCCGTGCGCCGGGCGAACGGCGGCGACCTGCCCGCGTGGACGTACGTCGGGCAGTCCCGCAACGTGCTGTCCCCCGAGACGGACCGGCAGGCGGCGGTCTACCGGAGCGTCATGAACGCCTACGCGCCCGGCGCCAAGGCGGGCGGGCTCGCCCCGTACGCCTGGAACTCCGTCATCCTGACGGCGAAGATGCTGAACGAGATCGGCCCCGAGCCCGCGCCCGACGCCGTCTCCGCCTGGTGGAAGGGGTTCCGCGGCCCGCTGTTCCTTGGGCCCGAGCGCATCTCCTGCGGCTTCCTCGCCGGCAAGGGCCTGCCCTCGCTCTGCTCGACCACCGTCTTCCTGTCCCCGTACCGGGGCGCGGGCCGGTGGGACCGCTCGGTCGAGGTGAACGCCGAGAGCATCGGCATCGCCGGATGACGCCGCGACGCCTTCCACCGGCCGGGAGCAGCGAATGACGGCCGAGCAGATCCTCGCCTTCCTGGCGCTCGGGCTCGGGTACGGCGCGCTGATCGCCGGGCTGGCGACGGGGATGGTGGTGACGTACCGCTCGTCGGGGGTCATTGACATCGCGGCGGGCGCCACCGCGGCCTTCTCCGCCTACACCTACTCCGAGCTGCGTACGACGGGTACGCTGATTCTCCCGCAGATCCGCCTGACGGCCGGTGGCGAGCCGCTCGCCGCCCTGCCCGCGCTCGCGGTCGGCCTGGCGGTGGCGGCGGGCCTCGGCATGCTCCAGTACCTGCTGTTGTACCGGCCGCTGGCGGAGGCGGGGCCACTGGCCAAGATCGTGGCGGCGTCGGGCGTCCTGCTGACGGTGCAGGCGGTGATCGTCCTGCGCTGGGGCGCCGACCCCGTCACCGCTCCGGCGGTCCTGCCGCAGGAGCCGGTCGCCCTGCTCGGCGTTTCGATCCCGGCGGACCGCCTGCTGCTGGCCGGCCTCGTGGTCGCCGCGACGATCCTGCTCTGGGCGCTCTACCGCGTCACCCGCTTCGGAATCGCGACACGGGCCGCCGCCGACAGCGGAAAGGGCGCGGTGCTCCTCGGGCTGTCCACCGCCCGCCTGGAGTGCGCCAACTGGATGATCGCGAGCGTACTCGGCGGGCTCTTCGGCATGCTCGCGGCCCCGACGACCCAGCTCCAGCCGGTGACCTTCACCCTCCTGGTCGTCCCTGTGCTGACCGCAGCCCTGCTCGGCGGCTTCGCGTCGTTCGGCGTCACCGTCGCCACGGCGTTCGGGCTCGGGGCCGTCAACTCGCTGATCGCCCTGTTCCAGGGGCAGCCATGGTTCCCCACGGTGGACGGCGGGCCGCTGCCGGGCGTGGCCGAGCTGGTGCCGTTCCTCGTACTGGCCGTCGCGCTCTACCTCCGGGGACGCACGCTGCCGGACCGGCTGACGCAGGCCGCGCCGGCCATGCCGCGCGCCCCCCGGCCCCGGCGCGCGGGGCCCGCCGCCCTCGCCGCCGCGGCCGTCGCCGTCCTGGCCCTGGCCGGGCTCCCGTTCGACTGGCGGCAGGCGCTGATCAACTCGATGCTCGGGGCGGTGCTCTGCCTGTCCGTCGTCGTCACGACCGGCTTCGTGGGCCAGATCTCCTTCGCCCAGATGGCCGTGGCCGGGGCCGCCGGGTACGTCACCGCCGCCGCGGGGACGGACGCGGGCCTCCCGTTCCCCCTGCCCCCGGTCGCAGGCGTCGCGGCGGCGGTGGCGGTCAGCCTGCTGTTCTCGCTGCCCGCCCGCCGGGTGCGCGGTCTCCAGCTCGCCGTGCTGACGCTGGCCGGGGGCGTGGCCGCGCAGCGGTTCTGGTTCGGCAACCCGCAATGGGGCAGCGGCCTGCGGCCCGCGAACGTCGAGCCCGTCTCGGTCTTCGGCCTGGAGATCTCGCCGGCCCGGTCGTTCTGGGGCACCGAGCCGCCGAGCCAGGGGTTCGGACTCCTCGTGCTCGCCGTCCTGCTGGGGTGCGCGCTGCTCGTGGTCGCGCTGCGGCGCTCGGCCCTCGGTGCCCGCATGCTGGCCGTCCGGTCGAGCGAGGCCGCCGCCGCTGCCGCGGGCGTGAACGTGGGGGCCGCCAAGACCGCCGCCTTCGCGATCGGCGGCATGCTCGCGGGCACCGCCGGAGTACTGTACGGCTACAACTTCTCCGGCGTCAGCGCCGACCGCTTCGGGCCGCTGATCTCCATCGCGTTCTTCGCGGTCGCCGTGCTGGGCGGTGTCGGGACGGTCGGCGGCGCGCTCGTCGGCGGCCTGCTGGTGTCGCAGGGCCTGCTGTTCCACGCCGTCACGACCTGGACGGGGATGAGCCCGGACTACCAGCCCCTGTTCGCGGGGCTCGCCGTGATCCTCACCGTGATCGGGTCGCCCGACGGCGTCGCCGTGACCGTCTCCGACGCCGTGCGGGGCCTGCGCGGGCCACGCCGCGCGATGGGGGAGTCGTGACTGCGTCCGGCGCGCTACTGCGCGCTGAGGCCGTCTCCCTGCATTACGGCGGCGTGCGCGCGCTGCACGAGGTGGACGTCGAGATCGCGCCGGGGGAACTGGTCGGGATCATCGGACCGAACGGCGCGGGGAAGAGCACGCTGCTCGACGCGATCACCGGGTTCGCCTCGCTCAGCGGCGGCTCCCTCACGTTCGCCGGGCGCGACGTCCGCGGGTGCGGGCCGTCGGAACGGGCCCGCCTGGGGATGGCGAGAACCTGGCAGACCCTGCAACTCTTCGAGGACCTGACCGTCGCGGAGAACGTCCGGGTGGCGGCGCACGGCCGGGCCCGCGACGCCGAGGGCGACGTCCTCGCGCGCCTCGGCATCAGCGCTCTGGCCGACAGGCTGCCCGGCGAGCTGCCGCACGGCCGCCGTGTGCTGGTCGGCGTCGCCCGCGCGCTGGCCGCGGATCCCACGCTGCTGCTCATGGACGAGCCCGCGGCAGGGCTGGACTCGCGCGAGCGCGGCCTGCTGGGCGGGATGCTGCGCGACGTCGCCGCCTCCGGCGCGTCGGTCGTCCTTGTCGACCACGACATGCCGCTCGTCCTCGGGATCTGCGACCGTGTGTACGTCCTCGACTTCGGCGTGGTCATAGCGGCCGGCGAGCCCGCGGCGGTGCGGAACGACCCCGGGGTCGTCGCGGCCTACCTCGGCACCGACGACGCGGAGCCGGAGAGTGAGCGTGGCTCCGGAAACGACGGGGAGCCGGGCGGCGAGGGAGGCCGCGAGTGGGATCACGAGTACGGCCGGGGGACCGTTCCCGCCCCGGGCGCACAAACCGGGCTGGAGACGCGACGGGGGACACGAGACGACGGGTGGCGCCGCGGCGGCCGTCCGGCCGGGGAGGCGCCGTGAGCCTGCTGGACGTGAGGGGCCTGTCGGCCGGGTACGCGGCGGTGCCCGTCGTGCGCGACGTCAGCCTCTCGGTGGAGCCGGGCGAGCTGGTGGCCCTGCTCGGCGCGAACGGCGCGGGCAAGACCACGACGCTCCTCGCGATCTCCGGGCTGGTGAGCACATACGCGGGCGAGATCCGGCTGGACGGCCGGACGCTCGCCGGGCTGGCCCCCGCGCGGCGGGCTCGCGCCGGCGTCCAGCACGTCCCCGAGGACCGCTCGCTCTTCCCGTCGCTGACCGTGGACGAGACGATCAGGCTCGCCGCCGGGACCAGAAGGCCGCCAGGGTGGCTGCTCGGGTACTTCCCCGCGCTGCGGCGGCTCGGTGGGCGCAGGGTCGCCGCGCTCTCCGGCGGGGAGCAGCAGATGCTCGCCCTCGCGCGGGCCCTGTGCCGCGACCCGCGCCTGCTCATCGTGGACGAGATGAGCCTCGGGCTCGCCCCGATGGTCGTCAACGCGTTCTTCCCCGTGCTCCGCCGGATCGCGGCCGAGCGGGGGTGCGGGGTGGTCATCGTCGAGCAGCACGTCCACCTGGCCCTGCGCTGGGCGGACCGCGTCTACGTCATGGCCGGTGGGACAGTGGCGGCCTCGGGTACCGCGGACGAGATGCGGCCGAGGATCGACGACGTCGCCGGCGCCTACCTCGGGGACGCGGCGGCACCGCCGTCCGCGCCCGGATCAGCCGGCCCGCACGCGGGTCGGGAAGGAGAGAAACCATGAAGGTCTTCGACGTCCGGGACATCACCACCGGCGTGGACGCCGCGCTCGCCGTGGTCGAGAACCCGCGGCACCGGCACATGCTGAAGAACTACCGCCGGCACGCACTGCTGGAGGTGTCGGGGTTCTGGGAGGACATCCTCACGCCGGCCATGACGGTGGACCACCCCGTCTACCGGATCACCGAGCGGGGGCGGACCACGGTGTGCGACGGCATGGCCGAGGTCCGCGCCTTCTACTCGGCCATCGTCTCGGAGGGGGCCAACGTGTTCGGCGCTCTTGACGAGCAGGTGGCGGTCTCGGACCACGGCGTCTTCATCGAGGCGGTGTTCGCCCAGGTGGTCCGCGGCACCGACCCGGCGCTCGCGGGCGAGGACGCCGAGCCCGAGGGCACCTACCAGATCTCGCACAACTTCGCGGCGAGCTGGCCCTACCGGGACGGACGGCTCGTGGGCGAGTTCATCTACGACGACAGCGGAAGCTGGCGGGTGGACGAGGTGGACCCGTCCGCGCTCGTCGCACCGGCCGAGGCGCGCGCGCTGCTGGCGCCGAACCTGGCCAGGAGCCCGCTCGCGGAGATCGAGGAGGGCCTCGCCCTGTTCACCGGGGCGCGGCGGCGCGTGTAGGCCCTAGCCCCCGCCCCCTGCCCTTCGCCCTGGACACCTTCGCGGACGCACGACCTCACAGAAAGGCGGGCCCGCCCATGGCCGCCGCGCAGCCCACGACCACCGCCCTCACGCAGGGAAGCACCTACCCCACCGGGGGATACATCGACGTCCACGCGCACTTCTCCCCGCCGAGCACGCAGGACGAGCGCCTGCGGGGGTGGCAGGCCATGCTCGGCAGGGGAATCTACTTCCCGGAACCCCACGAATGGTCCTTGGAACGGACGCTCGCGTACATGGACGCGTCCGGGACCGACATGCAACTCCTGAGCAACATCCCGGGTGCCCTGCCCGCCCTCCGCGCCTCGAACGACTACGGGGCGCGGCTCGTCGCGGACCACCCGTCGCGGTTCGGCCTCCTGGCGGCGCTTCCCACCGACGACCCGGAGGCCGCCGTGCGCGAGGCCGTCCGGGCCCGCGAAGACCTCGGAGCCGAGGGTTTCGCCGTCACCGCCTGCTATAACGGCGTCCACCTGGGCGACGAGTCGCTGGCGCCGCTGTGGACGCGGCTCAATGACTGGGGCGCCGTGGTGTTCGTACACCCGGACGCCCGCCGCCCTCCGGTTCTCGACCACCCCGCCCCGCTGTACGAGGTGGCCTTCGAGACCGCCAGGACCGTCTTCGACATGCTGTTCCGCAAGACGTTCACGCGGTACCCGGACATCACCTTCGTCATCGCCCACTGCGGCGGCGCCTTTCCGGCGCTGACCGGACGGCTCAGGCTGCTCGGCGCGGAGGCGTGGGTGCCCCAGGGCATCACGGCGGACGAAATCGACGCGCAGCTCGGGTCGGTCTATGTGGACATGGCGGCGACCGCCGCGGCGGAGTCGCTGCTGCCCGCCGTGGCGACCGTGGGCGCGGGGCGCATCGTGTACGGCAGCGACTGGGGCGCCCCGTGTACGACGGAGGCGTCGGCCGACGCGAACCTGCGGGGCCTCGTGCAGTGCGGCGCCCTGTCCTCGGAGGAGGTCGAGGGCGTGCGGCGGCGTGCGGCGGACCTCTTTCCCGCCGCCGCGGCACGGCTGGCCCGCGCCACTGCCGGGCGTCCCTGAACTGGGCGGTCGCGCCGCCGTCGACGTTCGAGAACCGGGTCTGCGCGACCGTTGAGCACACCAGGGCCTTGGACGGCCGAGCCACCGCTCGGCACTCCGAGACCTTGGGTGTGCGCCGGACGCATCCGAGCCGGTTCCGGGCGACCGCCCGCCCCGCCCCCACCGGCCCCCGGTGTCCTGGACGCCGGGGGCCTCGCCATGGGGCAGAGGTGCCGCGGCCGTGGCGGCGAACCCCCGGGTCCGCCGACTGACGCCTGGCCGGACGCGGCCGGCGGGTCCAGGCCGCCGAGACCCTGGGACCAGTCCTCCTCGCCCTCACCGGCCGGTTTCCAGGTCCCCGCCGCCGGGATCCAGCCGGGAGCCTGTCACAGGCTGCCGCCGCTCAGCGGTCGCCTGGCCGTATGGCGGTTCAAAGGGGCGGGCGCGCCCGCTACCCTGGCACCCGGAGCCCGACGAAAGGACCCAGATGCCACGCGACAACGCCGGCCCCGACTTCATCGAGGCGCTGGCCCGCGGGCTCGACGTGCTCAGGTGCTTCGGGTCACGCCGCGTGCCGATGTCCCTCACCGACATCGCGACCGCCACCGGCCTGGCCCGGCCGACCGCGCGCCGCATCATCCTCACGCTCGAACACCTCGGGTACGTCCGTCCGACCCCCGAAGGCGTCGTCCTCACCCCTCGCGTGCTTGAACTGGGCATGGCCTACACCCTCTCCACCGGGCTCTGGGAGGTCGCCCACCCGCACCTGCGCGACCTCGTCACCCACACGGACCAGGCCGCGTCCGTGGCTCAGCTCGACGGGTCCGACATCCTCTACGTCGCACGCGTCGAGGTCCCCAAGGTCGTCTCCGTCCGTGTGGACGTCGGGGCCCGCCTCCCCGCCGCGAGCACGGCCCTCGGGAAGGTCCTCCTCGCCTCTCTCGACGCGGACGGCCTCCGCGCCGCCCTGGAGACCCCGACGCGGTCGCCGGTCACCCCGCGCAGGCAGCGGACGGCCGAGGACCTGGACGCCGAGCTGCGCGAGATTCGGGCCAGGGGCTGGGCCTCGACCGACGAGGAGGTCGCGGCCGGGATCCGGTCCGTCGCGGCCCCGCTGCGCGACGGCGACGGGAGGACCATCGCGGCCGTCAACATCACGGCCATCACCGCCGAGGTCAGCCAGGAACGGCTGATCGAAGAACTGCTCCCGCTCGTGCTCAGCGCGGCGAGCGCGATCAGCCGCGAGTACGAGCTGATCCACTCCGCGCCGCAGCGCGTCGTCGCCCCTGGACGCACCGCCTCCCCCGCCCGAGGGTGACCCTCGCCGCGGACGTCGATACCACGCGTGGCGGCCTGTCACCCGCGTGCGCGGCGGCCCTTGCGCGGTGAGGTGACCGACGAGTCTGCCACTTGCTGCCCGGTGTCGAAACCAGCACGGCGCCCCGGATGAGGCCGGCCGAACGCTTGGGCGAGGTCAGGTTCTGACCGCCGGTGGAACCGAGTTCCTTGATCTCGACGAGGAGTTGCCGAACCGGCACAGCGGGGTCCTCAGCCCGGCGTTGGGCACGTCCCAGCAGCCCGGCACCCTGGTCGAGCAGGGCATGGACCTGCTGCCGGTGCTCGCGTGCAGCGCCCTCGCCGTCCGGCCGGTGCCGATCCTTCAAGCAGATGACAGTGCCCGGTCCTCGGCACCCCATAACACAGTGCTATATAGCAGACCTTCACATAACACCATGCTATGGAAACTTGTGGGGTTACTACTCCAAAGCGGTGAGTGCGAGCCTGACGCAACCCGGCCGGGCTCCTTCGCACCCCCCAAGGAGCCATGTGAACCCCAAAATCAGGCGAGGTGGCGTCGCCGTACTGGCGACCGTCGCCCTCACCGTGTCGCCCATGTCCGCTCCAACATGGGCATCAGACCTACCGCAAACCGAGCGTGCATCTGCCCCGACCAAAGCCCAATCTCAAGGCCCCGCACAGCCCCTCGCCGTGACCGCCGCTCCAGACCCGAGACAGCGCGCCAAAGCCCTGTCGAGCGGGGAGAACGCGCTCACGGCCGCCGCCGATGAGCTCAAGGTGGCGCCGTCGGACGACTTCCAGCTGGAACGAGCCATCTCCGGCGCTCGCGGCGTGCAGTACCTGACCTACACGCGGCTCCACAAGGGCCTGCCGGTATATGGCGGCGAGGCGATCGTCACCACGGACATATCTGGTCAAGTCGTCCATTCGGTAACCACTGGCCAGCAGACCGAACTGGCGGTGACCTCCACCCCGAAGATCACCGCCGATCAGGCGGCGCTGACCGCACGCAAGCGGCTGACAAAGGTCGAGACCGTCGGCACGCCGACCCTGGCGATCTACGCGGCGACGAAGAACCCGCGGCTCGCGTGGGCGGTCGATGTCACCGGCAGGACCGAGAACGCCCCCAGCGTCCAGCACGTGTACGTCGACGCCGTCAACGGCAAGGTCGTCGACGCCTGGGACGACGTCCGGGCGGGCATGGGGAACAGCCACTACAACGGCAACCCGGTGACGATCACCACGTCGGGCTCCGGCAGCAGCTACTCGATGTCCGACAGCACCCGCCCCGGCCTGCGGTGCGGCGGCATGAACGGCCAGACCTACACCGGCACCGACGACAACTGGGGCACCGGAGCCGGCACCAATCTGGAGACCGCCTGCGTCGATGCGATGTTCGGGGCGCAGAAGGAATGGGACATGCTCCGCGAGTGGCTCGGCCGTAACGGGATCAACGGCTCGGGCGCTCACTACCCCATTCGCGTCGGCCTCAATGACGTCAACGCCTTCTGGTACGGCACCTACACCGAGTTCGGCCACAACTCCAGCAACACCCGCCAGGCCGTGGCGATGGACGTGGTGGGCCACGAGTTCGGTCACGGCGTCTTCCAGTACTCCGGCAGCGGCGGGTCCGGCTCGGGCACCGAGACCGGCGGCATGAACGAGTCCACCGGCGACATCATGGGCGCGCTCACCGAGCACTACGTCAACCACCCGGCCAGCCTCGACCCGCCGGACTACCTGGTCGGCGAAGAGGTCAACCTGGCCGGATCCGGCGAGATCCGCAACATGTACAACCCGCAGGCCAAGGGCCACCCGAACTGCTACAGCTCATCGCCTCCGTCGGGCGTCCACGCTGCGGCGGGACCGCAGAACCACTGGTTCTACCTACTGGCCGAGGGCACCAACCCCGCGGGCAAGCCGGCCAGTCCGGTCTGCTCCGGCCCCACGCCACTGACCGGCATCGGCATCCAGAAGGCCGGCCAGATCTTCCTGGGCGGCCTGAACACCAAGACCGCTCCGTGGAACCACGCCAAGGCGCGCATCGCCACGCTGAACGCCGCCAAGTCGCTGTTCCCGGGTAGCTGCACCGAGTTCAACGCGACGAAGGCCGCCTGGACCGCGGTGAACGTCCCGGCGACGAACGACCCGACCTGCACCTCACAGAACAACGACTTCTCGGTCGCCCTCAACCCGGCCTCGGGAAGCGTCAACGCGGGCGAGGCCGCCCAGAGCACGCTGAACACCACGGTCACCGCCGGCAGCGCGCAGCCGGTCAGCCTGCGCACGACCGGCACGCTGCCCACGGGCGTCTCGGTCACCTTCACCCCGGCCACCATCCAGTCCGGCCAGACTTCGACCGTGCGGGTGAGCACCACCTCAAGCACCCCTTCGGGCACGCACTCCATCCGGATCCTCGCCGACGGCGCGTCCGCCGACAAGGAGACGACCTTCTCACTGAACGTGGGCACGATCCAGCAGGACGACTACTCGATCGCCCTCAACCCGGCCTCGGCAAGCGTCAACGCGGGCGAGGCCGCCCAGACCACGCTGAACACCACGGTCACCAACGGCAGCCCGCAGCCCGTCGCGCTCTCCGCGGGCACCCTGCCGACGGGCGTGACCGTCACGTTCAGCCCGGCCACCATCACCGCCGGCCAGTCATCGACGGTGACCATCGCGACCTCTGCCGGCGCACCTGCGGGCACGCACACCATCAGCCTGAACGGTGACGGAACCTCGGCCGACCGCTCCGCCTCCTTCAGCCTGACCGTGAACGAAGTCGGCGGAGAGACCTCCTGGGCGACGTGGAGTTCGTACACCACGGGCCAGGTAGTGACCTATCAGGGCGTCTCCTACCGGTGCATCCAGGCGCACACATCGCTGCCTGGATGGGAGCCGCCGAACGTACCGGCCCTGTGGGGTCGCGTCTAGCACCTAGCAGATCCGGTACGGCTTACGCCCCGTCCGCACCAGCCCCATCGGGGGGTGGATGGATGGGGCGTAAGCATGTCCGGGAACGGGCAAAGTCAGCAGGAGCGGATGCGGGTTCCGCGGACGCAACCCGACCTGTCTGGCGAAATGGTGCCGTAGGGCCTCGACCGAACCGAATCCCGTTATCCGCGCGATCCGCTCCACTGGCAGGCCGGTTGTCTCCAGCAGTTCCCTGGCCCGCCGCACACGCTGGTCGAGCAGCCATTGCAGCGGGGTCATGCCCAGCCTGGCGCGGAAGCGGCGCGACAGGCTGCGCGTACTCATGGCGGCCTGCGCCGCGATGTCGGCCAGGGTCAGCGGCTTGTCCAGGTTGTCGTGCATCCACTGCAGGGCCGGGGCCAGATCGTCGGGGTCGCCCTCGGGGTCGCGGTGCTCGATGAACTGGGCCTGGCCCCCGGAGCGCTGCGGCGGCATGACGATCGCCCGGGCGGCGTCGGCCGCGGTGGCCGCGCCGAGGTCTCGTCGCACCATGTGCAGGCACAGATCCAGCCCTTCCACGGGCGGTGACCACCGCGTCTGGGGCCGAGATCACCGTCCGGGCCCCCTGGTCGCCCGGCACCGCAGACGTGATCTTGGTGCCAGGAGGCGGTTACGGCGAGGGCTCCGGCGTGGATCGCGAGATGATCCGCGGCGCGCTGCCGCGTGCACTGGCCTCGGCTGCCCGGCCTGGCCTCATCCTGGCGGCGGTGTGCACCGGCACGCAACTGCTCGCCGCGGCCGGGCTCACCGACGGCCGCCCCTGCGCCACCCACCACATCGCCGAAGACGACGTTCGAGCGCGAGGTGGCGACGTCGTCAGGGCCAGAGTCGTCGACGACGGCGACCTGGTCACCTCCGGCGGCGTCACCTCTGGCCTCGACCTGGGATTGTGGCTGGCCGAACGTTTCTACGGCCCGCAGGCCGCGCTGCTGGCCGAGGAGGTGCTGGAGTACCAGCGCCGCGGCACAGTCTGGCGCGCCGTGCAGTGACCCCTTCGTCCCCCCGGCAATCGACATGACCCAGCCCGCGCGCGCCGTGGGATTTGCCGGGGGGTATCGTCCCGCAGCCCGCGACCCTGTGCTCATCCCGAGCCCTCTCCATCCCGCAGGAGTGTGGCTTCATGCCGCGTGGTCGCGTCATGGAGCCCATGGAACACCCGGCCCAGTGCCTGCGGCGTCAGGACGGAGCCGGGCAGGCCCTGGGCCAGGAGTCGTCCTCTGTCGAGGAGGAGGCAGTGGTCGGCACGCATGGCCAAATCCAGGTCGTGTGTGGCGTGGACGACCGTGACGCCTCGCGCCTTGTCGCGGTCGAGTGCGGCGATGATGTGCTGCCTGGCGCTGGCGTCCAGGCCGGTCGTGGGTTCGTCCAGCAGGAGCAGTGCGGGCTCCTGGGCGAGCCCTTGGGCGACGAGGACGCGCTGGCGCTGACCTCCTGACAACGTGCCCAGCCGGCGCGGGGCCAGGTCGGAGACGTCCAGCATGGCCATGCAGGCGTCGACGATCGCCCAGTCGTGCGGCCTCAGCCGCCTCCACGGGCCGCGCAGGGCCCAGCGCCCCATCGCCACCGTTTCCCGCACGGTGATCGGCAGGGAATCGGAGATGGCGTCACGTTGGACCACGAAGCCGGGGCGGCCATTGGCCGGGCGCTCGACCGTGCCGCCTGACGGGCGTACGGTCCCGGCGAGCACACCCAGCAGCGTCGACTTGCCGGACCCGTTCGGTCCGACGACAGCGGTCACACCGGGGCGTGGTAACCGGGCCGAGAGCCCGTGCAGGACCGTCTTGCGGCCGTAGCCCGCCGTGACCTCGCTGATCACGACTCCGTCGACCGCCATGAGACCCCCTCTTGAGAATGACAACGGTTTTCATTGTAGGGTATTGCCTCATGGATTGGTTGTTTGATCCCTTTCAGGTGTCCTTTGTCCGGCAAGCGCTATGGGCAGGCATCCTGGTGTCGCTGCTCTGCGCGTCGGCCGGTACCTGGGTGGTGCTGCGCGGCCTGGCGTTCCTGGGCGACGCGATGTCCCACGGCATGCTCCTGGGAGTGGCGGTCGCGTCGATGGCCGGAGCGAACATCCTGCTCGGCGCACTGCTGAGTGCCGGCGGGATGGCGATCGGGGTCGGCCTCCTCGGCCGGTCGGGCCGGCTGTCGCAGGACACCAGCATCGGGCTGCTGTTCGCGGGGATGTTGTCGCTGGGCGTGATCGTGGTCTCGCATTCCCAGTCCTTCGCGGTGGACCTGACCGGGTTCCTGTTCGGTGACGTACTGGCGGTCGAGGGGCGGGATCTGGCCCGGCTGGGTGTCGCGCTCGCGGTGACGGCGCTGGTGGCGGTGCTCGGGCATCGGATCTTCGTCGCGCTCGCCTTCGACGCGCGCAAGGCCCACACGCTGGGGATGCGTCCCCGGCTGGCACACGTCCTGATGCTCGGCCTGGTCACACTGGCGATCGTCGCCTCGTTCCACATCGTCGGGACACTGCTGGTGTTCGGGCTGCTGATCGGGCCGCCGGCCGCCGCCGCACTGTGGGCCCGGCGCATTCCGACGATCATGCTCGGAGCCGCGCTGCTCGGGATCGTCTCGACCGTGATCGGGCTGGTGGTGTCGTGGCACGCGGCCACCGCGGCGGGCGCCACGATCGCGGCGGTGGCCGTGGGGTTGTTCTTCCTGTCGGCGTTGGGCGATGGGCTGCGGCACCGGGTCTTGCGGAAGGCGGTAGCGCCGTGAGGCGGTGCACAGTCGTGGCGCTCGCCCTCGTCGGCCTGCTCGGAGGGTGTGCTCAGGAGAGCGGCAACGGCGCGGCACCGCGTGTGACGGACGAGGTTCCGCACGGATACGTCGAGGGCGCCGAGGAGATGGCCGAGCCGCAGTCCCGCCTCGTGCTGGCCGACGGCGATACGGGCAAGGTCCACGTGCTCGACCTGCTCACGGAGAAGACCACCGAGGTGGCCGAGGCCGAGGACGTGCGCGGTGTCGCCGGTGACGGCCGGTTCGCCTATGTCACCACCGGCACGGACGGGCTGCGCGTGATCGACAGCGGTGCCTGGGCCGTCGATCACGGCGATCATTTCCACTACTACCGGGCCGCGGCGCGTGATCTCGGTGCCGTTGCCGGGCGACCTCCGCACGACGCCGCCGCCGACACGGCGACCGCCGCCGTCCGGGGCGGCGACGGCACGGTCAAGCTGCTCGACCGTGCCCGCATGGAGAAGGGCGAACTCGTCGAGAAGGGAACCATCAAGGGTGCCGCCGCCGTGCCCTACCGGGGCCGCCTGCTGGTCGCCGAGGGCGGGGCCGTACGGGTCGAAGGAGGCGCTGACGTCGGCGCCTGCGTGGATGCGGCAGGTACGGCGGTGACACGGCGGGGCGTGCTCTTCGGATGCGCCGACGGGGCCCTCCTGGTCACCGAGAAGGGCGGTGCGTTCGATGGCGTGAAAATCCGATATCCGCGCAAGCCGGCCGAGGGCGACCGGGCGAAGGCGTTCCGGCATCGTCCGGGCAGCTCTACCCTGGCGGCCAGGGCCGGTGAGTCCGGGACATGGGTGCTCGACGTCGCCGCCCGAACGTGGAGACTCCTGAAGACCGGCCCCGTGGTCGCGGTGAGCGCGGCGGGTGAGGACGCGCCGGTCCTGTCCCTGACCAAGGACGGCGTCCTGCACGCGCACGATCCCGCCTCCGGCAAGGAGACCGCCAGGACGAAGCTCCTGACCGGACCGCTGACCGGTGCGCCCGACCTCCAGGTGGACACCGGTCGCGCCTACGTCAACGACCCGGCCGGCAAGGCCGTCTACGAGATCGACTACAACGATGACCTCCGGCGAGCCCGCACGTTCAAGCCCGGCTTCACGCCCACCTACATGACGGAGACCGGACGATGACCCGGCCGCTGGCCCGGCTCGTGACGGCGATCGCGTTCGTGCTGGTGGCCGGATGCTCGGACACCGGCGAAACCGCCCCCAGCGTGGTCGTCACCACCAACATCCTCGGTGACGTCACGCGCACCATCATCGGTGACCAAGCCGAGGTCACCGTGCTGATGAAACCCGACTCCGACCCGCACTCCTTCGGCGTCTCCGCTCAGGAAGCCGCACTGATCGAGCGCGCCGATCTGATCGTCTACAACGGGCTCGGCCTGGAGGAAGGCGTGCTGCGCAACGTCGAGGCCGCCAGGCGGGCCGGCGTGCCC
This sequence comes from Spongiactinospora sp. 9N601, assembly GCF_044326295.1. Lineage (NCBI taxonomy): Bacteria > Bacillati > Actinomycetota > Actinomycetes > Streptosporangiales > Streptosporangiaceae > Spongiactinospora > Spongiactinospora sp. 9N601. The sequence goes on from NZ_JBIRBB010000025.1 coordinate 60,458, forward strand.
GCCCTGGCCGTGGCGGAGGGCGTCGACCCGATCCGCTTCACCGCCGACGAGACGGCGGGGCAGTTCGACCCCCACTTCTGGACGGACCCACGGCGCATGGCCAAGGCCGTGGACCTGATCGCGGAGCAGGTCGTCACGCACGTGGACGGCATCGACCCCGCCGCCGTCCGGGCCGCCGCCACGACCTACCGGTCCAGGGTCGAGCAGCTCGACTCGTGGGTCGAGCGGCAGGTCGCCACCATCCCGCCCCGGTCCCGCCGCCTGGTCACCAACCACCACGTCTTCGGCTACTTCGCTCAGCGGTACGGCTTCCAGGTCATCGGCGCGGTGATCCCCAGCGGCACGACCCTGGCCTCCCCGAGCGCCTCTGACCTGAAGTCGCTGACGGATGCGATCAGGTCGGCGAAGGTCAAGGCCATCTTCGCCGATTCCTCCCAGCCCGACCGCCTCGCCCAGGTCCTCGCCTCGGAAGCCGGTGTGGACGTCAAAGTCGTCCCGATGTTCTCCGAGTCACTGAGCCGCAGGTCACCGGGCGCGGCCACCTACCTCGACATGATCCGCAGCAACACCGAGGCCATGACCGACGGCCTCAACGGCCGTTGAGAAACCTCCTGCTCAGAAAGGCACATGGCATATGACCGTCCGATCCTGGACCACCGCACTGCTCGCAACGGGCTTCCTCCTCACCGCCTGCGCGGCGCAAAAGCCGGCGGCGGCGCCCGCGCGCGCCGCACCCACGGTCGGCACCGCCCAGAGAACAGTGACGGACCCCATCGTCACGACCTACGCCGGCGGCCTGTACGTCCTGGACGGGCAGACCCTGGAGCTGGTCAAGGACATTCCCCTCGCCGGATACAACCGCGTCAACCCCGCCGGTGACGAACGGCACGTCCTGGTCTCCACCTCGACCGGATTCCGGGTCCTGGACGCCGCCTCCGCCACACTGAAGGCCGACGAATTCAAGGGATCCAAGCCGGGCCATGTGGTCAGGCACGCCGGAAGCACCGTCCTGTTCGCCGACGGCACCGGCGAAGTCACCCTCTTCAATCCCGATGATCTCGCTACGGGACTGCCGAAGGGCGAGACGTACAAGGCGACCGCGCCGCATCACGGCGTCGCGATCGAACTGGAGAACGGCGAGCTGGTCGTCACCCTCGGCACCGAAGAGGAGCGCACCGGCATCGTCGTTCTCGACAAGGACCGCAAGGAGGTCACCCGCAGCGAGGACTGCCCCGGCGTGCACGGCGAGGCCGTCGCCCAGGGCGAGGCCGTCGTGGTCGGCTGTGAGAACGGCGTCCTGCTCTACAAGGATGGCAAGATCAGCAAGATCGCGAGCCCCGGCGAGCACGGGCGCATCGGCACCCAGGCCGGCTCGGACCTGTCGCCGATCATCCTGGGCGACTACAAGAAGGACCCCGACGCCGAACTGGAACGCCCCACCCGTGTCTCCCTCATCGACACCGAGACCGGCAAGCTGAAGCTGGTCGAGCTGGGCACCAGCTACACCTTCCGCTCTCTGGCGCGCGGTCCCCAAGGGGAAGCCCTGGTCCTCGGCACCGACGGCGCCGTCCACGTCATCGACCCGGCCGCGGCCAAGGTCGTAAGGACCATCAAGGTCCTGGACGAGTGGAAGGAGCCACTGGAGTGGCAGCAGCCCCGGCCGAATATCTTCGTCCGTGACCAGGTCGTCTATGTGAGCGACCCGGCGGGCGAGCAGGTGCACGCGATCGACTTCACCTCCGGGAAGGTGACCAAGACCACCTCCCTGCCCCAGCCCCCGAACGAACTCACCGGCACCGCCGACTGACCTCGACGGCCGCCTGGGCGCTCGGTGGGGCGGCCGGTCGCCGCGCGGCTGTGCGGGCCAGGGCCTGTTTCCTCGCCATCGACAAGTCGCCGGCGGGGATGTCCCACCGCACGGGCCTGGGCCCGCCACGATCCTCGGGGCGTTGCTGTCCGGCGGCGGACATTCGTGGCGAACCGTTCGTGCCGGCGGTCACCGGCCGTCGCCGTTTCGATCGAGTTCGGTCAGTCCGGCCAGAATGCGGTCCAGGCCGAACTGGAAGTCCTCGGCGGTGTAGCCGATGGAGGCGGTGTTCGCCTGGTCGGCGAAGAGGCGGCAGAACATGGGATAGCGATCCGGCGTCATGACCCTCCCGAGGAAACGGAAGTAGTCGTCCGTCGCGGTATCGCCATCGTCGGCGATGACCGGATCCAGGGTCAGACGAGCCTGTTCGCGGACGTAGCCGAAGAGCAGGGTGACGGCACGGAGCCGGTCGGCCGGGCTCAGGGTGGTCTGGGACAGGGCGCTGAGCATGCGCTCACCCCACAGGAGGTCGTTCGGCGTGCTGGGCGGGCCGGACGTGGGCACGTGCAGGACCCATGGATGGCGCCGGTAGAGGTCGTAGATCTGCCAGGCGATGTCGGCGAGCGACTCTCGCCAGCGTCCGGTGCCGGGCGGCGGCAGCTCATGGAGCGGTGCGGCGGCGGCGTCGCGCATCACCACGACCAGGTCGTCCTTGGAACGGACGTGGCGGTACAACGAGGTCGTCGCGACGCCGAGGGCGGAGGCGACGCGAGCCAGCGATACGGCGGTGAGTCCTTCCCTGTCGGCGATGTCGATCGCGGCCGTGACGATGCGCTCCAGGGTGAGACCCGGGCGAGGGCCCGGTTTGTGTCCGTTGCCGGGCTCGCCGCTTGTCCGGGCGGCGCGGCTGGAGGCGCGCCAGGCCAGTTCGACGCCCGCCGGCATGCGCCTCCTGTGCTGCTCACCCATCGCGACCTCTTCCCGTGCTGCGGTGCGGTCAGAGGAAGTCTATAGTGGCGTATATCGTTCACCATTGTGGTGAACGATATACGCCACTAGGAGCGAGAGAAGCCCATGAAGCAGAGAACGTCGGTCGCGTCGGTGGGGATGTGGGCAGGCGGCGGCTTCGTCGCCCTGCTGCTGGTCTATATGGCGGCTCTCGCCGTGATGACGGCGCAGGGGGCGCCGTTCCCGCCTCAGGAGCCCTTCACGACCGCCTTCCACGCGATCATGATGCTCGCGGGCCTGGCCATAGTGCCGCTGTGGTGCGCAATTCATCTCGCCACCCCGCCGGACAGACAGGTGTTCACGCTCGTCGCGCTGGCCTTCGCCGTCATGTGCGCCGTCTTCACCTGCGCCAATCGCTTCGTGGCGCTGACAATGGTCCGGCAGAGCCCCGCCCTGGGGCAGACGGCCGGCCTGGAATGGTTCCAGCCCTACGGCTGGCCGTCACTGATGTTCGCCTTCGAACTGCTCGGCTGGGGGGTCTTCTTCTCCCTCGCCTGCCTCTTCCTGATCCCGGCCTTCCGCGGTCATGGGCTGGACCGTGGCATCGCCATGGCCTTCGCGATCACGGGCGTGCTCAGCCTGGGCGGCGCGCTCGGACTCCTGGTCGATTCCACCAGGCTCATGGGCGCGATCGCACCGGTGGCATGGGGACTGGGCCCCGGCGTCGCCGTCGTCCTGTTCATGCTCCGGCTGCGAGCCCGACCACGATGAAGTCGAACTCGGCGTACCCGCAAGGCATAGGAGCATCCGCGCCTGCCGGATCACGCCGGCCATCGGCCGAAGCGGCCAGGCGCAGGTGCGGCCAGAGGTGTGCGGGTATAAGGCGGCTCGCCCTCGGGAGGGGCGCGCTTGCGCGTGTCAGCTTTGCGTGGCCAGCATGGTGAGCGCCCAGATGAACAGGGCCCCCTGGATCGCCAGGTCACGCCAGGCCAGGCGGGGGTTGGCCTGGATGGCGTACGACAGCGTCTTGATCGGGGTGACGGGCGGTGGCGGCGATCGGTCCGGTGTCAAGGGCTGGGTGAAGCGATGGAAGAACACCTGGGTCAGGGTCAGGCCGACCAGGAGCCCGGTGATGAAGCTGAGGTGCTCCAGTCCGACGGCCGCCAGCAGCGCGACCAGGACGGCCATGAAGATGAGCAGGATGTCGTCGAACCATCTGATGAAGCGTCCCCCGCCGCTGTAGACCGCGGCGATGCGCTTGATGCGGGCCGGGTAGGGGATGGCGAAGAAGTTGATGAATTTGATCAGCGCCTGCAATATGTACAGGCCGAGCAGAACCTTCAGGACGATGACCATGGTTCACTCCTTGACGGGAGTACTGTTCGAGGCACTGGCAGGGGCGCTGTCGTCGAGCCAGGCCGCCACCGCCGCCGCGTCCAAGAGCAGCAGTGAGCCGGGCGCCAGACCGAGCACGCGTTCCAGGGCGTCGGTGTAGGCGTCGGCGACCGATTCGATCGCCGACAGCGGCGCGGCGTTTGGCGCTGCCGCCAGCAACAGTTCGCCGAGGGCGTCGTTGACTTCGTTGACGAGCGAGAGCAGTACGCGGGCCGTGCCATCGGCGTCGCGTGCCGCGAAGACCCCTTCGTTCATCCCCTGGCCGACGATCGCGGCCAGCAGGGGCAGAATCCGGGCCGAGACGGTTGCGCGCGTCTTGTGCCGGACGACGGCGTTGTCGTCGGAGTACCAGATGCGCAGCAGGGCGATCAGGAGGTCGCGCCGTTGGCTCTTCCAACCGGCCAGGGCGGTGAAGAAGTTCTGCAGCCGCTCCAGCGCGAGTAGCTCCCCCTCGTGCGCGATCGGCGCCAGGTGCGCCCGCAGCAGATCGGCGTTGCGCTCGATCAGCGCCTCCAGCAGCGCCTGCTTGGAGTCGAAGTAGTGGTAGAAGGCGCCCTTGGACGTACCGGTCTCGGCCAGCACGTCCTGCACACTCATCTGCGCATATCCCCGGCTCTCCACAAGATGCTGAGCGGCCTGGAGGTACTCCTCCCGGCGCGAGGCGTGCGCCGCTGGATCGACGGTACGGGCCACCACATACTCCTTTAATAAACCGACTGCTGGTTTATTAAATAGCGCGGATGTGGTGCCGTCAAGAGACAGGGGCATCCCGCGGTTCACCGCCGTGGTCGCGTCAGGGCGGCAGGCGAGGACAGCGCCACCGTTCGGCGCCTGCACGAGATGCGCGACTTCTACCCCTACATGACGAACGAGATGATCCCGCTCATCGTCAGGTGGCGAGAGCGCCACCTGACGATGGCAGCCGCTGCCAACGGGTTCACTCCCCGGGTCCATTCAACCTTTGATGAAGCGGCGGGTCATGTACCGGCGGACCGGCGGCAGGGAGGCCAGCCGCAGCGGCAACTGGCTCAGCCACAGCAACATCGGGTTGGTGGGGGCGTAGACGCCTTTGACGCGGCGGCCGAGTTTCTGCTTGCGTTCGGCTTCGGGCCGGATGGCCGCCTCCCACGCGGCCAGTGCAGCGGGGATGTCGCCGGGGTGGGCGGTCAGTTCGGTGCCGAGGCGGTCGGCGCCGCCGACGGCCAGTGAGGAGCCGTACCCGGCGAACAGGGTGACGCACCAGGCGGCGTCGCCGAGCAGGATCACCCGGCCTTTGCTCCAGGACGGGGCCACGACCTGGCTGATGGTGTCGAAGTACACCGAGTCGGCCCGCTGGAGCCCCGCCAGGGCTTCGGGGATGACCCAGCCGAGGTCGCCGTAGACGCGCCGCAGTTCGGTGGTCACGTCCTCACCTGGGCGGGCGTGGCTTGCGCGGTAGCCGAAGAAGGCGACGTTGCGGCCGTCGGGGATGCTGATGACCGCGGCGGTGCGGCCACCGGACGACAGGGTGCCGGTGGCGCCGGGCGCGATGGTGGCGGGACGCCGATCCAGCATGTAGACGGCGACCTTGTGCTTCAGGTCGAGCAGGAAGTCCTCCTCCGGGCCGAACAGCAGGGCGCGGGTGGCCGAGTGCAGGCCATCGGCGCCGATCAGCAGGTCAGCCTCCTCGATGGTGCCGTCGGTCAAGGTCACGCGGACGGCGTGGTCGTCCTGGTCGACGGCGGTGAGGGTGGCGCCGAAGCGGATCTCGGTGTGATCGCGTACCTTTTCATACAGGACGGCTTCGAGGTCGCCGCGCAGGATGGTGATCGAGCGCGCGCCCGTGGTGGCGGCGATGGTAGCGCGGTCGAGGGCGAAGCGGCGTTCGCCACTCGGCTTGTGGTAGACGAGTTCGTCGGTGATGAAGCCCTTCTTGAGCAGCGCGTTCAGGATGTCCATGCGTTCGGCGGCGTCGTAGCCGATGCCGCCGAAGGTGACCGCGTAGCCGCCGCCGCGGCGGGCGGGCGCGCGTTCGACGATGAGGGTGTCCCAGCCGATCTGGTGCAGGCGCAGGGCAGTGGCCAGGCCGGCGATGCCGGCTCCGATGATGATGGCGCGCATGACAGATGCTGCCTTCTTCTTAGTGGGAGAGCCGGCTGAGCAGCCGCTGTTCCGCGGCGGCATCCAGCCAGGTGTCAGGAGAGGGGGCGTCCGCGCGGGGTGCCGGGTCGCCTTCGGCCTGGAGCCAGTCCCAGGTGTCGGCGAGGGTCTCGCGCAGCGGGCGCGTGGTGAGACCTTCGGCCAGGGCGGCGCTGACGTCGGCGTCGTGCATGCCGCTCGGCGCGCTCCCGTCGGGCAGCCGCAGCCCGAACTCCATGCCGAGCGGCAGGCCGTACCGCATGAGCAGCTCCGGCGGCGCCCACACCAGCTCGGCGCCGAAGCCGGTGACCTCCAGCATCGTGGTGAGCAGGTCGCCGAGGGTGATCGCGCCGGGCGGGCCGGTCACGGTGAAGGCGCCGGCAAGGCCGCGTTCGGCCGACGAAAGCATCCAGACGGCCAGGTCCCGGACGTCGAGGTACTGCAGGGGCGTGTCGGCAGGGGCGGGCGCCAGGACCCGGCCGCCCTTCTCCAGGCGGCGTAGCCACCACGGGATACGACCGACGTCTTCATACGGGCCGAGGATCATCCCGGCCCTGGCCAGCAACGCCCGTCCCGCGAAAGACTCCAGGACGGCGAGTTCGCCGCCGCGCTTGGCGGCGGCGTAGTCGGCGGCTTCCTCGCTGCCGGGGTCGCCGTCGACCAGGGGCGCCTGCTCGTCGGCGCCGGGCGGCCAGGGCCAGCGGTGCACGCCGCGGCTGGAGACGTAGCCGTAGTGGCCGGCCCGGCCGGACAGCAGGCGTGCGCTGTCGCGCACCACCCGCGGGGCCCAGGCCCAGGTGTCGATGACCGCGTCCCACTCCCCATCGCCCAGCGCCCGCCGTACAGACTCAGGATCAGTGCGATCGGCGACCAGCGCCCGTACCCCCGGGGCGGGGTCGCGGCTGAGGCCGCGGTTGAGCGTGCTCACCTCATCACCGCGCTCCAGCGCGGCTTCCACGACAGCGCGACCCACGTGGTGGGTACCGCCGAGAACTAGGACCTTCATGACTCTCCTGGGGCGAGGGGCAGCCAGAGGGCTGACGGGTGCTGACGGTCGTGGAAGATCTCGTGCTCCGAAGGGCGCAGGCTCCTACCGGTCGCGAGCGGTTCGCCGACTCCGGGATTCCGGCCGAAGCGTGGGTGGGCGCCGCTGGAGACCTGCAGCCGGATGCGGTGGCCGCGCCGGAAGCGATGGGCCATCGGCCACAGGGCGATGTCGGCCACCCGGACGTCGCCGGGGTCGTGCAGCCGGACGATGCCGTCGCATACGTTGACCGACCGGCCGCGCGTGTCCACGTCGCACAACCGGGCGAAGTAGTCGACGTGCGGGTTGTCGGAGCGCGTGTGCAGCGTCACGCGTACGGGGCCGACGGCTTCGACGTTTTCGGCTAGGGGCGCGGTGGTGAAGGTCAGGACATCGGCTCTGGCCTCGATGGCGCGGTTGTCCTTCGCCCCCGCCGACAGGCCCACCTGCGTGCCACCCACGGTGAGGGTCGGATCGGTGGGGTCGTAGCGGTAGCGGCTGGGGCCGGCCTGGCCATCCTCCAGGGTACGGCTGAGCCTGCCGTCCGGGCGCAGGAACCAGGGGGCCGGTTCGTGCGCGGGCGGCCAGGCGGGCACGTCGATCCAGCGGCCCGCACCGGTGACGAAGAGCCGCACGCCCGTGGGCGCCTGCCGGCCGACCAGCGCGGCGTCCAGCATGGCGAGGGCGTCGGCCAGCCCTTCGCGGGTGTAGAGGCCGCGGCCGTGGCTCCACGGGCCGACCAGCAGCCGCACCTGACGCCCGGCGGCGAGCAGGGCGGCGTAGTCGGCAAGCATGCCCGTGAGGAAGAAGTCGTGCCAGCCGCCCTGTAGGTGCACCGCCGGCGGCATGCGGGCGGTGTTGGCGCGGTGGTCGGTGCTCGTCCAGTACTCCTCACCGGGGCCGTGGCGGACCCATTCCCGGAACCAGGGCACAGGGTGCCCGGTCAGGGCCCGATCGGCCTCCTGCAACGGAAGGGCAAGCGTGGCACGCGACAACCGCCGCGCGGCGCCGACCATGCCGGCCACCTGGCGGGTGATGCCGCCACCGGCGGTGAACATCCGGTCCACCAGTTGCACCCAGCCCAGCGCGTTCCCCGTCGCGAACGCTCCGCCGGGGTACATGAAGTCTTCGGCGAAGCTGGACGGCGCGTCCTGGATCAGCGCGATCTTCCATTCGGGGATGTCCCGGGCGGCCAGCTCCCACTGCACGTAACCGAGGTAGCTGGCGCCCCACGTGGCCAGCTCGCCGCCGAACCACGGCTGAGCGCGCAGCCAGCTCAGCGTGCCGTCGCCGTCGGCTGGGTCGATGACGAAGCCGTCGAAGCGCCCGCCGGACCCGGCCGTGCCGCGCAGGCTCTGGTACAGCACCTGGTAGCCGCGCTCGGCCAGCAGCGCCGGGAGCCGGTCCAGGGCGTTGCCTCGGCCGTAGGGGCTGCGCAGCAGCACGAGCGGCGGTCGCCGCTGACCGGCCGGGTAGTAGTGCGTGGCCAGCAGCCGCACACCATCGGCGGCCGGTATCTCCACGTTCCGCCGGACGCGCACCCGGTGGTGCAGGGCTGGGCGCACGCCGTACAAACGACTGAGCAGGGTCATGGCCGGTCAACTTCCTGTCGAGGCTGATGAGAGGGTCACATCGCCGACCAGGCTTCCCGGCACACCATCGAACCGCTCTCGCGAGAGGCCGATGTGAAGACTATACCGGACTTTCAGAAATTTCTGAAGGATTGAGATGTTCGGTATCCTGCTTCGCGCAAGGAGGCATACGTGAACGACAGGCATGAGCGGTGGCAGGCGGCCGAACGGCTGGCCCTGACCCTGATCGAGGGCGGCATGCAGCGCATGGCCGCCCGCACCCTGATGGTCTTCCTGTTCACCGACCAGGAGAGCGTCACCGCCGGCGAGATCGCCGAGCGGCTGGAGGCCAGCGCGGGCGCGGTCTCCGGCGCCATCAAATCCCTGCTGACGGTCAGCCTGATCGAACGCCTGCCCGCTCCCGGCAGCCGACGCGAGCACTACCGGCTCCGCGACGATGCCTGGGCCATCCTGTTCACCAGCCAGAACACCGTCATCCAGGACATGCTCCAGGCCGCGGCCACGGGGATCGCCGCCACCGACAACGGCGACCCCGCCCACCAGCGCCTGGCCCAGATGCACGCCTTCTACGAATTCCTGCTCGGCGAACTCCCCGCCCTGCTGCACCGCTGGCACCAGCAGACCCGCTGACCCCGCCCCGGCTGACCTCGCTCAGGAACTCCCACCGCCGTCGGGATGTCCACGACGTCAGAGGGAAAGGCGTGATTCCAGCCCGGTGAGAGCGGCCGGCAGCTCGCTCAGCGACTGTTGCGGTGGATCACAGATCATCAGCCAGCCTTAGATCCGTCCCATCGTCCGGGGAGATCTCGGCCACGGCACCTGCCTCCATAGGGCGGGGAGGCGATGACCCATCATGACCTCTCAGGCAGGGGACGACAGCGGCCCATCGGAGGCTGGACGCCGGAAACCGTCTACATCCCGAAGGGTGCAGGTTCCGGTTCGGGTGATGTTTCCTGAAGCGCCGCCGGTTTTGTGCGCGAGCTGGCTGCCGGTGCTGCTCCGGATCCTTATGCGAGGGCAGACAAGCCCTTCCACCGACGAAGAGGAACGAGCATTGCCGCATGACGGGGAACTCAGGTAAGCATCACGGAGGCGGTCCACCGGCTGGGCCGCCTCCGGCGCTTTATTTCCTCCCGGAGGAACAGCCGGACAGCTGCACTTCGCCGGCACTATCTCAACGCCCACACCTACCTACCCGACCATGCGTCCATCGCATGGATCAGAAATACCGACTTCGATGGCGTGGTAGGTGCCCTGGGCGGCGACCCCGCCTGGGTGTCCACCCCGCCACCTGGGACGACATCGAGAGCACCGCATGGGATCTGATCGATGAGGAGGACGAGGACCAGGGAGTAGTCGTGGCCGCCCGGTACGGACCGTGGACGATCGTCCTGGACCCGACGTGCAGCCGCCTGACCGGACTCATAAAACAGCTATCCGTTCCCAGGGAGGCCCTCGCCCTCCAGTGGACCATCAACAACGCCGCCCGCATGGCGCACGGGTCGAAGCCGCTCATCCCGCGCAGAAGGCGGGAGACCACGCGCAATTCGGGATCGCCGTCGATGATCTCGCACCAGGCGGGCTCACCGTTGCTGGCCGCGATCCGTAGTGCGTACGGCGGGCGGGCGTGTGTTTCCGCGTTGGCGGCGAGTTCGGCTATCGCGATCTCCGCGTCACCGATTTCCTTATCTGGCCCGGTCGTTCAGCGGCTATGGCCACCCCGACCACCTTCAGGCCCACCGCATCGCGGTGGCGACGACCGAGGTGACCGGCATTCCGGACAAGTTCTACTACACAGCCGTGCCGCGCTCGCGGGCCTGGGAGTTGTTCAAGCAGACGCGGGCGCTCGGCGTGCAGATGGAGGACGAACTGCCGCCGACTTCGGCATTCCCAACGAGCTGATCACCACCGTGAACGACACCGCGGACTACGCGGAACGCAAGATCAAGGCGCTGAAGGCCTACACCAGCCAGGCGGACAGCGTGTCCCTGCTGCGGCTCCCGGACGAACTCCAGACCAGGATGTTCTCCGCGGCGCCCTTCATCCGCCACTACAACCCGCTCACCGCCGCCCCGGCGCAGGAAGACGGCGGCCTCTTCGCCGGCGATGGGGGACACCCGGCGCGATCACCGCGAGCTCACGTCACCTCTTCGGGGGCGGCCCCCATGCTTCTCGCCCATGGGCGAGTTTCCCTTCAGTGACCATCCGGGCGCCGAGTGGCCTGAGAAGCTGCGCAAGATCCGCGCCAGCGGCGTAACGGTCGTGGCGGCCGATCTCCGGCTCACCGTTGCCCCACAAGGCCGTTGCGGCGACCATGCAGCCCTGCTCAGCCTGACCTGACCGGCTTCGTCGGCTGCGCCACTAATCGGCGGCCGGTTGGTCACCGATCACTTCTGGTACGGCCTGCTCGGAGGATCGGCCTGCGGCGCCCGCGAAGCCCCTCCGCCCCCAGGATGGCATCCGTCCCCCTTCCCACCACCGCGCTCGCCCCGGAGGGAATTTCTCCCTCCTGATATTGACATCGGGCGGGATATGGGCTCCGAGTTATCGGTGGAATGCAGAGAAGATTGATTTCCAGATAACGATTCTCACCATACGGCGAGCCCATGACCTGTGTAGGGTGCGGCCCGATATCCGTTGTTACTACTCTTCTTCCTGGTGCCACGTTTGGCGCACGGCTCGTCACTCAGGCGATCCTTTACGCCCCCTGTGCGCCCGCCTATGGTTCACGTGATCCTTTGCGAACGCAGTGTCAAGGAGGGTTCTGTGTACCATCCGAAAGAAGGGAAACGCGGCGTCGGTGTGCTCGTCGTCGCTTTTCTCACCATAGCTGGCACTCTCGCCACCCCCACTCCAGCGTCGGCGGCGCCGCCTTTCAAGGAGATCTCCGTCGCGCCCGCCAAGACGCGACTACCGCGTCCGGCGGACGAAGTCGTGAAACACGCCGCTTTGGCGGAAGCGCTGGCCGCTGCGAAGGAACGAGGACGGCCCGTCCACGTTTCCGCGACCACCACAGAAACGATGAGCACCACCGCGCACCCCGACGGGCGGTTGGTCTCCGAAGTCCACGGAGGCCCGGTCCGGGTCAAGCAGCCCGATGGCATGTGGCGGAATATCGATACCACTCTGATCGACTCACAGGGCGTCCTGCGGCCCAAGACCGCGAAGGCCGACATCCGCCTGTCCACCGGAGGAGGCGCGCCCTTTGCCGCGCTCGACTACGGAGGCGGCAGATCACTGGAGTTGCGCTGGCCGTCCGACCTCGCCAAGCCCAAGGTGGAGAAGAACACCGCCGTCTACCCGGGCGTCGCGGGACCGGCCGGGGATCTGGTGGTCACCGCCCTGCCGGCCGGGCTGCGCTTCGGCATCGTGCTCAACGAGCGCCCGGCGGGCGCGGTGGAGTTCAAGATCCCGATCGCGGCCGGCGGGGCGAGCGTGCGACAGACGGACGACGGCCGGCTGATCGTCTCCGAAGGCGCGGGGAAGGTGCTCGCGTCGTCCGCCCGGCCTGTGATGCGAGCGGCGGGAGAGCCGGGACGGGCCGCCGCGGTCCGCCGGGCGGGCAAGGGCGACTCCGGCGGCGTCGAAGCCCGCGTCAAAGGTGGCGGCGCAGGCACTGCCCTCGTTCTCACACCGGATTCCGATTTTCTGCGCGATCCCGCGACGAAGTATCCCGTGACCATCGAGTCCGGGGTGCTGCTGCCGCTCAGCGACGACACCGACGTCAACAGCGTGCACGACCATAACAACGTGGGCGGAGAGTATTTGTCGGCGGGCACGCCCTACCCCGGCGAAGTGGCGCGAACGTATCTCCGTTTCGACACCACCGACCTTCCGCACTCCGTTGTTTCGGCGGAACTCTCCTTGCGGAACGTGGACGCGCCGGCGTGCGGCCCTTCGGTCGGCCCGGGTGTCGAGGCACGACGGATCACCGGTGCGTGGGACGCCCGCACCATCGACTGGTCGCCGCAACCCGCCAACACGACCGAGGACGCGGCCATCAGCCGTGAAGGGTCGCAGGCCGGCGTCTGCGGCAGCGGGTTCATGCGCTGGAACGTCACCGGGATCGTGCGGGACTGGCAGGCGGGTGCCGCCAATCACGGCATTGTGCTGCGCGCACCGGCGGAGACCGTGACCGGGAACCACCGGGTGTTCACCTCATCTGAAGAGACCGTGGAGTTCGCCAGCCCGCCCAAGCTGACCGTGGACTACCGGCTGCCTCCCTCCATGCCGGAAGTCACGCTGGAGAGCGTCGACTCGATCTCGGGGAACGACGTGATCGCGCACAGCGACAAAGTGAAGGTCGTTTACGGATCCACGACCTCGGGCGGCGAGAACGTCGACTACTCGGTGACCGTTTCCGACGCCTCCGGTCCGATCACGGGTCCGCCGCCCGCGACCAACGTGCCGTCGGGTCGGCTCTCCGAGTACGTCTTCACCATGGCGAATCCCGACACCTTCAGGGTGTCGTTCAAGGCGTGCATCACCGGCCCGGCTCCCGCGGTGTGCAACGAGACCCCCACCTACCGAATCACCTCCGACGCTCCGCACCCGCCCACGGATCTGATCACCGGGCTGACCGAACCCACCAACCCCATCCTGTCCGGCGTGCTCGCACGCCCCTCTGGCGGGCTGGTCACCGGACGGTTCTTCCTCTACGACGCGTCCGGCGCACCGGTGGGCGGCACACCGTACGGAGAGGGCACGGTCAGCGGCGGCAGTCGCGTCTCGCTGCGGGTGCCCGGCGGCGTCCTCGCCGCCAACCGGTCCTACACCTGGCAGATGCAGGCATGTGTGGAAGGGGTCTGCTCGGACAAGACGCCCGCGATCGGCTTCACCACCTCGGGCTCGGCGCCGCAGGAGCCGATCGGCACCCACACCGTCGTGCTGGACGGCGAGGATCTGAGCATCAGGACGGCCGAGGTCGGCGCGGTCTGCGACGACGAGCCGTGTGCGCTCACCGACTCCGGCACGGTGGAGATCGGTGGCAGCGGCGACCGGCGACGCGTCTCGCTCGTCAAGGCCGATCTGGAGAGCGTCCCGGCGGGGGCGGAGATCACGTCCGCCGTCCTGAACCTCGCGGGAGCCGACTGCGGCGGCCCCTGCCCAGCGGGCGCCGAAGTCGCGATCTACCCGCCGATGGCCGAGCTGTCCGATTCGCCCACCGGGGCCGAGGCGGTCGCGGACCTGGCCGAGTCGCCGCAGCAACGGGCGGCGGTGAGTGCGGCGCGGTTCGACGTGGCGGGGAACCTGCGGCAGTGGCGGCAGGAGGAGACCGGCGAGTACTTCGTCGACCCCGGTCTCGTGCTGCTCGGTGACGAGACTCTTCCCCCGACCACGCTGGGCATGTCGTCGGTGTCGATCACGGTCAAGTACCTGCCGGCGACCGCGCCGGGCAAGGTCACCGGTCTTCGGACGCGCGCGGGTCACCAGGGCGTGCTGCTGACCTGGGGCAAGCCGGAGTCGCTCGGATCGGACGCGCCGATCGACGGCTACGATGTTCAGGTCCTCAACGCCTCGGGCGGCGTGCTGCGGACGCTGGACGCCGAAGCCGACCGCGTGATCGTCGATGGCCTGACGAACGGGACGGGCTACCGGTTCCGGGTCCGGGCCCGGACGGCGTACGGCGACGGCCCCTGGGAGACGTCCGCCCCGGTCGCGCCGCAGGCCGTCCAGAACCCGGGTCGATATGTGGAGGCGGTCGAGCGCTTCCTCGACGCGACGGAGGGCATGCGCGACAAGCGGTACGAGAACACCGGCGATGCCACGGGCGGTTACTCGGAGGCCGCCGCCATCGCCCCCATCCTCTACGGTAACGAGAATCGCCTGCTGACCAGCGGAGCCCGCAATCGGGCGACCTATGACATCAAGTTGTCGGACATCCTGCTGTCGCCCGCGGCGAATGGAAGCGTCATCATGCGCGCCGGGATCAGCGGGGTGACGTCCTATGCTCCGGGCGAAGGCACGGAACTGGACAATGACTGGGAGGATCAGAGCGACTGCGTCTTCGCCGCGGTCGGTTCAGGGTTCCGATTGACCCGCCAGAACAGCAGCGGCGCGTCCGATGCTCTGAGCGCCATCGACGGCGTCGAGATCAACGCGTGGCCCGGCGGCGTGCCGTACTCGGACGTCGAGCCGCCCGAGTACACCGAGTTGCACTTCGACCAGGGCGCGCCGCCCGCGCGCGACCTCGCGGGCAGCCCGGACGCCGCGGCCTCCTGGGCGGTCAAGAATGTCGGCGGTCCCACGAACAAGGGCTGGGAGTATCCGAACGACTGCGCGAACTTCATCTCTAAGGCGCTCGCCCGAGGCGGACGTTACCGGCAGATCCACGGCTCCTCGTGGAGCTGGCTGGACAAACGCGCCAAACGCTCCTGGTGGGAGGACAACGGCCATCAGAACGACTCCTGGACGTTCGCCGCGGCGGATAACAACTGGAATCACTTCCGCGGGGAGAACCGTATAACGGTCCGCCGGACTTTGAGTCAGGTTCGCATCGGTGATGTAATCTGGTTCACCAACCGGAAAAGCGGTCGGCCATCGCATATGGGCATAGTGACCTTCAAGAACATGGCGGATCCGTACGCGCTGGAGGACATCTGGTACGCCCAGCACGGCGGCGTGAACGGCACCGGCAGCGGTCCTTACATGAACCTCGGGGAACGCTGGGATCCCAAGGAGTTCAAGGGGATGGGATTCGGTAGGGTGAACAAGTAACGAACTCTTCGTCCATCGGCGGGCGCCCCTGGCGGCGCCCGCCGCTTCTTGAGGATCTTCGAATGCATTTACGCCGTTGGCTCTTGGCGCTTTTTCTGGTCCTGCCCGGCGGGGCGGTGGCCGGATGCTCGGCGTGTGGCGAGGGCGTCGAAGTACGGCGTGCCGAGCCGCCTGCCGCGGGCGCGTCCCCGGTCGAGGTCGTGCGCGCCTATTTCGACGCGCTGGCCGGACACGACAAGGAGACCGGCCGGCTGATGTGGGATACCACGAGTCCGCAGTACGAGGCAGAATTCACCGGCCCGGCGAGCAGTTTTACCAACTGGATCAGTGTCACCGATGTGGAGATCGGCGAACCGGAGGTGGAAAACTGCGGAGACATCGACAAGTGCGTACGAGTGCGGGTCAGCTATGTCTTCGAGCAGTGTGAGTTCTACACCGGTGACGACGGCGACTACAGTGAGCGGTTCTTCCTCGATCGTGTCGGCGGGCGCTGGCTGATCAACGGTCACGGTCAGGGGTGACCGGCACGGCGATCGCCACGTCGGGTCGAGCATCGCCCACTGCTCGCGCCGGGAAACACGGAGACCGGTCTGGGTATTCAGGCACTGTACGGAGCGGAGCCGCCGGGTTGACCTGGTGCTCGCGGGCTCGGTGCCGGCCGCGATCCCGGGCGCGGTGATGTTCCTGCCGCCGCACAGGCGACTGCCCCGCGGCCTGACCGCGGGAATGGAGTTCGACCGGCACGGCGCCGCACTCCTCTTTCAGGCTCTGACCGAACGCGAGGAGAAGAACAGCGTCGCCATCGCATCCAACGAGTCGTTCTCCGGCTGGACCCGCACCTTCACCGACCCGCGCCCTATCGGCTCGCCCGATCCCGAGTACGCGCCGAAGCCTGACCATCCGCCGGCGATCAGAACCAGCAGTTTCAGACCTTCGGCCGGCAGGTCGGGCTAGTACTGCCCCTTCAGGCCGGCCTGTCGTAGTATCCCGGGCGGTAACGGTCGTGGCCGCCGGCGTGCGCCATGGCGTCCGCGAGCTTGCGGGTGGCGGGCATGTGGACCGCGAGTCGCTCCAGCCCGGTCCTGGTAGTAGAGGTGCATCCGCTCGTGGATGTAGGCGCTGTCGCCGGTGCCGGGCGAGGACCGCCTTCAGCATCGGGAAGAGTTCGTCGTCTCCCATGCGCGCGGCCCTGCAGTTCCACCACGTCGTGGTCGTGCTCGCCCTGGATGGACGCGCCGTCCTTGCCGCCGTCCGAGGTGCCCCGGGCCTGAAGTCTCCTGTGCTCTTCCGGGTTCACTTCGGTGATGCGGTCAGATCTACCCCTTACAAGGCTCCCGTGGTGGTTCGGACATGGTTCCCCTGCCGGCTGGGCTTTCCGCTCTCGACCCGATGAGCCCTTCGTCACTCACAGTTAGCAGGCGACGGGTCATCAAGATCGACACGCAGGAACCGGGTCCGGCCCGGCGCGGGCCGGACTCTTCATGACATTCGACGGGGCGCGGCCGACGCGGACGTGCGCCGGGCGCGCCCCGGCTCGAACCGGCCGGGCGGTCTACGCCCGGGCGTACTCTGCGGCGCCGCCCGCGAAGTCGTAGGCGATGACCTCTTCGTCGCCGACCACCCAGGCGTCGTGCCCGGGCGAGCACACGAACACCTCGCCCGGCCCGGCCTCGGCCTCGGCGCCGTCGTCCATCCGGATGCGCAGCCTCCCCTTGACCACGAACCCGTGGTGGTGAACCTGACACGAGTCGGTGCCCACGATGGGCCTGACGGACTCCGACCACCGCCAGCCCGGCTCGAATGTCGCCACGCCGAAGCTCAGCCCGGTCAGGTTGCAGATCTCGATGTGTCCCATCGGGAAGTCACGGCGCTCGTCCGGCTTCTCAGTGCTCTTCACCTGCAGCATGACGGTCCCCCCTTTCCGTCAGCTTTCATCCTTGCACCGGCAATTCCTCCCTTCAAGGCCGCCCACGTCCGGAACCTCCGCCGGCCTTCATCGGGGCCTCGTCCGATCGGCTACACGGGCGCGGCCCTGTTCAGCGCCGCTGCGCCGCGACATCACCTGAGCGGCATCGTGGCCGAGCCGGTCATGCCGTCGCGGTGCTGCGCAGGTAGGCGAGGACGGCCCGCACGCGGCGGTTGGTGCCGTCGTCGGGCGGCAGCCCTCTGCCCGAATCCACTCGCAGCCTGTGACGGCCATGGGACGGGACTCATCTGGTCGGCGCTGCGACCGCATGGGGGCATGGCCATGTCCTTCCGGGATCACCCGGGAGCAGGCGTTCGCCCGGATCGCTGGTACATCGAGCACGGGGCGATTCACGGCAACACGTGTTCTGCGGCCCGCTATCCGCTGGACTAGAGCCCGGGAATCTTCTGTCACATCGCTTCTGCCGGGGGGCCTGTCAGGTCCACGCGGCGGCTGACCAGCAGCACAACTGCCCGCTGACGATCTACCGACGTCCGCGGCATCTCTTCCGCTTGGCGGCGCCGACCGGCGATGCCGCCCGCTGATCGGCTGTGGCTGAGCGCGGTCGATGGCGAACCGGCGGCCGACAGAGGGATACGGCAGCCCATACGACCGTCCAGGTCTTTGGACGGCATCCTCAGGAGGCTCCTTCAGAAGGCCGCCACCCGCCGTGGCGAGGAGGCGCGACTCAGGTTTATCCACGTGGTGGCGGCGCCTGGCCAAGGCCCTGGCTGTGGTGCTGATCGGGGTGCCGGCCGCCCTGGGCACCCGAGCCCCTGCGACGCGGGCCGATCTCCTGGACGACGGTGGCTCCTGCCCGGCTGATTCGTAGCCATGCCGTTCAGACCGCTCCTGCTACCGTATGGCTGGGCCGTAACTGGCGTGTCGCGATGGATCACCATCAGGGAGCGGCCCCGTCGATGTGACGTTGTGCCGTGCGCCTGGGCTCTTGTGGATCGCGATCCGGGAGACACGGCTGTGGATCATCTTGCTCCATCGGGAGGGCCCTGGCGCCGGCCTCGGCTGGTAGGCATCGTCAACGTCACCGAGGACTCGTTCTCGGACGGTGGCAGGTTCCTGGCGCCGGAGGACGCGCTTGCGCAGGCTCGCCGACTGCACGCAGCGGGCGCCGACGTCATCGAGCTCGGGCCGGCCGCCAGTCATCCAGGAGCCGCGCACGTGACCGCCGCCGAGGAGGTACGGCGGTTGGACCCGATCCTGGACCGGTTGGTCGCCGCCGGGATTCCGGTGTCGGTCGACTCATACCAACCCCAGACCCAGCGGTTCGCCGCGGCCCGTGGTGCGACGTTTCTCAACGACATCCAGGGCTTCCCTGACCAGGGGCGGTACGAGGAGTTGGCCGACACGGGATGCCGTCTCGTCGTCATGCACTCGGTGCAG
Source organism: Spongiactinospora sp. 9N601 (assembly GCF_044326295.1). NCBI lineage: Bacteria > Bacillati > Actinomycetota > Actinomycetes > Streptosporangiales > Streptosporangiaceae > Spongiactinospora > Spongiactinospora sp. 9N601. The sequence goes on from NZ_JBIRBB010000025.1 coordinate 79,426, forward strand.
CGCCACGGCCCCGCAACCAAGGTGCGAACCGATCCGCAGACGGTTCTGGACGAATTGGTGCAGTTCTTCGACCGGCGGCTGCCCGCACTCCAAGCAGCACGCATCGACAACGAGCGGCTGATCATCGACCCCGGGCTCGGCTACTTCCTCGGCGACACACCGGAACCGTCGCTGACCGTCCTGGCCGAACTCCACGCGATCAGAGCCCGTTATGATGTGCCGATCATGGTCTCCCCGTCGCGGAAGTCGTTCCTCCGCGCGATCACCGGGCGGGATCTGTCAGGTATCGGGCCGGCCAGCCTGGCCGCAGAGCTGTACGCCGCCGGCCAAGGCGTCGACTTCATCCGGACCCACGATGTGGCCGCACTCCGAGACGCGCTCACTGTCTTTGCGGCCGTAGACCAGTACACAGGAGCCGGGCGATGACACGGTTCGTCCGATCCCGGCCGTCCTGGAGGACATGCTCCTGGTCGCGGGCGACACCGTCCTGGTCTCCGAGGCGTCGATCATTACCGGTACGGGGACGCTGTTCGAACACGCCGGTCTCGTGTGGGCGGCGTTCCGCGCGGCGATGAGCGCCTCGATACCGGCCAGGATGCGCTCCAGTCCGAATTGTGTTGGCCGTGCGCGGGGTGGCGAGAAAGGCGTCGGTGGCCGCGGCGAGGGTCATGTGCGTACCGCGCAGGGCGGCGATCTTCGGCGCGGTGCCCATGCCGGCCGTCGTGCGGCGTCCGCCGCGATGTACCGGATAACGTGCCGGAGTCGCACAGCGTCCTGGCGGGACGTTGTGCTGGGCGGTACGCTGCCACGATCGCTTACGTCTGGCCATCATGGAGTGGTTCGAGCTCAGAGCACCGGCTCGTGCCGGGGCGGGCTATTTCACGTGGAATGAGACGCAGGGCGGTCGCGGCTGCGATCAGGCACATGCCGATGGCGATGGCGATGGCTGCGAGGGTGCCCCGGTCGGGGTCTGTTGCGACGACCGCTCCGAGGAGGGCGACCCCGATTGCGCCGCCTGTCTGCCGAGCCGTGTTCAGGGCACTCGATCCCATGTTCTGGTGCCGGTCGGGGGCGAACGTCATGACGGCGAGCGTCTGGGAGGGCGCGGAGAGCCCCATACCGATGGAGAAGACGCAGAAGCCGGCCGCGATGAGTGGATACGGTGCGGAGGCGATGGTGAGAGGCGCGAGTCCGATGGCAGAGAGGGTCATTCCGGTGGCCAAGCCGGTACGCGGACCGAACGCGGTGATGAAACGGGCGCCGAGGAAGGCCGAGGCGAGGGTGGCGGCCACGGTCAAGGGGAGGAAGGCCGACCCGGTCTGCAAGGCGGAGTAGCCGCGTAGCTGCTGGAAGTTGAACGTGTAGACGATCAGCATCCCGTAGAGCGTGAAGTTGTACGTCGCACCGCCGAGCAGACCGGCGAGCACGGGACGCGCGGCGATGATGGCCGGGGGCAGGAGGACCTGCCGCCCGTCTCGCGCCCAGGAATGCTGCGCTGCGACGAACACGACGAGGGTCGCGGTGCCGCCCACGAGAGCGGTGAGCACGGCGGGGTCGAACCAGCCTGCGACACTCGACTCGACCAGCGCCCACACCATGGCGGCGAGGCCCACGATCGCGAGGGCCTGCCCGCGGATGTCGAACGACACGCGTTGCGGCGGAACCTCCGCCACGTACCGGGCGACAAGCCAGCCGGTGGCGGCGGCGACCGGGACGTTGAGCAGGAAGATGCTCCGCCAGCCGAGCGTGTCGACCAGCAGTCCACCGATGAACGGGCCGATCACGAAGCCGATACCCCCTACGCTCACCCAGGCCGAGACCGCTCTGGTGCGTTCGGCCGGCACGGTGAAGATGCGGGTGATCAGGGTCAGTGGTGCCGGGGCGAGGAGCGCCGCTCCCAGACCTTGGCAGGCGCGGCCAAGGACGAGCAGACCCGTATTGGGAGCGACAGTGCAGGCGATCGAGGCGACGGCGAACAGCCCCAGTCCGGTCAGGTAGCCGCGTCGGGCACCGATCCGATCTCCGAGCCGGCCGGCGGACAGTAGCAGAGCGGCGAACACGAGCGTGTAGGCGTCGATGGCCCACAGTCCGCCGGCCAGGCTTGCGTGCAGGTCGGCACGTATCACTGGGATCGCGACGTTGATGACGTTCGCTTCCATGATGATCAGAGCGGTGCCGAGACACAGGCCGGTGAGGCCCAGTGTCCGGCTGGTGGCAGAAGCAGGTGGTGGTCGCCGACTTTGGGCGGCGTCAGGTGACACGGTCACTCCGATGGGGGTATGGGAGAACACGCCTTGGCCGCGCGCCGAAGCCGGCGAAGGTCAGTGGGCGGAGAAGATTCCCGGTGCCTGTGGTGTCGCTACCCGATGGGGCTGTGGGTCGAGCGAGTAGCGGCTCTGCCCCGAGGGCCTACGCCGGACGACGTCTTGCGCACGGGAGGAGAAGGGCCTTCGAGCTTGTCGAGGGCCCTGGTCGATGGGTGGTGGTGCTCGGGGTTCAGTTCGCGCGCGGAGCGCTCGCCCGCAAGAGTGAGAGCACTCCCCTGATGGCGCGGTCGAAGGGCTCTACCGCCTGCGCCGCGCGGGCCAGGGCGTAGCCGCCCTGGATGACGGCGGCGATGGCGGAAGCGGTCTCGTCGATGTCCAGCTCGCCGGCGAATTCACCGGCCGCCACACCTTCGGCGACCGTGCGCCGGAGGTGTTCGTGCAGCACCTCGAAGGTCTCCCGGATCGGTGCGCGCAAGGTGTCGTCGGCCATGACCTCCGGATCGGCGGTGAGCCGTCCCACGCTGCACCCACGCAACACATCGCGTTCGCGCCCCAGATATCTCGTGACGCGTTCGAGCGCGGTGCCTTCCACGGCGAACGCCTCGGCGATCTGTTGTTGCATCAGTTCCGCACTGCGCTGCTCGGCCGCCAGCACCAGGTCCGGCTTGCCATCGAAGTGGTGGTACATGCTGCCCTGGCCGACGCCGGAGCGCGCCAGGATCGCGGTCGGACTGGTGCCGACGTAGCCGCGCTCCCACAGCAGTTGCCGCGTGCCCTCGATCAAGCGCTCCCGAGCGTTCGGTTTCATGGTGCCTCCCGGCAATGCGGTGCGGTGCCTGTCGCGGCCCGTATCACAGGGCCGGATGCCGCAGGTGCCAGTCCGTCTCACGCTGGTAGGCGTGGCCGAGCCGAATCAGTAGTTGTTCCTCGAACGGCCTACCGGCGAACTGGAACCCCAGCGGCATGTCATCCTCGCCGACACCGCCCGGCAGGGTGATGGTCGGGGCGCCGGCCATGTTGAACGGGGTGACGAAGCGGAGGAAGTCCGTCAGGGCTTCGGGGTCGGCATACAGCGCCTCCTTCTGCGCAAGCGTGAGGCTCGTGGTCGGCTGCACCGGAGCCAGCAGGACATCCACGTCGCACAGGGTACGCGCCAGTCCGCCGGTGAACGCGAGCCGCTGATGGTGCGCGTGCATCAGCTCGATCGCGGAGACGGTGTGGCCGTGCGTGATGAGCCCGGCGATCGAGCCGGGTGTGTCGGCCGGGCCGTATTCCGAGGCGCGCGAGGGATAGGTCGCCTGGTGGGCGATCGCGGCCTCCACACCGGCGTACCGGGGCCACATGGCATTGATGGTGCTGGTGTCAGGAAGGGTGACCTCGACGATCGTCGCGCCGAGGCGGCGCAGTACGGCGACGACGTCATCGAGCATGCCGATGGTCGCCTGGTCGACACGGGTCTCGTTGTAGGCGCGGTCCACTCCGATGCGTACCGGCCCGATCGGGGCGCCGAGGCCGGCCAGGTAGTCGGGCACCGGTACGCCGGCCGCGGTCGGGTCGTACGGGTCTGCCCCGGCGATCGCTCCCAGGATCGCGGCCACGTCCTGGGCCGAGCGTGCCATCGGGCCGACGTGGTCGAGGCTCGCGGCGAGCGCGAAGACCCCGTGCCTGCTCACCCGTCCCCACGTGGGTTTGATGCCGGTGAGGCCGTTGGCCGCCGACGGGTACCGGATCGACCCGCCGGTGTCGGTGCCCAGGGAACCGAAGGCGAGGCCGGCCGCCACCGCGACGCCGGAGCCGCTCGAAGAGGCACCGGACCAGTAGTCCGGGTTCCACGGGTTGCGGGGCGGTGTGACGGACGGGTGGTGCTCGGCGAATGCGCCTTCGGTGAGCTGTAGCTTTCCGAGCAGGATGGCCCCGGCTTGCGAAAGACGCTGGACGACTGTCGCGTCGTAGGCGGGCACGTAGCCGGAGCGGATCGTGGTGCCGGCCGCGGTGGCGATGCCGGCGGTGAAGCAGAGGTCTTTCACGGCGATCGGCACGCCGTGCAGGGGGCCTCGGTACCGGCCCGCTGCCAGCTCGGCCTCGGCGTTCCTGGCTTGAGCAAGGGCGACGTCCGCCGTCACCGTGGCGTAGCTGCGCAGCACCGGATCGACCTGGTCGATCCGGGCCAGCAGTGTCTCGGTCAACTCCACTGGCGTGAGTTCGCGTGCGCGTAGCTTCGCGGCGACTTCCAGCAGGCTTGCATAGTGCACTCGGCGCTCGTGTGCGGTGCAGGTGAGGGTCACAAAAGGCAGCATACATACTAGTATGTATGCTGTCGATGCCGGCAGCGCTGGACAGGGAAAGGCTGGGATCAAGGCAGCATCTCCACCCGAGGACTGGAAGCGGTCGGCCCTGTTCCCGGCGATCAGAGGCGTTCGTCGTTCAGGCGTCCCGTGATGGCCTCGTCCGGCCCGGGCCCCGATGTGGGGGAGGGCGCTGAGCGGCGTCGCGAGAGGCCGCCGGGGTGACCGCCGGCCGGCGGAGTGGTAAGGCGCTCGGCTGGGGTTTCCCAGCCGAGCGTTTTGCGTGGCCGGCCGGCCAGGGCCGGGGCGAGGTAGTGGTGAATCGTCGTAGAGATCGACTCGGTGGTCTCGTACGTCCATGCGGGAGTCGGCGTCGCCTCACCCCATCCGGTGAGCCCACCGGCGGTCACCTTCACCAGGACGCGTTCCGCGGGCCGGTCGGTGGTGGTGACGCGGCCACCCGGGAGAATGAATTCATGTCTATTTCTTTATGGTGGCCTGCCGAAAATAACATGAAGGGTGGAAATGGCGGAATTCATGGAATGAAACAAGTGTCGGGCGACCGTGGAAAGGTCGGCTGTTGACCTGGCTCAGGCGGCCGGGGAAAGGCTCTGTGCATCACGTGCGCTCGATGCACGACGGTGCTCGGCTTGGGCTGGATGTGACTCAGGGGGACGCCGTCGGGCCGTCCGGTGAATTCCGCCTACAGCTCGCTGACCTCGGCTCCACGGCCTCGGACGGACTTCTGAAGACCCTGCTGGAGTCGGCGTCCTCGGCGTCCGGGCTTCGCAGGCGCGAGCCGAGTTCGCTGTCGGGCCGGGTGGTGAATACCCCCGCGTCGCCTATCCGTGGTTTTCCGGTTGAGTTCGGGTGTAGCGGCCGTTGATCGGCGCGGGGGTGTGCCGGCGAGACCGGTGGTTCGATCTGCTTCCGCCTCCCCGGCGGCGAGGGTGTGCCTTTGCGGGCGGGCGGGACGTCGCAGGGCGTCCTTAAGGGGGTCCGGGCGCCCCCATTGGCACGTGCCAAAACCCTAGGCGGGTACCTTCGCCGGTAAATCCACACTTCCACGCGACTGCTGAACGCGTTCAGTTCATATGTCGTCGAGGTCCCGGCAATGCCTACAGCATCACCCGGAGAATTTTTGAAAATTCTACAGTTTGTTGAAGGGTTGGGCGAGGAAGCTCGTGCGTGGTCACCTGGTCGTTTGGCGCTTGTGTGCTACAGTCCGGTTTGGCATAGTGGTCAATGCGTACCGCATAACGCGAGGAATGCTCGTGTAAGCGACCGGCCGACGGGGGCTTGTGGTGGACCATGACTGAGTATGCACGTTGTTCGCTGCGGAGTCGCGACTTCGGAGGTTGCAAACGTGGTGGCCGGTTGTGGCGTTATTCTTCCGGGCGACCGGTCTGGCCTGCCCATGTCCCATCGACGTCGCAGGACGCTTCCAGGCGAGGCAGATTTCCGCGCGGTTGTGCCGGCCGGCGCATGGAAGGATCTGCGTTAGATGGAAATACCGGAGGTATTAGAAAGTCACGCTAGTTCAGATGGCGATTTCGCCGCGCTGCTCAGGACGCTTCGTATGCGTGCCTGCCTTACTCAGGAGGAATTGGCCGAGCGTTCCGGCCTGAGTATTCGCGCGATTTCTGATCTGGAACGTGGCAGAACGGTCAAGCCTCATCGAAATTCAGTGAGGCTGCTCGCCCGCGCGCTGCGCATAGAAGGCGAGTTTCTGGAGCTGTTTCGGCGGACGGCCCGGTACCGGGTCGGCGCCGGGCCGCGGAAATCGGTGGGGCCACCCCGAATCCCCCATTCCGTGGTGAGTGCTTTCCCCGACCCGTCGGACACCGGCCTGTCCGCGCTCATCGAGTGGATGCGGCAGGTGTTGATCGAGGAGCCGTCCAGGCAGGCCGCGCACGCAGCCGGTCCGCTCGCTCCCCGGCTGGTCGAACTCGTCGGGAGCCAGGGGCCCGGCAAGATCGCCCTGGCGGTCCAGGCCGCGGCCCGCTTCCGCCCGTACTTTCCCGACGGCCAGTTCTACGTGCACGCCGAGGCCGACGCGCACGGCCCGGACGGGCTGGTCGGCCGGCTCCTGCGCGTCTTCGAGATCGAACCCGCACGTCATGGGACTCTGGAGGAACAGACCGGATGGCTCCGCACGACGCTTCGATCCCGGCAGGCGCTGCTCGTACTCGACAACGTGAAGGAGGCGGCGCAGGTACGTCCGCTGCTGACGAGCGGTGGCGCGAGTGCGATCATCGTGTTGACCCCGCGCCGGCTGGCGGCCCTGGAGGGCGTCTGGACGATCGACGCGGGCGACTCCGCGCCGGTCGACGCGTGCAGCGGCGTACTGTGACCAGGCCCGTGCGGGTGGCCGCGCCGCGGCCGTGGCCGGCCGTCCACCTGCATCCACCTCATCCTCCGAACTGATGACGGCTCCGATCTGAGGGTTCACCGGTCGCCCGCGCGAACTGCGCTTCGTGCAGCAGGTAGTACGCTCCGCGCGCGGCGAGCAGCTCGGCGTGTCCGCCCTGCTCGACGATACGTCCCTGCTCCATCACCAAGATCAGGTCGGCGTCGAGGATGGTGGACAGCCGGTGCGCGATCACGAAGCTGGTCCGTCCCGAACGAAGCGTGCTCATCGCGCGCTGCACCAGCACCTCGGTGCGGGTGTCCACCGAACTGGTGGCCTCGTCCAGGATCAGCAGCGCCGGATCGGCGAGGAACGCGCGGGCGATGGTGATCAGCTGTCTCTCACCGGCACTGACGTTGTCGCCGTCGGCGTCGATGACGGTGTCGTACCCGTGGGGCAGGCTGTGCGCGAAGCGGTCCACGAAGGCCGCCCGGGCGGCGGCGGAGATCTCCGCCTCGCCGGCGCCCGGGCGTCCGTAGGCGATGTTGTCCCGGATGGTGCCGCCGAACAGCCAGGTGTCCTGGAGGACCATGCCGATCTTGCTGCGGAGGGCGTCCCGGCGCATCTCGGTGATGTCGACGCCGTCGAGTGTGATGCGCCCGGACCCGACCTCGTAGAAGCGCATGATCAGGTTGACCAGCGTGGTCTTGCCCGCGCCGGTCGGGCCGACGATCGCCACCGTCTGTCCCGGTTCGGCCACCAGCGACAGGTCCTCGATCAGCGGCTCGTCCGGCCGGTACCGGAAGGACACCCGCTCGAACGCGACGCGCCCCTTCACCGGGCCGTGCCGTACCGGGACCAGCGGGTCGGGCCGCTCGTCGGGCGCGTCCAGCAGCTCGAAGACCCGCCCCGCCGAGGCCAGGCCGGATTGGAGCAGGTTCGCCACCGACGCGACCTGCGACAGCGGCGAGGTGAACTGACCGGTGTACTGGATGAACGCCTGCACGTCGCCCAGCGTCATCGAGCCCGACGCCACGCGCAGGCCGCCGACCACGGCGATGGCCACGTAGCCGAGATTCCCGATGAACATCATCGCCGGCATGATCACGCCCGACATGAGCTGGGCGCCGAAGCCGGCCCGGAACATCTCGTCGTTCTTCGCCGCGAACGCCGCCTCGACCTCGGCCCGGCGGCCGAAGACCTTGACCAGCTCGTGCCCGGTGAACGCCTCCTCGACCAGCGCGTTGACCTCGCCGGTGGCCGCCCACTGGGCGTCGAAGTGCGGCCGGGAGCGCGTCGCGATCCACTTGGTGACCAGTACCGACAGCGGGACCGTCACCAGGGAGATGACCGCGAGCAGCGGCGACACGACGAACATCATGGTCAGCACGCCGATCACGGTCAGCACCGCGGTGAGCATCTGGTTGAGCGTCTGTTGCAGGCACTGGGTGACGTTGTCGATGTCGTTCGTCACCCGGCTGAGCAGTTCGCCGCGCGGCCGGTCGTCGAAGTACGCCAGCGGCAGCCGGTTGATCTTCGCTTCGACGTCGGCGCGGAGCCGCCGGACCGTACGGTGCACCAGACCGTTGAGCAGGACCCCCTGCACCCCGTTCAGCGCGCTCGCGCCCGCGAACAGCGCCAGTGCCAGCAGCACGACCTGGCCCAGCCAGGCGAAGTCGATGCCCGCGCCCGGGACCACGCCCATGCGGACGAGCATGGCGGCCACGTTGTGCTCGTCGTCCGCGCGCAGTCCGGCGACGACCTGGTCCAGGCTCGCGCCGGCGGGCAGACTCCTGCCGATCACGCCGGAGAAGACGATGTCCGTGGCGTGCCCCAGGATCCTCGGGCCGATGACGCCCAGCGTGACGCCCGCCACCGCCATCCCGATGATCGCCACCAGGTGGAGCCGGTGCGGCGCGAGCCTGCGGACCAGCCGCCCGGCGACCGGCCCCGGTGCCTCCCGCCCGGCCTTGCCGGCATCCGGCCCGCTCATGCCAGCGGTCCGGTCGCGAGCTGGGACGCCACGATCTCGGCGTACGTCCGGCAGCTTTCCAGCAACTCGGCGTGTCGCCCGATTCCCGCGACGGCACCGTCCTCCAGGACCACGATCTGGTCGGCGTCCGCGATAGTGGACACCCGCTGGGCCACGATGACGACCGCCGCGCCGGCGGTGACGGGCCGCAGCGCGGCGCGCAGCCGGGCGTCGGTGCGGTAGTCGAGCGCCGAGAAGGCGTCGTCGAACAGGTAGATGTCCGGCCGCTTCACCACCACGCGGGCGATGGCCAGCCGTTGCCGCTGACCGCCGGAGACGTTGGTGCCGCCCTGCGCGATGGGGGCGTTCAGACCTTCGGGCATGGCCGCGACGAACTCGCGCGCCTGGGCGATCTCCAGGGCGGCCCACAGCTCGTCGTCCGTGGCGTCCGGCCGGCCGTACCGCAGGTTGGTGGCGACGGTACCGGAGAACAGGTACGGCCGCTGCGGCACCAGCCCGATCCGGCTCCACAGGAACTCCATGTCCAGGTCGCGGACATCGGCGCCGTCGATGAGCACCGCGCCGCCGCTCGCGTCGATCAGCCGGGGGACCAGTGACAGCAGGGTCGTCTTGCCCGCGCCGGTGCCGCCGATGACGGCGGTGGTGCGCCCGGCCTCCGCCCGGAAGCCGATGTCGCGCAGCACCGGCTCGGCGGCGCCCGGATATTGGAACCGGACGGCGCGCAGCTCCAGGTCGCCCGGTCCGGACGGCCCGGCCGCCGGCCGCACCGGCGGGGCCACCGATGATGGCGTGTCCAGCACCTCCATGATCCGCTCCGCGCAGGCCGCCGCCCGCGGCACCATCAGCAGCATGAAGGTCGCCATCAGCACTGACATGAGGATCTGGAGGAGGTAGCTGAGGAAGGCGGTCAGCGACCCGACCTGGATCGCCCCGGCCTCCACCCGCGCCGCGCCGAACCACACGACGGCCACGCTGGACACGTTCAGGACCAGCAGCACGATCGGGAAGATCAGCGTCATCAACCGGCCCGCGCGCAGCGCGGCGAGGGTCAGGTCGGCGTTCGTCCGGCCGAAGCGGTCGGTCTCATACGACTCCCGCACGAATGCCCGCACCACCCGGATGCCGGTGAGCTGCTCGCGCAGCACCCGGTTGACGCCGTCGATGAGCGTCTGCATCAGCCGGTACTGCGGGATCAGGCGCCGGGCGACCAGCAGGACGGCGACGGCGAGCACGGCCACGGCGAGCACCATCAGCCAGGTGAGTCCCACGTCCTCGCGGACTGCCATGATCACCCCGCCCACGCACATCAGCGGCGCGGCGACGAACATCGTGCACATCATCAGCACGAGGTTCTGCACCTGCTGCACGTCGTTGGTGTTGCGGGTGATCAGCGAGGCGGTCCCGAAGCGGGCCATCTCGCGGCCGGAGAACTCGCCGACCCGCCGGAAGATCGCCGCGCGGAGCTCCCGCCCGAACCCCATCGCGGCGCGGGCGCCGATGTGGACCGCCGATACCAGGCAGACCGCCTGGAGCGCGGCGACCAGGAGCATCCAGCCGCCGGTGCCGAGGATGTAGGGGACGTCGCCGGTGGCCACGCCCCGGTCGATGATGCCCGCGCTAAGGCTGGGCAGGTTCAGAGCCGCGACCGCGCCCACGAGCTGGAGCGACACCACGGCCGCGATCGGCCGCGCGTGGCGGGCGAGGTGGGTGCGCAGGAGTCTGGCCAGCATCGGAGGTCCCGGCTATTCCGCTCTCGCGGCGCGTGCCGTCATGACGGGGCCGCCGCCCGGCGGGGAAAGAGGCCGGTCGGGCTCACGGCCGCAGGCGTGGTCCTCCCACAGTTCCTTGATCCCGTCGTTCAGGTCGTACCTGGGCGACCAGTCCAGTAGCAGCCGGGCCCGGTCGATGCGCATCCGCTGCCAGGTGGTCTCCTCCGTGGCCGGCTCGGTCTCGACCAGCTCGGCCGGCACGCCGCTGACCTCGATGAGCCGCTGGACCATCTCCCGGGCGCTGGTCGCCTCGCCGGTGCCGATGTTGAAGACGCGGGCGGGGAGCTCCGGGATCGTCGCCGCGGTCACGATCGCCTCCACGGCGTCGGACAGGTTGACGAAGTCGCGCAGCGCGCCGAGCGACTTCATCCGCAGCACCGCCGTCCGGCCCTCCCGGCTCGCCGCCGACAGCTCGGCCGCCACCACGCCGAGCAGGCTCGCGGGCGGCTGCCTGGCGCCGGTGATGTTGCCGGCCCGCAGCGTGACGCCGTCCACGACGCCCTCCTCGGTGGCCCGGGCGACGGCCAGCGCGCACTCCAGCTTCACCCGGGCGTAGGCGTTGACCGGCCGGGGCTCGTCGTCCTCGGACATCGAGACGCCGACGGGGGCGATGCCGTACTCGTGGACGCTGCCGAACTGCACCATCCGCGGCCGGTGCGGCAGCGACCCGGCCGCCGCGAGCACCTTCTCGACGAGCGTGAGGTTGGCCCCGGCCATCTGGTCGTCCTTGAGACCCCACATGCCGCCCGCGGTGTTGACGATCACGTCGCAGGGGCTCAGCAATCCGGCGACGGCGCCGACATCGGCCGTGGCGAGGTCCAGCATCCGCACCGGCTGCGCGCCGCCGTCCTCGTGCCGCGCCACCCGCACCACCTCGTGGCCGAGTGCGGTGAGGGCGGCACTGAGCCGCCGTCCGACGAAACCCGTCCCGCCGAGTACGGCGATGCGAAGTATCCGCGCGGGTGTGAGTGTCCCGGCATCCCTGTCCATTCGGTTGCTTCCCGTCTTCCGGCATGTCGGCAGGAATGCCGTGCAGTTCTCCAGGAATGATGGTCGGCCGGTGCGTGCGGAACCAGGCAGAAACGATGGATAAAATGCCCTGGGAAATCATCCTCTTGTCCGCCCGGCGGCCGTGTATATGATGCCGGAATGCTTTTTCCGTACCGGCGCGCAAGCGCGGCCCGATGACGCGGGCCGGTTGACGATGCCGCGCACCCTGCTGGTGACTCACGACTTCCCTCCCACGCCGGGAGGCATCCAGGCGTTCGTGCACAACCTCGCCGTCCGCCAGCCGGCCGGGTCGGTGGTCGTCTACACCACCGCCGCGCCCGGGGCGGCCGACTTCGACCGGCAGCAGCCGTTCGAGATCGTCCGTGCGGACACCCGGATGCTGCTGCCGGTGTCCGCGGTGACCCGCCAGGCGGCGGACATCGCGCGGGCGACCGGGTGCGACGCGGTGTGGTACGGCACGGCCGCGCCGCTCGGGGTGATGACGGCGGAGCTGCGGAGCCGGACCGGGATCGGTCGTGCGGTGGCGCTGACCCACGGGCGCGACATCGCCTGGGCCGCCCTGCCGGGCGCGCGGTCGGTGCTGCGCCGCGTCGGCCGCGTCGTTGACGTGGTCACCTACCTGGGCGAATACACCCGCAGCCGGCTCGCCCGGGTGCTGCCCCGCCTGGAACGGCTCACCCCGGGGGTCGATTCCGGCGTCTACCACCCCGGGGCGGACGGCTCGGCCGTGCGCCGCCGGTACGGCCTCGGCGACCGGCCGGTGGTGGTGTGCGTGTCCCGGCTGATCCCGCGTAAGGGGCAGGACGCCTTGATCCGGGCGATGCCGCTGGTCCGCAGGTCGGTGCCGGACGCCGTGCTGCTGATCGTCGGCGACGGCCCCGACCGGGCGCGGCTGGCCAAGGTCGCCCGGGACGCCGCGGTGTCCGACGCGGTCGTGTTCACCGGCGCGGTGCCGTGGGCGGAGCTGCCCGCCCACTACGCGGCGGGGAACGTCTACGCGATGCCGTGCCGTACCCGCCGGGCCGGGCTCGACGTCGAGGGCCTGGGCATCGTCTATCTGGAGGCGTCGGCCTGCGGGCTGCCGGTCGTGGCGGGCGACTCGGGCGGCGCGCCCGACGCCGTGCTGGACGGCGAGACCGGATACGTCGTGGACGGCCGGGACCTCCCGGTGATCGCCGGTCGGCTGGTGGCGCTGCTCTCCGACCCCGCGCTCGCCGCCCGGCTCGGGCGCGCCGGGCGGGCCTGGGTCGAGGCGGAGTGGGGCTGGGACCGGCAGGCGGCCCGCCTCACCGAGCTGCTGTCCGGCGACCCGGCCCCGCGCGGCCCCGCCGCCTGACCACTCTGGTTCCGCCGGCGATTCTGCCGGGATTTCTGCCGGAATTCCGCTGGAAGTGATTGTCGGCAGAAGGCGGCAATGGCCCGGGGAAACCGCCGCTGAAACCGCCTGGAGGATGCCTGTCGGCCTCCTGATGATGGTGACGTTTGATTGGGCGGATCTCAGGCAGGTCGGTCGGGAGACTCAACATTGATCGACGAACAGAAATATGTCGCCTATCTCCGCCGTGCGACGGGTGAAATCAAGGATCTGCGCCGGCGGCTCCACGAGGCGGAAAGCCGCGATCAGGAGCCGATCGCGATCGTCGGCATCGGCTGCCGCTATCCGGGCGGGGTGGGCTCGCCCGCCGACTTCTGGACGCTGGTGTCCCGGGGCGTCGACGCGGTGACGGAGTTCCCGCGCGACCGTGGCTGGGACGTCGCCGCCGTCTACGACCCCGATCCCGAGGCCCCGGGCAAGAGCTACACGCGGCACGGCGGCTTCCTGGCCGACGCCGCAATGTTCGACGCCGACCACTTCGGGATCAGCCCGCGCGAGGCACTGTGGATGGACCCGCAGCACCGGCTGCTGCTGGAGTGCTCCGCCGAGGCGATCGAACGCGCCGGGCTCGATCCCGGCGCCCTGCGCGGCAGCCCGACCGGCGTGTTCACCGGCGTGATGGCCAACGGTTCGGCCGCCCAGATGAGCAGCCTCGCCTCCGGGCGGGTGGCGTACGCGTTCGGCCTGGAGGGCCCGGCGATCACCGTGGACACGGCGTGCTCGTCATCGCTGGTGGCCGTCCACCTGGCAGGTCAGGCGCTCAACGCGGGTGACTGCTCGCTGGCGCTCGCGGGCGGCGCGACGGTGATGACCACGCCGGGCCTGTTCGTCGACTTCAGCAGGCAGCGCGGGCTGTCTCCGGACGGCCGGTGCAAGTCGTTCGCCCGGGCCGCGGACGGCACCGGCTTCGCCGAAGGGGTCGGCGTGCTGGTGCTGGAACGGCTCGCCGACGCCCGCCGCAACGGTCACCCCGTGCTGGCCGTCATCCGGGGCTCCGCGGTCAACCAGGACGGCCGGTCCAACGGTCTCACCGCCCCCAACGGCCCGTCCCAGCGGCGGGTGATCCGGCAGGCGATGAGCGCGGCTCGGCTCTCGGCGGCCGACGTGGACGTGGTCGAGGCGCACGGCACCGGCACCACCCTCGGCGACCCGATCGAGGCGCAGGCCGTCCTGGCGACCTACGGGCAGGACCGGCCCGCCGACCGGCCGGTGCTGCTCGGGTCGGTCAAGTCGAACTTCGGCCACACCCAGGCGGCGGCGGGCGTGGCCGGTGTGATCAAGATGGTGCTGGCGATGCGGCACGGCACCGTGCCGCCCACCCTGCACGTGGACTCCCCCTCGCCGCACGTGGACTGGTCGGACGGCCGGCTCGAACTGGTCACCGCCCCGGCCCCGTGGCCGGAGACGGGCCGCCCGCGCCGCGCCGCCGTGTCCTCGTTCGGGCTGAGCGGCACCAACGCGCACCTCATCCTCGAACACGTGCCGGAACCCGCCCCCGCCCCGGCGGTCCCGGGCGCGGTGCCGTGGGTCCTGTCGGCGCGGACGGACGAGGCACTCCGCGTCCAGGCCGGGCGGCTGCGCACCTACCTTGCGGCCGACCCCGCGGCCGACCCCGCTGCGGTGGGGGTGGCGCTGACGAGGCGGCCCGCGATGGCGTGCCGGGCGGCGGTGCTCGCCACCGACCGCGCCGACCTGCTGCGCGGCCTCGGCGCGCTGGCCGACGGCGAGCCCGATCCCGCCGTGGTCCGGGGCGTGCCGTCCCCCGGCGGCCTGGCCTGGATGTTCTCCGGCCAGGGGGCGCAGCGCGCGCAGATGGGCCGGGAGCTTCACCTGGCGTTCCCCGCGTTCGCCGAGGCGTTCGACGCGGCCTGCGCCGCACTGGACGAGCACATGGACCGGCCGGTGAGGTCGGTGGTGTTCGCCCGCCCGGACACCGCGGAGGCACGGCTGCTCGACCGCACCGACTACACCCAGGCGGCCACCTTCGCCCTGGAGGTCGCGCTGTTCCGGCTGGCCGAGGGCTTCGGCGTACGGCCCGCGTTCCTCATCGGGCACTCCGTCGGCGAACTGGCCGCCGCGCACGTGGCCGGGGTGTTCTCCCTCGCCGACGCCGCCCGGGTGGTGGCCGCCAGGGGCCGGTTGATGAGCGCGCTGCCCGACGGCGGGGCGATGGCCGCCGTCGCGGTGACCGAGGAGTGGATGCGCGACCTCATCGCCGAACTCGGCGTCGACGTCAGCGTGGCGGCGGTGAACGGCCCGTCCGCCGTGGTGATCTCCGGCGACCTGACGTACGTCACCAAGATCGTCGCCGAGTGCCGGGCCCAGGGAATCCGCACCAAGCCGCTGCGCGTCTCGCACGCCTTCCACTCCTCGCGGATGGAACCCATACTGGCCGAGTTCGCCCGCGTGCTCGCCGCCGTGGACGCCGCGCCGCCGCGCGTCCCGATGGTCTCGAACGTGACCGGGACCGGGCTCACCGGCGAGCAGGCGTGCTCGCCGGAGTACTGGCTGTCGCACGTGCGGGAGACCGTCCGCTTCGCCGACGGCCTGCGGTGGCTGCGTGCCCAGGGCGTCACCCGGTTCGTCGAGCTGGGACCGGACGGCGCGCTCACCGTCGCCGCCCGGGACACCCTGGACGACCGGGCCGACCTGGTCATGGCCACGCTGTTGCGTAACCGCCCCGAGACCGAGACCGTCACCGCGGCCCTGGGCGCGCTGCACGCCCATGGTGACGCCGTGGACTGGACGGCCGTGCACGCGGGCCGTCCGGTGCCCCACCTGGACCTGCCGACCTACCCATTCCAGCGGCGGAGGTACTGGGTCGCCGAGACGGGCGCCCACGATCCGGGAAGGCTCGGGCTGACCGGGCTGAGCCACCCGCTGCTCGGCGCCGCCGCCGACATCCCGTCCTCCGGAGGGGCGCTTTTCACCGGGCGTCTGTCGCCGGACACCCACCCGTGGCTCGCCGACCACGCCGTGGGGGGAACCGCGCTGGTGCCGGGCACCGCGTTCGTCGAGCTCGCCGCGTGGACCGGCGAACGGCTCGGCCCGGTCGCGGTGCGCGACCTCACCCTGCACGCCCCGCTGCCGCTCCTCCCGGACGCGCCGGTGCACCTGCGGCTCGTCGTGGAGGCTGTGGACGACAAGGGCCGCCGGGCGGTCGGCGTGTACTCCCGGCCGGAGCACGGCGACGCGGAGGAGCCGTGGGTCTGTCACGCCTCCGGCACGCTCGCGGGCGGCCCGCACGTCGCGGGTGCGGCCATGCCCGGCGAATGGCCGCCCGCCGGGGCGACCGAGATCGGCCACGCCGATGCCTACGAGCGCCTGGCCGGCTACGGATTCGACTACGGGCCCGCCTTCCAGGGACTGCGCGCGGTGTGGCGGCGCGGCGAGGAGGTGTTCGCCGAGGTCGCGCTCGCCGACGACCAGGACGCCGGGGCCTACGCCGTCCATCCGGCGCTGTGGGACGCGGCCGTGCAGGCGATCGCGGTGTCCCGCTTCGGCGAGACCGAGGAGGAGCAGCCCGCCCGCCTGCCGTCCGCCTGGCAGGGCGTGTCGGTGCACGCGACCGGTGCCCGCGCGCTGCGGGTCAGGATCGCCCCCGCCGGGATCCGGGACGAGGTGTCGCTGACCGCCGTCGACCCGGCGGGGGGCCCCGTGCTCACCGTGGACGCGCTGCGCCTGCGCGAGGTCTCGCCCGATCAGCTCGCGTTCGGCGACCCGGCCAAGGACGCGCTGTTCACCGTCGAGTGGACGCCGGTGACACCCGCGCCGGACGAGCCGCGCGGCGGCTGGGCCGTGGTCGGCCCCGACGACGTACGGCTGTCCGCCGCCCTGCGCTCGGCCTTCGGGGACGGCCGCTGGCACGCCGACCTCGAATCGCTGCGGGCCGCCGTGTCGCCGGACGGCCCCGCTCCCGGGCTGGTGGTCGTGTCCGGCGATCCGGCGGCCGAGCCGGGTTCGGCGGGCGCGCTCCGCGCGACCGCCACGACGCTGGCGCTGCTCCGGGAATGGACGGCGGACGAGCGTTTCGCCGGCTCCCGCCTGCTGATCGCGACCAGGGACGCGGTGGCGGCGCGCGGGCCCGCGCGGAACCTGGCCGGCGCGGCGGTGTGGGGCCTGGTGCGTTCGGCGCAGATCGAGCATCCGGGCCGCTTCGCGCTGGTGGACCTGGACGACGTGGACGCGTCCTTCCGCGCCCTGCCCGCGGTGGCCTTGGCGGACGAGCCGCAGCTCGCGATCCGGGACGGCGAGCCGCTCGCGCCGCGGCTGGCCCGCCTCGCGGCGCCGCCCGCCGTACCGGCCGCGTTCGACCCGGAAGGGACGGTCCTGATCACCGGCGGCACGGGCGCGCTGGGCACGGCCGTGGCCCGGCACCTGGTGACCGCGCACGGCGTACGCCGCCTGCTGCTGCTCAGCCGGAGCGGGGCGGTGCCGGACGGGGTGGCGGCGGAGCTGGCCGCGGCGGGCGCGCACGTGACGGCCGTCGCCTGCGATGCCGCCGACCGCGCCGCGCTGGGCAGGGTGCTGGACGGCATCCAGGACACGCACCCGCTGACGGGCGTCGTCCATGCCGCCGGCGTCGTGGACGACGGCGTCATCGAGACGCTGACCCCTGCGCACCTTGCCGAGGTGTTCCGCCCCAAGGTGGACGCCGCCTGGCATCTGCACGAGCTGACCAAGGACCTGGACCTGCGGGCGTTCGTCCTGTTCTCCTCGCTCGCCGGCACCCTCGGCAGCGCCGGGCAGGCCAACTACGCGGCGGCCAACGGGTTCCTGGACGCCCTCGCCGCGCTCCGCCGGGCGGACGGCCTGCCCGCCATGTCCGTGGCCTGGGGGCCATGGGCGGGCGACGGCATGGCGGGCCGGGTCGCCGCCACCGACCGGGCCAGGCTCACCCACGCCGGGCTGACCGCGATGCCGTCCGGCGAGGCGCTCGCCCTTCTCGACCGTGCCACGGGCGCGGGCGAGCCCGCGGTCGTCGCGGCCCACCTGGACCTCCGGGCCATGCGGCGGGTGTTCACCGCGTTCGACCGGCTGCCGCCGCTGCTGCGCGGCCTGATCAGGATGCCGAGGCCCCGGGCGGGCGCGTCCGGCGGCCGGGCGGAGGCGCTGCGCGCCCGGCTGGGCGGGCTCACCGGCGCGGCCCGCGAGCGCGAGGCGCTGGATCTGGTCCGCGAGCACGTCGCCGCAGTGCTGGGGCACGCCGCTCCGGCCTCCGTGGCCGTGGACCGGGGGTTCCTGGACATGGGCATGGACTCGGTGATGGCCGTGGAGCTGCGCAACCGCCTGGACGCCGTCACCGGGCTGCGTCTGTCCTCCACGGCCATCTTCGACCATCCCACGCCGAAGGCCCTGGCGGACCACGTCCTCGCCGGGCTGCTGCCCCCGGCGGACCAGTCCGGGCCGGAACCCGACGACGCCGTGATCCGGCGGCTGCTCGCCACCGTACCGGTGGACCGGCTGCGTGCCGCCGGGCTGCTGGACCCGCTGCTCGGGCTGGCCGTCCCGGGCGAGGAGACCGCCGAGCCGCCGGACGGCGCAGCGGCGATCAAGGACATGGCCGCCGAAGACCTCGTGCGGCTGGCACTCGGCCGCAGCGGTTCCCCGGCCGCAGGCTGAACCCTCC
This sequence comes from Spongiactinospora sp. 9N601, assembly GCF_044326295.1. Classification (NCBI taxonomy): domain Bacteria; kingdom Bacillati; phylum Actinomycetota; class Actinomycetes; order Streptosporangiales; family Streptosporangiaceae; genus Spongiactinospora; species Spongiactinospora sp. 9N601. The sequence goes on from NZ_JBIRBB010000025.1 coordinate 98,105, forward strand.
GCGGCGAATCCCGCGGTGACTAAGGAGCGATGAGAGATCGTGCAAGGCTATCCCGACTCGCTGGTGTGGGGGCTGTCCGCGGCAAGTGAGGGCGCGCTGCGCGTGCAGGCCCGCCTGCTGCTGGAGGCGTTGGGCGCGGACCCGGACTGGCGGCCCGCCGACATCGGGCTGTCGCTGTCGCGGCGCACGCCGCCGGGCTCCGGCGCGCGGGCCGTACGGCGGGCGGCCGTCGCCGCCCACGACGTGGACGGTTTCACCGCGGGGCTGCGGGCGCTCGCGGAGGGACACGGCGCGCCCGGCCTGACCGTGGGCGGCGGCCCCGCGCGGGGCGGCGTGGTCTTCTTCTTCCCCGGCCAGGGCTCGCAGTGGCAGGGCATGGCCGCCGGGCTGATGGCCTCCTCGCCGGTCTTCCGGGCGAGCATGGCGGAGTGCGCCACGGCGATCGAGCGGTTCACCGACTGGTCCCTGACGGACGTCGTGACCGGCGCGCCGGGGGCGGCCTCGCTCGACCGTACCGACGTCGTGCAGCCGGCGCTGTTCGCGGTGATGGTATCGCTGGCGCGGCTGTGGCGTGGCTTCGGCGTGGAGCCGTCGGCCGTGCTCGGGCACAGCCTGGGCGAGATCGTGGCCGCCGTCGTGTCCGAGGCCCTGTCCCTCGACGACGGCGCCCGCGTGGTGACGCTGTGGAGCCAGGCCCAGGCGACGCTGACCGGTGCGGGCACGATGATCGCCGTCCCCGCCCCGCTGGACGAGGTGCGCCCGCGGCTCGCCGCGTACGGCGGCGCGCTGGAGATCGCCGTCGTCAACGGTCCCCGCGCGGTGATCGTCTCCGGCGACCGGGATCCCGCCCTGCGGCTGCTCACCGAACTCGTCGCCGACGGCATCCAGGCCCGGGAGATCAACGTCGCGCTGGCCGCGCACTGCGCGCACATCGACCGGATCATCCCGGACATCCGCGAGTCGCTCGCCCCCATCCGGCCGCGCCCGCCGCGCATCCCGTTCTACTCCTCGGCGCTCGGCGGCCCGCTGCCCGCCGACGTGCCGCTGGACGCCGGCTACTGGTGCCGCAACCTGCGCGACACCGTGCGGTTCCAGGACGCCACCGAGGCCGCGCTGGCCGCGGGGGCCGGTGTCCTGCTGGAGATCAGCCCGCACCCGGTGCTCACCGCCGCCGTCCAGGACACCGCCGAGGCGGCCGGTGCCGACGTGGTCGTGCGCGGGTCGGTCCGCCGCGACCAGGCCGACCTGGGCCAGGTCATGCGCACGCTGGGCGAGCTGTATGTGGACGGCGTGGCCCTTGACTGGGACGCCCTGTACGCCGGGCACGACCCCCGGATCGTGCCGCTGCCGGAGGTGGCGGACGACACCCCCGCCCACCCCGAGTCGTCACTGCGCGGACGGCTGGCCGGCCTGTCCGAGGACGACCAGCGGGCGCTGCTCGTCGCGCTGGTGTGCCGCGAGGTCGGCGCGCTGCTCACGGCCCCCGGCGAGATCCCGCCCGGCACGCAGTTCCGCGACCTGGGGTTCGACTCGGTGACGGCACTGGAGATCCGCGCCCGCGTGGCCCGCGCGGTCGGCGCGGACCTGCCCGCCACCATGGTCTTCGACTACCCCACCCCGGCCCAGGTGGCGGAGTTCGTACGGGTCACCCTGGTCGGCGGCGGCGCGCCGGAGGACGAGACGCGCCCGGTCGCGGGGGCGGACGACGACCCCGTCGTGATCGTGGGCATCGGGTGCCGCTACCCGGGCGGGGTGGCGTCGCCGGACGACCTGTGGCGGCTGGTCCGGGACGAGATCGACGCCGTGTCGGCCCGCTGGCCCGAGCGACGGGGCTGGGACGTCGCCGCCTCCCTCGACGACGAGACCCGCCCACCTGGCACGTTCTACCAGCGGGAGGCGGCCCTGCTCCAGGACGCCGACCTGTTCGACGCGGAGTTCTTCGGCATCTCCCCGCGCGAGGCCGCCGCGATGGACCCGCAGCAGCGCCTGTTGCTGGAGACCACCTGGGAGGCGTTCGAGCACGCCGGAATCCGCCCGGCCGAGCTGCGCGGCACCCGTACCGGAGTCTTCGTCGGCGCGTTCACCATGGACTACGGCCCCCGCATGGACGAGGGCTCCGACGTCGAGGGATACGTCTTCATCGGCAACACCGGCAGCGTCATGTCGGGCCGGATCGCCTACCTGTTCGGCCTGGAGGGCCCGGCGGTGACGGTTGACACGGCGTGTTCGTCGTCGCTGGTGGCGCTGCACCTGGCCGTCCAGTCGGTACGGCGGGGCGAGTGCGGCATGGCCCTGGCGGCGGGGGTCACCGTGATGCCCGGCACCGGGATGTTCGTCGAGTTCTCCCGCCAGGGCGGCCTGTCCCCGGACGGCCGGAGCAAGGCGTTCTCCGCCGCCGCCGACGGCTTCGGCATGTCCGAGGGCGTGGGCGTGCTCGTGGTCGAGCGGCTATCGGACGCGCGGCGTAATGGTCACCAAGTGCTGGCGGTGGTGCGCGGGTCGGCGGTGAATCAGGACGGTGCGTCGAATGGGCTGACCGCGCCGAACGGGCCGTCGCAGCAGCGGGTGATCCGGGCGGCGCTGGCGGATGCGGGGGTGTCCGCGGCCGGGGTGGATGTGGTGGAGGCGCATGGGACCGGTACGCGGCTGGGTGATCCGATCGAGGCGCAGGCGTTGCTGGCGACTTATGGCCGGGAGCGTGAGGCGCCGTTGTTTTTGGGGTCGTTGAAGTCGAACATCGGGCACACCCAGGCGGCGGCGGGCGTCGGCGGTGTGATCAAGATGGTTCAGGCGATGCGGCATGGGGTGTTGCCGAAGACGTTGCATGTGGATGAGCCGACGCCGCATGTGGACTGGAGTGCCGGACGGGTGGCGTTGCTGACCGAGGCGGTGGAGTGGCCCTCGGTGGATCGGCCGCGGCGGGCGGGGGTGTCGTCGTTCGGGGTGAGCGGCACGAATGCGCATGTGGTGCTGGAGCAGGCTCCCGACCAGCCGGTGGTGGCGGGGGGTGAGCCGGTGGAGGGTCCGTTGCCGGTGGTGTTGTCGGCGCGGGATGCCGCTGGCCTGGCGGGGCAGGCGGTGCGGTTGCGGTCGTGGCTGGCCGGGCGGCCGGAGGTTTCGGTTGGTGATGTCGCCTGGTCGCTGGCGGCGCATCGGTCGGTGATGGATCACCGGGCGGTGGTGGTGGCCGCTGATCGGGACGAGCTGCTGACGGCTCTGGGTGATCTGGCCGGGGGCGGCGCGGGTGCCGGGGTGGTGCGTGGTGTCGCGGCTACCTCTGGGGGGCCGGTGTTCGTGTTCCCCGGTCAGGGTTCGCAGTGGCCGGGGATGGCGGTGGAGTTGCTGGCGTCTTCGCCGGTGTTCCGGCGGCGGATGGAGGAGTGCGCGCGGGCGCTGGGCGTTTTCGTGGACTGGGATCTGTTCGAGGTCCTGGAGGACGCCGACGCGCTGGAGCGGGTGGATGTGGTGCAGCCGGCGTTGTTCGCGGTGATGGTGTCGCTGGCGGAGTTGTGGCGGTCGGTCGGTGTGGAGCCGTCGGCGGTGGTGGGGCATTCCCAGGGCGAGATCGCCGCCGCCTGCGTGGCGGGGGCGTTGAGTTTGGAGGATGCGGCGCGGGTGGTGGCGCTGCGCAGTCAGGTGATCGGGCGGTCGCTGGCGGGGCGGGGTGGGATGGTGTCGGTTCCGTTGCCGGTGGGTGTGGTGGAGGGGGAGCTTGCCCGGTGGGAGGGGCGGGTGTGTGTGGCGGTGGTGAACGGGCCGTCTTCGGTGGTGGTGGCGGGTGATCCGGCGGCGCTGGATGAGGTGCTCGTGTTGTGGGAGCGGGCGCGGCGGGTGGCGGTGGATTACGCGTCGCATTCGCCGCAGGTGGACGCCATCGCCGAGGAACTGGCCGGCCTGCTGGCGCCGGTCCGCCCCCGCGCGGGGAGCGTGCCGTTCTTCTCCACCGTCCGTGGCGGGTTCGTGGACGGGACGGAGTTGGAGGGGGGGTATTGGTTTGCGAATCTGCGGCGTCCGGTGCGGTTCGATGTGGCGTTGGAGGCGTTCGCGGATGCGGTGTTGATCGAGTGCAGTGCGCATCCGGTTGTGGTGGTGGGGGTGGACGGCCCGGTGGCGGGGTCGTTGCGGCGGGGTGAGGGGGATCGGCGCCGGTTCCTGACGTCGCTGGGGGAGGCGTTCACCGCTGGGGTCGGGGTGGATTGGGCGGGGGTGATCGGTGGCGGCGGCCGGGTGGATCTGCCGACGTATGCCTTCCAACACCGCAGCTACTGGCTGGACAGCCGTCCCCGGGCCGCCGGCCCCGCCGGACTCGGCATGTTCGCACCGGAACATCCGCTGCTCGGCGCCGCCGTCGCACTCCCCGGCTCCGGCGGGTACCTCTTCACCGCCAGAATCTCCCTCGCCGACCACCCGTGGCTGGCCGACCACGCCGTACGCGGAACCGTCCTGCTGCCGGGCACCGCGTTCGCCGAGCTCGCCGTCCGCGCGGGCGACCAGTTCGGCTGCGACCTGGTGGAGGAACTCGTCCTGGAGGCCCCGCTGCTGCTCGCGGCGGACGCCGGCGTCCGCCTCCAGGTGGCGGTGGCCGCGCCCGATGACGCCGGGCGACGCCGGTTCACCATGTACTCCCTCCCCGACGACGCCGCCGACGACTCTTCCTGGACCCCGCACGCCACCGGTGTGCTCGCGACCGGGACGGCACGCGGCGAGGCGCTGCGGCAATGGCCACCTGCCGCCGAGGAGATCGACGTCAGCGACGTCTATACCGCGCTGAGCGACCGGGGATACGACTACGGTCCCGTCTTCCAGGGACTACGGCGGGCGTGGCGCAGCGGCTCCGAGATCTACGCCGAGGCGGTCCTGCCCGAGACGCCGAGCCCCACCGGGTTCGGGCTGCACCCCGCACTGCTGGACGCGGCCCTGCATCCGGTGGTCCTCGAATCCTCCGGCCTGCCGTTCTCCTGGCGGAACGTGTCGCTGCACAGCACCGGCGCGGCGGCGCTGCGGATGCGGCTCACCCCGACCGAGAACGGGCTCGCCGTCCAGGCGGCCGACGACGCGGGGAACCCCGTGCTGACCGTCGAGTCACTGGTGCTCCGGCCGGTACCGGATCACCTGATCTCGCGGAACGCGGGCGTGCTGCTCGCCGTCGAACCCGTGGCCGTCGCGCGGCCCGCCGCTGCGCCGGCCGGGTCGTCCGCCGTCGTCAAGACGGCCGCCGACCTCGCCGGGCTCGACCCGGTGCCGGACGCCGTGCTGTTGCTGGAGCCGTCCGCGAACGACGCCCTGGGAGTCGTGCGGGCGTGGCTCGCGGACGAGCGGTTCGGCCGGGCGAGGCTGCTCGTGGTCACCCGGGACGCCGGGCGCGACCTCGCCCAAGCGGCGGTCCGCGGCCTGACACGCTCGGCCGTCACCGAGCACCCCGGCCGGTTCGTGCTGGTGGACACCGACGCGCCGGACACGATCGCCGCGCTGGCGGCGGAGATCGTCGCGACCGGCGAACCCGAACTGTGGGTCCACGGCGGCGCGTTCGCCGCACCGCGCCTCGCGGCCGTCCGAACGCCGTCGCCGGACGACGGCATCGCGTGGTCCGAGGACGACTGTGTCCTGATCACCGGGGGAACCGGGACGGTCGGCGCGGCGGTGGCCCGCCACCTGGTGGAGGCGCATGGCGTGCGCCGCCTGGTGCTGGCGAGCCGCCGCGGCATGGAGGCCCCGGGCGCGGCCGGGGCGGCGGCGCTGGACGCCGAGGTCGCGATCGTCGCATGCGACGTGACGGACCGGGACGCCCTCGCCGCGCTGCTCGACGAGTATCCGATCACGGCGGTCGTGCACGCCTCGGCCGTCCTGGACGACGGCATCGTCGAGGCGCTGACACCCGAGCGGATGGCCGCGGTGCACGCCCCGAAGGCGGGCGCCGCCGTCCATCTGCACGAGCTGACCCGCGACCGGAAGCTCACCGCGTTCGTGCTGTTCAGCTCGGTGGCCGGGGTGCTCGGTACCGCGGGCCAGGGCAACTACGCCGCCGCCAACTCCGTGCTGGACGCGCTCGCCGAGATCCGCCGCGCCGAGGGCCTGCCCGCGACCTCGATCGCCTGGGGCCTGTGGTCGGAGGCGAGCACCTTGACCGGCGACCTCACCGCCGCCGACCGCGCCCGCCTCGCCCGGTCCGGGATGGCCGAGATGTCCACGTCCGACGCGCTGGCGTTGTTCGACGCGGGCCTGCGCGGCGACGTGGCCGCCCCGGCCGCCGTACGGCTGGACCACGCCGCGCTGCGCGCCCAGGCCACCGCCGGAATGCTCCCCGCGATGCTGCGCGGCCTGACGCGCACGCCGGCCAGGCGCGTTTCCGCCGTCTCCGCCGTCTCCGGCGGCGACCTCACCGCCCTGCCCCCGGCCGAACGGCTGGACGCCGTGCTGCGGCTGGTGCGAGACCACATCGCCGGAGTCCTCGGATACAGCTCCGCGAACGCGGTCCAGGCCGACCGCCCGTTCAAGGAACTCGGCTTCGACTCGCTCACCGCGGTCGAACTGCGCAACCGGCTGAACTCCGCGCTCGACGTGCGGCTGTCCGCCACGCTGGTCTTCGACCATCCGACCCCCCAGGCGGTGGCCGAGCATCTGGTCGCCGGGCTCTCCGGGGTCCGGGAGGACGTGCCCGCGCCGGAGGCCGTCGCCGTCCGGGCCGACGAGCCGATCGCGATCATCGGCATGAGCTGCCGCTATCCGGGCGACGTGCGCTCGCCGGAGGACCTGTGGCGGCTGGTCGAGTCCGGCGGCGACGCCGTCACCGCCTTCCCCACCGATCGCGGCTGGGACCTGACCGGCCTCTTCGACGCCGACCCCGAGCGCACCGGGCGCAGCTATGTCCGGGAGGGCGGGTTCCTGCACGACGCGGGTGAGTTCGACGCGACGTTCTTCGGCATCGCCCCGCGCGAGGCCACCGCGATGGACCCGCAGCAGCGGCTGCTGCTGGAGACCTCCTGGGAGGCGTTCGAGCGGGCCGGGATCGCGCCGGACTCGGTGCGCGGCGCCCAGATCGGCGTGTTCGCCGGAGTGATGAACGGCGGGTACGGCGCGCAGCAGTTCACCGCGCAGGACGATTCCGGCGAGTTCGAGGGGTATCTCGCCAGCGGCACGGCCGCCAGCGTGGCCTCCGGTCGCGTCGCCTACACCCTCGGCCTGGAGGGCCCGGCGCTCACCGTGGACACGGCGTGCTCGTCGTCGCTGGTGGCACTGCACCTGGCAGCGCAGGCGCTGCGCCGGGGCGAGTGCACGATGGCGCTGGCCGGGGGTGTGACCGTCATGTCCACGCCTTCACTGTTCGTGGAGTTCAGCAGGCAGCGTGGGCTGGCCGCCGACGGGCGGTGCAAGTCGTTCGCGGCGGCGGCGGACGGCACCGGCTGGTCGGAGGGCGCGGGCGTGCTGCTGCTGGAGCGGTTGTCGGACGCGCGGCGCAACGGTCACCAAGTGCTCGCGGTGGTGCGCGGGTCGGCGGTGAACCAGGACGGCGCGTCCAACGGGCTCGCCTCGCCGAACGGTCCCTCCCAGCAGCGGGTGATCCGGGCGGCGCTCGCGGACGCGGGGCTGTCTCCGGCCGAAGTGGACGCGGTGGAGGCGCACGGCACCGGTACCCGGCTGGGCGACCCGATCGAGGCACAGGCGTTGCTGGCCACCTACGGGCGTGACCGGGATCGGCCGCTGCTTTTGGGGTCGTTGAAGTCGAACATCGGGCACGCGCAGGCGGCGGCGGGCGTCGGCGGTGTGATCAAGATGGTGCAGGCGATGCGGCGCGGGGTGCTGCCCAAGACCCTGCACGTGGACGAGCCGACGCCGCACGTGGACTGGACCGCCGGACAGGTGGCGTTGCTGACCGAGGCCGTCGAGTGGCCCTCGGTGGATCGGCCGCGGCGGGCGGGGGTGTCGTCGTTCGGGGTGAGCGGCACCAACGCGCACGTGGTGCTGGAGCAGGCCGAGCCGCTGCCGGCGGTCGCCGCCGAGACTCCCGCCGCGCCTGCGGTGGTGCCGTGGGTGGTGTCCGCCAGGACGGCGTCGGCGCTGGCCGCGCAGGTTGAGCGGATCAAGGAGTTCGCTGCGGCGAACCCGGAGGCGGCCGTGGCCGACATCGGCTGGTCGCTGGCCACCACGCGGGCGCGCCTGCCGTACCGGGGGGTGCTGATCGGCGCGGACCGGGCCGAACTGCTCGTCGCCGACGCGGTGCGCGGCGACGGCGGCACGGCCCGCCGGGTCGCGTTCGTGTTCCCGGGTCAGGGGTCGCAGTGGCCGGGGATGGCGGTGGAGTTGCTGGCGTCTTCGCCGGTGTTCCGGCGGCGGATGCGGGAGTGCGCGCGGGCGCTGGGCGAGTTCGTGGACTGGGATCTGTTCGAGGTCCTGGACGACGCCGACGCGCTGGAGCGGGTGGATGTGGTGCAGCCGGCGTTGTTCGCGGTGATGGTGTCGCTGGCGGAGTTGTGGCGGTCGGTCGGTGTGGAGCCGTCGGCGGTGGTCGGGCATTCCCAGGGCGAGATCGCCGCCGCCTGCGTCGCCGGGGCGTTGAGCTTGGAGGACGCCGCGCGGGTGGTGGCGCTGCGCAGTCAGGTGATCGGCCGGTCGCTGGCGGGGCGGGGCGGCATGGTGTCGGTTCCGTTGCCGTACGAGGACGTGCGCGAGTTGCTGACGCCGTGGGCGGGCCGGATCGGGGTCGCGGCCGTCAACGGCCCGGCGGCCACCGTGGTCTCCGGCGACGCCGACGCACTGCGCGAGTTCGAGGCCCGCACCGAAGCGCGGGTGATCCCGGTGGACTACGCCTCGCACTCCGCGGACGTCGAAGCCGTCCGGGACGAACTGCTGGAACTGCTCGCCCCGATCGGCCCGCGCCCGTCGGCGGTGCCGTTCTACTCCGCGGTCACCGGGGGACGCCTGGACACCGCCGCGCTCGACGCCGCCTACTGGTACCGGAACCTGCGCGAACCCGTCCGTTTCGACCTGGCCGTGGACGCGCTGATCGACGACGGCGTGGGCGCGTTCGTGGAGTCGAGCACGCATCCCGTCCTGACCTACGGCGTCGCGAGCACCGCCGAGCGGTCCGGGCACGACGTCCTCACGGTCGGCTCGCTGCGCCGCGGAGAGGGCGACCTGCGGAGGTTCCTCACGTCCGTCGCCGAGGCGTACGTCCAGGGCGTGCCCGTGGAGTGGCGGTCCGCCTTCGGGCCGGGTCGCCGGACGATCGACCTGCCGACCTACGCGTTCCAGCGCGCCCGCTTCTGGCTGGAGCCCCCGCGGGCACGGGCCGCCGCCGGATCGGTCCTGGACGGCCGGCGCTACCGCGTCGAGTGGCGACGCGTCAGCGAGCCTCCCGTGCCCGCGCTGTCCGGGACCTGGCTGGTGGTGACGGACGGCGAGCCCGCCGGACCGATCAGCGCGGCCCTCGCCGCCCGCGGCGCCGTACCGGTGGTCACCTCACCCGGCTCGCTCGCCGAAACCGTCGCGCGCACTCCCGGGATCGCCGGAGTGCTGAGCCTCGTCGCGCTCACGCACCCGGACCCGCTCGCCGCCACGCTGGCCATGATCCAGGCGGACCTCCCCGCGCCGCTGTGGACGGTCACTCGCGACGCGGTCGCGGTGGACGCGCCCGTCACCGCGCAGGCGGCCGTGTGGGGGCTCGGCCGTACCGCCGCGCTGGAACTGCCCGCCCGGTGGGGCGGCCTCATCGACCTGCCCGCCGACCCGGATGAGACCCTCTGCCTGCGGCTCGCCGCCGTGCTCGCGGGCATGGGCGAGGACCAGGTCGCGCTGCGGCCGTCCGGCGTCCTCGGCAGGCGACTGGTACGCGCCCCCCGGGCGGCGCCCGCCGACGCCGCGTGGCGGCCTCGCGGCACGGTGCTGATCACGGGCGGCACCGGCGCCATCGGGGCGCACATCGCCCGCCGGTTCGCCGCCGACGGCGTGGAGCACCTGGTGCTGACCGGCCGCCGCGGCCCGGACGCCCCCGGCGCCGCCGAGCTGGAGGCGGAGCTGACCGCGTTCGGCGCCCGGGTGACCATCGCCGCCTGCGACGTCGCCGACCGGGCCGCGCTGGCCGCGCTGGTGGCCTCAGTGGAGGCGGAGGGCCCGGTTCACGCCGTCGTGCACGCGGCCGGTGTGCCGCACTGGGGAGACCTGCGGGACCTCACGGCGGCTGAGGTCACTGCGGCGAGCGCGGCCAAGGTCACCGGCGCGGAGAACCTGGACGCGCTGTTCGACCGGGAACTCGACGCCTTCGTGCTGATGTCCTCCGGCGCGGGCGTGTGGGGCGGCAGTGGCCAGGGCGCGTACGCATCGGCCAACGCGGCGCTCGACGCGCTCGCCGTACGGCGCCGCGCCCGGGGACTGCACGCCGTCTCGCTGGCGTGGGGCTCCTGGGCGGGCGACGGCATGGCGGCGGGCGACGCCGGCGCCCGCTTCCAGCGGCTCGGGCTCGGGCTCATGCGGCCGGATGACGCCCTGACGGCGCTGACGCAGGCGCTCGCCGACGACGAGACCTTCCTCACCGTGGCGGACGTGGATTGGGAGAGGTTCGCGCCCACGTTCACCGTCGCCCGGCCCAGCGCGCTGATCTCCGAGCTGCCCGAGGCGCGCCGCGCGCTCGCCGAGACGCCCGCCGGATCGGCGGGGCTCGGCGCCGTCGCTGCGGCCGACCGCCGCCGCACGGTCCGCGAGATGGTCCAGGCGGCCGTGGTCGCGGTGCTCGGCGGGTTGGCGGCCGAGGAGATCGCCGGGCGCACGTTCAAGGAGCTGGGCTTCGACTCGCTCACCGCGGTGGACATCCGCAACCGGCTGTCCGCGGCCACCGGCGTCAAGCTGCCGAGCAGCCTCGTCTTCGACTATCCGACCCCCGACGCGCTCACCGACCACCTGCTGGAGCGGGTGTTCGGCGCCCCCGCCCCCGCTCCCGATCCGGTGCCGGTCGCGCGGGCGGCGGCCGACGAGCCGATCGCGATCGTGGGCATGAGCTGCCGTTACCCCGGCGGGGTGGAATCGCCGGACGACCTGTGGCGGCTCGTCGAGCGGGAGATCGACGCGGTGGCGGAGTTCCCGCAGGACCGAGGCTGGGACATCGCGTCCCTCTACCACCCGGACCCCGACCACCCCGGGACGACCTACACCCGCAACGGCGGCTTCCTGGACGGCGCGGGCGACTTCGACGCCGCCTTCTTCCGGATTTCGCCGCGTGAGGCGCTGGCGATGGATCCGCAGCAACGGCTGGTGCTGGAGGCGTCCTGGGAGGGCTTCGAGCGGGCCGGTGTCGATCCGACCCGCCTGCGCGGCACGAGCACCGGTGTGTTCATCGGCGCGAGCAGCCAGGACTACGGCCCGCGCCTGCACCAGGTGCCCGCCGGCCTGGAAGGACACGTCCTCACCGGCAGCCTGGACGCGGTGATCTCCGGCCGGATCGCCTACGAACTGGGCCTCGAAGGCCCGGCGATGACGGTTGACACGGCGTGTTCGTCGTCGCTGGTGGCGCTGCACCTGGCGGTGCAGGCGCTGCGCCGGGGCGAGTGCACGCTGGCGCTCGCCGGTGGCGTTGCGGTGATGTCCTCACCCGGTGTCTTCGTGGAGTTCAGCCGCCAGCGCGGGCTGGCCGCCGACGGGCGGTGCAAGTCGTTCGCGGCGGCGGCGGACGGCACCGGCTGGGGCGAGGGCGTCGGGATGCTGGTGCTGGAGAAGCTTTCGGACGCGCGGCGTAATGGTCATCAGGTGCTGGCGGTGGTGCGCGGGTCGGCGGTGAATCAGGACGGTGCGTCGAATGGGCTGACCGCGCCGAACGGGCCGTCGCAGCAGCGGGTGATCCGGGCGGCGCTGGCGGATGCGGGGGTGTCTTCGGCCGGGGTGGATGTGGTGGAGGCGCATGGGACCGGTACGCGGCTGGGTGATCCGATCGAGGCGCAGGCGTTGCTGGCGACTTATGGCCGGGAGCGTGAGGCGCCGTTGTTTTTGGGGTCGTTGAAGTCGAACATCGGGCACACCCAGGCGGCGGCGGGCGTCGGCGGTGTGATCAAGATGGTTCAGGCGATGCGGCACGGCCGGTTGCCGAAGACGTTGCATGTGGATGAGCCGACGCCGCATGTCGACTGGAGTGCCGGGCAGGTGGCGTTGCTGACCGAGGCCGTCGAGTGGCCCTCGGTGGATCGGCCGCGGCGGGCGGGGGTCTCGGCGTTCGGGGTGAGCGGTACCAACGCGCACGTCATCATCGAGCACGTTCCGGCGGAGATCCCCGCCGACGACCTCTCAGACGACCTCGCCGACTGCCCGGCCCTGGTGCCGGTGCCGCTGTCCGCGCGCGGCTCCGTCGCCCTCCGGGCTCAGGCCGCGCGGCTGCGCGAGTTCGTCACCGCTGCTCCCGAGATCTCCCTGTCCTCGCTCGCCCTCTCCCAGGGCCTCGCCCGCTCCGGCCTCACCGACCGTGCGGTGATCCTGGCCTCGGACCGGGACGAGCTGCTGACGGCTCTGGGCGGTCTGGCCGAGGGCGACGCGGGTGCCGGGGTGGTGCGTGGTGTCGCGGCCGGGGATGTGCGGTGGGCCGGGCTGTTCACCGGGCAGGGTGCCCAGCGCGCCGGGATGGCCGCCGAGCTGATGGCCGCCTCCCCGGTCTTCGCCGCGCACCTGCGGGAGATCGCCGCCGCGTTGGCGGAACACGTCGAGTGGGACCTGTTCGAGGTTCTCGATGACGCGGAGGCGTTGGGGTGGACGGGGTTCACTCAGCCGGCGTTGTTCGCGGTTGAGGTGGCGTTGTTCCGGCTGTGGGAGTCGTGGGGGTTGCGGCCGGATTTCGTGGTGGGGCATTCGGTGGGTGAGCTGGCGGCGGCGCATGTGGCGGGGGTGGTGTCGCTGGCGGATGCGGCGCGGTTGGTGGTGGCGCGTGGGCGGTTGATGCAGGCGTTGCCGGTGGGTGGGTTGATGGTGTCGGTGCCGGCGTCGGTGGCCGAGGTGTCGGCGGTGTTGGAGGCGGGGGTGTGTATGGCGGCGGTGAACGGGCCGTCGTCGGTGGTGGTGTCGGGGGATGAGGACGCGGTTTTGCGGGTGGCGGCGCGGTTTGCGGGGTCGCGGCGGGTGCGGGCGAGTCATGCGTTTCATTCGCATCGGATGGATCCGATGCTGGCGGAGTTTCGTGCGGTGGTGGAGTCGGTGTCGTTCGGGCCTGCGGTGGTTCCGCTGGTGTCGACGGTGACCGGGGGTGTGGTTTCGGTGGAGGAGTTGGCGTCGCCGGAGTATTGGGTGCGTCAGGTTCGTGAGCCGGTGCTGTTCGCCGACGCCGTGGGGTGGCTGCTTGGCGACGGGGTTTCGGCTTTCGTGGAGTTCGGCCCGGATGCGGTGTTGTCGTCGTTCGTCGGCGAGATGGCCGAGGTCACGTCGGTTTCCGTGTTGCGGCGGGGTCGCTCTGAGGTGGAGTCGGTGCTGGGTGCGGTGGCGGCGTTGCATGTGCGGGGGGTTTCGCCGGTCTGGGGTGAGCTGGTGGGGCGGGGCCGGCGGGTGGAGTTGCCGGCGTATGC
>NZ_JBIRBB010000026.1:0-101105 GCF_044326295.1 Spongiactinospora sp. 9N601
GCACAGCCTTGCCGACGTGGAACTGGCCACCGCCGAATGGGTGGCCTGGTTCAACACCACCCGCCTGCACTCGGCCATCGGACACCTCCCGCCCGAGGAGTTCGAGGCGATCTACTACGCTCAACACCACTCCAACGAAGTCCTAGCAATCAACCGCTGAGGTCTCCATCAAACCCGGGGCGGTTCAAAGTGCGCTCCCAACTGGGCCCACTCCTGGTCCATGAACCGACGTATGCGCTGGAAGTCGGTGAGACCAGGGTCGAAGGCATCGCCGAGATAAGTGGCCAGGCGCTGCCATGCCGTCTCAATGTCGGGATACGCCCTGGTCCACGTCACTTGTGTGACCTCGGTACGGTAAGGGCCGCGTTCGATTCCGCTGCCTGCCGGATGGCCTCTGTTACACGAAGAACGTGCAATGCCGATTCGCCGGATGCCTTGGATGGGCGTCTGCTGAGCATGGCGTCGGCGAGATCGAGAACGCCCATGCCGCGGCCGATCACCTCGAACTCGGCTGCTTCCTGCGGGAGAACTCGCCAGTTCGTCTCATCACGGCGGCGGACGCGTACGACACCCTCGTGGAAGTTCGGGTCGAGGAGGACCAACGTGCCTTCGGTCCCGTAGATCTCCAGGTGTGGACGGGTAGTCGCCTGAACGTCGAAACTCGTGGTCAGCGTGATGGAAACTCCAGTAGTGGTCTCCAGCAGCGCTTCGACGTGTGTCGGCGATGCAGTCGTGAACACCTCGCCGGACGGGCGGGTTCGGCAAGATCGGCTACGGCAGGTGGCACCGCGGACCTTCCCGATCGGGCCGAGCAGCGCGGTCAGAACACTCAGGTAGTAGGGCCCCATGTCGAGGAGCGGACCAAGATCGTAGATCGGCTGAGGGTTTGGGTGCCAGCGCTCCGGGCCTGGTGAAAGGAGAGCGCCTGTGCCGGCGATCGGTTCTCCGATGAGGCCGGAGGTGAGCGCCACGGCGGCAGTGTGCGTCGGCGGGGCGAGGAAGGTGTCCGGTGCCGCCCCCACGAGTACACCGGATCGCTCCGCCATGGCCAGCAGGGACTCGGCCTCTGCCACGGAGCCGGCAAGAGGCTTCTCCACGTACACGGACATCCCCGCTGAGATGGCGGAGGAGGCGACATGCGCGTGGTGTTCCGGTGGTGTGAGCACGAGTATCACATCGGCGTCGAGCTGCTGGAAAGGCGCGACGTACGAGATGCCGTGCCGGTCAGCGAACGCGCGGGCCCGATCAAGGTCGATGTCGGTGCAGGCCACGAGTTCGACGAGGGTACTCGGCCGCAGGGTGCTCGCGTACTCGTCGGCCACCATTCCGCAACCGGCGATGGCACAGCGAAGCCTGCGGCTCATGCTCGGGCACCTTCGATCGCACGGCCCAGTAGCTCTAGGAACTCCTCGGGGCGGTCGGTGTACGGAATCTGAATGTCCAGGTAGTGGTCCCAGGCGTTCGACGGTGTAGCCACAGGCCAGGCGGCGCAGGTATGTAGGTCGCCCGGCGTCGGCCGCCAGCAGCGCAAGTGAGCGAGCCGTGCCGCAAGTACTTCGGCGGCTGCCGGTGTGTCCAACCAGACGCCGACATGGGCGCCGTTGCCGGCGTCAATATCACTGGGAAGAACCATCCCCACTGCGCGCAGCAACTCCACGGCTGGGCGTTGGAGCGAGCGCAATCGCTCGACCAGTTTGTCCAGCCGATTGAGCTGCGGCAGGGCCAGGGCGGCCGAGATCTCTGGCATCCGGACGTTGCCCCGCCAGATCGGCGCGGATGTCCGTACGCGCGTATCTCCAGCCAGCGCGCGCATGCGCGAGACCAGCTCGGTGTCGTCGCACAGGGCAAGGCCGCCTTCCCCGGTCGCAATGACCTTGTACGCCTGGGTGGAGAAGAACGCCGCCGCGCCGTACGTACCGGCCCTCGGAACACCCCACGCCTGGGCACAGTCCTCGATCAGCGGGATGCCGCGCCGGTGCAGCTCCGCGGCGATCCGCGCCACGTCGCCCGCCAATCGGCCACGTAGATGAGCGATGACCACGGCCTTCGTGGCGGGCGTCAGCAGGCCGGAGAGGTCTTCAAGAGAAGGGGTTAGGTCTGCCCCGGTCGGTGCGATGCGCACCGATGCTCCGGTCGCGGTGACCGTCGCGCCGACCGACACCCACCCGAGTCCGGGGATCACCACCTCGTCACCAGGCCCTATGTCGAGCCCCCGCAGGATCACATCGAATGCCGCCGTGGCGCTGGCGGTCGCGATGGCATGTGCCCGGCCGGTTCGGGCGGCGACGGTGGCTTCGAGTCGCGGTACGTAGACGCCGCCGATCGACCCGAGGTGCCCAGTGGTGATGACCTGCCTGGCGAGATCGCTCTGAGTGTCAGCGGTGAGCAGGCTGTACTGGTAGAGCATCGTCGTGCGCCTCCGCTGGAGTCACAGGAAGTCGGATGCAGGAAGCCGTCCGAGCACCGGGACAGGAGTGAACGCCTCGCCGTACGCGGTGCCGATCCGGCCGCCGTGCAGCCGGGCGAGGTTCTCGGCCATCGGACCGAAGTGCTCGTCGATGGGCTGGGAGCGATGCACGGCGAGGGCGCGCATCTTCGTGGTGAAGGTCGTGCTGATGTCGATGATCGTGTGCGGAGCGGTGGGGCCGTCCAGCGACAGGCCGTTGTAGGACTCGCACATGTAGACCCGGCAGGGGCGGCCGGTGGCGATCACCGGCGCCGGGAGCGCGTCGAGAACGGCCAGGCACGCTTGCCGGTGATCCGGGTGGACGTCCCGGCATCCGTGGGTGATGACGACGTCCGGGCACAGCTCGGTGAGCAGTTCGGCGACGATCGTCGCAGTGACCTCGGGCAGGAGCCGCAGTGACGCACCCAGGACGGACGCACCGGCGGCGGCTTCGGCGTCACGTACCGGGTCGTGTGCCGGGACGGCGATGGTGACCTTCGCTCCGGCCTCGGCGTGCCGGGCGAGTGTGCCGCCCGCCCAGAGTTCGGCGTCGTCGGGGTGTCCCATGACGGTCAGGACCGACGGCGGGTTCACCACAGGCCCAGCTTCTCGACGATCTCGGCGGGAGTGGGGAGCGGTGGGCTCGCAGCGCCGCAGGGCCGGTACGGTACCGCCACGTCGGTCCGGACGCGGATCATCTCTCGCCAGGCCAAGACCTGGCCGAAGCCATCCCGCACTCGCTGTCCGGCGGCTCCGGCAAGACGGCCGGAGCCCGGCAGGTCTTCCAGCGCGAGGCCGTCGGCCAGCAATCGGGCGGCCGTGACCGAGCCGATCCCGCGTACGCCGGGGATGTTGTCCGACGGATCGCCGCACAGTGCCCGAAAGCACGGCCACTGACCAGGAGTGACGCCATAGCGCTCGATCACCTCGGGCGGGCCGATATGGCGCTTGCCCGGATGCATCGCGGTGTTCAGCACACGGACGTCATGGCCCAGAAGCTGGTAGAAGTCCCGATCGCCGGACATGATCAGCCGCTCGCGTCCGGGAGCCAGGCGCACGAGGGTGGCGATCGTGTCGTCGGCTTCGGCGTCGTCGATCTCTATCCAGGCGATGCCGTAGGCGTCCAGGCCGCGCTTGACGTCGGGCAGCGCGCGGATCGGCTTGAGCGCGGTCTCGTTGGTGACCCGGTTGGCCTTGTAGGAGGCGTCGGCCTGTTTACGCTCGGCCGAGCCGTACTCGCCGTCGAAGACGACGATCACTTCGGGCGGATCGGGGATCTCGTCGCGGATCGCCACCCGGAGCAGGGCGAAGAATCCGAAGACACCGGTGAGTTCCCGGGACTTGTCGCGGGAGTGGATCGGCGCGGGGAACCCGAAGGTCGCCCGGAACAGCAGATTGTGGCCATCGACCAGCAACAGTGGAACTTCCATCACCAGACCGCCTTCAGAAATGCTTCAGCGATTGTGGTGGGCCGGAAGTCCCGTGACCGGTAGTACGCAGCCCGTGACGTACGCAGGTAGGTTACCGCGTCGCTCGTGATCGCCGCAGCGGCTCGCCAGAGTCCGGCCGCTCCCATCGACCGCCGGACGATGATGCCGCCGGGGCCGATCAGTTCGGGGAGGTTGCCGACGTCGTAGGCGACGACGGGTGTGCCTACGCTCATCGCCTCCAGCGCCACGAGCCCGAAGGTCTCCGCATGCGAGGGCACGACGACCACCGCGGCACCCGCGAGCCAGCCCGGCACCTGACGCCAGAGGAGGCCGCCGGTTCGTACCGTTAGATGAGGGGCGCTGAGGCATCGGCGGACGATCTCGGCCTGCCCGCCCTGCTTGTCCTCGAACGGTGCCGAGGCCAGGACGACCTGCACGCGCCGGCCATCCGGCGGTGAGGAGGTCAGAAGGTCCTCCACTCCCTTCTCCGGCGCGGCCCGGGCCAGCACGCGGATGGGTCCACGTTGGCGCAGTCGCCCTCGCCGGGTGTCGTCGAGCCAGGCGCATTCGTCGTAGAGCAGCGCGTTCGGTACGACCTGCCATCGATGTGTGGGATAGCCACGCTCGGCCGCCTGGCTGAGCACGGTGGCCGAGGGCGCGATGACGGCTTCGGCCGACGCGAGCGCCGGGCCGAGGTCTTCGTCGTGGCCGACGACGTGTACGGCGAGCACCTTGCGCGCGGGGTGTACGGCCATCGCCCGGCCGAGACCCCACAGGGCATCGGTGTAGACAACGATGTCCACACTCCGCTGATCAAGGATCTTCGCGATCTCCTCCCGGAGCGCGGAGCCGCCGATGGCATGCCGCAACGTGGCATCGTCGGCGGGAAAGGACACAATGAGGTGGGTCAACCGGACACAGTCCGCCGAATCGGTGCCGCTCAGAATGAGCGTCTCGTGGCCGAGTTCGCGAAGGCCGGCGGCGAGGGCGGCCGTGGCGCGTTCGATCCCGGCGGGCGTGTCAGGCCGGTACGAAGCCAGCACGAACGCGATCACCATGACCGCACCCCGACCGCATCGGGCAGCCGACTGGTCTGCTGCCCAGGCGGAGTCTGTTCCCACGGGAAGATCACCCAGTCGGCGACCTCCCACACGTACAGGTCGGGCAGTTCGGGTGGTGCCCCCGCGTTACGGCAGAGCGTCACCGTACGAATCTCACCCTTGGGAAGGCCGGAGACCACGGCGGTGAGCGTCGCGCCGCTCCCGCAGATGTCGTCCACGACGAGGATCGGGCCGGGCGGGGGCTGGCGGACAGGGCTCAGGTCATAGGTCACCTCGCCGGTGGCGGGGATTCCGACCTCCTCGGAAGCGTTGTGGCGAGCCTCGACGATGACCACGACAGCCCCGGTCTCCGCGCCGATGGCGTACGCCGGAGCGCGCCCGCCGTTCGCGATCCCGACGACCATGCCCACGCTTCCGAAGCGCTCACGGGCTGCCATGGCCAGCAGGCGGGTGGCGACCCAGTACTGATCGGGGTCCATGCGCCAGACGGTGCGGCCCTCGAAGACCCTGCTCATGCGGACCCGTCCGGTCCGGTCAAGGCGAGGTCTGCCGGGCTGCGCAGCGGGCGCAGGGCGGAGATGTGCTCGGCCGGACGGTCGTTGCGCCACACCCGGCCGTCGGCCCGGATGACGGTGAAGCCGCCCGCGCCGCGCCGGGTGCGAAGCCGTACCGTGAGCTCAGGCGGCACGTCGAGCCGTTCGACGAGTGCGTGGGCTTCGTTGTCGCTCAGCATCTCCGCCGGTGGCAGCCGGGCGGCCTCGCCGATCGGGAGCATCTGCAGGAACGTGACGCCGGCGGCACCGAGGCGGTGCGCCAGGCGTACCAGGTCCTGCGCGAAAGCACGGCTGGACGCCATGAGCACGCTCTGGATCTGCACGCACAGACCGGCTGCGACGGCCTCCTTCACCCCGTCGATGGCGCGGCTGAACGATTCCGGCCCGCGCCACGCGTCGTGAACCAAGCTGCTCGGGCCGTCGAGACTGACCTTGACCGCGTCCACATGCCCGGCGAGCCGGCCGGCGCGGCGCTGGAGGTGCCAGCCGTTGGTGGTCACGCTGACCGTGCAGCCGCCTGCCGTCAGCTCGTCGGCCAGTTGAGCGAGGTCGGGCAGCAGGAGCGGTTCTCCGCCGGAGATGTCCACTCCCAGGACGTCCGTGCCCGCGATCAGGCGGGCGATCCGCCGCCGGTCGGCCGCCCCCAGTTCGGTGACGGACTTGTCGTCCAGGCAGTGCGGGCACTGAAGGTTGCAGCGGACTATCGGCGACCAGCAGACGCTGACCGGGACGGTTCCGCCGCAGGCAGCGGGATGTATGACGGGCCACCCGCTCGCCTCGGTCCCGTCTAGCTCCGCGCGGCCGGGAGGTAGAGCGCGAGGGGTGCGATGGGTGAGCCCGGTCGCTGGATCATGAACGAGCGTCGTTCCATCGCGTACGGCGACGGCGAAGGCTCGGATCACCTGTTCACCTCACATCGGGAGAGAAGCCGGAGCGTTTCGGCAGTGAAGAGGGCGGACCGCTGAGGTGGTGGCGCTTCCAGCAGGGAGCGGTAACGACGGAGCGTGGCGGGCCAGGACGCCAGCTTGGACTGCCAGAGAGCCGCGGCGTCGGGCGGGTCGAGATGGAACCCGGCGGCCTGCCGCACCGGGATGACCACCAGCCCGGCGGCGATCAGCTTCGCGCCCAGATGGGTGTCCTCCATGCCCCACCCGAGCCGGCCGAACTCCGGATCGAACCCGCCGACCTCGAAGAATGCATGCCGGGGCACGGCGAGCAGGGCGGTGACCACCATTCGGGGCAGGTCCCAGTCGTAGTAGGTCCGTCCGTATCCGAGGTCGATCAGGTCGCGCGTGTGTTCCAGGGGCCATCCGTCGATCGGTTCGTCCAGGACGATCCCGGAGTAGAGCAGCGGCGTGCCCACAGGCGGACGCCATCGGACCCGATGATCCTCGTAGATGTCCGGGGTGTCAGGGAGCGGCGTACCGTGGGCGACGTTGTGGCGGAAGCCCAGCAGTACGGCGGCGTCGTCGGCACGGGCCGCCAGGTCGGCGATCACGTACGGCGGGATGACCATGTCGGCGTCCATGAAGACGACCGTGCTCTGAGAGGCGGCGACCGCTCCCACGTTCCGGGCCGTGGCCGCGCCCCGATGCTCGGGCTGGCGGATCACCTGATCGACGTATGTGTGCCTGCGGGCGATGTCGGCGGTGCCGTCCGTGCTGCCATCGTCCACCACGATGATCTCTGGGGTGTGCGTCTGGACGGACAGGGCGTCGAGTACGGCGGGCAGGCAGTACGCGACGTTGTAGGCCGGGATCACCACCGAGGCGCACGGCCTGGTGGGCGTGGCGCCGGCCTCGTGCCAGCGGTGCCGGTTCTCCGCCTCGAATCGACTGGTGATCGGCCGGTAGTCGTTGTCCTGGCGGAGGAGCAGAGCGCGAAGGGAGTCGGTCACGGCCACCCCCATGTGTCGAGTACGACGGAGGCGGTCGCCCAGTCGCGCGGGTCGTTGACGAGGCGGACCCGGACGTTGCGCAGATGCTCCCGCACGATGTCCTGGTAGGGCGGCTCGGCGATGAGCAGGACGCCGGTCGGCGTGCCGTATCGCTCGAATTCCCGCGCCAGTACGGACCCTGCGTTCCGTCGCAGCTCAGAGGCCCGCTCGGGGGTGAGAGCCCGGTCGTACGGCAGGAGCGGCCGGTCGGCATCGATCAGGCCGTGCTCGGCCGACAGGATGCGCACCTGCCGACGCAGACCCTGACGCTGGCCGATGCGACGGCGCAGTTGCGGGATGCAGCCGCCCTCGTAGAGGTCGAGCGCGGGGACCGGGGTCGCGGTGTCCCGCTTGCGACGGGAACACCCGACAATCACGAGTTTCACAGGTCACGCACCACCCGGAAGCCGATGCCCGGCGATGCCAGTTCGACCGGAGCGGCGTTGAGGAAGGTGCATTGGGCGTACAGCGGCGGTGACGCGAACGAGCCGCCCCGGATGATCGCGCCGTCCCCCATCACGGTCGTGGCCGTCCACTCCCAGACGTTTCCCGCGACGTCGAGCAGCCCGAGCGTGGTTGCCCCTTCGGGACAGACACCGACGGGGCACGGACGCCCTTGGCCGGACTCCCGCAGGTTGGCCAGGTCGGGCCGCCAGGGCCGGTCGCCCCATGGGTAGAGCCGTCCCTCGGGCCCGGCGGCCATCCATTCCCATTCCACCGAGGTCGGCAGGCGTCCGCCGAGTCGTACGGCGATGGCGGCGGCCTCCCCGTGGCTGACTCTGGTCAGCGGGTGGTCATCGGCTCCCGTGATCGGAGTCGCCGTCCAGCGAAGGCTGCGGACCGGGACCCGGCGGCCCTGGTCGCCATACTCACAGCTACCGCCAGGCACGAATATCCAGGTCAGTGCCATTGTGATACCTCCTTCACCCGTCGATCAGGAATAGGTCCTCGGCGCACGCCGAGGTTCTGATGCGGCTCTTGCGGGGGTTGGCGGCGAGGCCGATGTTCTTGAGGGCGCGCCCGATGCGGTTCATCGCCTGCCTCGCTTCGGCATGGCCGGCCGTGAAGGCGCAGTAGTTGTCCACGAAGCGCACGATCCGCAGATCGGAAAGAAGCCGGTCGGCCGGAGCCAGCCGCAGGTTGATCAGGGTCGGTGCCAGCCCTGTACCGGGCACCAGCGGGTACGGCAGGCCGGACAGGGCAGTGCGGAACCGGTCCAGAAATTTGCTGTCATGGACATGTTCGGCCAGCCAGTCGGTGACCTCGTCGGCGTTCGAGCCCTCGGACACGCGGGCGACGTCGACGTCGGCCACCCAGGTGAACCCTTTGTCGATGTACGTCATGGCCTGCCGTAGGGCGGTCAGCCGGTTCCGCCGCGGCCGGTAGCCGGACACCCAAGGGGCGAGGACACCGCCTTCGAGGATGTGGTCGATCGCGTTGCGCATCGCCCGGTGTACCAGGCGGTCCTCAACCGTCGGGATCACGCACATCAGTGGCCTGCCCGTGTAGGTCAGGATCGAGTTGGCCCGAAGCGGCGCCGGTCGCCAGCTCCCTTCGCGCAGGGCCACTGCCAGCCGTGGAATCCGTACGGCGGCGGCTCTGCGGTAGTCACCCCACGTCACGCCGTCAGTCCCGGGAGAGGAACAGCGACGGCCGCACTGCCGAAGCGCCCGGACGAGATGGACCTCCCCGAGAAACGGCATCAGCGAGTGAGCCTGAGGGAGTACGCTGGTGCTCGCCTGAGCGGCAGGAACGATCCCGGCTTCCCCTTCGGACACTGGCCTGCAACCCAGCACGCGCGGCCCGGGAAGCCCGGAAAGACGGCCCCGCTCAGGTCTGGTCTCAGCGGACACTTGTCCCCTCCAGCAGGATGTGCAGGCGGGTGCTCAGATTCCAGCGCCGGGCAAGGATCTCGTCCGCCATCTCCCGCATCACCGTCAGCACCTGTGGCGAGCTGGTCGCCTGTGGCATGACCCAGATCGGCACGAGGCCGTGCTTCTCCTCCAGCCTGGCGATCTCTTTCAGATCGGCGAGGCTCTCCACGACGAACTTGAACGCCGCGCGCCCCGAGCTGACGAACATGGCGAGCGCGTCGGGCTTGATCCGCTTACCTTCCGGGATGCCGGAGTTCGCGAGCTTGGGAGAGACGTTCCACTGCCGCACCGCGTTGAGCAGCCCGCGCGAGGGCACGATGGTGCCGTTGGTCTCGATCTCGACCCGCCGTCGGTTGGCGCGGAACATGTCGGCCAGCCAGACGAGCCGATCTTTCTGAAGCAGCGGCTCGCCGCCGGTGATCACGACCAGCGGTGCGGGGATCGCGAGTACTTCGTGCAGCGCTTGCGCGTCGGTCATCCGGCGGGTGATGGCGGTCAGGTCATGGCGGCTGGCGTCCCAGGTCTCGGGGGTGTCGCACCAGGTGCAGGTCAGATTGCACCGGCTCAGCCGGAGAAAGGCGGCGAGCTGTCCGGCCGAAGGCCCTTCTCCCTGGAAGGTGGGGCCGAAGATCTCGGTGACGAGAAGGCTCACGGCTCCTCCCGGTACTCGGCCCAGGTGAACGGCGTTTCCGAGACGCGAACCGCGCGCAGCAGGTGGGCGACGGGCAGGTTGTCCGAGCACCACCTGTAGAGGCGTCGTGCGAGCCGTTCGCAGGTCGGTTGCTCCAGGACGTCGTTGAGGCAGCGGTGGTCGTAGGTGTCCGCCAGGTGGTCCCGTACCGGGGTCAGCTCGCTGAAGTCCGCGACGAAGCCGTAGGGGTCGAGTTCCTGCGCGGTCAACTGGATTTCGACCACGTAGTTGTGCCCGTGGTCCCTGCGGCACGGGTGGCCCTCGGGCAGCAGGTCGAGCCGGTGGCTGGCGCTGAAGGCGAACCGTTTCGCGATCACATACACGGCGTCTCCGGGTTTTCGTAGTCGGTGGGGTCGGGGACTTGTGCCAGGACGAACGCCTCCTTGCGCTCGGTGCAGGTACCGCACCGGCCGCAGTGCCGCGGCCCGCCCGCGTAGCAGGACCAGGTGTCGGCGAACGGGACGCCCAGGTCCGCGCCGAGTCGAACGATGTCCGCCTTGGTCATGTCCATGAACGGCGCGATGACCTGGAGACCGCTCACCGTGAGACCCTCGTTGGCCACGGCGGCCATGCGCCGATAGGCGTAGAGGAAGGACGGCCGACAGTCCGGGTAGATCGGGTGATCGCCCGCGTGCGCGCCGAAGGCGACGGTGTCGGCCTTGACGGAGATGGCCAGGGCTACGGCGATGTCCAGCAGCAGGGCGTTCCGGTTCGGCACCACCGTGACGCGCATGGAATCGTCGGTGTAGTGACCAGCCGGGACCGTCGCCTGCTCGTCGATGAGCGCGGTCCCGGACAGGACCGGCCTGAGACCGCGCAGGTCGAGGATGACGCATTCGGCGTCGAGTGCCTGCGCGAGCGCGGTCAGCCGGGACAACTCGACCCGGTGGCGCTGGCCGTAGTCGATACCGAGCAGGGTGAGCCGGCCGGTGCCCTTCGCCTGAAGCCAGTAGGCCAGCGTGGTGGAGTCCAGGCCACCGGAGGACACGACAACGGCGTGCCCGGCCTGGCGTTGGGTGGTGATCATGGTTGTCCTCCCCGAGCGGGTGAAGTCAGGAACGACCGCGCATGCGGGCCACTCGAACGGCGGCCCAGGAACGGAAAAGTCTGCGCCTGCGCACAGGGACTCGGGCCGCTGAAGGGAGTGCGAAGCCGACCGCCTTGCCGGGAATGCCGGTGTCGCACGTCGTTGCGGGGTAGACGCCACAGCGCCCCCTGGAGAGCTGATGGACCATGAGAAGTCCTCGGCCGCTCTCCTGAAACCACATGGCGCACGGGTCGAAGCCGCTCATCCCGCGCAGCAGGCGGGAGACCACGCGCAGTTCGGGATCGCCGTCGGTGATCTCGCACCAGGCGGGCTCGCCATTGGTGGCCGCGATCCGTAGGGCGTACGGCGGGCGGGCGTGTGTTTCCGCCTTGGCGGCGAGTTCGGCTATCGCGATCTCCGCGTCACCGATTTCCTCGTCATCGATACCCGCCTGCAGGAGTACCTGGCGGACGGCGGTCCGGGCCTGGTGAGCGGCGGAGCCGGGCAGGAGTGCCTGCACGAGAACGTAGTGATGGGGCCGGGTGAAAGGTTCCACGGCGTACCTCCGGGTCTTTCTGCGACCGGACTCATGGCGGTCGCGAACTCCGGCACCCAGTGGATCAGGATGATTACTCTGAGTGAATAGATTCGTAGTGTGAAGGTCATGAAGCTTCCGACCACTGCGTGAAGGTCGTGAAGGTGGCCCACTTTCGGCCCAAGTGCCGTTCGTGGAGCCGTAAACCCGGGGTTACCGTCGCATCAGGCAAGGAGGGGCTTTGATGACAGAAGCACCCACGGCACTCGCCGAGCTCCTGCAGCGAGCCGGCATGAACGCGCGACAGCTCGCCGCCGCCGTCAACGCCTGGCTGGAAGGGCGCGGCCTCAGCTCCCGTCGCATCGACCCCACCGCTCCATATGCGTGGGTGCGGCATGGCTACAAGCCGTACGAGCCGCTGCCCTCCGTGGTGGCGGCCGTATTGTCCGATCAGCTCGGGTACGCGATCCCCGTGGACCAGATCTGGCCCGGTCGTTCGGCGACCGCCGTATACGCGGCATCCGGCTTCGGGAAACGAGGGACCACAGACGACGCGCTGCGGTCGCTGTGCGAGTTGACGACGGTCAGCGCCGGAAAGCACACCGACATCACCGCCGCCTCGGGGCCCGACCTGGCTGCCGCCGTTCTCGACGGGCTGCGTACGACCGCGACCAAAGCCCACCGCACTGCGAGCCGCGAACGCGTGCTGGCTCCCCAAGCCCGCCTGATCGGCGCCCACGTCACCGCGATGCCGCCAGGCTCGACGACCGGCACGGCGGCGGCCTCGTCAGCCTCAGATACGTGACGAGCGAGCTACGCAACATCCTGGACCTGATCCAGGCCGCGGACTACGTACCCGCCGTAGGGCACGAGCTGATGACCATCGCCGCCGACCTCGCCCAGCTCGTCGGCTGGATGCACTTCGACGCCCACCGGTACGGCGCGGCCGAACGCTACCTGCTGCTCAGCGAACGCATCGCCCGAGGAGCCGGCGAATCCGGCCGCGCCGCGAACGCCATCGGCATGCTCGCCTACATCTCCGCATTCGCCGGTCACGGCCGGGCGGCCGTCCACATCGCCGAGGCGGCCGAGCGTTCCTGCCCCGCTGACCCGGTACTCCGGGCCAGGATCACGGGCCGCACCGCCACGGCGGCAGCCGCCGCAGGCGACCTCGCCGCCTTCCGCGAGGCATCGGACAAGGCGCGCGAACTGCTCGCCTCCGCCTCCCACGGCACCCTGACATACCTGTACTACCTGGAGCCCGCCCAGCTCATCGCCGAAGCCGGGCAGGCGCTCGTCGTCCTCGGCGAGCAGGCGACCGTGTACCGCAAGCGACTGCTTGGCGAGGCGATCGAGCTGCTGGCTCCTATCTCGCAGGCTGGGGCCCGGCCGGACTATCCCCGCTCGGCACTGCTGCACGGCGTGTTCCTGACCAAGGCCTATCTGCTCAGCGGCGAGCTGGAGGCAGCGGTCGGCGCGGCGCGGGCCGCCCTCACCCGGTTGAGCGAGGTCCAGTCGATTCGGGGAATCACCTATCTACGGCGGCTGCGTCCCGCTTTCGCCCGGCGCGGTCGCTCATTGGTCGTGTCCGAGTTCCTTCCCGAGTTCGACAAGGCACTGATGCAGCAATGACCAACCTGGACCACTTCGCCCTACGCCCGCGCAACTACGACCACCCCCACGCCGCCCGCCTGGTCCGCGCCCTGTTCGACGACCAGACCCAGCGCTACGGCTACGCCGACCCCTTCGAGGCCGACCCCGCCGGCTACACCCCGCCCCAGGGACTGTTCCTCGTCGGCTACCTCGATCAAACCCCGGTCGCCTGCGGCGGCTACCGCACGTACGATGCCCGCACCCGCACGGTTGAGATCAAGAAGATGTACACCCTGCCGGAACTGCGTGGGCACGGGCTGGGCGAGCGGGTCATCACCGAACTGGGAACGGCATGCGCGCGAGTCCGGGGCGCGGCGATCCATTTTGGAGACCGGCGTACGCAACATCGCCGCCCTGGCTCTGTACGCCGGGGTTGGCTATGAGCCGACCGCGCGTTATGTCTGTGGTCGTGATCCGGCCATCAACCGCGCCTTCATCAAGGACCTTGCCGGCTGTCCCGCCATGCCCTAAGTGGGCATCTGGTCTTGTCTGACCTCCGGTTCAGGTACCGCCCCAGGAGGGGGAGTTCTCGCCGGTGTTGCGGCGGATCATGAGGTCGATTAGGGCGATGTGAATCATGGCCTCGGAGCGGTCGGGATGTTCTTCGTAATCGCGGGTCAGGCGGGCCCTGGACCGTCTTTGTCAGCGGATGATCATCACCCAGCACCCGTATGCAAGCGCTCAGCGTCCGCTCCAATAGGGGGATGGCTCGGTTCAGATCTCCTGCTGCCCATAGGGGCCGGCGAGGTTATTGCGTGAGGTCAGGGTGTCGATCGCCGTCGCCCTCGATCCGGTCGCGGTCACCGGCGCCGTGATGGCCTGCTCGCCCGGCAGGCGAGGGCCGACGGTGGAGGGGACGGGGATGACGATGCGGGAGTGGGTCTGCCCTGCGTATGGGCCACCCCCTTCGGCGGGGGTCACCGGTTGTGGGTGATGGTCGCGTCGTCTCCGGTGGAGATCATGCCGGAGTTGTCGCCGCCGATGGCGATCGCGCCGGTGCCGGAGGCGGTCATGCCAGGCGGTGGCGGGTCCTGCTGCGGTGGTGTGGCAGGCGATGAGGAGGGGGAGGATTGGATGTGGGGTGGGTGGTGATCAGCCCGATGATCGCAGTGGCCAGCCCGGCCAGCGCGGCTGCCAGGCCGAGCGCGCTGGTTAGGGTATCGGCGTCGGCTAGACCGACGCGTGCCAGGTAGATACCCGTTCCGGCCAGGGCGGTCCCCGTGATCGGGGTACTGGCCCAGATCAGCACACGTCTGCGCATGGCCTTCATCTCGACCCACCACGGTGATTACTCAAGGTGAATGAGACGCGACGCGTCGGATGCATCGAACGTACCCGATGTCGCGATCGGGTTCGACTTCGCAGCAATCGCCAGAAGCTCATAGATAAGCTCTGACCAACTCGGCCTCCCGTTCGACACTGATTCCATGCTCGGCGAATCGTTCGTGAATGACGGGAACGCCGCCACCTTGTAGCCAGTGCCAAGTAGCAGCGACCGTCTCTCGCAGCGATCGGCAGGTAAGCCCCGCCTGCTGGGCCTTGTCGGTGCTCATCGCCCATGCGGTCGGCAGCGTCCTCCAGAGGGGGATCTCTGTCCACTCCCGAACCCCCTGCTGGGCGAGCCATGCTTCATCGGCCCACACGAACTCGGCCGTCGATCCGGTCACCTCTCTGCACACGCACAGGAGATCCCCGAAGGTGTCCCGGCCGATCGGCGCGGCGACGTTGAAGGGGCCGGTGGCGCTGGCGGCGATCATGTCGAGGGTGAAGCGGGCGACGTCACGAACATCGACCGGCTGAATGGCCCTCTCGGGCGGTGCGGGTGCGAGAACGTGACCGCCCCGGCTGATTCGGCTCAGCCACCAGGGCAGACGGCCTACGTACTCGCCGGGGCCGAGGATCACGTGGGGGCGGATGAACAACGCCCTGTCGCCGAACTCCCGGCGGACCGCCAGCTCGCAGCCGACCTTGAGCGGCCCGTAGGCATCTGGATCCCACCGCCGCGTGCCGGGGTCCAGGTCGGGATCACCGTCCCAGAGGGGCGAAGACTCATCCACCGGCTGGTACGGCCAGTCCCGGTAGACCGAGATGGTGGACATGAAGACGTAGCGTTCTGCGGCAGAGGCGAGTGCCCGCGCCACGTTGCGCACCACGGCAGGTATAGCACCAGCGACATCCACGACCACGTCCCAAGGCCCATGAGCCGCGAGCCGGACGAGATCCGCAGCATGCTCCCAGTCCCCGCGAACGAGAAGGGGCCCTTCTGGAGCGCCGGCGCTACGGCCCCGGTTGAAGAGAGTGACCTCCCACCCCCGCCCTATCGCGTCGGCGACCACCGCCCGGCCAACGAACCATGAGCCACCCAGGATCAGTATGCGCACCACGTCATGATGCCGGTTGGGCCGCAGCGTGGCCTACTGGCTATGTCGATGAGTTCGAGGGCCGATGTTCGTGAGGGTCGAGTCAATACACGCGCTCGTTGATCAACTCGATGAGCTCGGAGGCCGAGGCGAGGAACTTCGGCGGAGGTCTCCATGCTGGCGTGGCCGGGCACCGCCTGTACACCTTCGCCAGTGGCGGCTAAATCCGCATCGGCCTCAAACAAAGCCGCAACCACACCACTGTCTGCTGGTACGAGGTCAAAGACCTCGGCCTGTAGCGCGCGCAGGCCCTCTGCAGAGTTCCCGCGGTGAGGCCGCGTCGAGCCTGCCCCAACGGTGCGAGTTCACCCGGACGCTGAGCTGTGATGCGCCATCGTGCGGCCCGGCGTGGCAAGTCGCCTACGAACTACCTGCGCGCTACCTAGCCCATCCTGGCTCTGGCCGCCGACCAGCCGCAGGCATCCACTGAGCCTCCCGGCTGCGTGCGCAGCCATCCTCGTACTGGGCACCTCCAGTCAGCCGTGCCCGGCGGCTGTCTCGGCAAGCCGGGTGAGGTGACGGCCTTGGACGTCCGCGTGCCGTACGCGCCAGCGCAACCGCAGCCACACGCTCAACAAGGCGCATGTGTGCGCCAGGGCGATCGAGGCGATTGTGACCATTGCTGTGATCACGTCCATGCGGTGGGTGTTCCTTGAGATCCGCGGACCCGAGGCCTGGGTCCCTTCACCAGATAAGAGCCCAGCCGAGCCGCTTGCATGAACTCCAGAGCCAAAGAATTTTCCCCACGCGAGTTTCCATACCGCAGAAGGCATTGAACTGCCTGGCCCGCGGCGGGACTGCGTGGCGGCGTGCACGGTGAGATAGAGCGAGACACGGAACAGCCGGAGGGGTGGCGAGCATGGCCGAAGCCATCCAGACAGACCAAAACGGGCGCCTCCAAGAGGCGCCCGAGGACGTAGATCTTAAGCGTGCCCCCTGTAGGAATCGAACCTACGCACCCGGCTCCGGAGGCCGGAATGTATCATGGCCTTCACCTGGACGTATGCCCAGAATGCGCTACGCCTGCACGCGACTGGTACGTGACCAGAGCCTAATACATCCTGCAAGGCAGGAGGTACCGCCACCATCACATCCCTGACGCTGCTAGGTCAGCGTTCCGAGCTACCCGATGCCCTACACGATTTCCCAGCGTGACTATCTGAGGACCACGACGGCCAAGGCCGGAGTAACGCAAGCTTGCCGGCTCTGGCCGACCAAAGGTCATCAATCTCCCCAGAGACTAGATGCGACCCGCTTCGCGCACCAGGACCGCAATCATACTTGCCGCCTCCACTACGTTTTCATGTTCCCACACACGGACAACATGCCAACCTGCATCCGCCAACAGCTGGTTGGTCTCCGTATCACGCTCACGCGTCCTGTTTATTTTTTCCGCCCAGAAGTCGGCGTTCGCAGCAGAGACTGTGTGGTGCTCCGGGCATCCATGCCAGAAGCAGCCATCCATGAAGACAGCGACTTTAGCCTTAGTGAACACTATATCTGCCGTCCGGCGAACCCCAGCAAGGGGACGATATGAAACACGATAACGTAGCCCCAATGCATGCACCGCGCGCCGAAGGGCAAGTTCGGGCTTAGTATCACGACTCTTGTTGGCTCGCATCCTCGTACGGACACGCCGGTTGGAAGCCCATGACTTTTCGCTTGTCACTGCCATCAACTCTAACAGAATAAAGCTCAGTACGTCCTGAAGCTATTGAGATTCCGTGGCACTTGCCACCTGAAGCTTAGCCTGTTCAAGTTTTTGCCTGGCCATAGCCACGCGCTTATCTACAGCAGGCAGGTACTCAACTTCGGACTGACGTCCGACCAATCCGGCGAGAGCAAGCCCATGAAGATAGGTAAAGCGCGGCGGCACAGCCTCTCCAATCATATCACGGACGTTGGTGGCACCCCAGCGCCTTAGTGCATCGCCCCAGTTAAAATCGTGAGGTATTGTTTGCAAGTGGGCGCACTCACGAGGACTGAGAAGCCTATTTTCCCATGGATGAATGGTAAGGTCACTACCAATATGGCCGCTTGCGGTTGTGATCGTTGCGGACGGGGTATCGCTCCTCATGCGCCGATAGCTGCTGTTCCGAAATCCTTTCACTAGGCTCCACTCGCCTTCTCTGAGCACTGTAGGTCGTAGCAGCCTAGTCCCACACTGGTGGCAGGTTGCACGATCTCGGTCTGCTACGTCGGCGACACATGACGGGCATATATCGTTTTCCCAAGCACTTCGCCCACTGTCTGGGGGGATAGCTGCAACCATCGGATAGCGATGGTCGGTCCACACAGGCACGAAGTGCATCGGATCGCTAACGTCTCGGGCAGAGTCGGGATCTTTGGCATCAAGCGGTCGCGCATCCAAGTACTTCAGTGCCTGGCGCAATGACACTGGAGGCTCTGCACCATACTCGGCCGCATGCGTAGGGCTCGGAAATGGAACAAGGCCGCTTTCCCTCAACCAATCAACGCCTTGCTCCCCCTTACGAACGAGTGTCAGAAAGGCCCGCTTCCGAAACTGAGGAACGCCGTAGTCGGCAAGGTCCGCTAACACGGGGTATACTCGATAGCTTCTCGCCAACGAGTTTATGAGAAGTAGTGCCGCAGAGATTGGCTTAGCCGTCTTAGGATCCCGTACAGAGCGCGTCAAGAACGCTGGCACGTTCTCTACAACGATAATTCTAGGCTTGAGCGCTCTTGCCACATTGACAATGACGGTGACCAGCAAATTGCGAGGATCACGGCTTCCAGCGTCTGCATCACTCTCTCGGCCTCGCCCGCTTCGCGCTGAACTCATGCCCTGACACGGTGGACACGCAGCAAGAAGGGCAGGCGGGGAGTCATGAAGGCTCTTGTAGGTTTTTACAACCTGCTTCCAAGTAACTCGCAGGTCTCCTGGAATACAGGTTGACTCAGGATGATTAAGTTGCGCCACCTCAAGCCGCCGCCAATCAAGCTCGGCCATAACATCGAATCGAAAGCCAGCTTGCTTAAAGCCCAAATCTCCGACCCCACAATTGCTAAATAGGCTAACCGCACTCAGGGGACTCATTGACTATTCCGATTCGTTCTGACGCAAAGCCGTAGGCCTGCGCGGTGCTGGCGCGCTACCCTACTGCAACCTCACAGGAGAGCAGGCTTCGTCAGTTCAAGATCTTATACGGGTGCCCGCGTTAGCGAAAGAGGGCTAGCCTACAGCGTCTCGGTGCTTCAGACTCAGAGACGAGGCTGAGCCTGCCCAGGACAGCCCTGGACGAAGAGATGCCCCAGCGCCTCGTCTCGGGCAGGAGCAAAGGGGACGATGATCAGTTCGAGGGGCCCTTCATAGGGCAAAGCGGAGGGATGTGCAATGACAGGAGAGATCGGCCCAAGTCGGCATGAGCCGTATGTTATGCGGATCAGTCGGTTGACAGTCGACAAACTAGGCATCAAGATGTACGACCGCGTATCCGCCGTACTGGCGGAGCTTATTGCGAACTCGTACGATGCAGATGCGGAGCGCGTCACTATCACATTGCCATGGAACACCTATCTGAAATCCCGGCCGGGCCAGCCGCCCGTCGGGCCATTTGAGATCACGATAAGCGATGACGGCCATGGCATGACTGCTAGCGAGGTCAATACACATTACCTCACGGTTGGGTCCGACCGACGCCAACGTTTCCGGAAAGATACCTCTCTGCGCAAGCAGCGGCCCGTTATGGGGCGGAAGGGCATAGGGAAGCTAGCGCCGTTCGGAATTTGTGAGACAATTGAAGTCATATCAGCCGGCGGCGAGCAGGGTGATCGTGGATTCCAGGTTGCGCACCTAGTTCTTTCGCTAAGCGAAATCCTTTCCGACACCGATGAAGAGTATCTCCCTACGCCCGGCGAGCTTGACGGTACCTGGGCAGCCGACCATGGAACCACGATAAAACTTCGCGATTTCCATCGCAAACGAGTTCCTAGCAAGGAAGAGCTCGATCGGCAACTTGCAGCACGATTCGGGCTTGAGCGCAGCGATTGGCAAGTTCAGATTTTCAACAGCTCAACTCACGATGGGCAAGGGCATGTCCAAGGCTCCGACTCATTTATCCTCGGGCGCCTCAATATCGACGTCTTCGATGAGACCCGCATCATAGTCGATAACCGCCCCATTCCGACCGACCAAGGCGTATACCTTCCGGTAACAGGGTGGGTTGCCTATGCCAAGTCGCCGTATAAGGATCCCGCTATGGCAGGTGTGAGAATATTTGCCAGAGGGAAGATTGTGGCACAGACCCGCGACTTCGGAATCGGAGCCGGTTTCACAGGTGAATACAAGCTTCGCTCCTACTTGGTGGGCGAGGTACACGCCGAGTGGTTAGATGACAACGAAGACCTTATTCGGTCCGACCGGCAGGACATCATTTGGACCTCGGAGCTCGGCGAAGCGTTCAGCGCATGGGGGAAGACTCTAATAAAAGAGGTTGCCGCGAACAGCGAATCGGCAATCCAGCAAGAAACCTGGCGCGAGTATGTGGAAAAGTCCAACTTACAACAGCGCCTTGAGCAAGAGGCCCCAGGGGACCAGAACTTCCATGAATCGGTCACAAGAGCGGCGAAGATTCTCGTTACCAATAAGGACCGAGAGGCTTTACAGGACCAGGACCATGTCGACCGACTTACGAAGCTAGCCCTGTCTATCGGCCCTCACAAAAGTCTGCTTGACGCTCTGCATAGCGTAGCAGCCGACAACGATAATACACTCGATATGTTGATTGGGCTGTTCGACAAAGCCCGGATCGCCGAGATGTATTCGCTCGGCCAGGTTGCCTCGGAGCGAATCGCTGTCGTCAAGAAGCTCACTGGTTTCATAGAGGATGGCACCACCCTGGAGCAGCCATTACAAGAGCTATTGGAGCAAGCTCCTTGGATTCTCGCCCCCGAGTGGACCCCTTTGGGAACCAACGAATCTCTTAAGCGCGTTCGAGGGTCATTTGAAGCATGGTACAAGAAGAAGTACGGTCGCGCTATAGTCACAACTGCGATTAACAGAGAACGCAAAGAGCCCGACTTCGTGATGCTCCACGACTCCGGCATTCTTTGGATTGTAGAGATAAAGCGCATGAACTATCATCTATCCGATGCCGAGTACCAGAGGGCCTTGCAGTATCTCGTCGATCTTGAGGCGTTTTTAGACGAAAACCCTACACTTGGAGATCAATTTCCGATAAGGCGGCTGACCTTTGTGGTGGACCACATCGATCGACTCAGTGTCGTGTCCACTTCCTCTATGGATGCCGATCGGCGAGTAAGCCGTAAAGGCTGGCACGAACTTCTCGATGACACCTTACGCGCACATCGCGATTTTCTTGCTCGCGTCGCCGAGATGAAAGCTAGCGGGACATACATCTAGCATCCCGGACAAGGAGCGCCGCCATCAGCCTCGCGCCCGCCGAGCCTACTACCAGCGGCAAGGCAGCAGAGATCACTAAGCGCCGCTAGATTACTAGCGGAGCGTAACGATTACAACACTAGAACTCATCTCGCTACTTCCGCAGAATTCACAGAATGCAAGACTGCCGCAGTCACACTGTCGGCAAGGCCACAGCTATCCCCAACGGGACCGCAGTATCGCAGCTTTTTCTGCAAAACGTTCACCGGTATGCCTTCAGCAACCCTACTGCGGCCCTAGTCCTTGTTTTCTGCGGGGACGCCTCTCACAGCG
Organism: Spongiactinospora sp. 9N601; assembly: GCF_044326295.1. Lineage (NCBI taxonomy): Bacteria > Bacillati > Actinomycetota > Actinomycetes > Streptosporangiales > Streptosporangiaceae > Spongiactinospora > Spongiactinospora sp. 9N601. Next base: position 21,323 of record NZ_JBIRBB010000026.1, read on the forward strand.
GAAGGCCCTAGGCCTGCCTGCCAGACATCAGAACACTGCGGTTCTGCGGCAATGCGGATATTGCGACACCGCTATCCCCTAGACTCACCGCTTTGCCGCAGTGCCCATCTTGCCGCTGTAGACGAGGGTGAAGCGATCGGCTGGCACCACAATGTCAGCTGACTCGACTGGGTGCTCGCCCGCATAGTACGTGCGCTGGATGGTCATCATGATGGACCCCGGCGGGCGCTTCAGACCGTCGCACTCCACCGCAGTACCAAGCCGCGAGCTGACCTCTTCGACCCAATCGTTGATCACGACACCGATGCTCAGCATCCGCTCGACCACGCCCCTGCCTGCAAGCATGCCGTCCTCGGGCAGCACGATCAGCGTGCCTCGCGTGGTGGCCAAAGGCTCCCAACTGGTTGAGAGCATCACCGGTTCTTCGTCGGCCGTGAAGACGTAGTGAGTCCTGACCACGTCTTCTGTCTCGCCTTCCGGTTCGGGCAGAGCCAGGCGGGTACGGATCTCTGGGGGTGCCTGGACTGTCTGGGAGTCGTAGGTCCAGCCGGCGGCGCGGCCCTGGCGTTCCATGTCCTGGCGGAAGGGTGAGCCGTACGGCGTTGCTCGGTACCAGGCGCGGATCAGGCGTTGTGGCTCGCGAGGTAGGCGGACGAAGGTGCCGGCTCCTGAGCGGGCGACGGCGAGACCTTCGGAGATGAGGACCTTCAGCGCTTCGGACGCGGTAGACCGCGCGATGCCGAGTTCGGAGGCGAGCCCTGGTACGGAGGGTAGGCGGTCACCCTCCTGTAGCTCGCCGGACGTGATCTTGGCGCGCAACTGGTCGGCCACTTGGAGGTACAAAGGCCGTTCATCGTCTCGATCCACGCGGGTAGCTTGACAGCCTTACCGGTAAGCTTCAAGCTTGTCGGTACGCAGCTTGACCTACCCGAGAAGGTTGGGGCGATGTATCGACAGTCCCTCCCACCCACCGAAGCCAGCATCGAAAGCGCCGGCGTCTGGGCACGCGGCATCGCCAAGGCCGAGGAGCCTGGCCTGGCCGCCGTGGCCGACCAGGTCACCCGAGGCTTACTGTCCGCGGCGCTCCGACGGACGCCGCCTGGTGGACGCATCCACGTCGAGATCGACATCACCGCCGATGGCTTTCGGATCGAAGTCCAGGACCCAGGGCTTCCCGACCCGACCGGCGGGATCGAGACGGCCGAGCTGTCGAGCGTCACGACCTCCTTCGGCGCTTCATGCGGTCCCGAGGGACACCGCACATGGGTACTCCTGCGCAGACAACGGATGGCGTCATGACCGCACGCGATGCAGACGACAACACCCCAGACGACGCCAGCCCGCAAGCGAACCCGAACGACGGATTCCCGCTGATCTCGCGCGCCTTCCGGGACGCGGTAAAGGCCGTGCGAGCGATTCCGGAACCGCGACGGGCCTTCGACAATGCGACCGATCTTGCTGAGGCGGTTCGCGGGATGGCGGACACTGCGGCTCAGGTTCGCGCCGAAGCCGCCGCACGCATTCACCGGGCGGAAGGGCTCTCGATCGGCAAGCTGGCCCTGCGCCTCGGAATCTCGAAGGCACGCGCCGAACAGCTACTCAGGATGGCGTGCAGAGCGAGGAACGACCATGCAGAAGAGTAGAGCGCGCATCCTTTACCCGGCCTCAGCAGCAGAGCAGCTTCAGCGTGCCCTCGCGCAACTCGATATCGCCGCCGATGTCCACGTAGGAGACCGCATCGCGCTCGTCTCCGTGTGGACCGACCTGGTCGTCTGGACCGACGGCGTCACTTACCTTTGGTGGACAGGAAAGATCTCCCCCAGGACACGGCGCTACGTCTACACGGGTTACCCGGTAACGCGCCTGGAAGCGGTCGCCCGTGCGGTGAAACAGCGGTATGACACCTTGCGCACCTACCGGCGTCCGTGGTCTGCGGATGGTGCGCAATGTGGTTGATGACGCGCAGTTGGAATCCGAACGATTTCCCGCCAAGTACCGACGAGCAGGTTCAGGCGGCCCGAGAGGCTGTCGCCCGAGTGCGAGCCGCGATAGCCATCGTGGTGACGCGCTCCTTTGGTGATCAGGCCCTGGACGTCGTCCACACCTGGGAACTGTCGCGCAAGGCGATGGACGACGCGGCCGAGCGTTACCAGATGCCGCCGATCTCAGATGAGGAATGGGAGATCGTCACAGACCGGCGCGGGGGCAGGGTCGATGGCCCTTCCTCGTAGGGGGAGGAAGGGAGGCACCTCCCCTGCCGCCGCGCCACTCACGACCCCCTAAGCTCCTCCCCCGCCTCAACGGCCATCGGCCGAGGTCACGCCCTTGCCCTTCGTATATCCGCCCCACACCCCCATACGGATATGCGCCCACGAGGTCGGCCCTGTCTCATGGTGTGAGGCGGGGGAGGTTCGTTCATCACATCTCTTCGGCACTGATGTCGGCCGACAGCGTGACAGTGACGCCGTCATAGTCCGACTTCGCCGCATGCATATGAATACTCTCAGAACGTTTAATGCCATCGGGCCATGGCTCTGCGCCAATGGCCGCCTGCCAGGCATAGAAGTCCTGCTGTCGCTGTATCGGATCGCTGGCAAAGCACTGCCCGACCAGCAATGGACCGGTACCCCCGTCACTGATCGTCCACGAAATAGGGGGCAACTCCTCGCGCCCCGTGCGCTCAAGAAGGTTTCCGAGAGCCCGGTACGCCTCCCGCTGGGCGCTCAGCCTCTCGTCAAATTCGTAGCCCATCATGATCCCCTCATTAAGGAATGCTCGCGTCAGGAAGCACGATCGGCGACTCACCATGCTTGTGGTCGTACATGCCGGCGAGTGCCGGACGGAACGCGGCGAGGTGCCCACGCCACACATCGCTCAACGCCTCACGCGCCGACGAATCCGTTTGAAGGAGGAACTGAAGGTGTCTCAGCCCGTGCATGAGGACATCGATGTATCGCGGAAACGGCGCTTCGGTGGCCTTCACCTCGATCGGTTTCCCGACCGCATCGGGGAGTTCTGGGCTGATCGGCGCGGCTTGCGGCCATCGGTCCAGTGCCAGTTCGTCAGAGTCGCCGACCACGGCCACATAGGTGAGGATCACCGCTGTGTCATCGGCCCGCCACGAAGTCGAGTGCAGTAGCTTCGCCTCCCCGGTGCGGTGCTCCCCCAGTAGCGCCTCAACCTCGCTGTGCGGGTCGCTGTCCTGGCGAATGGCGTCGGACCGCCACGCGTCCTGGCCGCTGATCAGCCATAGGCCGACACCGTCAGCAGCGACGGGCCAGACTTCAACGCGCACCTCGGTGTTGGGACTCACGTGGCTTCCTCCGGAACGGGATTTGCCTTCTCATCCGCCTTCTTGGCGGTATTGATGAGCTGTGCCGCACGTGCTTTCGAAATGCTGATGCGGTCGGCCAACCCGGAGAGCGACAGGCGTTCGCTCTTGAAAATGCGGGCAGCCGACTGCGCGCGCAGGTCACCCGATGCTTCGCTGAACCGCTGAAGCGTCTCGACCAGCTCGGTCGCCTCCGCGTACGCCCGGTCAGCGTCGGGATCGTTCTGGATGGCACTCACCGCGGACTCGAAAGCGCGCACAAGGCCGGCCAGCGCGGCGGCTACGCCCTCGTTCGCGTCCTGGTCCTGCATGCAGCCCAGGTTACGCGAACCGTCAAGGGGGGCCTAGACACGCCGCGCTCCCCCGCCGACTCCTCTGGGACACGCCGCCGTGTAGTCCCCCCTTGACGTTCGTACAGGGGGGGCTGTACGGTCTTTCGTGTAGGCCCCCCTGTACGACACTCGATCAGAGGAGACGCCCAATGATCCCCGTCACGAAGCCCCGCCGCCTGCTGCCCACGCTGTTCGTGCTCGTGACCGTGTTCTTCCTGCTCTCCGCCGTCAAGCAGCCCGAGCGGGCCGCTCAGGTCCTCCTCGGCCTCATGGACGGCATCGCGATGCTGATCGACGCCGTGAGCGGGTTCATCAATGCCCTTGCCTGACCCCAGAAAAGACATCGGAGCGGCCCCGATCCGCCAAGACACGAAGCCGCTCCGGTCTCCCTGCACCCATCACAGAGCAACAAGGAGTGCCACCATCATGGCAACCGATCCCATTCCCGTCTCTACCGGCAAGGTGATGCTTCACCCTGCCCTGCTCTCCCCCGGCCAGCGACGCAAGGCGTTCCGTGCCGACCTCCCCGCCGTGGGCGTCGAGTGCTGGATCGATCCCGAGTTGCACACCGGGCCTTGCCGTACCGAGTCCGCCGAGGAGCGCGCCGCACGTGAAGACGTGGCTCGCGACCTGTGCGGGTCCTGTCCCACACGCCGACTCTGCGCGGACTACGCACGCAGGGCATGCCCGGACTCGGGCGTGTGGGCGGGCATGACTCCTGACGAGATTCACCGCGTGCCCGAAGCGCAGGTGGCGTGATGAGCCGCGCCTTCCAGGACCCGGCCGGCGCCCGCTACGGCATCCCGACCTACCGGTGGCGGACGGCCCCGCCGTACCTGCTGACCCTACGGCAGCTCACCGCGCGGGGCCTGCGTCCGCGCGGCCGTCAGGCGCAGGCTCAGGTACTTCGGCGTACCCGTCGCCGCGGCGCTCACGGTGTGCGCGCCGTCTACCTGTACGACGCCCGGCTCGCACTGCCGAACCGTACCCGCCGGGAGCGCGCCGCATGAACGATCCCTCGACCACTCCAAAGCCGCTCAGCCAGGGCGAACGCACCACCGTCAACGTGACCGCCGCCGCGACCGCCGTCCTCGGTCTGCTCGGCTTCGTGATCAGCTTCGCCACGGTCGCGTCGGCCGCCGCGCCGTCCTTCGGCCGGCTGGCCTGGATCGTGCCGCTTGGCGTTGACCTCGGCATCGCCGTGTTCTCCGCGCTGGACATCGTGCTTGCCCGCCTCGGCATGCGCCTGCGCTGGCTCCGGCTGATCCCGTGGACCCTGACCGCCGCAACCGTTTACCTCAACATCGCCACCTACCTCAGCGCTCCCCTGGTCGATTGGTTCGCCGTGGTGTCACACGCGGTGCTGCCACTGCTGTGGGTCATGGCTGTAGAGGTCGGCGCGCACACCGTCCGCAAGCGCGCCGACCTCGCCAAAGCCGACCGTAGGGACGGCATCCGCCGTTCGCGCTGGCTGCTGGCTCCGCTGGCCACGTTCGCGCTGTGGCGGCGCATGGTGCTGTGGGAGATCCGCAGTTACCCGGCCGCGCTCGCCCGCGAACGTGACCGCATCCTGGCCAAGACCGACCTCCAGGACCGCTACGGACGTCTTTGGCGCGCCAAAGCCACCAGGCGCGAGCGCGCTCTGTACCGCCTCGGCGAACTGGTACCCGCGTCCGCGCGTGAAGTCGTACGATCCGCACCTCCCAAGCCGCCTGCCCCGAAGTACGGCAAGGCCACGCCGGACGTCACCGACCTGATTCCGGTGGGGCGTCGAGTCGCCGCCGACCTCAACGCCCGCGGCCTGCCGCTCACCCGTGATCGCCCCCGGGCAGCGGTCCGCCAGTCCGGCCGATCGATCTCGACCGACCGCGCTGGCGTACTCCTCGCACGACTGCGCGCCGAGAAGACAAGCGAGGCCGCCTGATGAGCCTGCGCATCGACGAAACGCTGATGACCTGCGACCGCTCCGGCCAGCAAGCCGTACGACGTGCGGACGGCCGCTGGACCGTGACCGGACACCCCGGACGGACCTTCGACCGCGACCAGGCCATCACCGCCCTCACCATCGGCGAAGTCCTCGCCATCGACCCGCCGCCCGGTGACCCGATCTGGCTGTTCGTTCCCGGCTGGCGGGCCGAACTCGGCGGACCGACCGCCACCACGCCAGCGGACCGACCGCACCGGACGGACCGCCGCACGTAGTTCACGGACGGGGCGCGGACCCCACTCGCCAAAGCCGGACCGCGCCCCGCCCACCCCGCGCAACGCCAACGCACACGAGGTGAACTCATCATGTCCGACCACCCCGACGACCGTACACAGCAGCCCGATCAGGACGCGGAGATCGTCCACCTGGACAAGTTCCGCGCCGGTCGCCACCCATACCCGCCCATCCGCGTTGACCTCCCCGGCCACGACGAACACGACTGGATCAGCGACCTGGAGGAGAAGACCAGGACGCGCCGCCCGATCGTGCCGCTGTGGCTGCGCTCCAGGGCTGAGGCTTTGGGCATTCTGCGGTGGGTCGCCGCGCACTACGCCTATGTGGCCGGCTACCAGGTGAGCCGCGCTCCGCTGTACGCGGGACGGCTGGCCGTACGCGCCCCGCGTGGCCTCGGCCGCCTGGTGGGCGGCTTCTTCCGGTGGACCTTCGACCTGGAAGGCGAGCCGGTACGGCTGGCCACCGTGCAGAAGGCCGATCCCGAGGCGTATCTGAAGCTGAGCAGGCAGCGAGATGCGCGGGTACGGCTGCGCGCGTTCGTCGCTGTGCTCATCCTGGTAACGCTGTTGATCGCGGCCATCTTCGTGGCTGCCGCCCCGACACCTGCCCAATGGGCGACACTGGCCTTTACGGTCGCCCTGCTCGGCCTGCTCGGGCGTCCGGCCGACCGGCCGCTGATCGACCGCGCGGTCATCCCCGCCTCGGTGGAGAAACTGACCAGTGATGTCGTGATCCGCGCGCTGGGCTCACTCGGCATCTCCGCGATCAACCAGGCCGTCGCCAAGAACCCGCGCAACCCGCTGGACTTCAAGGCCCCCATCACCAGGGACGGCCCCGGCTGGCGGGCAGATGTGGACCTGCCGTACGGCGTGACCGTCGCCGAGGTCATGGACCGGCGCGACAAGCTCGCCTCGGGCCTGCGCCGCCCGCTTGGCTGCGTGTGGCCGGAGACCGTACCCGAGGCGCACACCGGCCGCCTCATGCTGTGGGTCGGCGACCAGGACATGAACAAGGCCCGCCAGCCCGCATGGCCGCTACTCCGCTCCGGCCACGCCGACCTGTTCAAGCCCACCGCGTTCGCCACCGACCAGCGTGGCCGGTTCATCGGGCTGACGCTGATGTTCGTCTCCGTGATCATCGGCTCCATCCCGCGCATGGGCAAGACGTTCCTGCTCCGCCTGCTGGCGCTGATCGCCGCCCTGGACCCGCGTACCGAGCTGCACGCCTACGACCTGAAGGGCACCGGCGACCTGTCCGCGCTGGAATGCGTCGCCCACCGCTACCGCGCCGGAGACGACGACGAGGACATCGAGTACGCCATCACCGACATGCGCGCACTGCGCGAGGAACTGCGCCGCCGCGCCAAGGTGATCCGCAACCTGCCCAAGGACATCTGCCTCGAGTCGAAGGTCACGCCCGAGCTGGCCGGCAACAAAAGCCTCGGCCTGCATCCCATCGTGATCCCGGTGGATGAGTGCCAGGTCTGGTTCGAGCACGAACGGTACGGGGCCGAGTTCGAAGCCATCTGTACCGACCTGGTCAAGCGCGGCCCCGCACTGGGCATGGTGCTGATCCTGGCCACCCAGCGCCCGGACGCCAAGGCCCTGCCCACCGGCATCAGCGCCAACGCCGCCGTACGGCTCTGCCTAAAGGTGATGGGCCAACTCGAAAACGACATGGTGCTCGGCACCTCGGCCTACAAGAACGGCGTCCGCGCCACCATGTTCAGCTTCAACGACAAGGGCATCTGCTACTTCTCCGGTGAAGGCGAGAACCCGCGCATCGTGCGCTGCGTCTACCTCGACGCCCCGGCCGCCGAGAAGATCGCCCTGCGCGCCCGCGCCGTACGCGAGCGGGCCGGAACGCTGTCGGGTCACGCCCTCGGCGAGGACGTCACCACGACAAAGGCCACACCCGCCGACCTGCTCGCCGACATCGCCGCCGTAGCAACCGAACCCAAACTGTGGAACGAGGTCGTCATCGATCGCCTCGCCGAACTACGACCCGCGATCTACGGGCCATGGGCCGACTTGGAAGGCGCGGCCAAGACCGCGCAACTCACCAACGCCCTCAAGCCACACGGCGTCAAGACCGGCCAGGTCTGGGGCACCACCGCCGATGGCAAGGGCGCCAACCGCATCGGGATCACCCGCGACGACATCACCCAAGCCCTCACCCAACGTGACGACCGGAAGGGCACAGGCGCGGCCTCCTGACCATCCGTACGCCTCTAGACCTAGAGGCCACCCCCTCTAGGTCTAGAGGGTCCGCTAGACCCCTGAACCCCGCCCTGCCTGCGATCTAGCGCCTAGACACCGACCTGCGCCGACCCGCTGAAACGGCACTGGAGACCACTTTGGCGACCCTTCTTGCCCTACTAGGCATCTACCTACTGCTCGTCACGCTCGGTTACACCTTCATCTGCCTGGCATGCCCATGGCGCACCTGCCCGCGCTGCCGAACCCTCACCACCCACCGCCGCCGCATCTGCCGCGCCTGCTCCGGCACCGGCATGCGGCCCCGCCTCGGCTGGCGCATCTACACCTACCTGCGCCGCCTCCACGACGACGGCACCCGCTGAAAGGCCCGCTCATGACTGACCTCACGCAGTACGCCCTCGCCGCCGCCGCACGCGGCTGGCATGTCTTCCCGCTCACCCCGTACGGCAAGCGCCCGCTGCGCGGCTTCACCGACTGGGAACGCCACGCCACCACCGACCCCGCCCGCATTCGTGACATGTGGGCACGCGGCCCGTTCAACATCGGCATCGCCTGCGGCCCCTCCCGCCTGGTCGTACTCGACCTGGACACCCCCAAGCCCGGCCAGCACCCACCACCACCGTGGAATCAACCCGGCATCAACGACGGAGCCGACGTACTCGCCGCCCTCTGCGAACAGGCCGAAGAAGCGCTGCCGCTGGAAACCTTCACCGTCCGCACCCGCCGAGGCGGCACCCACCTCTACTTCACCGCCCCACCCGGCGCACGTCTCGGCAACACCGCCGGACGCCTCGGCTGGCTGATCGACACCCGCGCAAGCGGCGGCTACGTCGTCGCCCCCGGCAGCCACGTCCGAGCGCCTGACGGCACCGGCCACTACGACGTCATCCACACCGCCGCACCCGCCGTACTCCCCGACTGGCTCGCCGCACGGCTGACCCCGCCACCGCCTCAGCTGCCATCGGCCTGCGCCCCCGATCTGCTCGCGCTACTCGGCACCGAACGCGCCGCCGGCTACGCGCTGGCCGCGCTGCGCGGCGAGGTGGAACGCGTCCTGGCCGCCATGCCCGGCACCCGCAACGACACCCTCAACGCCGCCGCGTTCGCCCTCGGACAGCTCACCACCCCCGGATTCCTCCCGCGCCGGTTGGCCGAGCAGGCCCTACACGCCGCAGCCGAAGCCACCGGACTGACCACTCATGAAGCACAGGCCACCATCCGCTCCGGACTCGACTCCGGCCAGCGCCAACCCCGCCGGGAGGCAGCATGACCCTCACCAACGGGGCCACCCGGCAAGCAAGCGCGATCCTTGCCAGTCTCGGGGCCGCCGACCAGCTCGCCGACGCCCACCACCGGTGGGACACCCCGATCCCCCTCCGGCAGCGCGCCGAGCTGCCGCCCTTCCCCGCCCGCGCGTTCCCGGCATGGGTCGCCGACCACATGACCGCCGTAGCCGAGGAGACACAGACCCCGCTTGACCTTGCGGGCTGCGTCGGCCTGGCCGCCCTGTCCACTGCCGCCGGGGGCCGAGCAGTGGTCAACGTCCGAGGCTCATGGGTCGAACCAGTGAACCTCTACGTCCTGGTGGCCATGCCGCCAGGCTCGCGCAAATCCGCAGTATTCCGCGACATGACCGCACCACTCCGGACCGCTGAAAAGGCCCTGCTCGAACAGATCGGCCCGCAGATCACCGAGGCCGAAGTAGCCCGCCGTCTGGCCACCGACGCCGCCGAGAAGGCTGCCCGCGCCGCCAGCGCCGCGCACGGCGAAGCCGCCGCCGAAGCACTCGCCGAAGCCCAAAGCGCCGCCCTGGCCGTGAATGCGATCAAGGTTCCGGTCAAGCCCCGGCTCGTCGCCGACGACATCACACCCGAGTCCGCCGCCAGCTTGCTCGCCGAGCAAGGCGGACGGCTGGCCGTCCTGTCGGCCGAAGGCGGCATCTTCGCCACCCTCGCCGGACGCTACTCCGGCACGCCCAACCTTGATCTCTTCCTGAAGGGGCATGCCGGAGACACGCTGACCGTGGACCGGCGCGGCCGCACCGAACACGTCGATCACGCCGCGCTCACCCTCGGCCTGGCCGTGCAACCGGAGATCGTCGCCGACATCGCCGGCATGCCGGGCTTCCGCGGCAAAGGGCTGCTCGGACGCATCCTCTACAGCCTGCCCAAGTCCAACATCGGATACCGCCGCATCGACCCCGACCCCGTTCCGCCCCAGGTCGCCGCGCGCTATCAGCACAATCTGCAAAAACTCGTCATCGGCATGCACGAGTGGGAGGACCCCGCACGGCTGGCGCTGTCGCCCGAGGCCGCCGAGGTGTTCGCCGAGCAGCGCCGCCGTACCGAACCACGGCTACGACCCGAGTCCGGCGACCTGAGCCACATCGCCGACTGGGCGGGCAAGTTCGACGGCGCGGTTGCCCGCATGGCCGGACTGATCCACCTCGCCACCCACGTAGACGACGGCTGGCGACATCCGATCAGCGCCGACACCATGACCGCCGCCGTGGAGCTGGGTGGGTACTTCACCGCTCACGCGCTGGCCACCTTCGACGCGATGGGCGCAGACCCCGACATGGAGGGTGCGCGCACCGTCCATGCCTGGCTTGAACGCACCCGCCCGGCACGATTCACCGCCCGCGAGGCGTTCACCGCACTCCCCCGCAGCCGCTTCCGCAAGGTCACCGAACTGGAACCCGCCCTCGAAGTCCTCGAACAACTCGGCTGGATCCACCGCCAACCCGCCCCACCCCGCACCGGCCCCGGCCGCCGCCCCTCGCCCGCTTATCTGGTCCATCCACGCCTCTCCACCCGCGAGCACGGAGAGCGGAGGTGAGGCAGACGAGACCGAATGACATGCGACGCGTGCCCGATCGGCGCGGCGTGTGGATGAGCGTCCCCGACGTCCTCGGTGAACTCAATATCGCCCGCCGTACCTGGCAGCACTGGCGCGCCCTCGGCATAGCCCCTCGGTGCCACCGCCTTCCGAACGGCGAACTGCGCATCAAGCGCAGCGACTTCGACGACTGGCTCGACTCCCTGGCCGAAGAACGAAAGGCGAGCTGACCGGATGAAGAGTTACAACGTCCGCATCTGGAAGATCTCCACCAAGAAGACCGGCAACCGCCCTTACATGGTCCGCTGGGTCGTCGAAAGCAAGGTCTACACCGAGCACTACGCGACGTGGGAACTTGCCGACAGCGTTCGGTCCGAACTGAAGAAGGCGGCCCAACGAGGCGAGGCGTTCGACACCGAAACCGGCTTGCCCGAATCCAAGACCCGCACCAAGAACACGGTCACGTGGTACGCACACGCCTGCGAATACGTTGACGTCCGATGGTCCAAGGTTTCCGGCAGACAACGCGTATCCATCGCGGAAACCCTCGTGGTCGTGACCCCGGTCCTGGTCAAAGACCGGCGCGGTGCCCCTCAACCCGAGGTGCTGCGCAGCGCCCTCTACCGCTGGGCCTTCAACAAACGAAACAGGGACGCGGACAAGCCGAAGGAGATCGCCGAGGCGCTGGAATGGATCGCCAGGGCATCGATCCCTGTCGCCGAACTGGCCGAGTACGACCACATCACGACGGCGCTGGAAGCGTGCGCGACCAAGCTCGACGGCACTCCCGCCGCCGCCGGCTACTACAGCCGCCGCCGGAGGGTGCTCTACAACGTCCTGCGCTACGGGGCCGCCAAGAAACGGCTCACCAAAAACCCGATCAGCGCAGAACTCGACTGGAAAGCTCCGGAAGCCGAGATGTGCGAGGAAATCGACCCGTCCGTGGTGGCGTCACCCGCTCAGGTCCGGGATCTGCTCACCGCCGTGAGCTACGCCGGATGGCGACGCGGAGAACGACTCGTGGCCTTCTTCGCCTGCATGTACTACGCCATGATGCGTCCCAGCGAAGTCACGGCTTTGCGCGAGGAAGACTGCGATCTTCCGGCCGCAGGGTGGGGACGGCTGACACTGGGAGGCTCAGCATCCACCGTAGGAAGTGAGTGGACCGACAACGGCCAGGTTCACGAGGTGCGCGGATTGAAGGGGCGCCCCCGTAAGGCCAAGCGGATCATTCCGGTTCCCCCCGAACTGGTGGCCATTCTTCGCAATCACATCAGGCGGTTCGGCGTTGCGCGTGACGGGCGGCTGTTCCGCACGGAACGTGGTGGAACACTCCACAAGTCCGGCTACGTCCGTACGTGGAAGCTCGCCCGCGCATTCGCCCTCACACCACAGCAGGTGGGCACGCAGCTCGCCAAACGGCCTTACGATCTGCGGCATGCAGGAGTCTCCATGCGGCTCAACGCCGGAGTTCCCGCAACCCAGGTCGCCCAGTGGGCGGGGCACAGCGTCGAAGTCCTGCTGAAGATCTACGCCAAGTGCATCGACGGGCAAGACCACCTCTGGCGGGGCCTGATCGACGGCGCCCTCGGCGACTCGGCCGGACCGGACGGCGGCGAAGCCGTGTGACACCAGGTAGCCCAGCGGAGAGGGGCCAGCCGTACGGCTGGCCCCTCTCCGCGTTACGCGCGCCGCCAGGCCCGTGGAGATCGGTACGTGAGTGGTACGTGATCAAGGCATTCGGCTGCTCACGGTGGCACTCGGCCGCACACTCCAGAAACGCGAATGGCCTGCGTTTCCCCAGGCCAGCGCACGTTCCCAAAGGAAGATCAGCGGTGCCCCCTGTAGGATTCGAACCTACGCACCCGGCTCCGGAGGCCGGTGCTCTATCCCCTGAGCTAAGGGGGCGCGTTGCGGAACCAGGTTACCAGTACCTGGGCGGCGCTCGGCACCATGATATCTCTGGGGTCAGAAGTCCCTTGAAAAACGCACGGGGTGGCCTGGGGAGGGGCTAGTGTCGCCGCCGTGGGCGAGCATCTTGGGCGGGTACTGGTGGTGGATGATGATGAGGTCATCCGGCAGCTCATAGCGGTCAATCTGACGCTGGAGGGGTTCGAGGTCGAGACGGCGAGTGATGGGCAGGATTGCCTGGATCGGGTGCTCGATGTGCGGCCGGATGTGGTGACTTTGGATGTGATGATGCCGCGGCTGGACGGGTGGGCGACGGCGGCGCGGTTGCGGGGGGATGAGGGGACGAGTGGGATCAAGGTGGTGATGATCACTGCTCGGGCGCAGGATGACGATCGGCGGCGGAGCAGGGGGATCGGGGTGGACGCCTATCTCACCAAGCCGTTCGATCCGGCGGAGCTGATCGAGTTGGTGCGGGGGCTGGCGCTTTCGGAGCGTGCCCGGTAGGAGCGTGCCCGGTAATAGCGTGCCCGGTAGGAAGCCGGGTAGGAGCGTGCTGGGGTGGTACCGGGGGTTGGGGCGTTAGGGGCGGCGGGTCAGGGCGGCGGCCTGGGTGCGGGTGGAGACGCCGAGCTTGGCGAGGATGTTGGAGACGTGGACGCTGACCGTCTTCTGGGCGATGAAGAGGCGTTCGGCGATCTCGCGGTTGGTGAGGCCCTCGGCGACGAGGGTGAGGACTTCGCGTTCGCGGTGGGTGAGGTTGTCCGGGGCGGGGGTCGAAGGTGATGGGGCCGAGGCGAGGCGGGCGCGGCGGCCCAGGGTGGTCAGCGCTTCGATGAGCGGGGTGGCGTCGAGTTCGCGGGCCGTGGTGAGGGCGGCCTTCCATTCGTCGGCCGCGGCGGCGCGGTCGCCCGCGGTGATGAGGGATTCGGCGAGGCGCCAGCGGGAGCGGGCGACCTCGTAGGAGAAGCCGAAGTCGAACGCGGTGACGACGCGGGCCCAGATGGCGGGGGTGGCGGTGCCGCGGACGCGGTGCCATTCGGCTTCGGCGCGGGCGAGCCAGGCGAGGCCCTCGACGCCGAGCGGGCCGCGGGCGCCGGAGCCCGGGCCGGTGGTGGCCGCGTGGCGGGCTCGGGCGAGCAGGTCGTCCGCCAGATCGGCGGCATCGGCGGGGCCGGTTTCGGCGAGGGCGGCGAGGCCGATGGTGCAGATGCGGATGAGGACCGCGTCGTACGGCTCGACGATGGCGATCAGCGCTTGGACGTGGGCGAGGGCCGCCTCCGGGTCGCCGCGCCAGAGGGCGTGTTCGGCCTCCAGGCCGCGCGACATGTACGCGATCAGCGGGAGGCGCTGGAACTTCCGCAGCCACGACAGCCGTTCCTCGGCGGCCGGCTGGCCACGGGCCACCTCGACGAACAGCGCGAACGAGGACAGCAGGGCCTCGGCCTCGGTGCCGACGCGGATGGGGAAGCCCGCCGCCACGCGCTGGGCGTCGTCCCATTCGCCGAGAACGTAGTGGATGAGGAAGCGCAGAAAGCGAAGTTCGGTGCCGAAGGTGCTCCAGGAGAGCCCGGCCTCGGCGGCGAACCGGACGCCGCGGTCGGCGGTACGGGCGGCGGGGGCCAGGTCGCCGGCCTCGTACTGGAGACGGGCGAGGTTGAACAGACCGCGCAGGTTGATGGACAGATTGGGGCCGGGGCGGGAGGTGACGCGCTTGAGCAGGCGTTCGGCGGTGACCTCGTCGCCCGCGATGGAGGCGTACGCGGCCAGGGAGATGAGGGCGCTGTTGGCCGCGTCCGACTCGCCGGCGGCCTCGGCCGCCGCGAGGGCGCGGGCGGCGAGGTCCTTGCCCTCGTCGTGCCGGGTGGTCCAGTACAGGACGCGGGCGTAGGTGGCCAGGGCGTGGGCGCGCATGGAGTCGTCCGTGGCGGCCTCGACGGCCGCCTGGGCGGCCTGGATGGAGCCCGGCTCGTCCTCGATCTCGGTGAGGTAGTAGGCCAGCCGTTCGTTGACCTCGGCGGTCGGCGGAAGCTCCTTGAGCTGGGCGACCGCGCGGCGGTTGTCGCCGCTGTCGGCGGCGGCGATGGCGCTGCGCAGCCCGAGGCTGGTGCGGTCGGTGCCGGTCACCCGTTCGGGGTCGGGTACTCGGTCCCACAGGCCGAGCGCCTGGTCGAAGTGGCGGTGGGCCTCGGCGGGGGCGCCGAGGCGCAGCGCGCGGCGGCCCGCCTCGGCCGACGCGGCGAGCGCGCCCGCGAGGTCGTGGCTGGCGAGGTGGTGGTAGGCGAGTTCGGCCGGGTTGCCGCCCCCGGGGGCGGCGGTCAGCAGCGCGGCGTACTGCGTGTGCAGGCGGGTACGCTCGCCGGGCAGCAGGTCGCCGTAGACGGCCTCCCTGAGCAGGGCGTGCCGGAAGACGTAGCCGTACCCGTCGCGCAGCAGCAGCCCCCTGGACACGATCTCGCGCAGCGCCTCGTCGAACCCGGACTCCGCCAGCCCGGCGGCCCCGGCGAGCAGGTCGTGGTCGGCGCGGCGGCCGGCCACCGAGGCGGCGCGCAGCGCCTGCTGGGCCGGTTCGGACAGCTTCTCCACGCGGGAGAGCAGGAGTTCGGCGAGCCCTTCCGGCAGGCCGGCGTCCTGATCGCAATCGCCGTCATCGCGGGCGGCGAGCAGTTCCTCGGCGTAGAAGGCGTTTCCTCCGGCACGTTCCACGATCGAGTCGATGGAGCCGGTGGACACCGCGGCGGGGGGCGCCAGCGCGGCCAGGTGGTCGGCCATGGCGTGGGGCGGCAGCGGGCCGAGTTCGATCGGGACGACGATGGGCAGCCGGCGCAGCTCGGCCAGCAACGGGCGGAGCGGGTGGCGGCGGTGGATGTCGTCGGTGCGGTAGGTGCCGGCCAGGCAGACGCGTTCGGACTGCAGCATGCGGGTGAGGAAGACGAGCAGGTCGCGGGTCGAACGGTCGGCCCAGTGCAGGTCCTCAAGCAGGAACAGCACGGGCTGTTCCGCGGACAGCTCGCTGAGCAGGGCCAGGGCCTGCCCGAACAGCCGCTGCTGGGTGAGGCCGCCGGCCTGTTCCTCGTCGGTCTCGCCCCGCGTGCCGGGGAGCAGGCGGCGTAGCACGGGCCAGGCCGCGACCTGGTCGGGGGGCGCGTCGCGGAGCGCGTCGGCCAGCGGGAGGTACGGCACGGCGTCGCCCAGCTCGGCGCACTGCCCGGCCATGACCATGAACCCGAGCCCGGACGCCCACTCCGCCAGCTCGGTCACCAGGCGGGTCTTGCCGATCCCGGCGTCGCCGCCGACGAGCGCCACGCCCGCCGACCCTTCGGCCGCCGCCCGCGCGACGCCGATCAGCCGGTCCAGCTCGGCGGAACGCCCGATCAGCGCGCTTTCCGCCGGTCGCCACGCTCGCCACGCCATGCGCCGAGTATGCCATGTGCGACCAAGACCGGGTCTCCGGTGGTTCGGCGTAGGTTCAGGGGGTCTGGATCAGGGCCTCGGGGATGCGGTCGAGCACCGGGAAGGGGGCCAGGCCGTACGCATAGAAGTCGACCGCCTGGGCGCCCGCCGCGCGCACGGCGCGGACCTTGGCGGCCAGGCGGTCGGCCGAGTCGGTGTCGGGGAGGCCGGGGCGCAGCACGGCGCGGATCTGGCGGTCCTTGCCGACCGAACGGCGGTACGCGGCCACGTCGTCGGCGACCCTGGCCGCGTCGCGGGCGTAGGCGAGCACCCCGAAGGAGGGCACCAGGTCGCCGAGCGCCAGCAGGTCAATGCCGAGCTGCCAGGCGTCGTGAGCGGCGAGCCCGGGGGACGGCAGGCCGTCGGTGTACCCCTTGTGCGCGCCGGTGGCGTCCAGGAAGACCAGCTTGGAGCCCTCTTCGGCCACGGCCGTCGACACCGCGGCCACCAGCGAGGTCACCGTCTCGGAGCGGGCGCGGGCGTAGGCGACGACGTCGGGCCCGGCGTACGCGGTGAGCGCCGCACGGGTGACCTCGCCCTGGGCGGGCGGGTCGCCGTCCAGGATGCCGCCGACGATCCGGGCGCACTCCTCCCTGGCCACCTCCGCGTGGACGCCGAGGTCGGTGGCGCGGCGCATGCAGTACTCGCAGAAGCACAGGCTCAGCAGGAACGCGTCCATCGGGCCGAGCGGGACGAAACACCGCTCGTGATGGTATCCGTGGGCGAAGGGGGCGAAGTGCAGGGATTCGGCCACCACGCCGTCCACGCCCTGCCGGGCGACCGCGCGGGCCAGCGCCTCGGCGTAGAACCGCACGTCGGGGTGGGCGGGGCACAGGTCGGCCGGGGAGCCCCGGTCGCCGAAGCAGTTGCGCACGGTGACGTCGGGGTTGGCCAGGCCGAGCGTGGTGTTGTGCAGGAAGACCGTCCAGCCGTACAGCTTGAGGCCGCGTACGGCGGTGGCCTCGCGCAGCGCCGCCAGCGGCTCCTCCGCCGCGCCGTCCTGGATCGGCGGGGCCAGCCGCAGCTCGGTGAACAGCTCGTCCGGCGGGTGGAAGTGCGTGCCGTCGTAGCGTAGGGTCACCCGGGTCTGGCCGTGCGGGGTGACGTCGCGGGCGCGGTGGTAGGCGGCGGCGACGGTGATGCCGCCCGCGCCGTACGCGGTGAGGCGGTCGAGCACCTTGTCCATGCCTTCGCCCCTGATGTCCTCGACGAAGACGTATACCGAACTGTCCACCTCAGCCGTCCTGCCGTCTCGAAAGCCGCGTGCCATCGACCCTGCCGTAATGCCCTGCCACCAGGCCCTGCCGTCACCAGGGCCTGCCGTCACCAAGCCCTGCCGGAAAGCGCCCTCCGGAATCGTGCCGCCAAGCCGTGTCAGAAGACCCGGGCGGGTCAGAAGATACGTCTCAGAAGTACGTGGCGATCAATTCGACCACGACATGACGCTCGTCCACCACCGGCAGGACCCGCCACTTGTCAAACGCCGTGCATGGATGGGATATGCCGAATGAGACCAGGTCGCCCGGCCGCAGGTCGTTCTCGCCCGTCAGCAGTGCGTGCTGGTCCCACATCTTGACCACCTCGCCCTTGACCGGGGACAGCTCGCCGTCCGCCCGCCGGACCGCCTTCGGCACCGGCAGCCCCTCGTCGTAGGGCGCGTCGCGCTTGCCGAACCCGACGATCGTCATCCCCGGCTCGGGAGTGGACAGCACGTGCGCCCAGACCTCCAGGGCGGGGCGCAGTTCGCCCGCGATCCGGTTGTACGGCGTGCGCTCGCGGTAGATGCCGTCGTCGTGGGTGATGTAGGCGCCGCTGCGCAGCAGTACGCGGGCCTGGCAGTCGGCCAGTTCCCGGCCGATCACGTCGAACCACATGCTGCCGCCGACCGACAGGATCGGGTCGCGCACCCGCAGGTGGTCCAGTGCCTCGCGCAGCCGGCCGAGGTACGCGCGCACCTGGTCGGCCGAGTTGAGGGTGCCCTCGTAGCCGCCGACCCCGGCCAGTTCGACGCCCGGCGCGGCCTGGCCGGCCGCCGCGACGTCGAGCAGGTCGCCGACCGTACGGCAGCCGCCGCGCCCGCCCGGCTGCCCCAGCTCGGCCAGCACCCGGAACGGCCTGGCCCCCGCGTGCCGGGACATGATCTCGATCTGCGCGACGGAGTCGGCGAAGCACAGGAACTCAAAGGACGGATCGCGCTCCAGCTCGGCCGCGATGGCGCGCAGCCCCGCCGGGTCGACGATCTCGTTGGCCACCATGATCCGCTCGACGCCGTGGCCGCGCAGGATCAGCGCCTGGCTCGGCGTGGCCACGGTGAACCCCCACGCGCCCGCCTCAAGCTGGGCGGCGAGCAGCGCGGGGGCCATGGTGGTCTTGGCGTGCGGGGCGAGTTCCATGCCGTGCTCGCGGGCGAACCCCGCCAGGGTGGCGATGTTGTGCCGCAGCGCGGCCCGGTCGGCGACCATGAGCGGGAAGCTGAACGGCCCATCGAAGATCGACCGTCCGGCCGGGTCCGCGAGGATGCCCTTGGCCGCCCGGACGTCCGGCTGCTCGGGAGTCCGCAAGGAGGCGCCCCTTTCGCGCGAAGCCTGGTTAGGTGCTTCGCACTTTATCGGGGCTCATTCGGCGTCGCCGCTCCGGTAGGGCACGCTCGCGCAGCTCGCCTGCGGCAGCAGCGGACGGGCCGCGATCGCCTCCCTGGCGCGCTGTCTGGCGAGGTTCCAGCTCTGCCAGGTGGCGGGCTCGGAAAGGCCCGCGGCCCTGGCGATGTCCTGGAGCACGCAGGTACGCATCGGCTCGGGCAGCCGGTCCAGGGCGGGGATCGCCTCCGGGCCGAGTTCGTTGAGGTAGTCGATGTCCAGCCGGCTGATGGTCTTCCTGACCTCGATCTGGGTCGCGGCCACCTGGAGGTCGGGGTTCCAGACCGCGAACGCCACCAGCCCGGCCCCGGTCAGCGCGACGAGCGCCCTGGGCAGCCGGCCGCCGTGGCCGCGACGCGTCAGGCGTACCGCGCCGGCCACGATGACCAGCACGAACACGGCGGCGAGCCAGATGATGGTGGCGGCCACGGAGGCGCGCAGCCGGGTGTAGCCGTAGGCGTCGGTGTAAAGGCCGATTCGGTGCATGGCGGAGGCCAGGATGACCATGGTGAGCAGGCACAGTACGCCGAGCAGTACGGCCAGCGCCCAGCGCTCCCGGCCGCGCACGGACACGGTGCCCGCGGCGACGGCCACCACGGCCAGCACGAACACGCTGACGATGAGGAGCTGGAAGAAGCCCTCCCTGGCGTAGGCGGCGTAGGTCAGGCCCGCGGTCACCGCGACCCGCCGGCCGCCGCCGAACAGGACGGTGATCTGTACCAGGACGAACGCGGCGAACAGCAGGTTGAGCGCGACCAGCGGCAAAGCCCACACCGAACGGCCGACCCGCAGCCGTACGTCGGGGGCCACCGGCTCGGCCACCGGGCGCAGGCCGACCAGCAGCCCGGCCGCGGCCAGCGCGCCGAAGATCAGGAACATGAACGCCCTGGCCGGTACGGTGTCCAGCCAGCCTGGCGGGGTGAGCAGTACGCGGAGGTAGGAGGAGAAGACCGCGTCGGCGGAGGCGAACAGCGCGCCGAAGATGCCGAGCAGGCCGAGCGTGAGCGCGATGCCGGCGACGAGCTGGCCCGGCTTGCTGGGCCTGCGGCGGGCGAGGGCGCGCAACGGCCCACCAGCGAACCACGGCAGCGGAGGCAGCGCCAAGACCAGCGAGACCAGGCCCCGGAGCAGTCCGTACCAGCCGCGACCGGCTCCTGAGATCGCCAGCGACACCAGGCAGAAGCCGGCCAGCATGGACGGGACGACCAGCCAGACGGCGTGCAGGTACAGGGCGGTGCCGATCAGCGCGTAACCGATCAGGCCGAAGGTGATCGACCAGCCGTCCAGCCTGCGCCACACGGCGGGGAGGACGGCGGCTCCGGCGGCGAGCGCGGCGAGCACCATGCCGAGGCCGGGCGAGCCGTACGGCACGGCGACGATGGCGAACACGGCCACGGCCACGATGGCGGCGAGGCCCCAGGGGGGCATGTCCGGGACCACGGGGCGGGGGAATACCGGTGGCGGCGTGTAGGCGGGGGGTTTGCGGGCGGACGGGGGGCCGGGCTCGGGGGTCGTCCCCGGGGCCGGTGGGGTGCGGCGGTCGGTGGGCGGCGGGGCGATTCCGGCGACCCGGGTGGCCCCGATGACCGTGCCCACGAAGGCCCCGACCACCGTGCTGAGGGCGCCGAGGAACATCCCGGCCAGAAGGTCGAGCGCGGCCACCGGGAGGGCCATCAGTACCCCGGCCACCAGTCCGAAGAACGCGCCCAGCAGGCAGAACGCCACGGCCAGGCCCCAGTTCCTGGGGTAGGAGGAACCTGGTGGGAGGGTCGGCGGGGGCGGGGTCCGGCCGGGGGGCGGGGGGCCGGCGGCCCTGGCTTCCGCGGGAAGGGAGGCGGTCACCCTGCCGGGGGTGGTCGCGGGCACGGCCCTGGCTCCGGAGGGGGCGGGCGCGCCGGAAGGGGTGGAGGCCGGCCCCGCCGCGCTGCCGTGGGCCTGGGGTGCAGCGGATACCAGGGCGGGACCCGGATCAGGTGAGGTGGCGGGGGCCTGGGCTGAAACGGGAGCCGGGTCGGAAGGGAGCATGGGGCCCGGGGCTGAAGCAGGGGCCGCGTCGGGCGAGAGAGCGGGGGCCTGACCCGGAGCCAGAGCCCGATCGAGCGAGGAAGCAGAGCTCTGAACCGAAGGCAGGGCCGCATCAGGCGAGAGAGCGGGGGGCTGACCCGGAGCCAGGACCGGATCGAGCGAGGAAGCAGAGCTGTGAGCCGAAACCGGGGCCGCATCAGGCGAAAGAGCGGGGGGCTGACCCGCAGCCAAAACCGGATCGAGCGAGGAAGCAGAGCTGTGAGCCAGAGGCAGGGCCGGATCTGGTGAGGAAGCGGGGCCCTGGGCCGAAAGGGAAGCCGGGTCGGGTGAAGCAGGGGGACGTGGGGCCGGATCGGGAGGTTGAGTTAAGGCGGGCTCCAGGCTGGGTGAGGGTGTGGGGGGTGGCGAGGGGGTTGTGGGCACGGTGGTCCTTTCGGGGAGTTCGACGACCATCCGGCA
Source organism: Spongiactinospora sp. 9N601 (assembly GCF_044326295.1). Lineage (NCBI taxonomy): Bacteria > Bacillati > Actinomycetota > Actinomycetes > Streptosporangiales > Streptosporangiaceae > Spongiactinospora > Spongiactinospora sp. 9N601. Next base: position 42,745 of record NZ_JBIRBB010000026.1, read on the forward strand.
GCCGGGACCTTCGTCGATCCGGACGCCGCCGCCGTGGAGTTCCACGATTTCCTTGACGATCGCCAGGCCGAGCCCGCTGCCTCCGGCATCGGCGGCGCGGGCCGGGTCCAGGCGGGAGAAGCGTTCGAAGACGTGGGCGCGGGCGTGTTCCGGGATGCCCGGTCCCTCGTCGCACACGGTGAGACGTACGCGCGGCCCGTCCGGGCGGGCGGTGACCGTGACGGTGCCGCCGGGCGGGCTGTGCCGTACCGCGTTGTCCAGCAGGTTCGCGAGCACCTGGGCGAGCAGCCCCGGGTCGGCGAGTACGGCGAGCCCCGGCGGCACGTCGCCGCGCACGCGCACACCGTCGCGGGCCAGGGTCGCCTCCTTGCCCGCCTGCTGGACGAGTGCGCCGAGGCCGACCGGTTCGGGGTCGATGAGCCGCGCGCCGGAGTCCAGCCGGGACAGGTCGAGCAACTGGCCGACCAGTTTGCCGAGCCGTTCGGTCTGGGCGAGCGCGGTGCCGAGCGTCTCAGGGTCGGGTGCGGAGACGCCGTCCACCACGTTCTCCAGTACGGCCCGCAGCGCGGTGATCGGTGTGCGCAGTTCGTGGCTGACGTTGGCGATCAGTTCGCGGCGCTGCCGGTCCACCTCGCCGAGGTCGGCGGCCATCGCGTTGAAGGCGCTGGCCAGTTCGCCGACCTCGTCGCGGGAGGTGGCACGGACCCGCTCGCCGTACCGGCCCTTGGCGATGATCTGCGCGGCGGCAGCCATGTCGCGCAGCGGCTTGGTCATGCCACGGGCCATGATCTGGACCAGGACCAGGGCGAGCCCGGCGGCGACGGCGATCCGCGCGTCGCGGGTGTACCCGAGGTTGATCCCGACCTCGTTGACGACGAACGCCGCCGCCACGGCGAGCAGGATCACCACGCCTAGTTTGATCTTGATGCGCCCGAGGAAGTCCAGCGGTCGCATCGCGCTCACCCGGTCTTGGCCAGGGCGTAGCCGACGCCGTGCACGGTCCTGACCACGCCCGCGCCGAGTTTCCTGCGCAGCGCGCGGACGTGGCTGTCCACCGTCCGGGTGGCGGCGGCCTCGGAGAAGCCCCAGATGTCGGCCAGCAGGCGCTCCCGCTCGTAGACCTGTCCGGGCCGGTCGGCGAGGCGGCGCAGCAGGTCGAATTCGGTCCTGGTGAGCTGGGCCTCGGCGCCGCGTACGTACACCCGCCGCTCGGCCGTGTCGATCTCGACCTCACCCACCTTGATCACGGTGTCGCCCGCCGTTAACTGGGCGGCCCGCTCGACGCGGCGCAGCAGGGCGCGCACCCTGGCGACCAGTTCGCGCATGCTGAACGGCTTGGTCACGTAGTCGTCCGCGCCGACGCCCAGGCCGACCAGCAGGTCGGTCTCCTCGCTCAGCGCGGTCAGCATCAGCACCGGCACCGGCCGCTCGGCCTGCATGCGGCGGCACACCTCCAGGCCGTCGAGCCCGGGCAGCAGCCGGTCGAGCACCACCAGGTCGGGTTCGAGCGCGGTGTAGACCTCCAGGGCGCGCGCGCCGTCGCCCTCGACCCGCACCGCGAAGCCCTCGGCGGCGAGCCGGTCGCGCACGGCCCGCGCGATCGTCTCGTCGTCCTCGACGAGCAGAATCGTGCGTTGTTGTCGCTGGTTGGCCATGCCGGAAGACTAAGGCGTACCGGTGCAGATACTCCTCTCCACAATGTGAAGAACCGGTGCAATCAGGCGAGGGTGAGCCCGCCGGGAAGGCCGGTGAGGGAGCCGTCTCCGGAGGCGTCCACGGCGGCCTCCACTTCGGCGCCGGCGATCCGCAGCCCGCGTACCGAAAGCGCGCCGAGCGGGGCCCCGGCGAGCGGGCGCAGCGCGACCCGGCCCGCCGGGACGTCGGGGCGCACCCCCAGCACCGCGTTGACGAGGGTCACGGCCGCGGCGGCGGTCCACGCCTGGGGGCGGCAGGCGGCGGGGTAGGGCACCGGCGTGCCGAGCGGGCGCCGGTCGTCGCCCCCGTAGAGTTCGGGGAGCCGGTGGCCGAACGCCTCGGCGGCGTCGAGCAGCGAACGCGCGAGGTCCGCCGCGGGCTCGTCGTAACCGGCCGCGGCCAGGCCGCCGATCACGATGGCGGTGTCGTGGGTCCAGACCGAGCCGCAGTGGTAGGACAGCGGGTTGTAGCCGGCGTCGCGGGCGGACATCGTGCGCAGGCCGAACGCGCCGGACATCTCGGGGGCCGCCAGCAGGTCGGCGACCTGGCGTTCTTCCTTCGGGGAGAGCAGGCCGGTGCCGAGCAGGTGACCGATGTTGCTGGTCAGGGAGTCCACCGGGCGCTTGTCGCGGTCGAGGGCCAAGGCGGGGCGCGGGCCGTACGGGCCGGTGTCCACCCAGAAGCGGGCGCGAAAGCGCGTGGCGAGCGCGGCGGCGTACTCCCGCCAGCGGTCCCCCTCCCCCGGCCCCGCGAAGGCGTCCAGCAGCGCCGCGCCGCCCGTCGCCGCCTCATACGCGTAGCCCTGGACCTCGGCCAGCGCGATGGGGGCCGCCGCGTGCCGCCCGTCGTGGAACCGCACCGCGTCCGGGGAGTCCTTCCAGCCCTGGTTCGCGAGGCCCTGGCCGCCCTCGTCCGCGTACTCCACGAAGCCGTCGCCGTCGGGGTCGCCCTCGCCCGCCAGCCAGCCGAGCGCAGCGCGCAGCGCGGGAAGCAGCGCGGCGACCTCCTGTTCGGGCATCCCCCAGCGCCAGGCGTCGTGCAGCAGGCAGATCCACAGCGGGGTGGCGTCCACGGTGCCGTAGTAGACGGGCGGCAGCCGGACCTCGCCGCCCCGGCCGGTGATCGTGTACTCGCCGCGGCGCAGTTCGTGCATGATCTTGCCGGGGGCCTCGCCCGAGGGGCCGTCGGTCGCCCTGCCCTGACGGCGGGCGAGCACCCGCAGGGTGCTCTCGGCCAGGCCGGTGCCGAGCGGCAGCAGCATCCGGGCGGTCCACAGGCTGTCGCGGCCGAACAGCGTGAGGTACCACGGCACGCCCGCGCCGATGAAGGTGTCGCCGGGCGCGGCGGCGTCGGCCAGCCGCAGCGCGCGCAGGTCGTCCAGCGAGCGGTGCAGCAGCCGGGCCAGGCGGCGGTCATCGGCCCGTACTTCGGGTTCGGGCCACTCGGCCGGGCCGGTGGCGGCGATCACCACCGCGCCCGGGTCGGTCACGCCCGCCGACCAGCGCAGCACCGCCCGCCCGCCGGGGGCGAGCGCGACCCGCCAGGCCAGCCGGGGATCAGCGCCGCCCTCCCCCGCAACGGCGGCCATCACCCCGCCGGCACCAGGCCGGGAAGCGCCGGAGGGCTCCGCCGCCGTGGGGGGCACGCCGCCGGTACCAGGCCGGGGGCCATCGGCGGGCTCCGCCCGCGCGTCCTCCTCCACGAGGGTGGGGGTCACGTCGCCGGGGCTCGGCTGGGGAGCGCCGGAGGGCTCCGCCCCCGTGGCGGCCACCCCGCCGGTACCAGGCCGGGGGCCATCGGCGGGCTCCGCCCGCAGGGGTTCTCCCGCGACGGTGGTGGTCACGCCGTCGGGGCCCCGCCAGATCAGGGTGTCGTCGGCCTGCCGTACGGCGGGTGCGGGCTCCCCGGCGAAGCCGGATCTGACCTGCGCCATCGGTGCGAAGTCGCAGCCGAGCTCCAGGCGCACGTCGATGGCGAGCGGCTCGGCGGCCGACGAGATGATCGTGATCTCCTCGCGTACGCCCTGCCCGGTCACCGTGCGGACGCGTTCGATCCGGACCTCCGGGTCGGGGCCCTCGTCGCCGAGCCAGCGGGCCAGCGCGACGAACCTGCCGACGCCGGGGCCGCCGGGCGCGTACGCGACGGCCTCCGGTTCCAGGCCGTCCACGAGCAGCACGGCCCGGGACAGCACCCGGTGGTCCGCGTGGAACACCCCTTGTGCCCCGATGGGCCTGATCTGCCCGTCCCGGCCGCTCAGCGCGCTGGTCGGGGCGAGGATCACGACGGCCAGGTCGTCCAGCCGGGGCGGCACGCGCCGGCCGGGGTACGCCGCGGACATGAGTTCTCCTCCCGCCGAGGTCTCCCTGCCAGCCTGACAGAAAAATGCCCTGGAGGCCGGTAGGTGGCCGTCCGGATGGTAAATGGCTATTTTGCTATGGGCCATGCAGTCGGACGGGGAGGGCCCATTGATCGGCGCTCGACGGCTTGCCGGACGCTACCGGTTGCTGAACCCGCTGGGGGAAGGCACGGTGGGGACCGTCTGGCTCGCCCTCGATGACGTACTGGGCAGGGATGTGGCCATCAAAGAGGTGCACATCCCGCCCGACCAGGACGAAGACCGCCGCCGGGAGATCCGCGAGGCCGCGGTCCGCGAGGCCAACGTGGCCGCCCGGCTGCGCCACCCGTCCATCGTGACCGTCCACGACGTGCTGGTGGAGGACGGGCGGCCGTGGGTGGTGATGGAACTGCTCAGCGGCGCGTCCCTGGAGCGGACCGTGGCCGAGCGCGGGCCGCTGCCGCCGCACCAACTGGCCAGGGTGGGCGTCCACCTGCTGTCCGCGCTGGCCGTCGCGCACGCCGCCGGGATCGTGCACCGCGACATCAAGCCGAGCAACGTCTTCCTGACCAGGACCGGCCGGGCGGTGCTCACCGATTTCGGGGCCGCCGCGATCGAGGGGGAGACCACGGTCGGGCGTACCGTCCACCTGATCGGCACCCCGGCCTACGTCGCGCCGGAGCGGCTCAGCGGCGCCGACGACGGCCCCGCGGGCGACCTGTGGTCGCTGGGCGCGACGCTCTACTTCGGTGTGGAGGGACGCCCGCCGCACGACGCCGAGTCGCCGATCGAGGTGCTGCGCAAGGTGCTCACCGAGCCCGCCCGCCCGGCGGAGCGGGCCGGTCCGCTCGGCCCGGTGCTGGAACACCTGCTCGCCGCCGACCCCGCCGTACGCCCGCCGTTGCCCGTGGCCGAACAGATGCTTCGCGACCTGGCCTCGGGGCGCACCCCGGCGCTGCCGCCCCCTCCCCCGTCGCCCCACACCGCGCCCACCGGCCCGCAGCCGCGCGGGCGCGGGCGTACGTGGCTCGTGGCGGCGGCGATGATCGCGGGGCTGCCGCTGGTGAGCACCGGTACGGCTCTCGCCGTGAACGCCGTGGACCGCGCCTCCACGCCCGATCCGAAGCCGACGAGGCTGAGCGAGGAGACCGGGAAGTACGCGATCCCGCTCCAGTTCTGCTCGATGCTCACCGACGCCCAGGTACGGCAACTCGTGCCGACCGGCCCCGCGGGCGAGCCCAACAACAGGGAGGGCTGCCAGTGGCCGGGCAAGGGCGTCGCGCTGACCATCGAACTGGTCGGCGGGCAGAAGTTCGCCATCGGCGGGGAGGAGTCGACCTGGGGCGCCAGCCCGGCGCGGGCGCACGAGTGGTACCGCAACGAGCTGTTCACCACCTTCCCCAACGGGACCATCGGCTGGAAGTGGCCGGAGATCGGCGCGAACGAGATGCGCTCGGCCCGCGTGACCGGCCCGGAACCGGTCACCGGGATCGGTGACGAGGCGTTCGCGATCCACCAGTACGACAACAGGACCCATCTGAAAATGGAACAGAGCTTCATAGTGACGCGCGTGGACAATCTGGTCATCAAGGTCGGCTACACCGCCATCGACGGCGCCCGCGACGAACGGGCGCTGCGCCAGGGCGCGGCGACGGCGACCCGCTGGTTCATCGCGGCGATGGACCGGACGGCCTGAGCGATGCACCGGCACACTCCGCGGGACGGCCTTCCCGCCATGCCTCCCGGCGAGTCCAAGAGCCCGCCACCAGGGCAGCCGGTGGCACGCCCGCACGGCACCCAGCCCACGATCGACGGCTCCGGGCGGACCGGTGTGCTGGTGCCACGGCCCATCGTGGTGCTCACCGTGCTGCTGATGGTGGCGATGGCGGCGGCCATCGGGGTGCTGGGCGCACCGTACCTGCGGGGCGAGCGGCCCATGGCGGTGGCCACGCCCACCCCGACCCCGGCCGCCTCCGGCGCGAAGGGCCGGTTCGCCGAGGCGCCCCGGGCCTGCGGCCTGCTCGGTGACGCCCTGGTCGCCGAACTTCTGCCCGCCTCGCGTACCTCACAGGTGTCCGAGCTGGAGTGCGAATGGCGGACCGCGGACTACCGCAAGCCGTCGAACAGCAAGTACGACATGGTGCTGCGGCTCGTCAAGTACGAGCAGGAGGCCACGGGAATCGTCAAGGCCAAGGAGTACTTCGCCGGCAAGCGGGACGACTTGGTCCGCGATGGCCGGCTCGAAACGCCCGCGCCCGCGCCGCCCGCCGCGCTGTCCGGCCTCGGGGACGAGTCCTTCGGCTACACCAAGCCCATGAAGATCTCCATCTTCAGCGAGTCCGTCAAGCGCATCGTGCTGTGCCGGATCAGCAACCTCGTCGTGGAGATCGAGTACGAGCGCGGCGGGACCACGGAGGACAAGGACGGCAGGCTCGCCGCGGGCGCGGAGAAGGCGGCTCGGGCGATCGTCGCGGAGCTGAACGCCCGTGGCTGACCTGGAACACCCGCCGCCACCGCTCGCCGGCCGCTACAAGCTGGAGGAACGGCTGGGCGCGGGCGGCATGGGCGTGGTGTGGCGGGCCCGCGACCAACTGCTGATGCGCGAGGTCGCGGTGAAGGAGGTACGGCCCGCGCCGTACCTGCCGGAGGCGCAGCGCGCCGACCTGAGCGAGCGGACCATGCGCGAGGCCCGCGCCGCCGCGATGCTCTCCCACCCCTCGATCGTCGCCGTCCACGACGTGATCCTGCACGACGGCCGCCCGTGGATCGTGATGGACCTGGTCAAGGGCCGTTCCCTGGAACAGGTGGTGAAACGGGACGGCCCGCTGCCGCCCGAGCGCACCGCGATGATCGGGCTGGCCGTGCTCGACGCGCTCGCCCACGCCCACCGCGGCGGGCTGATGCACCGCGACGTCAAGCCGGGCAACATCATGATCGCCGACGACGGGCGGGTGCTGCTCACCGACTTCGGCATCGCGACCCTGGAGAACGACACCGGCCCGACCCGGCCGGGCAGCCTGGTCGGCTCGCCCGGCTACATCGCCCCCGAACGGCTGCGCGGCGTGGCCGAGGCGCCGCCCGCCGACCTGTGGTCGCTGGGGGCGACGCTGTTCGCCGCCGTGGAGGGCCACTCGCCGTTCCACCGGGCGACGCCGGTGGCGACGCTCGGCGCGGTGCTCACTCAGCCCACGCCGGAGCCGGCGCACGCGGGGCACCTGGCGCCGGTGCTGATCGCCGTACTGGAGAAGGACCCGCGGGTGCGCCCGGGGGCCGCCGAACTGCGCACCGCCCTTCGGCATGTCGCCGAGGGACGCCCGGCCCCGGCGCTGCGCCGCAGGTCACCGACGCGGCGCAGGCGGATCGTGGCCGCCGCGGTGGCGGGCGTCGCGGCGTTGGCCGTCCTGGGCACGGCGCTGTGGACGATGTCCCGCGACGGGTCGGGCGGGACCGTCGCCGCGACGGCCACGCCGTCCGCCGACCCGCGCGCCGGGCGGTTCACCGAACTCCCCGACCCGTGCGGTCTGCTCACTCTCGAACAGGGCAAGCTGGTCGTGCCCACCCCCAGCCCGCAGGTCGACGCGGCGCGTCAGCGGTACTGCGACTGGGGCGGATCCAGCGACGAGCGGTGGCTCCGGGTGAAACTGACCCTCTACAAGCCGGCCAAGAAGCTCACCGCGCCCGAGGTGGCCCACGCCTTCCTCGTGCACCTGCGGCAGAACATCGCCGCCGACGCCGGGACCGGGCTGGTCGGCTCGGTCTTCCCGCTGCGGTCGGTCACCGGGGTGGGTCAGGACGGCTTCGCCTACGAGGGCACCAGCCTGGACCGCACGTCCAGCACGGTCGTCTTCCAGTCCAGCAACCTGCTGGTGGAGGCGGACCTGTCGATGAAGGGCAAGAAGCCGACGGAGGACCTGAAGGAGCGGGCGCTCAAGTCCGCCAGGTCCATCGCCGAGGAGCTGAACAGTCGTGGCTGATCCGGGTTCGGCGCTGCTCGGCGGCAGGTACCGGCTGCTCGGCCGGCTCGACCAGGCGGGCGGGCCGTGGCGGGCGCGCGATGAGATGCTGCACCGCGACGTCGCGATCAGCGAGGTGCCGCTGCCGCCGCCAGGGCCAGGGCGCGAGGCCGTGCTTGCCACGGTCCGGGCTGCGGCCGGGCTGCGGCATCCGGCGATCGTCACCATCCACGACGTGCTGGTGGCCGCCGACCGGCTCTGGATGGTCTGCGAGCTGATCCCCGGGCGCACGCTGTCCCAGACGCTGCGCACCGAGGGCCCGCAGCCCGCCGAGCGGGTGGCCGACATCGGGCTGCGGGTGTTCGACGCGCTGCGCGCCGCCAAGGCGGTGGGCGTCTCGCACGGCGGCCTGTCCCCCGACGCGGTCGTCATCGCGCCGGACGGCCGGGTCGCGGTGTCCGGGTTCGCCACCACCGGGTCCTACGGCGACGACATGCGGGACCTGGGGGTGATGCTCTACACCGCGCTGGAGGGCCATCCGCCGGGCGGGCAGGGCACGCCGATGACGATGGGCGACATCCCGCTGACCGACCCGGAGAACGCGCCGCCGCCGGACGGGCCGCTGGCCCCGCTGCTGGCCGCGCTGCTCCAGGACGACCCGTCCTCGCGGCCGGACGACGAGTCGGTACGGCTGACGCTGCTGCGCATCGCGCCCCGGCACCGCCTGGCCCGCCGCCGCGGCCTGCTCCTGGTGGCGGGGGCGCTGGCGGTCCTGCTGGCGGCGTCCGTCGCGGGGGGCTTCCTGTGGCGCTCAGGGACGACCCAGCCGGTCGCCGCCGCCACCCCGTCGCCGCCGCTGATCCTGCCGACCCACTTCAGCGCTCCGCTGGATCCATGCGGCTTCCTGACCAATGACCAGATGCGCGAGGTGGGCATCGCTCTCAATCCCAAGAGGGCCGACCATGAGTGCGACTGGCTCAGCGCCGACAGCACCCAGCCGCGCTCCTTCCGGCGGGACCTGACGATCTACGCTCTCCACTTCACGGCCAAGGGCGGCGACACAGGCGTCGAGCGGGCACGGCTGTACTTCGTCAATCGCCTCCAGCAGGAGATCGGCCGCAAGACCGCCACCTTCGGGCAGCCGATCCGGCACACCGTGCCGCCGAAGATCTACGACGGGCCCGGCGAACAGGCGTACATCACGGAGTACACCGGAGACAGCGTCTCTTACACGACGGAGATCCTCTTCCGGGTGGGCAACGTCCTGATCGCCGTGCAGTACTCCCGGGGCAACGGCAGCGACCCCGACCGCGTCACCTCCACGGGGGCGAAGAAGATCGCCGGGTGGATCGAGCGGTCGCTCGCCGAAGGGTAGCCGCCTGGAACCCCTGGCCCCTGCCCGATCGTTGTCCTGGCGACGCACAATGTCAGGGCGGGGCACGTGGCCCCACCGAAGGAAAGGCCCATCATGTCGCCACTGGCGAAGTACTACACCGGCGCTGCCATCGCGTCCGTCCTCGTGCTCCTGCTGCTGCCGCTGCCCTCGCTGGTCAACTGGGTCATCGTGCTCGCCCTGCTGGGCGCCCCGGTCGCCGGCTATTTCATGCTCGACCCCAGCCAGCGCGAGCGGTTGAAGCGGGTGCGCAGGCGCGGCCTGGGCCGCTAGCCGGCTATGCGGCGGCCACCTGGCCCTGCACGCGGCGGGTGACCTTGCGCTCGATCACGAACGACAGCAGCGGGATCGTCCCGGCGAGCAGCACCCCGAGCGTGTACGGCCAGGTCCAGCGTGCCTTGAGGCCGAGGTTGAGCGCGGCGAGCAGGTAGACGGCGTACAGGAAGCCGTGGATCGGCGAGATGATCGACACCGGCCCCGGCACCGCAAAGGCGTACTTCAGCACCATGCCCGCCACCAGCAGCAGCAACATGACACCGACGATGTAGGCCAGCACTCGGAACGGCTTCAGCGCGGATTGCACGGTCATCTACCTCATTGACGATTCGGACAGGGCCACACCGGCGGCGTCACCGTCGTGCTCCGGTTCGCGCTGCTCGCGGACGGGGGCGCGGTGGGCGTCGCGGATGTAGTGGAACCACAGGAAGATCGTGAAGACGCCGAAGATCCACCAGTTCGCGGCGTAGGCGAGGTTGCGCCAGGAGAATTCGCCGGGTTTGCTCGGCGGTGGGGCCGGTACCGGCTCGGCCGCCACGGCGGGGGCCGGGCTCTGCGCGGTCGCCACCACGTAGCCGTCCCGCAGCCGCGCGCCCGGCCAGACGTTGATCAGCTCGGCGGTGGACACCGACAGCACCTGCCCGGCGGGCAGCGTGCGTGCGTCGCGGCGCACCGAGTCCACCTGCTCGGGGGGCACTAGCCGCCCGGTGACGGTGACCTTCCCCTGCGGCACGGCCGCCGCCGGATCGCCCGGCCGGGCCACCCGGCCGCGTACGACGGGCACCTGAGTGCCGTCGCCGAGGTCGAGGGAGTCGAGCAGCCAGAAGCCGCCGTCGCGTCCGGCGACCAGCAGGCTGCGCGCGGGGTCGAAGACGCCCTCGGCGGTCACCTTCCGGTTGGCCGCCGCCCGGGTGACGTGCTCGCCCGGCTTGGACAGCGTGGCGAGCGCGACGGCGGGCGGGTCGCTCACGGTATGCGGGCGGCCGGAGTCCTCGAAGACGCCGAGCTGCCAGCGGCCGAGCAGGCCGAAGGCGACCAGCGCCGCGATCGCCACCAGGTGCATGCCCACCAGGCGCGAGGAGAACACGGTCCGCAGCATGACCCCACGGTATCCGCCCACAGGTCCGCCCCTTCCTCCGGCCGCCCGCGGGCGCGGGTAAGGGGCCGTCCGTTGCCACCACCATGGGTTGCCGCCAAATGGGACAAACACCTGACGGGGGCCTTGGCTGAGTGACTAGAGTCATCGTCATGGCAGATCAGATCGACCCGGCGGGCAACACCCAGCAGTTCCGGGCCTTCGCACAGAGCAACGAAGGGGAGACCGCCAAGCAGCGGCCTTCCTACCTCATCCCCGTCGTGGTGGGCGTGGTGGCGGTCATCATCGTGGCCGTCGGCGCGTTCCTCCTGTTCAGGTAGGGGCGAGCACGCGCCAAGCCGACGCCGGCGGCCCTGGGCCGCGCGGCGTTTCCGGCATTGGCGACACCCTCGTGCTTGTCCCGACTTACCTCTCCGTGACGACCAGCGCGCTGCCGCCTCCGCGTCTGGCCGGCTCGGCGACCGCCCGCACCCGGCCTCCGCCGAGGAGTTCGAGCGCGGTGGCCGCCCCGATCTCCGGGGTCGGCGCGAACGAATGGCCCCTGGCGGTGAGCGCCGGGCCATGGGAGGCGATGAAGGCGGGCTCGGCCTGGGTCTGCGCGGTGTTGCGCTGGGTGGCGCGCGGCGCGGCCAGCGCCTGCGGCAGCGTCATGCCCAGCTCGTAGCGGCCGATCAGGATCTGCAGCACGGTCGTGATGATCGTGGAACCGCCCGGTGAGCCGGCCGCGAGCACCGGCCGCCCGTCGTCCAGCACGATCGTCGGGGACATCGAGGAACGGGGCCGCTTGCCCGGTCCGGGCAGGTTGGGATCTCCAGGGGCGGGCCCGAAGGTGAAGTCGGTCAGCTCGTTGTTGAGCAGCAGCCCGCGCCCGGGGACCACGATGCCGTTGCCGCCGGTGGACTCGATGGTGAGGGTGTACGCCACCACATTGCCCCAGCGGTCGGACACCACCAGGTGGGTGGTCTCGGGGCCCTCGCGGGCCGGCGTCGCCGCAGGGCCCGGTACGGTGGCGCGGCACGGCCCGTAGGAGCCGTCCGGGTCGCCCGGCGCTGCGGGATGGGCAAGCGCGGTCGCGCCGATCAGGCAGGCGCGCTCCCCCGCGAAGCCGTCCGAAAGCAGCTCGCGCAGCGGGACGTCCGTGAAGGCCGGGTCACCGACGTACTTCCCCCGGTCGGCGAACGACAGCCGGGACGCCTCCAGGAACTCGTGCAGCCCGACCTGCGGCAGCTTCTCCAGGATGTTGAGCGCCTCGCCGACCGTCGATCCGCCCGAGGACGGCGGGGCCATGCCGTACACGTCGAGTCCCTTGTAGCCGACCCTGGCCGGGGCGCGCTCGATCGGCCGGTACGCCCGCAGGTCGGACAGCTCCATCAGGCCGGGGCGCACCTTGCGGGCCGCGCCCGGGCGGACCGGCGGGCGCTTGACCGTGGCCACGATCTCGGCGCCGAGCCGCCCGCCGTACAGCCAGGACGGGCCGCGCCCGGCCAGCTCACGGTAGGTGCGGGCCAGCTCGGGGTTGCGGAACACCGAGCCGACCGCGGGCGGCGCGCCACCCGGGAGGTACAGGCGAGCGGTGGAGGTGATGTCGGCGAACCTGGCCTGGTTCGCGGCGGTCTGGTCGTGGAAGGTCTGATCGACCACGAAGCCCCGCTCGGCGACGCGGATCGCGGGCCGCAGCGCCTCGCCCAGGCCGATGCTGCCGAACCGGCGCAGCGCCAGGTCCCACTGCGCCACGCTGCCGGGCACGCCCGCCGACAGGCCGCTGGTGATCGCCTCGTCCGCGGGGATCGCCGCGCCGTTCTCCTGGAGGGAGGTCGCGGTCATGGCGCGCGGGGCGGTCTCCCTGCCGTCGATGGTGTGGACCCTGCCGCGGCGGGCGTCGTAGTAGAGGAGGAAGCCGCCGCCCGCCATTCCGGCGGAGTAGGGCTCGGTGACGCCGAGCGTGGCGGCGGCGGTGATCGCCGCGTCGATCGCGTTGCCCCCGCGGCGCAGCACCCCGACGGCCGCGCGGCTCGCGTCGAGGTCGACGGTGGCGACGGCTCCGCCGTACCCCTCGGCGACCGGCGTCTTTTCCGGCGCGGGGACGGTCGCCGGCCCGCCGAGCAGCAGCAATGCGGCGGCCGGTACGGCAAGGCGGGCGATCATAGGGCGCTCCTTCCCCGGCGGACCCTCAGCATGACCCAATCGGCGGGGCGACTCAACAGGGCACGCTCCTACACCCGATGGGGTATCGGGGCCTGCCCCCGTCGGCCGACGCGACCGCCGGGACCGTGGCGTACGGTTGCGCATGTGCGAGCACCGAACCGCTGGGCGGACATCGCCCCCGCCGTCCTGGTGGGCGTCTTCCAGCTCGGCACCGGGCGGGGCGCCTCGATGGTGCAGCCCGAGCGGGTGCCCACCAACGCCCTCGGCTTCGCGCTGCTGGCGATCGGCCCGGCCATGGTGTTGCTGCGGCGGGTCTGGACCACGCCCGCGCTGGTCGTCACGACGGTCGCGACCTGCCTGTACCTCCTGGCCGGGTACGCCTACGGGCCGGTGTTCGCGGCGCCGATCGTCATGCACTTCACGGCGGTCATCCGGGGCCACCGGCGGGCGGCCTGGCTGTCGGCGCTCGGGTTCTCGGCGTTCATCTTCGCCTACACGAGGTGGATCGCTCCGGCGCCGCACGTCGACTGGCTCCACAACCTGTCCGCGTTCGCGTTCGTGCTGCTGATCCTGACCGTCGCCGAGATCGTCAAGGCGCGGCGCGAGCGGCTGGCCGAGCGGCGCAGGGTGGCCATGGAGGAGAGCCGCCGCCAGGCCAGCGAGGAGCGCCTGACCATGGCCCAGGAGCTGCACGACGTGCTCGCGCACAACATCTCGCTGATCCACGTGCAGGCGTCCACCGCGCTGCACCTCATCGACGACCACCCCGAGCAGGCCCGTACCGCGCTGGCCACGATCAAGCAGGCCAGCAAGGACGTGCTCGGCGAGATGCGCTCGGTGATCAACGTGCTGCGCGAGGACGCGCCGCGCTTCCCCACCGCCGGCCTGGACCGGCTCGACGACCTCATCGCGCGCACCGGGCTCGACGTCACCAAGCATGTCGAGGGCGACCGGCGGCCGGTCCCGCCCAGCGTGGAACGCGCCGTCTTCCGCATCATCCAGGAGTCCCTGACCAACGTCGCCAGGCACGCGCCCGGCGCGAAGGTCGCCATCACCTTGGAGTACGGCCCGCGCGAGCTGGCCATCCGGGTCGCCGACACCGGATCGGCCGAGCCGGGCGCGCTCACCGACGCGGGCGGCGGCAACGGCATCCCCGGCATGCGCGAACGCGCCCACGCCCTCGGCGGCACGCTCACCGCCGCCCCCGACGCGGCGGGCTTCACCGTCGTGGCCAGGCTGCCGCTGCCCGCGGCTTCCCCGGAGGACCGATGATCAGGATCATTCTGGCCGACGACCAGGGGCTGGTCCGGGCGGGGTTTCGGGCGCTGCTCGACGCCCAGCCGGACATGGTGGTGGTCGCCGAGGCCGCCGACGGGGCCGAGGCGGTACGGCTGGCCCGCGAGCACCGCCCCGACGTCGTGCTGATGGACATCCGCATGCCCGGCACCGACGGGCTGACCGCGACCCGCACGATCGGCCGTGACGAGACGCTGGCCGAGGTGCGGATCGTCATCCTGACGACGTTCGAGCTGGACGAGTACGTCTTCGAGGCGGTACGCGGCGGCGCGGCCGGGTTCCTGGTCAAGGACACCGAGCCCGCCGAGCTGATCCAGGCCGTGCGGGTGGTGGCGGCGGGCGAGGCGCTGCTGTCGCCCAGCGTGACCCGCCGGCTGATCGCCGAGTTCGCCTCCCGGGCCAAGGAGCCCCTGGTCAAGGAGGAGCTGAAGCTGCTCACCGACCGCGAGCGCGAAGTGCTCGCGCTGGTGGCCGCCGGGCTGACCAACGACGAGATCGGGGCCCGGCTCTACATGTCGCCCGCCACGGCGAAGACCCACGTCAGCCGCACCATGACCAAGCTGCACGCCCGCGACCGCGCCCAGCTCGTGGTGATCGCGTACGAGTCGGGGCTGGTCAGGCCGGGTTGGTCGGCGGGCTAGCGGTAAGCGCGCGGATCGATTACTCTCTGTTGCCATACGCTTACCGCTCTCTTGGTGCGGGCGCGGGAGGGGCACATGAGAGAGCAGGCCGGCCTTTACGCCGGGGAGATCGAGCACGAGCTGCTGGCCGCCGCCAGCGGCGGCGACGCCGACGCGGCGCACCGGCTGGGCCGGGTGCACGCCAGGCGCGGCGACCAGGAGGGCGCGCGCCACTGGTGGGAGCGGGCGGCGATCACCGGCAACATCGACAGCGCCTACAACCTCGGCGTGTGGCACGAGCGGCACGGCACGTTCGACGAGGCGCTGCGGTGGTACGAGATGGCCGCCGGGCTGGGCGACGCGGAGGCGGCGGCCAACCTGGCCACCCTGCTGCTGGAGCGGCGCGGCGACGTGGCCGCGGCGCGGTGCTGGTTCGAGCGCGCGGCGCAGCGGGGGTCGCGTCCGGCCGCGCGGCGGCTCGCGCTGCTGTGCGAGCGCGACGGCGAGACCCGCACGGCCCGCGAGTGGCACCGCGAGGCGGCGCTGCGCGGCGACGCCGCCTCGGCGTTCGACCTCGGGTGCCTGGCGTACGAATCGGGCGAGGACACCGAGGCGCTGCACTGGTGGGAGGTCGCCGCCAGGGGCGGCCACACCGACGCGGCCTGCGCCACCGGCCTGCTGTTGCAGGCGACCGGCGACCCCGAGGGCGCGGAGGCGTTCTTCCGCCTGGCCGCCGCGGCCGAGCATCCGGCCGCCGCCTCCCATCTCGGCGGCATCGCGCTGGCCCGGCGCGACCTGACGAGCGCCCGCGCCTGGTTCGAGCGGGCGGCCGACGCCGGGCGGGTCGGCGACCAGCGGATGGCCGGGTTCGTCTGCGTGGAGCTGGGCGACGCGGCGGCGGCGAGCCACTGGTTCGGCCGCGCGGCGGCCAGCGGCGACGCCGAGGCCGCCTACAACTTCGGGCTGCTGCTGATCGCCGAGGACGGCGACCTCGCGGCCGGGCAGCAGTGGTTCCGCCAGGCGGCGCTCGGCGGGCACCACCGCGCCGCCCGCGAGCTGGGCACGCTGTTGTCCATCACCGGCAACGCCGAGGAGGGCGAGCGGTGGCTCGCCGAGGCGCCGCCGCCCGGCCTCGGCCGGGTGTGCGACACCGCCCTCGTGGCCAGGGCCGAGCTGGCCGCCACGATCACCGGCCGCCACGGGGACGCGCCGCTCGACGCCGGGAAGCTGGTCGAGATCCTCGGCACCTGGGACCAGATCACCAGAGACCTGCCCGACCACGCGGGCGCGGTGGCCTGGCTCGGTGATCTGGCGGTGCTGCCGGAGAGCGCGATCGACCGGCTGTCATCGGCCCGCGCGACGCTGCTGCGGCCGGGCAGCGCGCCCTGGCCGGGCCCCACGGAGATCGAGGAGGCCCTCGCCACCGCCCGGCTGCTGCGCCGGCGGCTCACCCCCGAAACGTGCGGCGGCTGATCAGCCGGTCAGCACCTCGGTCGTGGTGGTCCACGGCAGGCCGTGCGCCTGGGCCACCGGCTCGCTGGTCAGCACGCCGGCGTGGGTGCTGAGGCCGTGCGCGAGGGCGGGGTCGGCGCGCAGCGCGTCCCGCCAGCCCTGGTCGGCCAGCTTGACGGCGTACGGCAGGGTGGCGTTGGTCAGCGCGTAGGTGGAGGTGTTGGCCACCGAACCGGGCATGTTCGCCACGCAGTAGAAGATCGAGTCGTGGATCGGGAACGTCGGGTCGGCGTGCGTGGTCGGCCGTGAGTCCTCGAAGCAGCCGCCCTGGTCGATCGCGATGTCCACCAGCACCGAGCCCGGCTTCATCCGGGAGACCAGTTCGTTGGAGACCAGCATCGGGGCCTTGGCCCCCGGGATCAGCACCGCGCCGATGACCAGGTCGGCGGCCAGCACTTCCTGCTCGATCGTGTAGGCGGTGGAGACCACGGTCTTGAGCCGTCCCTGGTAGATCGCGTCGATCTCGCGCAGCCGGTCGAGGCTGACGTCCAGGATGGTGACGTCGGCCCCCATGCCGACGGCGATCTGCGCCGCGTTCAGGCCGGAGACGCCGCCCCCGATGATCACGAACTTGGCCGGGGCGACGCCCGGCACGCCGCCGGGCAGCACCCCGCGCCCGCCGTTGAACCGCATCAGGTTGTAGGCGCCGACCTGCGGGGCCAGCCGCCCGGCCACCTCGGACATGGGGGCGAGCAGCGGAAGGGTCCGGCCCACCTGGACGGTCTCGTACGCGACGGAGGTCACGCCACGGGTGAGCAGCGCGTCGGTGCAGGCGCGGGAGGCGGCCAGATGGAGGTAGGTGAACAGCACCTGCCCATCCCGCATCCGTGGATATTCCTCGGCTATCGGTTCTTTGACCTTGAGTATCATCTCGCCCTGCGCCCAGACTTCGTCGGCGGAGTCCAGGATCTTGGCACCGGCGTAGAGATACTCCTCATCCGGGATGTGCGAGCCCTTGCCCGCGCCGCGCTGGAGGTACACCTCGTGTCCGTGGCGTACCAGTTCATGGACGCCCGCAGGCGTGGCGGCGACGCGGTACTCGTGGTTTTTGACCTCGGCGGGCACACCGATCTTCATGGTGGTCCTTTCGTGGCGCGTACGGCGGGCACCCCGTTGGGCCGGCCGTGGGCGCGAATGGTCGGAGCTCTTCAAGTGTGCATCGCAACCACACCCCTGCCAAGGGAAAGCGTGGCATCAGTGTGAAAGAACTTCGGTAATCGTGGTATCTACATGTAACGACCACGGAATCCGCGTGAAGATTCCGCGCTGTAACCAAGCCGGTAACCTACCCGGCGGGGGCGTACGGCCGGTCCGCCGCCGCCTGTGATCCAATGAGCCGGGACGGCACAGCGGACCGACAGGCAAGATGAGATGACACATGTTCCGTTCCGACCCGGAGAGACGTCGTGACTCCTGACCAGATCGAGGGTGCCGTCGCCGCGGGCATGCCCCAGGCCGTGGAAGACCTCAGGCGGCTCGTCGCCATCCCCTCGGTGGCCTTCCCCGGCCACCCCGAGGAGCCCGTGTACGCCGCCGCCGCCCTGACCGAGGCGTTGCTGCGCGACGCCGGGCTGCCGGAGGTCCGCCAGATCCCGGTGGAGGGCAGCTTCCCCGCCGTCTACGGCGAGGCCCCCGCCCCGCCCGGCGCGCCGACCGTGCTCCTTTACGCGCACTACGACGTCCAGCCCGCGGGCGACCCCGCGCTGTGGAAGACCCCGCCGTTCGACCCCACGCTGATCGACGGCGCGCTGTACGGCCGGGGCGCGGCCGACGACAAGTCCGGCGTCATCTCCCACGTCGCCGCGCTGCGGGTGTTCGAGGGGCGGTTCCCGGTCGGCATCAAGGTCATCATCGAGGGCCAGGAGGAGTACGCGGGCGAGCGCCTGGAGGCGTTCGTCGAGCGCAACCCCGAGTTGCTGCGCGCCGACGCCATCGTGGTCGCCGACACCGGCAACCAGCGGCTCGGCGATCCCGCCGTGACCACCTCGCTGCGTGGCATGGGGGCGTTCACCATCGAGGTGCGCAGCCTGCACGAATCCGTGCACAGCGGGCAGTTCGGCGGCGTGGCCCCGGACGCGCTCGCCGCCCTGATCCGCATGCTGGCGGCGCTGCACGACGACAACGGCGACATCCGCGTCCCGGGGCTGCCGCGCGGCGCGTTCCTCGGCACCGGCCCCATGGAAGAGGACTTCCGGGCCAGCGCCGGGGTGCTCGACGGCGTCTCGCTGGTCGGCTCGGGGTCGATCGCCGACCGGCTGTGGGCCTCCTACGCGATCACCGTGACGGGCGTGGACGCGCCCTCGGTCGCGCACGCCATCAACGCGGTCCAGCCGGGGGCGCGGGCTCGTGTCACGGTACGCGTGCCCCCGGCGGGCGACCCGCGCCTGACGGTCGAGGCGGTCTGCGACTACCTGCGCCAGGTCGCGCCCTGGGGGGTGCAGGTATCCTTCGGCGACGAGATCTACGGCACCGGCTTCCTGGCCGACGCGGGCGGGCGGGCCCGCGCCGCGCTCAACAAGGCCATGGAGCACGCCTACGGCCGCACTCCGCGCGACATCGGCGCCGGTGGTTCCATTCCGCTGGTGTCCACGCTGGTCAAGCAGTTCCCGGCGGCGGAGATCCTGCTGTTCGGCGCGGAAGACGACAACGCCTCCATCCACGCCCCCAACGAGCGTCTCAACCTGGACGAACTGCGCCGCACCGCCACGGCCGAGGCCCTGTTCCTACAGCGGTACGCCGCCACCGCGCTGCGATGACCGGCGACGGTCCCCGCTGCGATGACTGCGGCGGTCCCGGCGGCGCGGAGTGGTGTGCGGCGCTGTTCGGGGAGCTGCTGACGCTCGACTACTCGCGGCGGGAGCCGTGGGGGCCGCTGCACGCGGTGTCGGTGGCCTGCTACCACTTCCAGCACCCGTCGCGGGCGGTCAGCGGGTCCGGCCCGTTCTACTGGTCCCTGCTGCACTTCTACCTGCGGGAGGGCCGCGATCCGCTGATCGCCGTCACCCAGCGGGCCCGCCGGTACAACACCCACCGCACCGGCGGGCGCAAGCCGGGCCCGGACGACTTCCCCGGCGCGCCGCCCTTCCCGTCGCCGGCGGCCCCGCCGGCCGTCTACGACACCACGATCGCCGACGTGGCCGTGGGCGGCGACTTCCCGGCCGAGGGCTTCGAGGACCGGGTCCGTTCCTGGGCCACCGCGACCCTCTCGGCCTGGGCCGCGACCGGCCCGTGATCCCGGGCGGCCCCCGGGGTTAGAGTTGCCGATGTGTCGGAGGCGCGGCGCGGGGCGGTGCTCGGGGCCGTGGCCTATGCGCTGTGGGGGCTTTCGACCCTGTACTGGCCGCTGCTGGAGCCGACCGGGCCGGTGGAGATCCTGGCCTGCCGGGTGCTTTGGTCGCTGGTGGCGATCGTCGCGCTGGTCAGCGTGCTCGGGCGGTGGGGGCGGGTGCGGGCGCTGGCGGGCGGCGGCGGGACGCTGCGGCTGCTCGCCGTGGCCGGGGTGCTGACCGGCGTCAACTGGGGGATCTTCCTTTTTGCGGTGCTGAACGGCCAGGTGGTGGAGGCGTCGCTCGGGTTCTTCGTGACGCCGCTGGTCAGCGTGGCGTTCGGGGTGGTGTTCTATCGTGAGCGGCTGCGGCCGGGGCAGTGGGCGGCGGTCGGGCTGGGGGCGGCGACGCTGGGGGTGCTCGCCGTGGAGTACGGCAGGCCGCCCTGGATCGCGCTCGGCCTGGCCGCGACCTTCGGCACCTACGGCCTGATCAAGAAGCACCTGGGGGTCGGCGCGGCCGAAGGGCTCTTCGTGGAGACGTCGGTGCTGTTCCCGTTCGCGCTGGTCTACACGGTCGCGTTGCAGTCCGCCGGGCAGGCGACCTTCGGTCACGTCTCCGCGCTCAACACCGCCCTCGGCGTCGGGGCGGGGCTGGTGGTGCTGGTGCCGCTGCTGCTGTTCAGCGCCGCCGCGCCGCGCATCCCGCTGACGGTGACCGGGATGCTTCAGTACATCGAGCCCGCCGTGCAGTTCCTGCTCGGCGTGCTGGTCTTCCGCGAGGCCATGCCGGGGCTGCGGTGGGCCGGGTTCGCGCTGCTGTGGGCGGCCCTGGCGATCTTGGCGATCGACGGGCTGCGGGCCGCCCGGTGAGCGGGTTCAGGTGGAGCGGCCATCACCGCTGAGCGCCGCGCCCCGGCCCTGCGCGACCCCGCGCGTCACGATGTAGAGCACGGCGGGCCCGGGCGTGAGCAGCAGCGCCAGGCTGGCCGCATAGAAGACCAGGAGGGTTGATGTATCCGGCATGTCGCGGATGTTAGGCCCGCGGGCGGATCATCGCATCGCGGTTTCCGGCAGGTGGACATCCTGACCGCACTCCGCGGCCAGCGCGGCGAGCAGCGCGACGGTGGGCGGCGGGTCGGGGGGCTCACCGTACCGGGCGGCGAGGACGCGGCGGGCCGCGCCGGGCAGTTCCCTGACCCGTACGCCGGGCGCGCGGTGCGCGGCCAGCGCCAGGCCGGGCAGCACGCTCGCGCCCATGCCCGCGGCCACCATCGCCTGCACGGCCACATAGTCGTCGCTGGTGAAGACGATGTCCGGGGCGAAGCCGGCCGCCCGGCACAGGTCCAGCAAGTGGATGCGGCAGCGTTCGCAGCCGGCGATCCACGGCCGGTCGGCCAGGTCGGGAAGGTCGCCGGCCTCCTCGCGGGTGAGCAGGTGGCTCGGGTCGTCCAGCAGGTGGGTGAGCCGGACGCCGTTGTCCTCGGGCGCGGTGTCGGCGTACCGGAAGATGACCGCCACGTCCACGTAGCCCGCCCGCAGCATCCGCAGCGCCTCGGGGGGTTCGGCCTCGGTGATCCGCAGCGCGAGGCCCGGGTGCTCGCGGGCCAGGCGGGCGGCGGCGCGCGGCACGAAGGTGCCGAGCGCGGAGGGGAAGGCGGCCAGCCGTACCCGGCCGGAGCGCAGGCCGATGTGGGCGGCGAGTTCGTGTTCGGCGGCGTCGAGCCGGCCGAGGATCTCCCCGGCCCGCTCGGCGAGCAGCCGCCCGGCCTCGGTGAGCCGGATGCCGCGGCCCGCCCGCTGCACCAGCTTGGCTCCCGTCTCGGCCTCCAGTTTGGCCAGGTGGTGGCTGACCGAGGGCTGGGAGTAGTGGAGTTCTCTGGCGGCGGCGGTGACCGAGCGGTGCCTGGCCACCGCGGCGAGCACGCGAAGCCGCACGATGTCGAGCATGTATCAACGCTATCTATAGGTCGGCGCGGATATCCGCATTGGACGTGATGTATCGCCGCTGGCGACCCTGAAGGTATGAAGACGACAGCGATCGCACGACCGGATCTGGCCGAGTTCACCCGCGCCGTCGGCGCGATCGTGGCCCGCGGGCTCGCGCCCCGGGACACCGCCCGCACGGTCGCGGCGCTGCTGCGCGAGGGCATGCCGCCGGTGTCCGCCCTGCTCACCGAGGAGCGGCGGGCGGGCGACCCGGCGGGGTACGTCTCCCACGTGCTGCACGCCCGGCCGGAGTTCTCCATCGCCGCGGTGGTGTGGCGGCCCGGCCAGGCCACGGTGATCCACGACCACGTCGCGTGGTGCGCGTTCGGTGTGCTCAGCGGCATCGAGCACGAGACCCTGTACCGTCTCGACGGCGACCGCCTGGTGGAGACCGGCCACGCGGACAACCGGCCGGGCGAGGCGGGCGGCTTCGCCCCGCCGGGCGACATCCACATGGTCCGCAACACCAGCGCGGAGGTCGGGGTGTCCCTGCACGTCTACGGGGCCGACCTGGGCAGGCTCGGCGGCAGCATCCGCCGGGTCTACGACCTGCCGGTCACCAGGCCCTGACCTATCGGGGCAGCCGCCGCCAGGCGGCGCGGGGCAGCAGGGTCAGCGCGGTGAACACCGGGCCCAGGAGTTTCGGGACCCACACGGTGGAGTCGCGCCCGGAGCGCAGCGCGGCCACCACCGCGTCGGCGACCTGGCCGGGGGTGCTGGACAGCGGGGCCGGGCGCATCCCGGCCGTCATCCGGCCGCGCACGAACCCAGGGCGTACCAGCAGCACCCGCGCGCCCGTGCCGTGCAGCGAGTCGCGAAGCCCCTGCGCGAACCCGTCGAGCCCGGCCTTGGCCGAGCCGTACACGAAGTTGGCCCGTCGTACCCGCACGCCCGCCACCGACGACAGCACCACCAGCGTGCCGTGCCCCTGCTCGCGCAGCCGGCGCGCGGCGCTCAGCCCGGCGGACACGTGGCCGGCGAAGTTGACCACGACGTCGGCCGCCGCGGCGGCCGGATCGGCGTCGTAGTCGCCCTGCCTGCCCAGCACGCCGAACGCGCCGATCACCACGTCCAGGTCGCCGACCAGCCCGGCCGCCGCCTCGATCACCCCAGGGTGGGTCTGCGGCCGGGCCGCGTCGAACTCCAGCAGGTGGACCTCGGCGGGAAGGTCCGGAGGCACGGCGTGCTCCGCGTCCCGGAGGGCGAGCACCACCCGCCGCGCGCCGCCCCGGACCAGCCGCGCCACGACGGCCAGCCCGATCTCGCTGCGCCCGCCCAGCAGCAGCACGGTGTCCACGCCGCCGAGTGAGTTCTTCACAGGTCGAGTCTCCTTGCCAGGTCGGACCGGAACACGCCGCGGGGGTCCACATCGTGGCGGATCCGCCGCCACTCGGCAAGGCGCGGGTACATGGCGGGCAGCAGGGCGGCGTTCAGCCGGGAGTCCTTGGCCAGGTAGACCCGACCGCCCGCGGCGGCGACCCGCTCGTCGAAGGCGCGCAGCAGCCCGGCCAGCCCGGGGCGGCCCACCGGGATGTCCAGGGCGAGCGTCCAGCCGGGCATCGGGAACGACAGCGGCGCGTCCGTACCGGGGCCGAACCGCTTGAGCACGGTCAGGAACGACACCACGCCGGCCCGCGAGAGCCGGTTCACGATGTGCCGCAGCGTCTCCTCGGCCCCGTCGGGCACCACGAACTGGTACTGCACGAACCCGCGCGGCCCATAGACCCGGTTCCAGCCCGCCACGGCGTCCAGCGGGTGGAAGAAGGGCGCGATGTGCTGGATCGTGCCGTGGGCCGCACGCGGCGCGCGCCGGTACCAGACCTCGTTGAAGGCCCGCACGGTCACCGGGTTGAGCAGCCCGCCGGGGACCCGCCTGGGGGCCGACAGCCGGGTGCGCGGCGCGAACGCCAGCGGGTCCGCGACCGCGCCGGGGAGGTCGGCGCGGCGGGCGTGGTCGCCCAGGGTGAGCACGCCGCGCCCGGTCCGCGCGCCCCCGGCCAGCAGGTCGATCCAGGCGACCGTGTAGCGGTGGCGGCCGTCGGCGGCGACCATCTCGGCGAGGGTGTCGTCCAGGCCGGTGGTGCGGCGGACGTCCACCAGCATCCGGGAGGTCTCCACGGGGACGCAGCCGAACTCGGCCTGCGCGATCACCCCGGTCAGGCCCATCCCGCCGACCGTGGCCGAGAACAGCGGGTCGCCCGGCCGCAGTGTTCGCACCGAGCCGTCGGCGGTGACCAGGTCGAGCGAGCGCAGGTGGGCCCCGAAGGAGGAGTCCACGTGGTGGTTCTTGCCGTGTACGTCGGCGGCGACGGCCCCGCCCACGGTGACGTGCCTGGTGCCGGGGGTGACCGGGACGAACCAGCCGCGCGGCACCAGCGCGGCCATCAACTCGTCCAGGCCGACGCCGGCGGCGGCGGTCACGACGCCCGTCGCGGGGTCCAGCCGCCAGGACGTCAGCGCGGTGCAGTCGATCACCAGGCCGCCGGCGTTCTGGGCGGCGTCGCCGTACGCGCGGCCGAGGCCGCGGGCGATCAGGCCCCGCGGGGCCGGGCGGGCGACCAGCGCGGCCAGTTCGGCGGTGCTGCGGGGCCGCCGGACGTCGGCCGGGGTGGGGGCGGTACGGCCCCAGCCGGACAGGAAGGCGGACGAGGGGGGCGAGGCGGTCATGTCAGATGAATCCCGAGCACGAGGAGGGCGAGCTGGACGGCGATGAAGATCTGCAACGGCCGGTCGCGCAGGGCCAGTTCCTCCGGCTCCTCTCCCGCGCCCTGGTCGACCAGGAGGTTGTGCCGGAGTACGACCAGCACGAACGGCACGATGCTGAGCGCGTGGAAGGGCCCGGGGTGATCGTTCAGTGCCCACAGGCAGTAGGTGACGATCATCGCGCCGGAGCACATGGTGCGGACCTGCGCGAGGTAGCCGGGGGTGTAGGCGGCCAGGGTCGCCCGGGTGGCCGAGCCGGCGTTCGCCCGTCGTTCGGCCTCGCGCTTGCCGGCCACGAGCTGGAGCGAGCCGAGCGAGATCACCACCAGGAACCAGCTCGTCACCGGGACCTCCACCGCGACGGCTCCGGCGAGGGCCCGGACGACGTGGCATCCGGCGACCGCGACCAGGTCCACGACCGGCTGCCGCTTCAGCCAGAACGTGTAGCCGAGAGTGAGGGCCAGGTACCCGGCCACCACGGCGGGGAGCCGCCAGCCGCCGGTCAGCGCGGCGACGGCGGGGGCGCTCGCGGCCAGCACCGCCCCGGCCGCCCTGGCCAGCGGGACGGAGATCAGGCCGGAGGCGACGGGGCGGTGCCGCTTCCTCGGGTGCAGCCGGTCGGCGGCGGCGTCGGCGGCGTCGTTGATCAGGTACGCCCCGGAGGCGGCCAGGCAGAACGCCGCGAAGGCGATCAGCGCGGCCCGCGCGCCGGTGGGGGTGAACAGTTCCCCGGCGGCCAGGGGGGCGGCGAGCACCAGCCCGTTCTTCACCCACTGCCGTGGCCGCAGGGCCCGAACCAGCCCGGCCGCCCGCGAGCGGCGGGATACGGCGGGCCGCCGCGTCAACGCCGGCCCGGCGCTCACCCGCGGACCGTCCGGGCGGAGAGGGATGTGCCTGGGGAGAAATGGGACACCAGCGGAGCTTATCGAGCTTGGCTCGACAACTCCGTTAAACCCGACATAACGGCTTATGATCCTATTTCCCACGCCCGGCCGTTGCACAGCGGCGGCCCGTACGTGTAGGTCCTGCCATCCCCTGCCGTCGCCACCAGCGAATTGCCCGGGGCACGCTCCTCGCACATCCACCCGGGAAACCTGATCGAGGTCCCCTCCCCCGGCCCCAGCACCGCGAACGGCCGCACCTGCAACCGCCCCCGCACACTGATCGTCCCCCCGGTGTCATTCGCGATCACCAACCCCTCCCCATCCCCCGAAGCACACCCCACCAACACCCCCACCCCGACCCCCCACAATCCCACCCACCACAGCCCCCGCCGGCCCCTCGCCACCGGGCGGACACCCGGTGCCACCGGTTCCACCAGGCGGGCCGGTGCACTGCGTACTGCACGCTTCACCGGGACCACCAGGTCGGCCGGTACCGGCGGCCGATGGGAGCCGGCGGGTGGGTGTTGGGCATGGTGGGCCTTTCTGGGCGGGGGGCTGGGTGCCCGCCGCCGTAAACGGCTCATTCCCTCCTGCCGGGTGGTGCCACTCCTGCCGGGTCAGCCGCCCGGTTCGGGGTCGCGGGGGAGGCCGAGCATGCGTTCGGCGATGATGTTGAGCTGGACCTCGGTGGTGCCGCCGTAGATGGTCATGGCGCGGGTGGCGAGGATCGCGCGGGTCCAGTAGCCGGCGTCGCCGAGTTTGGCGTCGGCGGCGGTCACCGCGGCCGTGCCGAGCAGCGTGACCGCGCACTCGGCCACGCGCTGGGCGTGCGCGGTGGACAGCACCTTGCGTACCGACGCCTCCGCGCCCGGCTCGCCGCCCGCGAGCTGCTTGAGGGTCACCCGCAGCGCCAGCGCCTCGATGGCGTGCGCCTCGCCGACCACCGCGGCGATCTCGGCGCGCTCGGCGGGGGACGGTTCGCGGCCGAGCCGCCCGACCAGCCCGAGCAGGTCCGGTACGGCCGCGCCGGACCGCCCCGGCCCCGACGACAGCAGCACCCGCTCGTTGGACAGCGTGTTGCGGGCCACCCGCCACCCGTTGTCCACCGCGCCGACCACCTGGTCGTCGGGCACGAAGACGCCGTCCAGGTAGACCGCGTTGAACAGGGCCTCGCCGGTCATCTCGGTCAGCGGGCTGACCGTCACGCCGGGGGACTTCATGTCCACCAGGAAGTAGGTGATGCCCTCCCGCTTGGGCTTGTCCGGGCTGGTCCTGGCCAGGCAGATGGCCCACTCGGCGGTCTTGGCGAAGGACGTCCAGACCTTCTGCCCGGTGAGCCGCCAGCCGCCGGGCGCGCGCTCGGCCCGGGTGGCCAGCGACGCCAGGTCCGAGCCCGCGCCCGGCTCGCTGAACAACTGGCACCAGGCCAGCTCACCGCTCAGCGTGCGCGGCAGGAAGCGCTCCTGCTGCTCGGGCGTGCCGTACGTCGCGATGGAGGGCACCACCCACGCGCCGATGAGCATGTGCGGCGTGCGCACCTTGGCGGCCCGCAGCTCCTGGGCGATGAGAACCTGTTCCAGCGGGCTCGCCGCGCGGCCCCACGGGCGGGGCAGGTGCGGCATGACGAACCCGGCCGCCGCGACCGCCCGGCGCTGCGCCGCGCCGGACAGGCGGGCGACCTCGGCGACCTCCTCGCGCAGCCGGGCCCGTACCGGCTCCGCGCCGGACGGCAGGTCGATCCGCATGGAACGGCTCACGCCGCCCAGCGCGTGCCCGGCCACCGCCGAGGCCCACCCCGCCGAAGGGCCGAGCAGCGCGCGCAGCGTCAGCGCGCGGCGGTAGTACAGGTGCGCCTCGTGGTCGTAGGTGTAGCCGATGCCGCCGAAGGTCTGGATGGCGTCGGCCGCGCAGCGGACCGCGGCGTCGGGGGCGGTTACCCCGGCCACCGCGGCGGCGAAGGCAGCCTCGTCGCTCTGCCCGGCGGACCTGGCCGCGTCCCAGACGGTGGCGCGGGCCTGTTCGAGCGCCACCAGCATCCGCGCGATCTTGTGTTTGACCGCCTGGAACTGCCCGATCGGGCGGCCGAACTGCTCGCGCGTCCTGGCGTGCCCGGCCGCCGCCGACACGCACCAGGCGGCGACCCCCGCAGCCTCCGCGCCGAGCAGGATCGCCGCGAGGTCGTCCATCCGGGCTCGGGTCAGCCCGTCGAGCACCCGCTCGGCCGGTACGACGAGCGAAGGCACCGCGACCATGGCCACGCCGCGGGTGAGGTCCAGGGCGGGCAGCGGCGTGACCGTCACGCTCTCCCGGGGCAGCGCCACCCACTCCTCGCCCTGCTCGGTGCGCACCGGCAGCACCAGCACGTCGGCCTGCGCGCCGCCCGCCACCGGCTCGGCCCTGCCGTCGATGGTGAGCGTGCCGTCGTCGTTCCTGGTGCCGGTGAGGCCGCCGCCGCTCAGCGCGACCGCGCCGGTCAGGCCGCCGCCGGCCAGGCCGGGCAGCAGCTCGGCGGGCGCCTTGCCGGTCGCGGCCCAGATCGCGGCGGAGGCCAGGACGGTGGGCAGGTAGGGGCCGGGGGTCAGGCGCTCGGCGAGGGCCTCGACGACGATGGCGGTCTCCAGCAGGCCGTAGCCGGAGCCGCCGTACTTCTCCGGCAGGTGCAGGCCGAGCAGGCCCTGACCGGCGAGGGAGTTCCAGAACGCGGGCCGCGCGGTCGCGTCCTCCGGCCCGGCCTCGGCGGAACCGGCGGCGACCGCGGCGCGGACCGCCTCGGCGGGGACGTGCCTTTCCAGCCAGCCGGACACCGAATCCCGTAGGGCCTGGTGTTCCTCGCTGAATCCGATCGCCATCGTCCACCTTCCCCGCGTGCTACTGCGGCCGGGCATACCGGCGCTCGCAGAATCATATTCTGGTGCGGGCTTCCCCGGGAGGCGTCCGGAAATCCCGCTCAGCCCGGTCTGACGCCGTTGACCACCTTAGAGATGTCCGGCCACAGTGCCTTGCGGGTGTCCGGAACGCTCATCAGGAGCATGCCGGGCCTGCGCTTGCCGGTGTCGGCCACGACGATCGCGGCGCGCGAGGTGTGCTTGGCGCCGCCCGTCCGGTAGGTCACCGTGTAGGTGAGCACCCATCCCTTGCCCGTGGTGAGCCGGCGCGAGCCGGTCCAGGCCAGCGTGGAGCCCGGCGGATGGTGGGCGCCCAGCGACCACCTGGCCCCGGCGGCGGCTGCCGCGCGCAGCGCGGCCTCCCCGGACGGCGAGGCGTGCGCGGTACCGGGGAGCAGGCCGGACACCACCATCGTGTAGGGCGCGCGCCACTTGCCCGCCCGCTGCGCCCGGGAGAAGGGAGAGGAGTCGGGGATGGCCCAGGGGGCGGCCAGCCGGGGATAGGCGAGCCCGGCCTTGGGGTCGTCCACCAGGCCGATCACCGTGCTGCCCGCTCCGGCGTGGGCCGGCAGGCCCTTGGACTTCGGAACCGGTGGCACGGGCGGCACGCTCGGCGAGGCGGCGGGCGTGGGGGACGTCGTCACCTCGGCGCTGCGGACCGTCGAGCGCCCGGCGTACTCGTCGCCGCCGAACACCACGAAGATCAGCACCACGACGATCACGGTCGCCACGGTGGCCGCGATCGTGTAGGCCACCCGCATCGGCAGCTCGGCCAGCCGGGCGAACGGGCCGGTGCGCCTGGCCCGGCCATCGTCGGCGGGGCGCTCGCGGGGCAGCAGGGAGTAGACCTCGGCGGCGGGCCGCGCGGGCACGGCGGGCGGCAGCCGGCGCGGGAACGATCCAGTCTGCTTCAGGCTGCGCAGGTCGGCCGTCGTGGTGAGGTCCTCACCGGGCCGCGCGATGGGCGGCTCGCCAGGACGCGCGGGCACCGGCCGACGCGACGGCTCGGCGGATCGCGCGGGCACCGGGCGGCTCGGCGGATCGTCGGGGCGGGGCGTGGGCGGCTCAGTGGAGCGGGCGGGCACCGGGCGGCTCGGGGGGTCGGCGGATCGGGGGCGGCCGGTGGCGGGCTCGCCATCGGCGGGTACCCGCGGCATGGGAGTGGTCGCATCGTCAACGTCCGCCATGGCCGCAGGTTACGTCACGCCTCTCGTCCGCGCAGCCCCACCCGCGTCACGATCTTGCCGTCTTCCCAGGTACGGACACCCGGCGGACTACCGGCCACCGGCTTGGGGAACGTACCAAGGATGGGGAACGTGACTCGGCGCCTGACGCTCGTCCTCTGCTCGGCCGCGCTCGCCACGGCCGCGGCGTGCGGCGGGCCGCCGGGCGTCGGCGGGCAGCCCGCGACCACTCCGACCGGCCCCACCCCGACCGGCACCGCCGCCCCCACCTCGCCCGCGCCCACGACCGCCTCCCCCGGCCGTACCCACCCGCCGGCG
Organism: Spongiactinospora sp. 9N601; assembly: GCF_044326295.1. Lineage (NCBI taxonomy): Bacteria > Bacillati > Actinomycetota > Actinomycetes > Streptosporangiales > Streptosporangiaceae > Spongiactinospora > Spongiactinospora sp. 9N601. Next base: position 72,294 of record NZ_JBIRBB010000026.1, read on the forward strand.
ACCGCCGCCCCGGTGACCGCGCCCGAGGCGGCGGTCGCGGTGGAGCGGGCGTACGAGCAGGTCATCGCGGCGGTGCTGCCGTCGATCGTGCAGATCACCACGCAGACGGGCCTCGGTTCGGGGATCATCTACGACACCGCCGGCCACATCGTCACCAACGCCCATGTGATCGGCGACGCGCGGTCCTTCGAGGTCAGCCCGGCGACCGGCGGCACCCCGAGGACCGCCAGGCTGGTGGAGTCCTTCCCGATCGGCGACCTCGCGGTGATCAAGGTGGACGACGCCCGCGGCCTGGTCCCGGCCAGGTTCGGCGACGCGAGCAGGCTGCGGGTGGGGCAGATGGTGCTGGCCATGGGCAACCCGCTGGGCCTTTCCGGCAGTGTCACCGAGGGCATCATCTCCGCGCTCGGCCGTACGGTCTCCGAGCCCGAGGGCCGGGGCTCGCCCGGGGCGACCATCACCAACGCCATCCAGACCTCCGCCCCGATCAACCCCGGCAACAGCGGCGGCGCGCTGGTGAACCTCTCCGGCCAGGTGGTCGGCATCCCCACGCTCGCCGCCACCAACCCGGAGCTGGCCGGCGCGGCGGCCCCCGGCATCGGCTTCGCGATCCCGTGCAGCACGGTGACCGACATCGCCGGCCAGATCATCCGCGACGGCAAGGTCACCAACACCAGGCGGGCCGCCCTCGGCGTGACCGTCTCCGGGGCGGTCGGCGTGGACGGCCGCCCGGCGGGGGCGAACGTCATCCGCGTCACCCCCGGCGGCGGCGCGGACCGGGCGGGCATCCGCGCCGGGGACAGGGTGACGTCGGTCGACGGCATCGAGACGGCGACCGTCGCCGCCCTGTCCGAGGTGCTGGCCACCCTCAAGCCCGGCCAGACGGTCAAGGTCGAGATCACCCGCCAGGACGGCTCGACGGCGACGGTCGACGTCAGGCTGGACGAGCTGCCCGGCGATTGACCGTCACGCCAGGCTGTCCAGCCACGCCTGGTGCAGGTCGGCGAAGCGGCCGGAGGTGGCGATCAGCCGGTCGGGGGAGCCGTCCTCCACCACCCGGCCGTCCTCCATGACCAGCACCCGTTCGGCGATCTCCACGGTGGACAGCCGGTGCGCGATGATCAGCGCGGTGCGGTCGGCCAGGATGGTCCGCAGCGCCCGCTGGACCAGGCGCTCGCTCGGCACGTCCAGGCTGGAGGTGGCCTCGTCCAGGATGAGCACCGCCGGATCGGCCAGGAACGCCCTGGCGAAGGCGATGAGCTGGCGCTGCCCCGCCGACATCCGGCCGCCGCGCTTGCCGACCTCGGTGTCGTAGCCCTCCGGCAGCGACGCGATGAAGTCGTGCGCGCCGATGGCCTGCGCCGCGGCCACGATGTCCCGGCGTCCGGCCTGCGGGCGGCCGAACCTGATGTTCTCCGCCACCGTTCCGGTGAACAGGAAGTTCTCCTGGGTCACCATGACCACCGCGCGGCGCAGCGTGGTCTCGTCGAGGTCGCGCAGGTCCACGCCGTCCAGCAGTACGCGCCCGGCCGTCGGGTCGTAGAACCGGGAGATCAGCTTGGCGACGGTCGTCTTGCCCGCGCCGGTCGCGCCGACCACCGCGACCGTCTGCCCGGCCGGAATGCGCAGGTCCAGCCTGCGCAGGATCGGTACGTCGGGCACGTAGGAGAACGCCACCCCCTCGAAGGTCACCTCTCCCCTGGCCTCGGGCAGCGGCACCGGCGCGGCCGGTTCGGCCACGTCGGGCTCCTCCTCAAGGACTCCGGACAGCTTCTCCAGCGCCGCGCCCGCCGACTGGAGGGTGTTGTAGAACTGGCTGATCTCCTGCATCGGCTCGTAGAACTGGCGCAGGTACAGCAGGAAGGCGGCGAGCACGCCGACCGTCACCTCCCCGCCGAAGGCGAGCCACCCGCCGTACACCAGCACCACGGCGATGGTGACGTTGCCGATCAGCTTCACCCCGGGCATGAACATCGCGACGAGCCGCATGCTGTACGCGTTGGCCTCGCGGTAGCCCTCGTTCAGCTCCCCGAAGATCTCCTGGTTGCGCGGCTCGCGGCGGAACGCCTGCACCGCGCGGATACCGGTCATCGACTCCACGAAGTGGACGATCACCAGCGCCACCGCCTCGCGGGTCCGGCGGTAGGCGATGCTGGACTGCCTGCGGAACCAGCGGGTGAAGAACAGCAGGATCGGCAGCGGCAGCAGCGCCACCAGGCCCAGATGGACGTCCAGGACGAGCAGCAGCACCGCGGTTCCGGCGAGGGTCAGCACGGCGGTGACCAGGCTGTCGAACCCGGACGCGAGCATCTCGGCGATCGCCTCCACGTCGGAGGTGAGCCGGGAGATGACCCGCCCGGAGGTGTACCGCTCGTGGAAGGCCATCGACAGCTTCTGAAAGTGGTCGAACACCCGCCTGCGCAGTTCCAGCAGCGTCTCCTGGCCGATCCGCCCGGACAGGCCCAGGAACGCCCGCCGGGTCAGCGCCTGGACCACCGCCGCGGCCAGGGTCAGGCCGACGATGATCAGCAGCGTCCCCGGCCCCTGCCCGGCCACCATCGGCGGGATGCCCTCGTCGATGCCGATCTTGACCAGGAACGGGATGGACAGCGCCGCCGCGTTGGAGACCACGATGATCGCCACGAGCAGGGCGATGGACCTGCGGTGCGGCCGGAGCAGGTCGCCGAGCAGCCGCCGGGAACGGGCCCGCAGCAGCACGGAGACCTGCTCGGAGATCTCGTCCTGGGCTTCACTGGCGACGCCGCGCCAGCTTCCGGCCGCGCCGGACTCCGGCTCGGTCCCGGGTTCGGTCACCGTCATCGCAGCGCCTCCCGCTGGTCCTCGGTGTCGAGCCCGGCGTCCTGCGCGAGCAGTTCGCGGTACTCCGGCACCTGGGCGAGCAGGTCCTGGTGGCGGCCGACGTGGGTGATGGTGCCGTCGCGCAGCAGCGCCACCTTGTCGGCGAGCAGGACGGTGGAGGCCCGGTGGGCGACGATCAGGCCGGTGGCCTCGCGCAGCACGTTGCGCAGCGCGGCCTCCACCAGCGCCTCGGTCTCCACATCGAGCGCGGACAGGGTGTCGTCGAGCACCAGGATGCGCGGTCTGCTGAGCACCGCCCTGGCCAGGGCGAGCCGCTGGCGCTGGCCGCCGGACAGCGACAGCCCCTGCTCGCCGATCCGGGTGTCGAGGCCCCAGGGCAGGTCGTAGGCGAAGGTGGCCTGCGCGATCTCCAGGGCGTCGCGCATCTCCTCTTCCGTGGCGTCGCGGCGGCCCAGCGAGAGGTTCTCCCGCACGCTCATGGAGAACAGTGTCGGCTCCTCGAAGGCGGTCGCCACGGCCGAGCGCAACGCGGGCAGGGACAGGTCGCGCACGTCGTGCCCGTCGATGGTGATCCGGCCCGCGGTGACGTCGAGCAGCCGGGGTACCAGCGCGGTCAGCGTGGTCTTGCCCGACCCGGTGGGCCCGACGACGGCGACCGTCTCGCCCGGACGTACGTCCAGCCGGACGTCGTGGAGCAGCGGCCGGTCCTCTTCGCCGGGGAAGTGGAAGCCGACGCCCTCGAACCGCAGGTGCCCGCGGGGCAGTTCGACGGCGGCGGGGCCGCCGACGATCTCGGGTTCGGTGTCCAGCACCTCCATCACCCGGTCGGCGGCGGTCATCGCCTCCTGGCCCATGGCCAGGATGTGGCCGAGCGAGGCGATCGGCCAGACCAGGGAGAGCATCAGGGTGGTGAAGGCGACCAGGGTGCCGAGGGTCAGCGTGCCCGCGCCGACGGCGAGCGCGCCGAGCAGGAGCACCAGGGCCAGCGTGACGTTCGGCATGACGGTGAGGAAGGTGAAGAACTTGGCCGACAGCCGTACCTTGGCCATGGCGCTGCGGTACAGCGTGCGCGCGGACTCGTCGTAGCCTTCGTAGGCGTGGTGCCTGCGGCCGAAGGAGCGGATGGTCCGCACGCCGAGCGCGGCCTCCTCGACGAGCGTGGCGAGGTCGCCCTGCTCGTCCTGCACCTGCCGGGAGATGCGGATGTAGTGCTTCTCGAAGCGCAGGCACATGATCACGATCGGTACGGCGGAGCCCGCCACCAGCAGGCCGAGCGGCCAGTGCATCCGTAGCAGCAGCGCGGTCACGGTGACGAGCTGGATGATGTTCATCACCAGGAACAGCATCCCGAATCCGAAGAAGCGGCGGATCACCGAAAGGTCGGTGGTCACCCGGGACAGAAGCTGACCCGACTGCCAGTGGCCGTGGAAGCTCATCGGCAGGCGCTGCATGTGCTCGTACACGTCGTCGCGGATGGCGGTCTCCAGGCCGAGGACCGGCCCGATGGAGGTCCATCTGCGGAGGAAGGTGAGGAACGCCTCGGTGCAGCCGAGGCCGAGCGCCAGCAGGCCGAGCGGCAGCAGGCCGCCGGGGTCGCGGTGGGCGATGGGGCCGTCCACCACCTCCCGGCCGACCAGCGGGATGGCGATGCTCGTGGCGATGCCGAGGGAGGCGGCCAGCCAGAGGATCACCAGGCGGCCTGCGTAGGGGCGGAGGTAGGACTTCATCCGCCACAGGGAGTTGGCGGCGAGCCGGGTCCGGGTGGGAGGGAGGGAGGGGACGGAGGGCGCGGGAGATCTACTGTCGGAACTCATCGCTGGGCAGGGCACTCCTCATCGATGTAGGGGGCACGGACAGTCGAGGGTGTTCGGGGTCGGGGCCGCGCGACGCTGCGTCGCGGGCCGTACGGACGGGCGAATCGCGGCCATACGGGACGGGACGAGCACAAGCCGGGGCGGATCAGGCCGTACGCACATCACGCGCACGCCCAGCGCACACCGGGGCGGATCAAGGACCGTGCGGCGGGAGCGGATCGGGGCCGTTGCGGCAGAGCCCGCCTGGTTTCCCCCCTCGGCGGCCCCTCGAAGGGCGCTCTCGCCGTTCTAGGGTATTACCCCCTATCAACCCATTTAATGGACGCCGGGGACACATTGCCACCACCTGCCGACGCTGCGTCACGACACATTCCGCTTGCCGGGGCGCGCGGGCGGGCGGATGATCGCCGATGTGACCTACCGCACACTCGATGAGATTCGCGAAACCCTCAGCCCGGCCGAGGAGCGATTCGAGCGCGCCCGCCGTACGGCGGGGCTCTGGCTGGCGCCGCTCGCCGGCCTGGGGGTCTACCTGGCCACCCCCGGCCTGCCCGACGCGCAGCGGAAGCTGGCGGCCGTCCTGGCCCTGGTGATCGTGGCTTGGATCACCGAGGCCGTCCCGATCCCGGTCACCGCCGCCCTCGGGCTCGCGCTGTGCGCGCTGCTCGGGGTGGCCCCCGCGGCCGAGGTCTTCGGGGCGTTCGCCAGCCCGACGATCTTCCTGTTCATCGGCGGCTTCGTGATCGCCGAGGCGATGATGCGGCACGGACTGCACCGCAGGTTCGCGTTCTGGATCCTGTCGCTGCCGGGCGTGGCGGGCTCGACGTATCGCACGGTGATCGCGTTCGGGCTGGCCACGATGGCGCTCAGCGCGTTCATCTCCAACACCGCGACCACCGCGATGCTGCTGCCGATCGCGCTCGGCGTGGTGGCGACGCTGTCGGGGTTCGTGGCCGGTGGCACCGACCCGCGCCGGCTGCGGTTCGCCACCGCGATCATGCTGATGCTGGCCTACTCGGCGTCCATCGGCGGGCTGCTCACGCCCATCGGCTCACCGCCCAACCTGATCGGCCGCGGCCTGATCGAGGACGCCACCGGCACCCGGATACCGTTCTTCACCTGGGTCGTCATGGCCGCGCCCATCGTGCTGGCGATGTTCGCGGTGCTGTCGGTGGTACTGCTGTGGCTCAACCGGCCCGAGACCCGGCGGATCGAGGGCGCCGGCGCGTACGTCGCCACGGAGCGCGCCGGGCTCGGGCGGATGTCGGCCGGGGAGCGCAACACGCTCATCGCCTTCGGCGTCGCGGTGGCCTTGTGGATCACGCCGGGCGTCGTGGCGCTGGTGGCGGGCGAGGAGTCGGCCGTCTACAGGGCCGTGCTGGCCCGCGTGGACGAGGGCGTCGTCGCGATCGTGGCCGCCGCGCTGTTGTTCGTGCTGCCGGTGGACTGGCGGGCCCGCCGCTTCACGCTGACCTGGAACGAGGCCGTACGCATCGACTGGGGCACGATCCTGCTGTTCGGGGCGGGCATCGCGCTGGGCAAACTCCTGTCGGAGACCGGCCTGGCCGAGACGATGGGCCGCAACGCCGCGGCGCTGCTCGGCGTCTCCTCGCTGCTCGGGCTGACCCTGCTGGCCACCCTGGTGGCCATCGTGATCAGCGAGACGACCAGCAACACGGCCAGCGTGGGGGTCGTGGTACCGATCATCCTGCCGATCGCGACCGCCGCGGGGGTCGAGCCGCTCGTCCCCGCCCTGGCGGCGGTCTTCGGCGCGTCGTTCGGGTTCATGCTGCCGGTCTCCACGCCGCCCAACGCGATCGTGTACGGCTCGGGCATGGTGCCGATCACCCGGATGGTGCGCTCGGGGCTGGTCTTCGACCTGATCGGCGCGATCGTGATCGTGGCGGGCGTCATGCTGATGGCCCCGGCGGCCGGCCTCGGATGAACGCCCCTTGACGGTGACGGTCGGTGATCGAGACAATACGGCTTGAACATGCTTCGCGGCGTGCGGTGAACCACCACCGCGCGGCGTGAGGATCGGCATCACCCACGCGGGTGCCGCCCCCAACGGGGCCGGGCCGCCGCTCACCCAGAGCGGCGGCCCCGGTCCCGCGCGGGTCTCCGGCGCTCCGCGAGCCTCACGACAGGGCGGTGATCCTGGCCGAGCCGAGTGAGGCGTTGGCGATGACCTGCGCCGCGGTCCTGATCGAGGAGTTTTCGTTGAGTTCGGTCAGGGTCGCCCGGTTGAGCGCGTGGACCCTGAACTCATAGGTGTTGATCGAGCTGGGCGAGCACGGCCCCTGGTAGCCCCACAGGCTCGCACTGCCGCGGTAGTAGATCTGCCTGGACCCGGGAGGCACCGGTGGCTGGTAAAGGTGGGCGACGTTCTGCGGAAGCGACGTCGTGCTCACCGGAATGTCGTAGATGATCCAGTGCAGCAGATTGTTGTTGCTCAGGTCGCGCATGATGATCGCGTAACTCTGCGCGCCCGCCGGGGCTCCGGACCACGACAGCGGCGGGGACTCGTTCTTCTTACGCGCGTCCGGGGGCCTGGCGCTGGTGCACTCGTGCACGATGGGAATGGTCCCGCCCTGGGCGAACGCGCTGCTGGTGATGGTGAACGCGGCACGGTTCGCGCCCGGTTGCGCGGTCGCCGGGGAGGCGGCGGCGATCACGGCCGCCGCGGCGCAGACGGCGAGCGCGACGTGCGACACGACTCGTCTGATGGTCACAGTGGGCTCCTTAAATGGGGGTGACTGTGGTGCTCCATCCTTTTTCATGTGGTTTTTACGGTTGGTGTGGCACAGTGTACGGACGGTGCTTTTTCTTGCCTACCATCTATTCTTTTGGTATATCGCCCTATGGCGAAAAGGAGAGGCGGCCCCGGCGTACACCGTGACCGCCCCCGCTCCCGCGCTATGACGCCATCAGTTCGCGCAGCCCTTCGTCGATGAACCGGACGTCCTCGGGGTTGCTACCGTGCCCCGCGAAGTGCCCCCAGACGCCGGGGATGACCCGGAGCCGGGCGTTGGGGATGCGCTCCACGGCCCACGCCTCGTCCTCCGGCGGGAAGTAGAGGTCCTTCTCCGCCGGCATGACCAGCGCCCTGGCCTTGATGGAGGCCAGCGCCGCCTCGGTGTCGCCGTTGAAGCCGGGGGTCAGCCCCACGTCGGCGGCGTGCCAGACGCGCAGCATGGTGATCAGGTTGTTGGGATCTCTGTCGTCGAGGAAGAAGCCTTCCCAGAAACCGACCAGGAAGTCCTCCAGGGAGGTGTAACCCAGTCGCTCGTACAGGTGCTGCCAGTAGAACGCCTGGGAGAACCCCCATCCGGCGTAGACGCGGGCGGCGGCCCGCAGGCCGGTGGTCAGCCGGCGCTCGCCGTACCAGCCGCCGTTGAAGCCCCCGTCGGCGGTGAGCGCGGCCTGCACGCCCTCCAGGAACACCTTGTTGTGCGGGCTGGTGTGCGAGGAGCCGCAGAAGGGCGCAATCCGCTCCACCATGTCCGGGTGGCTGACCGCCCACTGGTAGGTCTGCCCCGCGCCCATCGACCAGCCGGTCACCAGGGCCAGGCGCTGCACGCCGAACCGCTCGGTGACCAGCCGGTGCTGGGCCGCGACGTTGTCGTACATCGTGACGCGCGGGAACCTGGCCCGGTCGTACGGCTCCGGCGTGTTGCTCGGCGAGCTGGACAGGCCGTTGCCGAACTGGTTGGGCACGATGATGAAGTAGCGTTCCGGGTCCAGGGTCATCCCCGGTCCGATCAGCCACTCGTTGTCCCAGTGCCGCCCGGAGTACCAGGTCGGGTAGACGATCACGTTGTCCTTCGCGGGGGACGGCTCGCCGTACGTCTTGTAGGCGAGCCGCGCCCCCCGCAGGGTCGCGCCGCTGAGGAAGGTGAAGTCCCCCAGCTCGAAGATCTCGTAGTCGGACATGTCAGCCACTGGTGGCGCAGGAGCCTCGGTCGGCCTTCCTCGGGCCCTCCGCGGTCGGGCGGATGTCGAAGTCGAAGATCTCGGTGGGCAGGTAGAGGGTGCAGCAGGCGTTCGGGATGTCCACGACCCCGCTGACCCGGCCCTCCACCGGCGCGGCCCCGAGCAGCAGGTACGCCTGCGCGCCGCTGTAGCCGAAGGTCTTGAGGTACTCGATCGCGTTCAGGCACGCGTTGCGGTAGGCGAGCGTGGCGTCGTTGTAGTAGTTGGTGTCGGTGTCGTGATCGACGGAGATGCCGATGAACGACATGAACTCCGAGTAGCGCGGCTCCACGTTGCCGGGCAGGAACACCGGGTTGGTGGTGATCCCGTACTTCGCCATGCCGCCCTTGATCAGGTCGACATGGAAGTCGATGAACCCGCCCATCTCGATGGCGCCGCAGAAGGTGATCTCGCCGTCGCCCTGGCTGAAGTGCAGATCGCCGCCGGAGAACAGGGCGCCGGGCACATAGACGGGGTAGAAGACGCGTGCGCCCCGGCTGAAGTTCTTGATGTCGTGGTTGCCGCCGTTCTCGCGGGGTGGCACGGTACGGGCCCCCTCGCGGCCGACGCGCTCCAGGTCCTGGCCGCCGAGCGGCCCGGCGAGCACGCCTTCGCCCAGCGGGGGCAGCGCCAGCGGCGGCACCCGCTGCGGGGCGGTGTCGATCAGGGCCTGCTCGCGGGTGTTCCAGCGGGCCAGCAGGTCCGGCGATGGAGCGGTGCCGAACAGGCCCGGGTGGGTGATGCCGGTGAACCTGACCCCGGGGATGTGCCGGGAGGTGGCCTGCTGGCCGTGGAAGTCCCAGATGGCCTTGTAGGCGTCGGGGTACTGGTCGGTCAGGAAGCCGCCGCCGTTCTGCTTGGCGAAGATCCCGGTATAGCCCCAGCCTTCGCCGGGGAGGCCGCCCGCCGCCTGCGGCACCGGGCCGATGTCGAGGATGTCGATGACCAGCAGGTCGCCCGGCTCCGCGCCCTCCACCGCGATGGGGCCGCTGAGCATGTGGCAGACCGACAGGTTCACATCACGTACGTCGTTGGCGGAGTCGTTGTTGCCGATCTGGCCGTCGGTCCACTCGCGGCACTCCACCCGGAACTCCGCGCCCGGCCGTACCGTGACCGCGGGCGGGATGTCGGGATGCCACCGGTTGTGACCCGGGGCGGCCTGGTCGCGCATGGAACGCGCCTGGTCGACGCTGAAGACGACTTCGGGCATGGCAGAGTCTCCCGTCAGATCAGGGTCGGGGAAGCTTGGCCCAACGCGGGTCGGGCGGGGGCGTCGCGCGCTTGGGGCGCGCCGGAACCCGCTGGGTGACCTGCGGCTCGTGGGCACTCGCCTGCGCGGCGTCCAGCGCCCTCACCAGTGCGGGCGCGGTGCGCGCCAGCAGCGGCGGGGTGTAGACGCGCACGGCGGGCTCGCCGCAGCCGACGCATTCCTCGGTCGCCGCCGCCTCGCCGATCGGCCGCCGTACTTCGAACGGACCACACACGGCACATCGGTAGGGATACGTCGCCACGATCATCAACCTCCCCAGTATTGCTTCATCAGAAAACTATTTTTCGGCGAAGCAATCGTCAATGGGGCGCGCGTCCGAGTTCAGAGGTCGGCGATCACGTCGAAGCGCAGGTCGTCGGCGACCGCGAGGAACATCCGCTGCTCCAGGTGCCTGGCCCTGACCTGTACCGAGCCGCGCGGCCCGTCGTACCCGAGCCCCTCCGACACCTCCAGCATCCGCCGCGCGCTCAGCTCCCCCGCCCTGCGCAGCAGCTCGGCCAGCAGGCGGACGCCCTCGTAGCAGGACTCCCCCAGGCTGTTCAGCATCGGCGCCCTGATCCCGAAGCGGTGGTGGTAGCGGGCGTCGAAGTCGAGCCCGGCGGCCGTCGGCAGCGCGGCGAAGTAGCCGGCCGCGGCGAACAGCCCGCGCGTCCCGCCGCTGCCGGTCGCCAGCAGCATGTTCTCCTCCATCAGCGGGCTGAACCGCAGCGCGTCGATCCCCGCCGCGCCGTACTGCCGGTTGAACGCCACCGCGTCATCGCCCACCAGCAGCATCAGCACCGCGTCGCAGGGGGTGGCGCGCAGCCGGCCGAGCACGCCGCCGAAGTCGCCGGTGCCCAGCCTGACGTAGATCTCGTCGGTCAGCGTGCCGCCCAGCTCGGCGAGATAGGACCGCACCTCGGCGGCCGACCGGCGCGGCCACACGTAGTCGTCGCCCACGATCGCCCAGCGGCGCACGCCCAGCTCGGTGTGGAACCAGCGCAGCGCGGGCCGGAGCTGCCGGGCGGGCGTCTCACCGGTCAGGAACACCCACGGCGCCCGCTCCCCGCCCTCGTACAGCGCGGTGTAGACGTACGGCACGCGCCCGGCGATCCGCGGCGCCACGACCTCGCGCACCGCGGAGATGTGCCAGCCCACCACGGCGTCCACCGCGCCGCCGGAAACCAGCAGGTCGATCTCGTCGGCGACCTGGTGCGGCGGGGCGCCGCCGTCCACCGTGATCAGCCTGATCTCCCGGCCGAGCACCCCCGCGCCCGCGTTGACCTCCTCGGCCGCCAGCCTGGCGCACAGCTCGCAGGACGGGCCGAATATCCCCGCCGGCCCGCGCAGCGGTACCAGGAGAGCGACGTCGATGGCCCCGGATGATGCGACCATACTTGGTATTAGTACCGGAATCTTCCCCCACCGAACGGTAATCTTCGAGTCACCGATGGAGACGACGACCGAATCCCCGGAACCGACGGGCGCCACCGCCCACGGGCTCGACCTGCCCCGCCTGCTCACCCTGGCGGAGCGGCGGGTCACCGCGCGGCTGTCCGCGGCCCTCGGCGCGGCGGGCGGCACCGTGGAGGAGTGGCGGGTGATGAGCCTGCTCGCGGACGGCGAGGGGCACCCCATGTCGGAGATCGCCGACCACGCGCTGCTGGCCCCGCCCACGCTCACCAAGATCGTGGACCGGATGGTCTCGGACAACCTCGTCTACCGCAGGGCCGACGAGACCGACCGGCGCCGGGTACTGGTGTTCCTGTCCGAACGCGGATACGACGCCCACCACCGGCTCTCCACCGCCGCGGCCACCGAACTGACCGCCCTCACCGCCCACCTCGGCGCCCCCGGCACCGGCCACCTCGCCACCCTCCTCACCCACCTCTCCACCCGCCGCTGAACCAACGCCCCGCCCCCCACGCCCGGCCAACGGTCGCCCTGAAACGCCCGGCCTCGGCCCACGGTCCAATGCGACGGCCCTGTCCGGCGGCCTCCGGCCGAGGCAGGCCGGCGGGCGCCCTCACTCTGGGCTCCGGCCGCCACCGCCGCCCAGGTCCCGACCCCACGGCCCCGCGACCGGTCAACCGGTCGCCCCTGAAACGCCCGGCCTCGGGCCAATGCGACGGTCTCGGGGCGGGCCGGCGGGCGGGTTCGCCCGGGGGCCGTGGTGGTGGTGCCGGAATATGTCGGTGGCCTGCTCTATGTTGGGGCCATTGTCATGTTGTCCACCTTGGGTGGCATTGCCGCCCCGTTTGGCCGTTTTGCCGGAGGCCCCTTCATGACCGAACCGACAGTCGCCGACGGTGGTGGCACCGCACGCTGGCTGCGCGGCCCGTTCCGTCCCTTCCAGCACGGCCAGTACCGCCTGCTCACCGGCTCCCTGACGGCCTCCCTCCTGGGCGAGGGGCTGTGGCTGATGGCCATGGTCTGGCAGGTGATCGCGCTCGGCGGCGGCGCCGTCGACCTGTCGATCGTCTCGACCGGCACCGCCGTGGGCATGGTGGCGACCGCCCTGCTCGGCGGCGTGGTCGCCGACCGCGTGCCACAGCGCCGCGTTCTGCTGGTCACCGAGACCGTTCTGGCCACCGCCGCCATCGCCATCGCGGTGCTCGCGCTGCTCGGCGTCGTGCAGATCTGGCACCTGGCCGCCGTCGCGCTGATCCGCGGCCTGGGCAGCGGCTTCTACTACCCCGCCTACTCCGCGATGCTGCCGTCGATCGTCCCGGCGAGCCACCTGCTCGCCGCCAACGGCTTCGAGGGCATGCTGCGGCCGGTGGTCCTCCAGGCGGCGGGCCCCGCGCTGGCCAGCTTGATGGTCGCGGCCCACTCCCCCGCCGCCGCGCTGACCGTGGGCGCGGTCGCGCAGGTGGCCGCGATGGCCTTCCTGATCCTGCTCCGCCCGGTCGCGCTGCGGCGCGACCGCAGCGCCGAGGCGGAGGGGCATCCCGTCCGCTCGATGCTGGCCGACCTGCGCGAGGGCTTCGTCTACATGCTGAAGACGCCCTGGCTGCTGGCCACGCTGATCTTCTCCGCGCTGATGGTCCTCCTGGTGATGGGACCGATCGAGGTGCTGATCCCGTTCGCGGTCAAGGACGGCGCGGGCGGCGGCCCGAAGGACCACGCGATCGTGATGGCCGCCTTCGGCGTCAGCGGCGCGCTCGCGTCCCTGATCATGGCCTCCCGCAAACTGCCCAGGCGCTACCTGACCGCGATGAACGTCATGTGGGGCCTGGCCTGCCTGCCGTTCGTGCTGATCGGGGTGGCCAACCAGATCTGGCTGATCGTGGTGGCCGCGTTCGTGCTGGGCGCGCTGTTCAACGCCCCGATGGTGATCTGGGGCACGCTGTTGCAGCGCCGGGTGCCGCCCGCCCTGCTCGGGCGGGTGTCCAGCCTCGACTTCTTCGTGTCGCTGGTCTTCATGCCGATCTCGATGGCGCTCGCCGGTCCGGTGAGCGAGGCGGTCGGCCTGACCCCGACGTTCGTGATCGCGGGCCTGCTCCCGCTGCCCATCGCGATCGCGGCGATCTTGCTGGCCCGCATGCCCGCCGACGAGATCGCCCACCCTCTCGACCATCCGGACGAGGACGCCGTACCGGAGACGGCCGCCACCGCGCGCTGATCGGCGGGGCTCCCCTCCCCGGGTGGGAGAGGAGCCCCGCCGGGGTCAGGCCAGCAGGCTCTGGCCGATCCAGCCGTCCGGGCCGCAGCCCGGCGGCACGGCGAAGACGGCCGAGCCGATCGGGGTCGTCCACTCGTTCAGCAGGTCCGCTTCGGCCAGCCGGCGCTGGACGGGCACGAACTGCCGGTCGATGTCGGCCTGGTACGACGCGAAGAGCAGCCCGGAGTCGGCGCTGCCGCGCGCGGAGACGCCCTCGTCGTAGTTGTAGACCCGGCGGAAGATCCGCATCCCTGGATCTTCGACCCGGGCCCTGCGGATGTGGGCGTACTCCGAGATCATCGGCAGCCCGGCGGCGGTGAGCCGGGCGAAGTCCGGCTCGTCGTGCTCCTGCCTGCCGGTGAGCGGCGCGCCGGTGTCCAGGCGGCGTCCGACGGTGAACTCCTTGGCCACCACGTCGGCGGCGTCCCAGCTTTCCAGCTCGGCGCGGATCCGGCGCAGGACCAGCGTGGTACCGCCGTGCAGCGGGCCGCCGCCGGTGATCCAGACGGCGCGCTCGAAGTCCGGCGTGCCGGGAGCGGGGTTGACCGTGCCGTCGAGCTGGCCCATCACGTTGCGCTGGGTGAGCTCGGGCCGCTGGGTGTGCGCGGCCCGGCGGAATCCGCGCTGGGTCCAGCGGACGGTCGCGAACGACCGCACGTCCTTGACGATCATGCGCAGTGCGTGCGCCACGGTGAGCGGGTCGTCCGCGCAGATCTGGACCAGCAGGTCGCCCCCGCTCCAGCGGTCCTCCAGCTTGTCGATCTTGAAGGCCGGCAGGTCCTTGACCGGGGGCGTACGGCCGGGCCCGCCGCCCACGGCCGCGAACAGCCCGGGGCCGAAGCCGAAGGTGACGGTGAGCCGGGCGGGCAGCGCCGCCAGCTCCGGCTCGGTGTCGGCCAGCGCGGGCCGGCCCTGCGTGAGCCGGCGGGCGTCGTCGGTGAGCAGCCGCATCATCCGCGAGACGCTGTCCCGGTCGGCTCCCCGCCGCAGGTCCAGGCCGAGGAAGACGGCATGGGCCTGCGGCCGAGTGGCGATCCCCGCCTGGTGCGGCCCGTGAAACGCCTCGACGGCGGTACCGTCGGGCGTACTTTCCGCCTGCGCGGCCGTCGCCCGCCCGGCGGTGGCCATCACCCCGGCCACCGCCGCGGCCCCACCGTACAGAACACCGCGCCGGCTGACCCCGGCCCGAACACCCGCAACGGCCTCCCGCCGGCCGGGGGCCTCTGGGGGGTTACTCATGGCCGTCGCCCTCGTTCATCCCCTCCATGCCCGGCTGGTAGTTCTCCTTTGCTCCGGCGAAGTCCTTGCCCACGGCGGTGAAGGAGAAGGTGCCGCCGCCCTGGAGGGTGAGGGTGAAGGGGACCTCGGCGCCCGGCTCGACCTTCTCGGCGACGTCCATGAGCATGATGTGGTCGCCGCCGGGCGTGAGCTGGTGGGAGCCGCCTGCGGGGATCACGAAGCCGCCCTCCTTCGGGCGCATGATCATTTTGCCCTTCGACTCCACGACCTCGTGCAGTTCGACCTTCGGTGACAGCGGCGTGCTGCCGGCGACGACGGTGATGTCCGCGCCGCTGTTGTTGACCAGGGTCCCGAACGCGGCGGTCATGCCCTTGCCCGCCGTCTTGACCCACGGGTCGGTGATGCTGAGCGCCGCGCCCGGGGCCTCGCTGGACGCGGGCGCAGACGCGGGCTGGGAGGCAGGGGCGGACGCGGGGGCCGCCTGGGTGGTACCGCACGCCGTGGTGAGCGCGGCGACGGCCAGGCCGACGGTGGCGATGGTGACACGCGAGAACATGAATTTGAGCCCTTCTATCCGGCTTGCGCCGGTACTGGTGCCATGGCACTGCTTCGAGCCCGGCGGGCGTTTCGCGCACGCCGGGGGCACCCCTGCCGGGCAGGGGCGTTCGAGAATCGGGAACACCCGGCCCGGCGGACGGCCGGATCAGGCGGACACGGTGCGAAGGGCTCCAGGGGGCCCGCGGCGGCCCATGCCGTGGCCGAGCCGGAGCGAGTACCGGGGCACCGGGTGCTCGGCCGGGATGAACGCGATCGGCCGGCCGTACGGGACGGGAGAGACGATCAGGACCGGCGCGAGCCGTACCGCGAACCGCCGGATCAGCGCCCACAGCAGTGCCTCGCCGCGGGCCAGCCAGATCGCCGCCAGGACGACCGCCCAGCCGTGCATGACCAGCATGCCGAGGTCGATCGTGATGGCGGCGGAGTGGGCGTGCCCGTGGGCGGCGGCCGGCGGCTCGATGGCGTGCGCCGCCGAGAACAGTACGTGCAGCCCCGCCTGCGAGGCGGCGAGCGTCGGCAGGATCACGCCGAGCGGTCGCTCCCGCCCCGCCAGCGCATGCGCCGGGCCGAACGAGAACAGCAGCGCCACGAACGCCGACAGCGCCGAGACCGCCCCGCCCGCGAACGCGTGCGCGCCGACGCCGAGCACGACCGAGACCGCGGCGAAGGCGGCGGCCCGCAGCAGGCGCAACGGCGACGTGGCTGACATATCGCCATCATTCTGGCATCGCCCCCCGTCGCCCGCCGCAGCGCTCCCGTGGACGTGACCTTGACACCCGCACGGACGTCGTGAAATCGCGCAGCGGCTTCGTACCGTGGCCGGGAAGGTAAAGACGAACGGGGGCGTCCGGTAGTCGTCACCCGGCGGCGATCCGACGCTCAAGGATTCGCCGCACACTCCCGTCGAGCCGAGTGGCGTCACCCGGCCTCGCTGCTCCGCCGCCGGAGCAGCGAGGCGCTCAGGCGGTGAGGCGTTCCGCCTCGTGGTGCAGGGCCTCAATGAGAAGAAGCTCCACCAGCGTGTCCTTCTCCAGGCCGTCGAGTACTTCCATCGGGCCTCCCTCAGTAATCGACGCCCGGGGAACCTCGATCGTTGACAGACCCGCGACGGCGCGCATGAATCCCGGCGCACGGCCATGACACCGCGGCCCGCCCGCAACCCGCAAAGCCGGGCGAGACTTTCGCGCTTGGCGCCTCGACCACCGGCGGGCCCACCTCCGTCTCCCGCAGGCCGGACACCTTGGAGGTCTGGTGGGTCGGACCCGACGGCAGGGCTCGCCTGGCGGACCGCCGCGCCACCTCGCGGCGGTCCGCCCTCAGGCGAGGTGTGACGAAACGGCCTGGCCGCCCTCCACGGCGTACCGCACGAGGGTGGTGAGCACCTCCTTGACCGACACGCGCTCGCGTACGTCGCACAGCACGACCGGGATGGTCCCCGCGAGGCCCAGCGCCCGCCGTACCTTGGCCGGGTCGTAGCGGCGGGCCCCGTCGAAGCAGTTGACGCCGACGACGAAGGGGATGCCGCGCTGCTCGAAGTAGTCCACGGCCGGGAAGCAGTCCTGTAGCCGCCGGGTGTCGGCCAGGACGACCGCGCCGAGCGCGCCCAGGGCCAGTTCGTCCCACATGAACCAGAACCTGTCCTGGCCCGGCGTGCCGAACAGGTACAACCACAGCCCCTCACGGATGGTGATCCGGCCGAAGTCCAGCGCCACCGTGGTGGTGATCTTGGCCTCCACGCCCGAGGTGTCGTCCACTCCGACGCCCCGCTCGCTCAGCAGTTCCTCCGTGTGCAGCGGCCGGATCTCGCTGATCGTGCCGACCATGGTGGTCTTGCCGACGCCGAAGCCGCCCGCGATGAGGATCTTGATGGCCAAGGCCGGGGCGACGGCGGTCGTGCCCGGCTCAGAGGCTGCGTAGTCCATGCAGCACTTCCCTGTAGATACGTTCGTCGATCGTCTGCGTCGCGGGACGCGGGCGCTCGATGGTGATGAAACCCTCGCGCCGCAGGTCGCTCAGGATGACCCGGGTGATGTTGAGCGGCAGTGCGAGGTGGGCCGCGACGTCCGCCACCGGTGTCGGCCTGCGGCACAGCGAGAGCACGGCGCGATGCTCCGGAATGAGGTCCGCGGGCTCGTAGGAGCCGCCGACCGTCCGGACGATGGCCACCAGGTCGAACGCCTCGCCCTGGGGGCGCGCCCTGCCCCCGGTCAGCCCGAACAGCCGGATCAGCGGCCCTGGATCCTCGCCTGTCACGGTCTCCCGCCGTTCCAGGCGGGTGCCGGCGCCGCTCCCCTCGGCTGCGTGGAAAGGTGCTCGCCGACCCGCTTGACCAGGAGCGCCATCTCGTAGGTGACCATGCCCAGCTCGGCGTCGGCGGCGGCCAGTACGGCCAGCCGGGCGCCCTGCCCGGCCGCGGTGACGAACAGGAAGCCACCCTCCATCTCGATGATCGTCTGACGTACGCCGCCGAGCGCGAAGTGCCGTCCCGCGCCCATCGCCAGGCTGTGGCTGCCTGCGGAGATGGCCGACAGGTGCTCGGCGTCCTCTCGGGTGAGCTCCCGGGAACCGCCCATGGCCAGCCCGTCGGCCGACAGCACGATGGCGTGCCGGATGCCGGGCACGCGCTGGGTGAGGTCGTCGAGCAGCCAGCTCAGTTCATTTCTGGGGTCGGGCATCGGGATGGTCGTCCTTTCCGTTCCGCGCATCTTGTCCCTGCTCGGCCTGACGCCGGCCCTGCTGCCAGCCGCGTTGCATGGAGGACATCAACTGGGCGAGCTCTTCAGGCGAGCGCACGGAGACCGCCCGCCGTTCCGTTGGGCGGGCGGCGCGAAGCTGGGGGGCCATGCTGGCCTGGGGGACCCGCATGGGCAGCCCGTCGAGGTCCGCGTCGGCCTCCTGGGCGGGCACGGTAACGCTCCACCCGCTCGCAGGGGCGGGAGGCGGCACCGGCGCGGGGGCCGGGGCCGGTCGGCGCCGCCGCTGGGGGCGTGAGGGCCCGGCCTCGAACCAGGCGGTCCCGTCCGGTCCGGGCTCACCGGTGGCCGGGCGCGGGCCCGGCGGCCGGTCCGGGGCGACGGCCACGGCCGCGGTGCCGAGCGCGCGCAGCACCCGCCCGCCGGTGCGCGCGACCGCCGCGTGGTCCGTCTCGGACGGCGGGCCGGCGACCGCCTCCGTCTCGGCCAGCAGGGCGGAGGGCAGCAGCACGATCGCGGTGGTCCCGTCGTACGGCGAGCGCCGCAGCATGATCTTGATGCCGTGCCGGGCCGCCAGCCGGGACACCACGAACAGGCCGAGCCGGTCGCTGTCGGCCAGGTCGAACTCCGGCGGGGTGGCGAGCCGGGCGTTGAGGTCGTCGAGGGTGGCCTGGTTCAGGCCGAGCCCCCGGTCCTCGATCTCCAGCGCGAATCCGTTGGCCGCCGTCATGCTGCGGATCTGCACCATCGTGTCCGGGGGCGAGAAGACGGCGGCGTTCTCCACCAGCTCGGCGACCAGGTGGATCACGTCGGTGACGGCCGCGCCCACCAGCAGCGGGGCGTTCGGCATGGGGGCGATGGTGACGCGGGTGTAGTCCTCGACCTCCAGCACCGCCGAGCGTATGACGTCGAACACCGGCACCGGGTCGCGCCACCGGCGCGCGGGGGCCGAGTCGGACAGGATGATCAGGTTCTCCGCGTGGCGTCGCATGCGGGTGGTCAGGTGGTCGAGCTTGAACAGATCCTCAAGGATCTCCGGCTCCTCCACCCGGCGTTCCATCGTGTCGAGCAGCGCGAGCTGGCGGTGCAGCAGCGCCTGGTTGCGCCAGGCCAGGTTAAGGAAGACCTGGGAGACGCCCTTGCGTAGGGTGGCCTGGCCGACGGCGGCCTCCACCGCGGTACGCCGTACCGCCGAGAACGCCTGCACCACGCGGTCCACCTCGGCGGTGTCGGCGCGGTCGGGGGCGGGCGCCTCGGTGGCGGGGTCCACGTCGTCGCCGCGGCGCAGCCGCTCCACCAGCCTGGGGAGCCGCTGTTCGGCCAGTTCCGTCGCCGACGCCTGCAACCGCCGCAGCTCGGCCATCAGCGAACGGCCGAACCGGAAGGACAGCGCGATCGACACGACCACGGCGGCCAGGCCCAGCAGCACGACGAGGCCGGCCCGCCAGTAGGCCGCGGTCTTCTGCGCCTGCGTCTCGGCCATGACGCGGACCAGTTCGCGCTGGGTGCCGCGGTTGATCACGTCGAGCATGTGGCCGGCGTCGCTCTTCCACCGGGCGGGGTCCACCGGCGGCGCGTAGCCGCTGGTGTCCCACGCGAACAGCTCGTCCTCGGCCGCGAGCAGCCGCTTGTAGGGGTCGCTGCGCACCAGTTCGTCGAGGTTCGCCCGCAGTTCGGGGCTCGCGTCGCGTTCGGCGTTGGCGAAGATGGTCCGGCGGCTGTTGAACGCGGCCACGAACGCGGCGCGGTCGATGGGGGTCATCTTGTCGCGCACGATCGTGCTGGTGATGATCGCATGCTCGCGGCCCAGGTACTCGGCGCTCGAAGTGTAGGCCGCCATGCCGCGTATCGCGCGGTAGGCCGACACCTCGACCGGCGGCGCCTGGTCGCCCAACTGCTTGTTCGCGACGTCGATCAGGCCGTCGTAGGCGGCGATGATCTTCATCGGCGGGGTCAGCCCGCCCGAGTCGGCGGAGGCGCGCAGCGCCTGGAGTCCGTCCAGCGCCCGTACCAGGGCCTGTACCTGGGCCGGGGTCTCCGCGCCCGCCGACTCCAGGTCCAGCGTGCCGATCACGTCGCGCAACCGCTCGGCCTTGCCGTCGGTGACCCGCCGCTGCTCGGCCAGCGGCGCGTGGGAGCCGGTACCACGCGGCGCCTCCGCGGACAACTGGCGCTCCCGCTGCAACTCAACCATCAGTTGCAGCACCGGCGAGCCGATGGCCTCCCAGCGGTCCTGCGCCTGCGAGACCGTGGCGATCTCCGCGACGCTGGAGTACGTGATGAATCCCCACAAGGCGACCATGGAGATCAACGGCAGGAGCAGAATCCGGAGCAGCTTGGACCGAATCGGCGGGGGCGAACTCATCCATCATGTCCAATTTTGCTCGTGGTGGTGCAATCGGGCAGTCGTGAGCCCTGAGCCGCCCCCGACACTGCCCGTTACGGCTGGTGCCTATGGTGCGTCCACTATGCCGATGGGGCACATGCACTTCAAGCGACCTATGTGAACAATCATAGGAATTGTTCTGTCTGAGCGCGGGTGTATGCACAGTGAGTGACCGTTGTACCCGGCTTCTCGCACACAGTGATGATCGACCGGCGCGGAGCGCACACCCCGCCGGCAGGTCTCGTCCAGCCGGGACACCGCCGATGATCAGGCCGCCGAAGACGAAGGCAACCGCCTCAATGCTCGGTGCCGGATCGTCCGGCGTGCTGGTGACGGGTGAAGATGTCCAGGAGCACGCCGATGGGCACGTCCGCCTCGGTGGGATAGCGGAAATACCGGCCGGGATTGATCGTGTAGTGGTTGCGGCGGCCGATCCTGGAGCGGGTCAGGTAGCCCGCCTCGTGCAGGTCGGAGACGATCCCCTGGGCCGCCCGCTCGGTGATGCCGATGGCCGCCGCGATGTCGCGCAGACGGGCCTGCGGGTCGCGGGCGACCTCCAGCAGGACCCGCGCGTGGTGGGTCAGGAAGGTCCAGGAGGAGGACTGCCGGTCGGGGCTGGTGCTGGCCACGTCACATCTTCCTGCAGGGCGAAGCGGCAGCGCTCCGCGGTGGCGGCGTCAGGAGAAGAACTATATCGGAAACACTTTTCATGTATCGCTGTTCCGACGTACGCTGGGCACCGCTAGTCAGACGTCCATCCGCGAGCAAGGGGAGAATCATGGTTGTCACACGCCACACCAGTCCGTGCCGCGTGTGGACCCAGTCGGCCGACGCCGTGATCTACCTGGACGGCATCCTCCGCATCACCTACACCCCCGCACCACGTTGCGGCCGAGCCCTCCTGGTCGGCGAACTCGACGCGACCAACATCCCGGCGGTCGCCCCCATCCTGGCGCAGACCGGCGCCGAGGACACCCTGACCATCGATGTCGGCCTGCTGGAGTTCGTCGACATGGCGGGCCTGCGCATACTGACCGGCCTGTGCCGCGACGGCGCCGCCCGCCTCACCAACATCCCGACCGGCATGCGCCGCGTCCTCGCCCTCCTGTCCGAAGCCGAGGCCGACGACCTCCTCCCCGACTGCGCCTGACCCCCGGAAACGGCCGCCGCCCACTCCCGGCGCGCAGCCCACCATGACCATCCCGGAAGCGGGAGGCTTCCTCGGCCTGGCCTGGGGATCCTCCTACGACGCGGCGAAGCGGGGCGAGGTCCCCACGATCCCGGTCGGCCGACGAGACGACCTAGCCTGCGACGCCTTCTCGCCGCCCAGGCCGGGGGTATCACCACGTCACCTCCCCGGCGGGCAGGGGTCTTACGCGAAAGCCATTGCCGGGCCTGTCGCGTAGCCGTACCGTCACGCAAGGTGGGGTTGCCGGGCGACATCGACTCGCCGTCCGCTACGAGGCCACTGGTGTGTCCGTGCGGGCGTCGTAGGCGGCGCGGGCATCGTCGATCCGGGCGAGGTGCGCGACGCTCCATTCGAGCAGGGGCGCGGTGGCCTCGCGCAGGGTGATGCCCATCTCGGTGAGCTCGTAGCTGACATGCGGGGGCATCACGTTGTGGACGGTGCGTGTCAGGATTCCGTCACGCTCCAGGCTGCGCAGCGTCACGGTGAGCATGCGCTGGCTGATTCCGTCAATGGCCTTTTTGAGCTCGGTGAAACGGCGCGGTCCGTTCCTGAGATTGCGCACGACCAGCAGCGACCACTTGTCGCCGACGATGTCGAGCACCACGCGGGTCCGGCACGCGTCGCTGGGCCGCGCCGCCGGCCGCGGATCGCCGTGTGCCACGTCCATGGTTACCTCCAGAGAACCGGGGCATCGAAAAGTGCCTTATTGCCTGCGGCGCGTCGCGTGCACCAGCATGCTCTTGGTACTCAAACAGTACCGAGGCACGAATGGTAACCGTCAGAGCCGCGAACCGGCGGCATGCGCGTGGCCGTGCTCTTCTGCTTCTGCGAAGGAAGATTGATTCACTCATGTCCACATTTCTGCTGGTACACGGTGCTTGGCACAGCGGACGGTGCTGGGAGCGGGTGGTGCCGCTGCTGGAGGGTGCCGGGCACCGGGTGTTCGCGCCGTCCCTGACCGGCTATGGCGACAAGGTGCACCTACTCGGTCCGGAGGTGGGGCTCGATACGCACGTCGACGACGTGGCCGGGCTGATCATCGAGGAGAACCTCAGCGACGTCGTACTCGTCGGCCACAGCTACGCGGGGCTGGTGATCTCCGCCGCGGCCAACCGGATTCCGGAACGCATCGCGCACCTGGTCTACCTCGACGCGATGGTCCCGGAGGACGGCGAGTCCGCGGTCGACGTCCAACCCGTGACACGGCAACTGATCGAGCTCGCCGAGAAGTCCGCGAGCGGCTGGCGCGTACCGCCGCTACCCGAGCAGCCCGCGCCCTTCGGCCTGTTCGGCGTCACAGACCCGGCAGACGTCGCCTGGCTGCGGGGGATGCTCTCGGACCAGCCGGTGCGCTGTCTGCAGCAGCCGGTGCGGCTGGACGACCCGGCCGTGAACGCGATCCCGCGCACGCACATCCACAATGTCGGCGCCATGCCGGCGGGCGTCACCCGTCGCCCCGTCCCCCCGATCCAGCCCAACGGCACCGCCGCGCAGGTCTGGGAGCTGCCGACCGGCCACGACTGCATGATCACCATGCCGGCCGAACTGAGCGAACTGCTTCTCAAGCTCGCCTAGAAGGATGTGCCCTGCTCGGTGGCCTCGTAGCGGACAACGAGCTTGTCCTAGCGAGTGGCCACCGCGCGGTGTCGCTTGAGCTTGCTGATCCCGCGCTCGACCGCGTGACGCTGCTTGTAGTGCGTGGTCTCGAACGCATACTCGCACCCGCCACGCCGGCCTCGCTCATGCCGCTCGGGCCGCCTGGTCGGCCTTGATCGGGATCGTGCCGCCGGTTGCGGGCGCGGAACCTGGACCAGGCGACGTGAGCACCCGACTGGCAAATGGGCTGCGGTCGCGAGGTACTTGTTGACGAGACTCGCGAGTACGGCGCGTGGGCGGACTGGCCCGGCGTTCCTCGCCACACCTTCAGCGCCGTCTTCGGGGCGGTCATCGCCCAGGGTCTCGACTACCGGGAGACGTTCCAGGTGTTCCGCCCCGGCCTCGACCTACACCCCGAACGCGAGGCGCGAGCCGACGCCGGCCGGCCCTCCCCAGCCACAGGGCCGGACCCGGCGTCCTTCAAACGCGTCGCCGAGGTAACCCCGTTCTCCGTTGAGGAGATCCTGTACGTCGGCGACCGCCTCGACAACGATGTCCGCCCGGCGACAGAGGCGGGCATCCGCGCGGCGCTGGTCCGGCGTGCCCCTTGGGGAGTGATACAGCAGCACGCCCGCCCCGGATGCCGCCACCGTCCCGGAAGAGTGCGGGACTTCAAGGCCCTCCGCACGGGTCCGTACAATACGAGGAAAGGTAACTGTACGTAACTGGGCCCCGCTAGCAACGGAGACGTTTCCAAAGAAGTAGCTTCTGACCTGGATCGATACGGCCCCCTGTGGTTGAGGTCTCGATTCGCTTACGGTGTTGACCATGAGCGACGACAGCCGGGGTTCGGGGCCGGGGCGTGCGCTCGGTGTGACGGCGGCCATCCTCGTCGCGCTGACGCTGGGCCTGGCCTTCGCCCACGCCATGGAATGGCCTGTCAAGATGCGCTACGACGCGGTGACCTACACCGCGATCAACCGGTCCCTCTACCGCTACTACGCGGTCGTGGGCGGCCCGCTCGAGGTCGCCGCCGTGCTCGCGACCGCCGTGCTCGCCTTCCGCTCTCGCGGGCGGCCTGGCTTTCGTTCCTACCTCGCGGGCACCATCGGCACCGCTGCCGCCTTCGCCGTGTGGCTGGGCGTCGTACAGCCGGCGAATGCCGCCTACGGCTGGGCCGTGGCGGCGATTCCGGCCGACTGGGAGCGGTGGCGCACCCAGTGGGAGACCGCTCACGCCGCCCGCGCCGTCCTGCTCCTGCTCGCCCTCGTCCTGATCCTCGCCGGCCTGACCCGTTCGCCACGCGGCGGCGACTCGATCTCCTAGCCCGGGTTGCGCCGGCCCCTTCATGAAGCCCTGGCACCGAGCTTCCGTTCCGACGTAAAGAAGTGTTTCTGCGAACGACATCGGGTGCTGGAGATCGGCACTGGCACCGCTGGACCGCTGCCCTGCTGCCCCATCGCGTCGGCGCGCCGTACGTCACCCCAATCGAGGTGGACGCCGCGCTCGCCGAACAGGCCGCGAAGAACCTCGGCGACACCGGGGTACACGAGCGGCGCACCCGACCACGCGCCCTACGATCGGGCGCATGTCACCTGCGGTATCCGCACCGTGCCGTACACGTGGGTGGAGCAGACCCGGCCCGGTGGCCGCTTCGCCGCCTACATGATGATGCGGTCCCAGCGCATCGCCCCCCGCACGATCACGGAAGCGCCGCCGGGTGCGGCGTTGGCGATACCGGCGCTCACCGGGCTCTTCCTCAGCACCGGTCAGCAAGACGGCCGCTTCTTGACGTGGGTGACAGCCCCGGCGGCTACCCGCTTCGGGATGACCGTCACCCGGGACGCCCCAGCAGGTGATCAGCTCGGGACCGGGAGCGGGTTCCGCAAAGTAGCAGATGACCATGGCCGACGTCTGCTTCAGGCAGCAGGTGGCCCTTCGGACGCGCCCTGTCTCACGATCCCGGGGAAACTGTCGCGGTCAGGGTCGAGGCTGGACGCGGCAACGAACATGTCCCGTAGTCGATACCGTCGATACGCTTGCGCCGTCCGCCCACGGAACCACTCGTCCTTTCACCGAGAAGCGATTCCGTGAACCCAGGTCCAGGCCATGGGTGACGTCCGCCTCCAAGCGGGCGTGTGACCATGAACGCGAAACCGCCCCCCCGGCCCGGGTGGGTCAGAGGCGGTTCGTAGATGTGGAGGTGGCGGGAATTGAACCCGCCATTCCATGGCCTCCTACCAGCGGCTTTCCCCATAGCGCCAGGTAAGGCCGGATGGTGTCCGACGAAACGACACAGAACATCACGGGACCGAACGGCCGGTGCCCCCACGGAGGGCACCGATGATCTTGATCGATGATGCCACCGGACGGGCCTCCTGCTGTGAGGTTGCGTCCACGGAAGTGGTGTACGAGTTTGACCAGGTCACAAGCGTGGCGGCCCGACATGAAGTCGGCCATCGCGTGATCCTTCGAATGCTCACATCAAGATCGAAGGAGAACGACGATGGCCGCAGACAGCAGTGTGCCCACCCCGCAGTGGCTCGCGCAGCAACTACAGACCGATGACCCCGACATGTTGCGCTCCATGGTGAAGACCATGGCCGAGGCGTTGATGTCGGCCGAGGCCGACGGCCTGTGCGGCGCCCCCTACCGTGAACGCAGCACCGAGCGGGTCAACTCCCGCAACGGCTACCGGATGCGGGAGTGGGACACCCGCGCCGGCACCATCGACCTGGCCGTCCCCAAACTCCGGACCGGGTCCTACTATCCGGACTGGCTGCTGGAACGCCGCCGCCGCGCCGAACAGGCCCTGATCAGCGTCGTGGCCACCAGCTATCTGCTGGGGGTATCGACCCGGCGGGTGGACAAGCTCATCGAGCAGCTCGGCATCAAGCACATCTCCAAAAGCCAGGTCTCGATCATGGCCAAGGCGCTGGACGAGCAGGTCGAAGCCTTCCGCACCCGCGCACTGGACGCCGGCCCCTACACCTTCCTCTGGCTGGACGCCCTGACCCAGAAGGTCCGCGAAGGCGGCCGGATCATCAACGTGCACGCGCTGATCGCCACCGGCGTGAACGCCAACGGCCATCGCGAGATCCTCGGCATGGAGGTCACCTCCGCCGAGGACGGCGCGGGCTGGCTGGGGTTCCTGCGCGGGCTGGTCGCCCGCGGCCTGACCGGGGTGCAACTGGCGATCTCTGATGCCCACCCGGGGCTGGTGGACGCCATCGGCGCCGCCTTGCCGGGCGCGGTATGGCAGCGCTGCCGCACGCACTGAAGTCGTCAAGAAATAGGGCGTCGCTTTCTGATCATGGACTCGTTGAAGTGGTATGGCGATCTCCAGCGAGGTTCACGAGCAGCTCGCGGCGCGGTGTGAGGTGCTGCTGCCGCACCTCAACGAGCGTCAGCGGCGTCTGATGCTCGGTCAAGAAGCGCGGTTGCTCGGGCATGGCGGGGTTCGGCTGGTGGCAGCCGTGGCAGGAGTATCGGAGACGACGGTTCGCGCTGGGGTGGCCGAACTGGAAGCGGGCGAAGAGCCTCTGCCCGATGGTCGTGTGCGACGGGCCGGAGGTGGCCGCAAACCGGCCGAAGCTCTCGATCCCGACCTGATCACCGCCCTGTTGACACTGGTGGAGCCGGACGAGCGCGGCGATCCGACCTCACCCCTGCGCTGGACGACCAAGTCGCTGCGGAACCTGGCCGGGGAACTCACCCGGCAAGGCCATCCTGTCTCCGCGCCGACAGTGGGCCGGCTGTTACGCGGCCAGGGCTTCAGCCTTCAGGCCAACGCCAAGACTCTGGAGGGCACCCAACATCCTGATCGCGACGCCCAATTCCGGTATCTCAACGAGCAGGTCAAGCAGCACCAGGCGGCCGGCCAGCCGGTGATCAGCATCGACGCCAAGAAGAAGGAGCAGCTCGGGCAGTTACCGAACCCGGGGCGGCAATGGCGCCCGAAGGGCGATCCGGTGCAGGTGGAGGACCACAGCTTCTACTTCATCGGCCCGGACGTTGAGGTGGCCATCCCGTTCGGCATCTACGATCTGACCCGTGATTCCGGCTGGGTGAACGTGGGCACCGACCATGACACCTCGGTCTTCGCAGTGGAGTCGATCCGCCGCTGGTGGCGCGCACGCGGACACCTCGACTACCCCAGCGCCGACCGCTTGCTGATCACCGCGGACTGCGGCGGTTCCAACAGCTACCGCTACCGGCTCTGGAAGGCCGAACTGGCGGCGTTCGCCGCCGAGACCGGCCTGACGGTGACCGTCTGCCACTTCCCTCCGGGCACCTCCAAGTGGAACAAGATCGAGCACCGGCTGTTCTCCCACATCACCCTCAACTGGCGCGGCAGGCCACTGACCAGCCATGAAGTCGTGGTGAACAGCATCGCGGCCACCCGCACCCGCACCGGGCTGCGCGTGCATGCCGAGCTGGACACCGGCGCCTACCCGACCGGAATCTCGGTCAGCCGCGACTACCTGCGCTCACTTCCGATCACCGCCCATGAGCACCGGGGAACCTGGAACTACACCATCGCGCCCACGGGCCCAGGCAGCATCGCCTTGAGCACCGGCGAGCGCGAACAGTCCCGCACCCGCACCTTGGCCATACTGGCCGATCCCCGGCTGACCGGCATGACCAGCGAAGATCTGGATGCCTTGTGCCGTCTGCTGGCACCCGCGCAAGCGGCCCAGGCCGAGCAGCGCAAGTTCCAGACACGCGGCCGCCGACGTCTCAAGGCTCCGGGTAACCACGGCCGGCCTCTGCTGACCCATGCCGACCGTGTCCTGGTCACTGTCATCTACCTGCGTCAGGTCTGCCCACAGAAAGCCCTGGCCGCTCTACTCGGCACCAACGCTGTCACCATCGGCGAGGCGATCCGGGAAACCCGCGCCGTCATGGACGAACAGAAGATCACGCTGGGCCAGACGACACACTACTTTTCCCAGGCCCAGGACCTGCGTGACTGGCTCGACCACGGCGCGGTCACCAGTCAGATGCACATCTTCCAGGCGCTGACTCACCCGCAGCTGACCGGCATGCCTCTCCGCGACTTCCATGCCCTGGCCGAGCGGCTCGCCATTCCCTACCAGGCCCTCCTCGAACAGCGCCGCCACCAGAGCCGCGGCGGCGACCGACGACCGGGAACGCGCCGTGGCGTCTTCCCGCAGAAGATCACCGACATCGACCGCATCCTGGCCACCGTCCTGGCCCAGCGCCACCTATGCAATCAACAGACCCTGGTCGATCTGTTCGGCGTCAGCCGGGGCACCATCCGCAACGCCGTCGATGACGTCCTTCCCCTGCTCAAACAGGAGGGGCATCTGCCCGAACCAGCCACCCGTCACTTCGCCACAGCTGCAGACGTTCTTGCGTTCGTCACCGGTGTTTCCGGCGACGAAACGCGGATTTGAATTTTCACGGCTCCACTACCTGCGTAATCTGCTCACCCGGGTGCCGAAGTCGGCTCAGCCGTGGGTGGCCACCCTGGTGCGCACGATCTTCGACCAGCCCACCGCCGAGCAGGTCCGCGCCCAGCACGCGTGGGTCATCGACGCGTTGAAGACGCGGTATCCGGCCGCGTGTGAGCATCTGGACGCCGCTCGTGAGGACCTGCTGGCGTTCG
>NZ_JBIRBB010000027.1:0-75825 GCF_044326295.1 Spongiactinospora sp. 9N601
GACCCCACCCGGCCCGGCCCGGCCCACCCGATCCCGGCCCGCGATTGCTAATCGGAGGCACACTCCGTATAGTTTTTTCCGGAGGAAGCCTCCGGAAAGGATCGTGTCATGACCGACATCCCCAGGACCGGACGGATCGGCGTCTGGACCTCTGCGCTCGGCTTCGCTCCGCCGAGCCGGGCCCGTGACGTCGCCGCCGAGCTGGAACAACTGGGCTACGGCACGCTGTGGCTGAGCGAGGGCCTGGTCAGAGACCCCTTCCTGGACGCCACCCTCGCCCTCGAATCGACGTCCACGCTCACCCTCGCCACCGGCATCGCCAGCATCTGGGCCCGCCGTCCACGGGTGGTCGCCGGTCTGGCCGACGGCCTCGCCGAGGCGTACCCGGGCCGCTTCCTGCTGGGCCTGGGCACGAGCCACAAGTTCGGTGTGGAGACGTTGCTCGGCACGGCGTACGGCAAGCCGTACACGGCCATGCGCACCTACCTCGACGAGATCGACGGCATGCGCGACACGGTGAAGTCGGTCCTACCGGCGCTCGTGCCCCGCGAGGACGTGCCCCGCGCGCCCAGGGTGCTGGCCGCGCTCGGCCCCAAGATGCTGGAGCTGGCCAGGGACCGCAGCCAGGGCGCGCACCCGTACCTGGTCACCCCCGAGCACACCCGCACGGCGCGCGCCGTGCTCGGGCCGGACCGGCTGCTGGCCGTGGAGCAGGCCGTGGTGCTGAATCCGGACAAGGCCGAGGCCAGGCGCCTGGCCGCCGCCCACGTCAACGGCTACCTCGGCCGCGATGTCTACCACCTCAGCCTGCGCCGGCTCGGCTTCACCGACGACGACTTCACCGGCGGCCCATCCGGCGGCGCGAGCGACCGCCTGGTGGACGCCCTGGTCGCGTACGGCGACGTGGACGACATCAACCGCCGCCTGGACGAGCACTTCGCCGCGGGGGCCGACCACGTCTGCATCCAAGCTGTCGGCGACGACCCGCGTGTCATCCCGCTGGCCCAGTGGCGGGCCTTGGCCCCGGCCGTCGCCTGACCCCCGCGGGGGCGAGGTCAGCGGTGGTGGCGGGTCAGGGCGCGGGGGGCGACCACGTCTGCATCCAGGCCGTCGGCGACGACTCGCGTGTCATCCCGCTGGCCCAGTGGCGGGCCTTGGCCCCGGCCGTCGCCTGACCCCCGCGGGGGCGAGGTCAGCGGTGGTGGCGGGTCAGGGCGCGGGGGGCGACCACGTCTGCATCCAAGCTGTCGGCGACGACTCGCGTGTCATCCCGCTGGCCCAGTGGCGGGCCTTGGCCCCGGCCGTCGCCTGACCCCCGCGGGGGCGAGGTCAGCGGTGGTGGCGGGTCAGGGCGAGGTACCCGAGGCACAGTACGGCCAGTGCCGCGCTCACGCCGAGCGCGACCGGCACACCCACCGGCAGCAGCAGTCCGCCGAGCCCGGTGCCCGCGGCGATGCCGAAGTAGAGCGCCGAGCCGTTCAGCCCGACGACCACGGCGGTCTCCTCGGGCGCGGCGGAGATCAGCCGCACCTGCTGGGCGGGGGTCTGGAACCAGGTGCTCGCGCCCCACGCGAGCATCAGCAGCGCGGTCAGCGGCAGCCACTGGACCTGCGCGCTGGTGGCCCAGGCGAACACGGCCAGCGTCACGGCGAGCGCCGGGTATCCGGTGGCGAGTACTCGGATCGGCCCACGTCTGTCCACGGCGGCCCCAGCGAGCAGGTTGCCGCCGACCGCGCCCACGCCGTACAGGAAGAGCAGCCACTTCTCGTCCGCCGGGGTCGCGCCGAGCGCGTGCAGCAGCGGCACCGCGAACGCGTACAGCCCGTAACTCGCCATCAGCCCGAACACGCTCAGCGGCAGCACCGCCAGCACACCGGGATGGCGTAGCGCGGCGAGCCGGCGGCGCAGCGGAATGCGCGGGCCGCCGGGCAGCGCGGGCAGGGTGAGCGCGACGAGCGCCGCGCAGATCACGCTGAGCAGGGCGACCAGGCCGAGCGCCGCCCGCCAGTCCATGATCCGGCCGGCCAGGTTGCCGAGCGGCACGCCGAGCGCGGTGGCCGCGGTCAGCCCGCCGACCACGACGGCGAGGGCCCTGGCCCGCTGCGCCGGGGCCACCAGGGACGCGGCGACCGCGCCCGCGATCGGCGTGAACCCGGCCGCCCCGACCGCCGCCAGGACCCGGCTCGCCATCAGCGCCCCGAAATCGGGGGCGAGGGCCGAGCCGAGGTTGGCCAGCGCGAGCACGACCAGCGCGGCCACCAGCAACGGGCGGCGCGGCACCCGGGCGGTGAGGGTGGCCAGTACGGGGGAGAGCAGGGCGTACGCCACCGCGAACACCGTCGCCGACTGCCCGGCGGCGGCCTCGGAGACCT
Organism: Spongiactinospora sp. 9N601; assembly: GCF_044326295.1. Lineage (NCBI taxonomy): Bacteria > Bacillati > Actinomycetota > Actinomycetes > Streptosporangiales > Streptosporangiaceae > Spongiactinospora > Spongiactinospora sp. 9N601. Next base: position 2,373 of record NZ_JBIRBB010000027.1, read on the forward strand.
CCAGCGACCGCGCCATCCCGGGCAGGAACCCGGCGACGACGTAGGCGTCCGTCCCCACTGCGAACGCCCCGAGCGCCAGCACCAGCGTCCTTCCCAACCCCCTCGTGCTTTCGGGGGCGGCAGCGCCGGAAGGCTTCGCGGCACGTGAGTCGCTAATCGGGATACTAGACATCCCCTTTCCTTTCATGATGAGGTCACCGCCGTCCGCTGTTTCCGTCGTCAGTCGCGGAGGCGGGCGTAGTTCGTCCGGGTGCGGGCGGCGTTCGCCGGATTGTCGGCCATTAGGTCGGCGATCGTCTGGGCGGCGAGTTCGCGCCGCCAGGCGAGTTCGGCGCGGCGCATGGCGCGGGCGATGCCGCAGGGCCGGTCGAAGCCGCCGCCTTCCGCCCCGAGCCCACGCTGGCGGATCTCATCGCACCGGAACGCCTCCGCGCTGCCCTCCAGGGCCGTGACGACGTCCATCAGCGTGATCTGCTCCGGCGGCCTGGCCAGCGTGAACCCGCCGCGCGCGCCCGGCGCCGACGCCAGGATGCCCGCCTTGGTCAGCGCCTGAAGGCGCTTTTTCAGGTACTCCTGCGGCAGGTCGAACCAGGCCGCCAGCCTGCGGATGGGCACCGGACCCTCGCCGTCGAGCCAGCCCAGGGTCACACAGCAGTGCAACCCCCACTCGACTCCTTCGCCCATGTTCACAAAAGGGATACTACATATCCCGATTGACTCCCTTCCCGCGGGGTCAGCGTGAACGTAGCCGCACCGATTACCAGGCTCATCCCTGCGTTCGAGGTGCCTTCGAGCGAGTCACCGAACGAGACGCGGAAGTACGCGGCCACGCCGTACCCGTCCAGCGTGCCGCCGCTGATCCGGCCGGCCAGGTAGGGCCAGGTAGAGGACGCCGATCTCCGGCGGCGGTACGGGCAGCGACTCGGCTGATCCGGCCCGGCACAGGAACCACGCGGTGCTGCGGCGGCCGGGATGGGCGGGGGAGCAGTCGTTGATCGGCGGGTACGGACGGACGGCGGCGGTGGCGGGGGGCGTGTCGCGCGACCCGGGGTTGAAGAACGTGAGTTGCGAGCCGCTGCACGAGATGGCCGTGGCCGACGCCCTGGTGGGTGACGCCGTTCCGGCCGCCATCAGCGCGGTGACGGTCAGTAGGCGGTGGACACCGGTTCACCGGCCGCCGGGCCCATCGCACGCGCGACGGCTGGAACGACCGTACCTCCCCTTCCCCGGGAACTCCGGAGCCTTTCTCTGGCCATGTAACCCTGCTGGGGGTATAAAGTAGTCATACCCCCAAGGTAACCCCATAGGAGGGCGACGCCGGATGCCGAAGATCAATGTCTATTTGCCCGATGAGCTGGCCGAGGCGGTCAAGGCGGCGGGCGTGCCGGTCTCCGCGGTTTGTCAGCGTGCGTTGGAGCAGGCCGTACGGCGGGTCGTGGCGATCAGGGAGCTGGCGCTCGGCGACCTGGAGACGACCGACCCCGCCTCCCGCTTCCCGCACTTCACCGCCAGGACCAGAGAGGTGATGAAGCTCTCGGTGGCACAGGCGCGGGCGGCCGGTGTCGCCGAGGTGGGCACCGAGCACCTGCTCGCCGGCATGCTCGCCGAGGGCACCAACCTGGCGCTCCATGTGCTGCGGGCGATCGAGGTCGACCCCGACCAAGTGCGGCAGGCCCTCCCCGCCATCCCCGACGACCAGGCCACGGACGCCGAGTCGCAGTCAGAGGCAGGGACGGCGGGCCGGTTCAGCCGAGCGGCGGCCAACGCGCTGGAGATGGCGGTGTCGGAGGCGCACGGCCTCGGGCACAACTACGTCGGCTGCGAGCACCTGCTGCTCGGCCTGATCAGCGAGCCGGACGGCACGGCCGGGCAGGTGCTGCGTTCGCTGGGCGCCGAGGCCAGGCTGACCCGGCGGGCCGTCGTCGCCGCCCTCGCCGGATACGTACACCTGCGCGCCCAGGGAGTGCAGGGACTCACGGGCGCGCAGCAGGCCGGCCCCGCGCCCGCCGTCGGCGGCGACGCCGCTAAGTTGCTGGCGGCGGCGGTGGAGCGGGCGGTCGAGCCGCTGGCTCGGCGCATCGACCGCATCGAGCAGCGGCTGGACTCGGGTTCCGGCGGGTGAACGGATTGGTGGTCAGAGCCATACTGATCATCGTTGTCCTCGCTTGGGTCGTGACGGTCCTTTAGCAGCACGCAGGACGCAGGACGCAGGACACAGCACGCAGCGCGCCGTGCGGTGCGTCAGGCCAGCGCCTCCGCGGTCACGGCCGGCTCCACGAGTGCACGGCCGGCGGCGGAGTGCTCCTGGTGGTCGAACTGTGTGCGGTACAGCTCTTCGTATCGCCCGCCCTCCGCCAGCAGCTCGGTGTGCGTGCCCCGCTCCACGACCCGCCCGTTCTCCACCACCAGGATCAGGTCGGCCGCCCTGACCGTGGACAGCCGGTGCGCGATCACCACCGCGGTACGGCCGGCCAGCGCTTCGCCCAGCGCCTCCTGCACCGCCGCCTCCGAGGTGGAGTCGAGGTGCGCGGTGGCCTCGTCCAGGATGACGACCCGGGGCCGGGCCAGCAGCAGCCTGGCGATGGTCAGGCGCTGCCGCTCGCCTCCGGACAACCGGTAGCCGCGCTCCCCGACCACCGTGTCCAGCCCGTCGGGAAGCGTGGCCACCAGGTCTTCCAGGCGGGCGCGGCGCAGGACGTCCCAAAGGTCTTCCTCGGAGGCGCCGGGGCGGGCGAGCAGCAGGTTGGCCCGCACGGTTTCGTGGAACAGGTGACCGTCCTGGGTCACCATGCCGAGCGTGTCGCGCAGGGAGTCGGCGGACAGGTCGCGTACGTCGATGCCCGCCAGTCGTACGGCTCCCGCGTCCACGTCGTAGAGCCGCGGGACAAGCTGGGCGATAGTGGACTTACCTGCTCCGGAGGAGCCGACCAGCGCGACCATCTGGCCGGGCTCGGCGCGGAACGACACGTCGTGCAACACCTGCACCCCGCCCCGGGTGTCGAGCGTGGCGACCTCCTCAAGGGAGGCCAGCGAGACCTTGTCGGCCGCCGGATAGGCGAACGAGACGTTGTCGAACTCGACCGCGACCGGCCCCTCCGGCACCCGCACCGCGTCGGGCTTCTCGGCGATCAGCGGCTTGAGGTCGAGCACCTCGAAGACCCGCTCGAAGCTGACCAGCGCGCTCATCACCTCCACGCGGGCGCTGGCCAGGGCGGTCAGCGGCGTGTAGAGCCGGGTGAGCAGCAGCGCGAGGGAGACGACCGCGCCGGTGTCGAGCGCGCCGCGCAGCGCGAAGAAGCCGCCGAGGCCGTAGACGAGGGCCAGGGCCAGCGCTGACACCAGGGTGAGCGCGGTGACGAACGTCGTTTGCAGCATGGCCGTGCGGACCCCGATGTCACGAACGCGCCTGGCCCTCCCGCTGAACTCGGCCGACTCGTCGGCGGGCCGCCCGAACAGCTTGACCAGCGTGGCCCCCGGCGCGGAGAAGCGCTCGGTCATCTGGGTGCCCATGGCCGCGTTGTGGTCGGCGGCCTCGCGCTCCAGACGGGCCAGCCGCTTGCCCATGAGCCGCGCGGGCAGCACGAACACCGGCAGCAGCACCAGCGCGGCCAGCGTGATCTGCCAGGAGATCTGGACCATCACCACCAGCGTGAGCACCAGCGTCACCACATTGTTGACCACTCCGGACAACGTGTCGCTGAACGCCCGCTGCGCGCCGATCACGTCGTTGTTGAGCCGGCTGACCAGCGCCCCGGTGCGGGTGCGGGTGAAGAACGCGATCGGCATGCGCTGCACGTGGTCGAAGACCGTGCGGCGCAGGTCGAGGATCAGCCCTTCGCCGATGCGCGCCGACAGCCACCGCGACGCCAGCCCGAGCCCGGCCTCGGCCACCGCGATCACCGCGATCACCGCCGCCAGCCAGACCACCACGCCGAGCTCGCCGCGCTGCTCGATGGCGTTGACCACCTGCCCGGCGAGCATGGGGGTCGCGACCGCGGCAACCGCCAGCACCACGCCGAGCGCGAGGTACCACGCCAGCATCACGCGATGCGGACGCGCGAACCCGGCGATCCGCCGCAGCGTCGCCTTGGAGAACGGGCGCTGGTCCGACTGTGCGTGCATGGCGTTGTAAAGCGAATGCCACGCGGTCACTTCCATGTCCATGCCCGAACCTTTCCATACGGCTACGACAGAAAGGACGGTATGACCTCAAGCTAACTTGAGGTCAACTGGACCGCGAGGGGGCCGCGACCTCGTGGAAAAGGTCCGTTCTATCGTGGTTCGTCGGAAAGCGCCGCTGATCGCCGGGGCGGGTGGTGGCGTCGGGCAGGGTGGACCAAGGAGCGGCGGTTGCCTGGCAAGCACGAGTCCAGGCGCATGGGCGCGTCAGGCTGATGTCGGGGGTCTTCACGGCGTTCGCGGCGCTGGTCTCCGTCGTGGTGCTCGGCTACGCCGTGGGCAGGCTCGGCGTACTGCGCCTTCAGGACGAACTCGTCCTCTCCCGCCTCGCCTTCTACGTCACCTTGCCCGCGCTGCTGTTCAGCACCGTGGCCACCGCCGACCTGCGGTCGATCTTCTCCCCCGTGCTGCTCACCAGCCTCGCCGGACTGGCCGCCGCCCAGCTCGTCTACGTGCCCGTGGCCCGGCTGCGCTGGAAGCGCGACCGCCGCGAGACGACGGTCGGGGCCATCGCGTCGTCGTACGTCAACGCCGGCATCCTCGGCATCGCCGTCGGCGTCTACGTCCTGGGGGACGGCGCGCTGGTGGTGCCCATCGTGCTGTTCCAGCTCCTGGTACTGGCCCCGATCACCTTCCTGCTCCTGGAACCCCCGTCCGCGGGCCGCTCCGTACGGCAGGCCCTGCTCCGCCCGCTGCGCAACCCGCTCACCGTCGCCTCGCTCCTCGGCCTGCCGTTCGCGGCGTCGGGCATCGAGATCCCCGAGCCCATCATGCGCCCCTTCGAGTTGGTGGGCGCCGCCGCGGTGCCGGTCGTACTGATCGCCTACGGCCTGAGCCTCAACGGCCCCGGCCTCGCGGACATGGCCCGGCAGGGCGGCAAGGACGTACTGCTCGCCGTCCTCCTCAAGTCCACCGCCATGCCCGCCGTCGCGTACCTCACCGCGGCCCACATCCTCCACCTGACCGGCACCATGCTCCTCGCCGCCACCCTCTTCGCCGCCCTCCCCACCGCCCAGAACGTCTACGTCTACGCTTTACAGTTCAACGCCGCCCCCAACCTCGCCCGCGGCGCCGTCCTCATCTCCACCCCCCTCGCCGTCCCCCTGATGGCCCTGATCACCGCCCTACTCGCCTGACGTAGTCTGTCTAGACAGGCTAGACTTTGAGTATGAGCTCATGGCAGGTCCAAGAGGCGAAGCAGCGCTTCAGTGAGGTCGTCCGGCGGGCGGTCGCGGAAGGGCCGCAGGTGGTCACCCGGCACGGCGAGGAGGTCGCCGTGGTCATGGACATCGCGGAGTACCACCGCCTCCGGGGGGAAACCCCGGATTTCGCCCAGTTCCTCCTTGCCGACCCTGACTGGGACGACGACATCGAGCTCCCCCGGAACAAGGATCTGCCTCGCGAACTGGACTTCGGCTGATGGGCGCCGGTTACCTGATCGACACGAACGTGATCTCAGAAGTCCGCAAGCGAAGCGGGAGCCCGCACGTCAAGAACTGGATCGGCGGGACGCACGGGCCCACCCTCTACCTCAGCAGCCTGACCATCGGTGAGGTCCGTCGCGGCATCGAACTCCGGCGGGGTGCAGACCCGAGCCAGGCGACCGTCCTTGAACGCTGGCTGCACGAACTCCGCCGGCAGTTCGCCGATCGCATCGTCCCGATCACCTGCGAAGTCGCCGAAGAATGGGGCCGATTGAACGCCGTGCGCCCACTCCCGGTAATAGACGGCCTGCTCGCCGCCACGGCTAGAGTCCACGGCTGGACCCTGGTCACTCGAAACGCCAAGGACTTCACCGGCACCGGCGTCTCCGTCGTCGACCCCTTCATTCCCTGACCAATACGGCGTGCGGTCCGCTGGTCTCTTCTCATCTCTGGAAGGCGGCCGTACATCGGCCCCGCCGCCACGCCCTCACGCCGCACCCATCCGGGCCACCATGCCGCGCAATTCACGTCCGGCAGCGGTGGGCTTACCTGCTGCACAGTACTCCGACCGTTTCACGGGCCTTCGCGTCGTTGCGGAACTTGTGCGGGGCGACGTTCTCGGCGCGGTGAAGCCACTCGACGGCCCGCTCCCTGGAACGCGGATCGCGAGCCAGCCCCCGTCCTACATCGGTCAGGAAGGCCGTATGCCTTCCGCTGCGCTCGGCCAGGCGGTGCTCTTGAACTCTCCGAGCCGGCTCAAGCACGCCGCTGCCGGGCGCGGGAGGTGTCGGTGGCAACTGTGGCGGCCACGGACGCGCCGGTATCGTCCCTGACATGCGGCTGGAGGCGATCGACGGCCTGCTCCGCCGTGAGCCGGACTCGCCAGGTGGTCGTCGGCATGGTGTGAATCCGCAGGGAATCGGCCTTTCCCCGGGACACCGCGTCGCCGAGGATGGCGGCGACCTCCCCCGCGGCGGCCCACCTCGCGGAACCTGTACTTGCTGAGGAGTTCGGGAAGCGGGCGAGCGCGGTCGGCGAGTGAACCAGATGCGGTGATGGCGTCCCGCCGAGTGGTGGAATTTAGCTGATCGTGCTGCCTGGGGTGGAGGCGGTCATCGCGTCGTTCCAGACCTGGCAGGGGAATGGACATGAAGGCGTCGGCTGTGTGGCAGAAGCGAGCCGCTGGATCGCGTTGCCGCTGCTCAGACGCTGGAGTCCGGGCCTTGTACACGGTGGAGTGGCCGATCTGTACATCATCCGGACCGACGGCGAATCAGTCGGTTGGCGCGGGTCCCGAGATCACCGCGTCACGCACGTCGAACGGGGAGATGGTAGGCAAAGGGCCCTAACGCGGCTCGATTTTCCCGCTGGGGCGCGGCGGCCGGCCGCCGAGTTGCCGGAAGGATCAGAGTGAGTGTGCGTGGGCCGGGGTCAGAGGCCCGCGCGTAGGGTTCTGCAGAATACTTCGCCCGCATACCACTCGGCTGCTGAGGCGGTGGTGAGCGAGGGCGGCGTCCAGATGCCTTGCTCTGCCCTGGACGTCTAGGGGATACGCAGGTCGATCAGTGAATCGCGCGGCGGTACGGAGAACATCCGCCTAAAAGAACCGCACGCGCTCTAGCTCGTCTTGTCCCGCTTCCTGAACGTAGACCTTGCCTCCGGTGTGGAGGATGTGCTCGATGAGGCTGTACACCTGAAGTGCCCTGTTGATGGCGTCTGTCTTCGTCTCACCGCGCAGGCGCACGACCTCTTCGAGTGCCCGCGAGGACCGCTCGGTGAGATTGACCGTGACGCGCTCCAGCGGCCCGTGACCTCGGGTGGTGGGAGCGGGCTTCTCTGTTCCAGGGAGTTTGTTCGGCATATTTTCGGGCTTTCCTCACGCACAATGGAGATGGGGAGACATGGCTAAAACAGACCAAGGATGGCAGTCCCGGTCCGAGCCTTTCGATGTCTTTCCCAGCCCCGGTGCAAGACGCGGGGCCCCGTCAGCCATTGACGGTTACGGGCCAACATCCTTCCGTATTCCAGAATCTTATCTGCGCTGACGCTACGCGTGTGCCCGCGGCCTGCGCCACGGTGGCATCACAAAGAAGGCGACCTTGCTCCCTATGCGGAGCGGTCCCTGGAGCGGCTCGCCGGCGGAGGGCCGCGCGGTAATCGCCGCCTCTCGCCAGGACGGCTGCGGCCAAGCTCGCAAACGGCCGCCGATCGCAGCCGCGGCCACCCGGCGAGCGCCGGGTGTCGCTGGGGGTGGAGCGATAAGCCTGCCTTGATCATGTTAACGATGATCATCACTCCCCCTTCCCGGTGCTGGCCACCTGCTTTTCCGCTGGTGTTCTCGGTCGGGCCAACGGGTCGACCGTACGGCAGTGGACCATCTCGCGTCAAGCTTTTATCCGACTTCTTACCTGATACTATACGCCTGAGAAGGGTACTTCATGTGTGTATTAGTCATACATCGACTGGCTGTCACTCATACATGGTGATAGGTTGCGCGTAGCACCTTGACGCTGTAGGTCCACCCGGTTTCCCCGGAGCACGCCCCACACCCCTGGGGCATCGGGGAAATCATGCACCTTCCGATCCATGCCTCAGGCTGAGCGAGAAAGCGTCCAATCACGTGAAAAAACCCGTGGTCACCGACCTGACGAAAACCGAAGGCGACCCCACTCAGCGCGCCGATGTCCTGGAAGAGCGGGAGAAGGTCAACTTCAAAGTCACGCTTTCGGGCGGTAAGCAGATCGATGCCTCCGCGCCGGCGTGGTCCCCCAGCGGGATCGCACCGGCGATGGTGATGATCACAATTCCCGGCCTGATGATCCCTGGCGCCTTCATAGCGCTGGGGATCGTTGCTTCGGCCCCGGGATGGCTCATCGTCACCGCCGCAGTCAGCACGCTGTGCGTGGTCCTGGGCTGCGGTATGTGGATCATTAACCGGTTCTCCGAATCACCCGCCCAGCACCCGGAGCAGTGATCTCTGCCTGGTAGAGAGATGAAGTCCGCCCTGGGTATCCGGCCGCCCGCCGGATACCCAGGGCGAACTTCAATGTGCTCGCCGTCAGCGAGGCCCTTTTGCATCCTCGGGTGGCCGGGCCGGTGGGTGGACGGGACAGGGGCCTCGGTCCACCCACTTGGGCGGCTTTACCGGTTATGCCTTCACACGACCTCGGCGAGGCGGTCTACCTGGGATGGGTCCAGGCCGTAGCAGTAGAACACGACCTCGTCGGCGCCCAGGTCGGTGAAGGCGGTGATCGTTTCGCGGATCTGGGCGGGGGTGGTGAGCATGCCGGAGACCATCTGGTCGGCCATGCCGGTGAAGGCGTAGTACGCGTGCATGTTGGCGCGGGCGTCGTCGATCACGTCCTGGGGGCCGAGTGCGATGTTGACCTGCGCGACGATGTGGGGCCGGCCGGCACGGTCGTACTGCTTCCAGAACGCGCGGACGGTGTCGAACAGGTCGCCCGCCCACGTCGGTGGCGCGGCGGCGAGGAAGCCGTCGCCCCAGCGGGCGACGCGTTCGAGGGCGGCGGGCCGGAAGCCGCCGAAGAGTACCGGAGGGCCGCCGGGGCGGGCGGGTGCGGGGCCGATCGGGCCGGCGTCCTGGCCGTACGGCTTGCCGGACCAGATGCGGCGCATCACCGCCATCTGCTCGTCCAGGCGGCGTCCCCGGGTGTGCATGTCGACGCCTGCGACCTGGTGGTCGTCGTGTCGGCCGCCGACGCCCAGGCCGAGGGTCAGCCGGCCGCCGGTCATCTGGTCCAAGGTGGCGGCCTGCTTGGCGAGCAGGGCGGGCTCGCGCAGCGGGGCCAAAAGCACTTCGGTCTGGACCCGGACGCGGGAGGTGGCGCCCGCCAGGACGGCAAGGGCGACCAGGGGTTCGGGGTTGTGGAAGACGAGCCGGTCGAGCAGGCCGAGCGTGCTGAAGGGGCCGGCGTCGGCGCGCCGGGCCCAGTCCAGCAGGACGGGCGGGTCGCCGATGGGCAGGCCGATACCGATGTTCATGGGTGATGCCTCCGAGGGGAAGGGTCGGCAAAGACGGCTGCCGCCCCTCCGGCACCTCAGCGAGGTGGGACGCTCTCGCCCTGCGGCGTACTTCTGGAGAGCGTCTCGTCGAAGTGGTCACACTGTAGGACGAACGCTGTTCCTCGGCAAATCACCCCTGGCTTACTCGGAGGATGAGGCGGCGGCCCTTGTGGGAGCCGGATTCCAGGGTTTCGTGGGCCTCGGCGGCGCGGGACAGGTCCATTTCCTTGGTGTCCAGGCGGAGGCGGCCTCCGGATAGTTCGGCGTTGATCCATTCGGCGGCCTCGGCGAGCTCTTCGGCCGTGGCGAGGCTGATCACGAAGCCGATGATCGAGCGGTCGTGGACGTACAGGGCGCCCGCGTCGAGCGGGGCCGGGTGGCCGGTGGCCAATCCGGCGAGGACCAGGACGCGGCCCCTGGTGGCGAGGGTGGGGACGGCTGTGGCCGGGGGCGTGCGGCCGGTGGTGTCGCAGTAGACGTCGATGCCGCCGGGGGCGAGGTCTTCCAGCGCTTCCCGGAGGTCGGCGGTGGTGGTGTCGATCACGGTGTGCGCGCCGTAAGATCGGCAGGTCTCGGCCTTGGCCGGGCCGCGGGCGGAGGCGATCACGCGGGCGCCCAGCCCGGTGGCCAGCCGGATCAGGCACGAGCCGACCGCGCCGTTGCCGCCCTCCACGAACAGCGTCTCCCCCGGCCGCAGCCGGGCGTGGTGGATCAGGCCGGTGTAGGCGGTGGCGGCGGGGTGCAGGACGGCCACCGCCGCGACGGGATCGACGCCGTCGGGCAGCGGGTAGAGCCGGTCGGCCGGTACGCACGCCAGCTCGGCGGACGCGCCCTGGCGGCCGTCGTGCCCCAGGCTGTTGCACCAGACCCACCGATCAGTGCCGACCGGCTTGCCCACCAGGTCACGGCCGAGGACCAGCGGCATCGGGACGGGCGTGGCGTACGCGCCGGACCGGACGAAGGTGTCGACGTGGTTCACCGCCACCGCCGCCACCTGGACCGCGACCTCGCCCGGCCGGCACTCGGGGTCGGGCAGCTCGCCGTACTTGATCTCGGTCGCCGGACCGGGCCGTTCGATGTACGCGGCGCGCATCGGCACCCCCTAAGAAGACTCCATCAGCCGGCCGCCGTCGAACGCAGCGGATCGTGCCCCACGGACATCAGCTCGTGCCGCCACTCGTCGTCGGCGACGGCGTCGCGCGGCGCGTCGGCCAGCCGGTCTTCCACGTAGTCGATCGTGCGGCGCATCACCTCGATGTCGTCGCCGGTGAGATCGACCTTCCGTTTGCCGAGGATGTGCAGCACGCTTCGGCCCAGCCCCGCGACGCCCAGATCGGGATCGGCGTCGAAGGCGTCTTCGCCGGACGCGTCGGTCAGCAGCCAGGCGCGAAGCTCCTCCGAGGTCATGTTGACGATGCGGTGGAACTCCTGCCACAGCAGGTCGGTCTGGGGCTCGATTCGATCGGACATCAGCCCCTCCTTCTCGAAGCTCTGGATCTCCCAACCGTCGCGCCTACCCCTCGGGCAGCGCGGAAACCAGGTCAGCGGTAGCCGGTGGCGTCGGCGGGCCGGTCAGGGTCTTGTACCTCGACCAGGTAGCGCCAGGCGTCGGGCCGGCTGCCATCGACGTCGGTGAACCCGTAGACCTGGGCCAGCCCGCCGCTGGACAGCGACCGGCCGTTCCACCGGGCGCGCTCGGGGTCGGACGCCAGCGCCACCACCGCGCGCCCGGTGAACGCCGGGGTCTCGGAGATGACGAAGTGCGGGACCTTCGCCGTGGCGTCGCGCCAGTTGGCCTCGGTCACGCCGTAGTGGTCGAGCATGGCCTCTGACCGCAGCCAGCCGGGGGACAGCGCCACGGCCGTGCCGCCGTGCGGGGCCAGCTCGTGGGCCTGGGAGAACGCGAGCCTGATGACCGACCACTTGGACAGGTCGTAGAAGGTGTTGAGCCGGTAGTTGACCGCGTTGTAGTCGGTGGTGCCGTCGGTGACCTCCACGACCAGCCCGCCCGGCCGCCTGATCAGCAGCGGCAGCACGTGGTGGCTGGTGATGACGTGCGTGTCGATCGCCAGGTGCAGCAGGCGCAGGCCGTTTTCGAGGGAGTGCTCCCACACCGGGGTGTCCCACTCGGTGAGGTGGTCGCCGCCGAAGATGTCGTTGACCAGGATGTCGAGCCGGCCCTGCTCGCGGTCGATGCGCTCGGCCAGCGCGGCCACCTCGTCGGTGCGCAGGTGATCGACCCGGACCGGGATGCCGGCGCCGCCCGCCGCGGTCACCCGCTCGGCGGTCTCCTCGATGGTCTCCGGCCGGTCGACCTCCGAACGGCCCGCGCGGGTGCTGCGGCCGGTGACGTAGACCGTCGCGCCCGCCGCGCCCAGCTCGACCGCGATCCCCCGGCCGGTGCCCCGCGTGCCGCCGGTGACCAGCGCGACCTTACCCTCAAGTGCTCCGCTCATGAGCACACCATGTCAAACGCCTCCGACAATTTCCGCCAGCGTCCGGTCCCAGTCGCCCAGGAAGCGGCCGAGCCCGTAGCGGGCCAGGGCGGCGGCGCGGGCCGCCTTGCCGGCCTGCCTGGCATAGGCAGGGTCGGCGGCGAAGGCCCGCAGGGCCTCGGTGAGCGTGTCCGTCCGGGTGGAGATCACGCCGGCCTCGGGCGGTACCGCCTCGACGGCCTCGGTGGTGGCCAGGGCGACGACCGGCATGCCGAGCGTCATCGCCTCGATCAGCGACAGGCCGAGCGAGGTCCATCGGTAAGGGTGCAGGTAGACCCGCCGCCTGGCCAGTTGCGCGTGCATCTCCCGCTGCGGCAGGTCCTCGAAGGTCCCGTACGGCCCTTCAACGGCCAGGTCCGTCACCTTCATCCCGAACACGTCCAGCGGGACCGCCCGGGCGAACTCCGGCAGCAGGTCCGTCCCCGCCACCCGCGTCCGCCGTACCGGCTCGTTGACCACCACCCCCACCCGCGCCAGCTCACCGGTGTAGAGGTGCCCCGGATCGACCACCCCGTGCTCGATGACCAGCGTCAAGGCCCGCCCCGAGTCCCACATGAGCCGGTTGAAGTGGGTGACGTGGACGATCGGGATGTCGTCGCGGTCCGCGAGCGGGTGCCGGGTCCGGGGCACGTCCCCGCCAGGGGTGTTGTGCTCGACGTACACGGCCGGGACCCGCCGCCCCAGCCACCGCTCGGCCAGTTCGATCTCGTGGGGCCGCTGGAGCACCAGCGCGTCCACCGGCTCCTCGCGCAGCCGGTCCCACGGGACCTCGCGTACGTTGTCCGGCCAGGGGTAGGTCCGTGCCCTGCCCCTGCCGTCCGGACCCCGGTCCGGGGTGAGCGGCACCACGTACTCGTGCCCGCCCTGGACGAACGACGTCGTCCACGACCCGTGGACGTGCCACAACAGAACTCTCATCCCAGCGCCCTCTCCACGGCTTCGCCGATCGTGGCGGCGACCTCCGGCGCGTCCGCGACCTCCGCGGGCAGAGTGATGGGGGTGGGCACGAGGATGCCCCTGGCCCCGGCGGCCCGCGCCGCCGCCATGTCCCTGCCGATGTCGCCGATCACCGCGCAGTCGCCCGGCCGTACGCCGAGCGCGGCGGCGGCGCGCAGCACCAGGCCGGGCCGCGGTTTGCGGCAGTCGCAGCCGTCGTCCTCGGCGTGCGGGCACACCGCCCACACGTCGAACGGGCCGAGCAGTTCCTCGACCCGTTCGTTGACCCGCCGCAGCGCGCCGGGGGCGATGAGCCCCCTGGCCACCCCCGACTGGTTGGTGACCACGCCGACCGGAACGCCGGCCCGTCGCAGCCGGTCCACGGCCGCGCGCGCCCCCGGCATGACGGTGACGAGCGCGGGGTCCGCGTTGTACGGGACGTCCCGCACGAGGGTCCCGTCGCGGTCGAACAGTACGGCAAGCGAACGGCGATAGTCCGGCAAATCAACATTTGTCGCCACAATTCCGCACTACCCGCCCCCAGCCTGGGGTAACAACCACGGAGAGTGACGGTTCCCAGTACAGACCACCTCCCACATGGACTTCTACAGAACGCGAGGTTTGAGAAGCGCTTCGCTCGGTAGCGGTGTCAGAGCCCGAATGTCAGCAATGGCCCGACCGAACCAGATCCACCGCCCGGGGGAGATGAGATGCGGTTTCTCGGAATCAACGCCATATTCCATGATCCGGCCGCCGCGCTGGTGATCGACGGCGAGATCGCCGCCGCCGCCGAGGAGGAGCGGTTCAGCAGGCGCAAGCACGGCAAGCGCCCGGTCCCGTTCTCCGCCTGGGAACTCCCCGAACAGGCCGCCGCCTGGTGCCTGGCCCACGCCGGCCTGCGCCCAGAGGATCTGGACGGCGTCGCGTACTCCTACGACCCCGACCTGGTCAGAGCGGGCCAGCAAGGGCAGGACCCGCGCTGGGAGCCGCTGCGCACGACGTTCGCCCGCCGCGCGCCCGCGTTCCTGGCCACGGCGCTGCCCGGCCTGGACTCCGCCCAGGTCCGCTACGTCCCGCACCACATCGCGCACGCCGCGTCCGCCGGGCTGGCCGCGCCGTATCGCGACTCGGCCGTACTCGTCTGCGACGGACGCGGCGAGGCCGTCTCCCACCTGGCCGGCCACTACCGTGACGGCGAACTCACCGTGCTCGCCACCCAGGACCTGCCGCACTCCCTCGGCCTGATGTACGAGGAGGTCACCGAACACCTAGGCTTCCTCCGGTCCAGCGACGAGTACAAGGTCATGGCGATGGCCTCCTACGGCACCCCACGCCACCTGCCCGAACTCCGCGAACTCATCATGGCCACCGGCGACGGCGGCTTCCATGTGGACACGATCGACTGGTCGGTCTTCGCCAAGCCGCTGGCCAGGGGCGAACCGTGGTCCGAGGGCCACGCCGACCTCGCCGCGAGCGTCCAGGCCCGCCTGGAGGAGGTGCTCCTCGACCTGGCCCGCTGGCTGCACGAACGCACCGGCGAGCGCCACCTGACCATGGCCGGCGGGGTCGCGCTCAACTGCGTCGCCAACACCCGCCTGCTGGCCGAAGGGCCGTTCGAGGGGATCTGGGTGCAGCCCGCGGCGGGCGACGCGGGCACCGCGCTCGGCGGCGCGCTGCACCTGGCGAGCATGTGCGGCGAGCCGGCCGCCCCGATGCCGGGGGCCGCCCTCGGCCGGAGCTGGACCGACGCCGAACTCGCCGCCTGGCTGGACGCCGCCCGCGTCCCCTGCGAACGCCCGCCCGACCTGCCCGCCGCCATCGCCGCCGACCTCGCGGAAGACCGGATCGTGGCGTGGTTCCAGGGCCGCGCCGAGTACGGCCCGCGCGCCCTCGGGCAGCGCTCGCTGCTCGCCCACCCCGGCCACGCCCGCAACACCGAACGGCTGAACGACGTCAAGGGCCGCGAGCAGTTCCGGCCCATCGCCCCCATGGTCCTCGCCGAACGGGCGTCCGAAATCTTTGCCCGCGGTCCGGCCGAAAGCCCGTACATGCTGTTCGTCCACGACGTACGGCCGGAGTGGCGCGACCGCATCCCGGCCGTGGTCCACGTGGACGGCACCGCCCGCGTGCAGACCGTGGACCGCGCGGCGCAGCCGCTGCTGGCCGGGCTGCTGGCCGAGTTCGAGGCCAGGACGGGCCTGCCGGTCGTGGTCAACACCAGCCTCAACACGGCGGGCCGCCCGATGGTGGACGACCCGCGCGACGCGCTGGAGTGCTTCGGCTCGGCCCCGGTGGACGTACTGGTGCTCGGCCCGTACGTGGTGCGCAGGAGCGGGGTGTTCGCCTCGTGATCACCGTCGTCATCCCGACCATCGGCCGCCCGTGCCTGGCCGACGTGCTCGCCGCGCTCACCCCGGCCCCGCCGGACGCGCGGATCATCGTCGTCGACGACCGCCCCGGCGCCGCGAAGCTGCTCAAAGCGCCCGGAGCCGAGGTCCTGCGCACCGGCGGCAAGGGCCCGGCCGCCGCGCGGAACGCCGGCTGGCGGGCCGCCCGCACCCCCTGGGTCGCCTTCCTGGACGACGACGTGATCCCGCAACCGGGCTGGTGGGACGCCCTCCGCGCCGACCTGAGCGACCTCGGCGACGACGTGGCCGCCAGCCAGGCAAGGCTGCACGTACCGCTGCCCGCCGACCGCAGGCCCACCGACGCCGAACGCAACACCGCCGGGCTGGCCGCCGCCGACTGGATCACCGCCGACATCGCCTACCGGCGCGACGCCCTGGACCGGGTGGGCGGGTTCGACGAGCGCTTCCCCCGGGCCTACCGGGAGGACGCCGACCTGGCGCTGCGTGTCGCCGCCGCCGGATACCGGCTGGTCAAGGGCTGCCGCGTCACCCGCCACCCGGTACGCTACGACGGCCCGTGGGCCAGCGTGCTGCGCCAGCGCGGCAACGCCGACGACGCCCTGATGCGCCAGGTCCACGGACCCGCCTGGCGGTCCGCGATCGGCGCGCCGGGACGGCTGCGCGAACACGCGCTGACCACCGCCGCCGGACTGCTCGCGGTCTCGCTCTACGGGGCGATCCTCGCCGGGAGGTCGCACGGGCGGCGTACCAGGAGGGTCGCCGCGCTCGCCGCGCTGACCTGGCTCGGCCTGACCACCGAGTTCGCCTGGGCCCGCCTCGCGCCCGGGCCGCGCACGACGGAGGAGATCCGGTGGATGTCGATCACCAGCGTGCTCATTCCACCGGTGGCCTGTGCGTGGCGGCTGCGAGGCGAACTGCGCGCCAGACGAGGCGACCTGCGCGCCAGACGAGGCGACCTGCGCGCCAGACGAGGCGACCTGCGCGCGAAACGAGGGGCGCGGCGGACGGGCGAGGCCGCATGACCGCCCCGCGCGAGGAGGTCCGCCGGGAGAAGGTCCTGGTGGCGCGGACCGACAACGCCGGCGACGTACTGCTGGCGGGCCCCGCCATCAGGGCCGTCGCGGCCCGCGCCGAAGTCGTGCTGCTGGCCGGCCCGTACGGCGGCGCGGCGGCCCGCCTGCTGCCCGGCGTGTCGGAGATCATCACCTGGCGCGTCCCGTGGATCGATCCCGAGCCGCCGCCCGTCACCCACGACCATGTGGACGAACTGCTCACCGCCGTACGCCGGGCCGCCCCCACCGCCGCGGTGATCCTGACGTCCTTCCACCAGTCCGCGCTCCCCCTGGCCCTGCTGCTCCGCCTGGCCGGAGTGCCCAGGATCGCCGCGATCAGCAACGACTACCCCGGCTCCCTCCTGGACCACCGCCACGCCGTGGACGAGGACGCCGACGTCCCCGAGCCGGTGCGCATGCTCACCCTCGTCAGGGCCGCCGGTTTCCCGCTGCCGCCCGGTGACGACGGACGGCTCGCCGTACGCCGCCCGCTGCCCGCCGTCGGCCGCCTGACCGGCCCGCCGGGCTACGTGGTCGTCCACCCCGGCGTGACCGCGCCCGCCCGGGGGTGGCCGCCGGACCTGTGCGCGCGGGCGGTGACCGCGCTGACCCGCGCCGGCCACCGCGTCGTGGTCACCGGCACCCCCGCAGAACGCGCGCTCACCGCCCAGGTGGCCGGTGCCCACGCCCGCGACCTGGGCGGCGCCACGACGCTCGCCGAACTGGCCGCCGTGCTCGCCGGGGCCGCCGCGCTGGTCGCCCCCAACACCGGCCCCGCCCATCTGGCCGCCGCCGTCGGCACGCCGGTGGTCAGCCTGTTCGCGCCGGTCGTCCCGGCCGCCCGCTGGGCCCCCTACGGCGTCCCGGTGGAACTGCTCGGCGACCAGCGCGCGCCCTGCCGCGCCAGCCGGGCGAGGGTCTGCCCGATCCCCGGCCATCCCTGTCTTTCGTCCGTGACCGCCGACGACGTAGTGACCGCGGTACACCGGCTGACGGCACACCGCCCGGCCGCACTGGAGGAGGCGATCCTGTGAGAATCGACCTGGTTTCCGAGCACGCCGACCCGCTGGCGGCCGTCGGCGGCGTGGACGCGGGCGGTCAGAACGTACACGTCGCCGCGCTCGCCACGGCCCTCGCCGCGCGCGGGCACGAGGTCACCGTCCACACCCGCCGCACGTCCCCGGACGGGCCGCAGGCCGTGCCGATGGCCCCGGGGGTGACCGTCGAGCACGTACCGGCCGGGCCGGCGATGCCGCTGCCCAAGGACGAACTGCTGCCGCACATGCCGGCCTTCGCCCGGCACCTGGCCGCGCGCTGGGCGGCCGACCCGCCGGACGTGGCGCACACGCACTTCTGGATGAGCGGCCTGGCGGCGCTCGCCGCCGCCCGCGAGGTGCCGGTGCCCGTCGTGCACACCTATCACGCGCTCGGCACGGTGAAACGGCGCTGGCAGGGCGATGCGGACACCAGCCCGGCGCGGCGCGTCGGCATCGAGACCGAGATCGGCGTACGGGCCGACGCCATCGTGGCGACCTGCCACGACGAGGCCGAGGAGCTGCGCGCGATGGGCGTGCCGCTGTCTCGCGTGCGGGTCGTGCCGTGCGGGGTGGACCTGGAACTGTTCCGGCCCGACGGCCCGATGGCCGCCCGGGACGGCGACCGGCCCCGGGTGCTGAGCATCGGCCGCCTGGTCCCCCGCAAGGGCGTCGAGACGATCATCGAGGCGCTGTGCCAGGTGCCGGAGGCCGAGCTGGTGATCGCCGGTGGCGACGTACGCGACGCGGAGGCCGTACGGCTGGCCGGGCTCGCGGCCCGCCGGGGCGTGGCCGACCGGGTCCGGCTGATCGGCAGCGTGGCCCGCGCCGACGTGCCCGCGCTGCTGCGCTCGGCCGACGTGCTGGTGACCGTGCCGTGGTACGAACCGTTCGGCATGGTCCCGCTGGAGGCGATGGCCTGCGGCGTGCCGGTGATCGCCTCCGCGGTCGGCGGCCACCTGGACAGCGTCGCGGGCTGCGGCCTGCTGATCCCGCCGCGCCGCCCCCGCGCGCTCGCCGCCGCGCTGCGCGAACTGCTCTGCCACCCCGATCTGCGGGCCGCCCTGGAGAAGGCGGGCGAACGCCGGGCCCAGGCCCGCTACGGCTGGCCCACCGTGGCCGCCGCGACCGAGACCGTCTACCTCAACGCCATCGCCGCCCGGCGGCAGCGGGTGGCCGTGGCAGGAGGGTGACCGATGCATCATCACCTGGCCAAACTGAGCGACGCCATCCGCGAGCTGGACGCCGAGACGGTGAAGATCCACGCCTGGGGGGAGAAGCTGGCCGCCGTGCTGACCGGCGGCGGACGGCTGCTGGCCTGCGGCAACGGCGGTTCGGCCGCCGAGGCCCAGCACCTGACCGCCGAACTGGTCGGCCGCTTCCGCGCCGACCGCCGCCCCTACGCGGCCATCGCGCTGCACGCCGACACCTCGACGGTCACCGCGATCGGCAACGACTTCGGGCCCGAGTCGGTGTTCGCCCGCCAAGTACACGGGCACGGGCGCCCCGGCGACGTACTGATCTGCCTGTCCACCAGCGGGACCAGCGCGAACGTGCTGGCCGCCGCCGCGGCCGGGCGCGAGTGCGGCCTGTTCACCTGGGCGCTCACCGGCCCCGCGCCGAACCCGCTGGCCGACCTCTGCGACGACGCCCTGCCGGTGCCCGCCGCCGACTCCTGCACCGTCCAGGAACTCCACCTGGCGCTCATCCACATGCTCTGCGACGTGATCGAGGAGGTGCCGCAGTGACCCGCGGGCCCATCGTGGTGATCGGTGACGTGCTGCTGGACATCGACATCGACGGGGACGCCGATCGCATCGCGCCCGACGCCCCGGTTCCCGTGGTGGTGGAGTCCGGCCGCCACCAGCGTCCCGGCGGGGCGGGGCTGGCCGCGCTGCTCGCCGCCGCGGACGGGGCCGACGTCACGCTGGTCACCGCCATCGGCGACGACCCGGCGGGCGACGTCCTGCGCAAGCTGCTGGCGGGCCGGGTGCGGCTGGCGGCGCTCCCGCTGCGCGGACGTACGGCGAGCAAGACCCGCATCCGCGCCAAGGGCCAGACCCTGGTGCGGGTGGACGACGGCGACGGCCGGGCCGGGCCCGGCCGGATCCCCCCCGACGTGCTGCGCGACGCGGCCGTGGTGCTGGTCTCCGACTACGGGCGCGGGGTCGCCGACCTGGCCCGCCCGCTGCTGCACGGCCTGGAGATCCCGGTCGTGTGGGACCCGCACCCGAACGGCGGCGCCCCGCCGTACGGGTGCGCGCTGGTCACCCCGAACGCCGCCGAGGCCCGCCTGCTCTGCGACGCCGCCGAGACTCCCGGCGAGGCCGCGGTACGGCTGGCCCGTTCCTGCCACGCCGACGCCGTGGCGGTGACGCTCGGCGACGACGGCGCGACGGTCGCCCGCGGCACGGGCGAACACGTGCGGGTGCCCGCGTCCGAGGTCGCCGCGGGCCGCGACTCCTGCGGCGCGGGCGACCGGTTCGCGGTGGCGGCGGCGCTCGCGCTGCGCGACGGGGCCACCCCCGAGGAGGCCGTCGCCGTCGCCGTGCGCGAGGCGGGCCGGTTCGTGGCGGCGGGCGGCGCGGCGGCGATCCGGGTCAAGGCCGCGCCGGACCACCCGCGCACCCCGCGCGAGGCGGCCGAGGCGGTACGCGCGTCCGGCGGGCGGCTGATCGCCACCGGCGGCTGCTTCGACCTGCTGCACGCCGGGCACGTCAGCCTGCTGCGCCGGGCCAGGGCGCTCGGCGACGCGCTGATCGTGTGCGTCAATTCCGACCGTTCGGTACGACGGCTCAAGGGACCCGGCCGCCCGGTGGTCCGCGAGGCCGACCGGGTCGCCGTGCTCAACGCGCTCGGCTGCGTGGACGGCGTCGTCGTCTTCGACGAGGACGACCCGTCGGCGCTGATCGACGGGCTGCGCCCGCACGCGTGGGTGAAGGGCGGCGACTACGCCGCCGCCGACCTGCCCGAGAGCGAGGTGATGCGGCGGATCGGCGGCGAGGTCGTCATCCTGCCCACCCTCCCGGGCCACTCCACCACCGGCCTGATCACCGCGGCGCGGGCCATCGCATGAGGACATGACAACCGAGAGGGGACCTATCGTGCTGGGCAACATCCTGATCACCGGTGGCGCGTCCGGGCTGGGCCAGGCGACCGTGGAGGCCGTGGCCAAGGCCGGGGGCCGCCCGCTGATCATCGACGTCAACGCTCCCATCGGCGACTACGACCATGTGATCGCCGACCTGTCCGACCGGGAGCAGGCCGAGAGCGCCGTACGTGAGCTGGCCGGCCGGGCGGACGGGCTGTCCGCCGTGGTGACCGCGGCCGGGGTGGACGCCTGCGGGCGGCTCGACGCCGTGCCCGCCGCCGCCTGGGAGCGGGTGATCCAGGTCAACCTGCTGGGCACCGCCTCGGTGGTGCGGGCCGCGCTGCCGTACCTGGCCGAAAGCCGCGGGCGGGTCGTCACCGTGGCCTCCACGCTCGGACTGCGCGCGCTCAGCGACGCGAGCGCGTACTGCGCGGCGAAGTTCGGCGTGGTGGGGTTCACCCGCGCGCTGGCGGCGGAGCTGGCCGGGCAGGTCGGGGTCACGCTGCTGATCCCCGGCGGCATGCGCACGCCGTTCTTCGACGGCCGCGACGAGCAGTACCGGCCCGGCCCGGACGCCGGGCTCAACCAGCCCGAGGACGTCGCCGCCACCATCGTCTTCGCGCTCGGCCAGCCGGCCGGCTGCGAGGTGCGCGAACTGGTCGTCTGCCCCGCCACGGAGACGTCATGGCCATGAACACGGCCATGAGCCGGCCCGCGCTGGTCGCGCTGCGCGGGCTCGGCCTCGGCGACCTGCTCACCGCGGTGCCCGCGCTGCGGGCGCTGCGCCGCGCGCACCCACGGCACCGCATCACGCTGGCCGCGCCGTCCTCGCTGCGGCCTCTGCTGCCGCTGATCGGCGCGGTGGACGAACTCGTCCACACCAGCGGCACCGGCCCGGTCCCGCTGGACGGCGCCGACATCGCGGTCAACCTGCACGGCAGCGGCCCGCAGAGCACCACCGCGCTGCGCCGCATCCGCCCGGGCACGCTGCTCACCCACGCCCACCCCGGACTGCCCGGGGTCGAGGGCCCCGCCTGGCGGGCCGACCTGCACGAGGTGCACCGGTGGTGCGCGATGCTGCACTGGTACGGCATCGCCGCCGACCCCGACGACCTCACCTTGGACCTGCGCGCCGAACGGCGGGACGCGACGGTGATCGTGCATCCCGGCGCGTCCTCGGCGGCCCGGTGCTGGCCGCCCGCCCGGTACGCGGAGCTGGCCGCCGAGCTGAGCGCGGCCGGGCACCGGGTGCTGATCACCGGCAGCGTCGCCGAACGCGTGCTGGCCAGGCAGATCGCCGACCTCGCCGGGCTGCCGGGGGACCGCGTGCTGGCCGGCCGTACCGGGCTGGGGGAGCTGGCCGTACTGGTGGCCCGCGCCCGGATGGTGATCAGCGGCGACACCGGCATCGCGCACCTGGCCGTGGCCATGGAGACGCCGTCCGTGGTGATCTGCGGCCCGGTCTCGCCCGCGCTGTGGGGGCCGCCGCCGGGCCGCGACCGGCACGTGGCCCTGTGGGCCGGCCGTACCGGCGACCCGCACGCGAACGGCCCCGACCCGGGGCTGCTGGACATCGGGGTGCGCCAGGTGCTCGACGCCGTGTGCGCGACCTTGGACGGCGAGCCCGCTCGCCGCCCGCGATCGACGGATGGGGTGAAGACGTGACGACACCGACGACGGGCACCGTCGTGGTGACCGGCGGAGCCGGATTCCTCGGCTCCTACCTGTGCGAGCGCATGCTGGCCAGGGGCGCCCAGGTGATCTGCATGGACAACTTCCTCACCGGCGCCCCGGCCAACGTGGAGCACCTGTTCGGCGCTCCCGGGTTCCGGCTGCTGGACTGCGACCTGACCGGATTCGTCCACGTCCCCGGTGACGTGGACCTGGTACTCCACTTCGCGTCGGCCGCCTCGCCCGCCGACTACCTGCGCCACCCGATCGAGACGCTGAAGGTCGGCAGCCTCGGCACCCTGCACGCGCTCGGCCTGGCCAAGGAGAAGGGCGCGCGGTTCGTGCTGGCCTCCACCAGCGAGGTCTACGGCGACCCGCTGGAACACCCGCAGCGGGAGTCCTACTGGGGCAACGTCAATCCGGTCGGCCCGCGCAGCGTCTACGACGAGGCCAAACGCTTCGCCGAGGCGCTGACCACCGCCTACCGCAACGCGCACGGCGTGGACACCGGCATCGTGCGCATATTCAACACCTACGGCCCGCGGATGCGCCCCGCCGACGGCCGGGCCATCCCCACCTTCGTCGGCCAGGCCCTGCGCGGCGAGCCGATCACGGTCACCGGCGACGGCAGCCAGACCAGGTCCGTCTGCTACGTGGACGACACGGTGGCGGGCATCCTGGCGCTGGCCGACAGCGGGTTCGCCGGGCCGGTCAACATCGGCAACCCGGAGGAGCTGACCATGCTCGCCCTGGCCGGGCTGATCAGGGACATGACCGGGTCGCGTTCGCCGATCCGCTTCATCGAGCGCCCGGTGGACGACCCGAAGGTACGGCGGCCGGACACGTCGCTGGCCGAGGAGAAGCTCGGCTGGCGGCCGGTCGTGCCGGTGGAGGAGGGACTGCGCCGCACCATCGCGTGGTTCGCCGCCGAGCCGGTCACCGAGACGGTGGGATGAGGGAGGAACGATGCGTGTAGTGGTTGTCGGAGCGACCGGGAACGTGGGGACCAGCGTGGTCGCCGCGCTGGCCGCCGACCCCGCGGTGAGTTCGGTGCTCGGGCTGGCCAGGCGCGAGCCGGAGTGGCGGCCGGCCAAGGTCGAATGGCGGCAGGCCGACATCGGCAAGGACGACCTGCGTCAGCACTTCGCCGGCGCGGGCGCGGTGGTGAACCTCGCCTGGCTGTTCCAGCCCACCCGCGACGCGGTGGTCACCTGGCGCAACAACGTGCTGGGCGGCATCCGGGTGTTCCGCGCGGTGGCCGACGCCGGGGTGCCGGTGCTGGTCCACGCCTCCTCGGTGGGCACGTACTCGCCGGGCCCGAAGGACCGCCGGGTGGGCGAGGACTGGCCCACCCACGGGTGGCCGCGCGCCGCCTACGCCAGGGAGAAGGCGTACCTGGAACGGGTGCTGGACGCCTACGAGCGGGAGCATCCGGACATCCGCGTGGTGCGGATGCGGCCCTCGTTCGTCTTCAAACGGGAGTCGGCGGTCGAGCAGCGCCGGCTGTTCGCCGGGCCGTTCCTGCCGAACCGGGTCGCCCGGCTGGCCCGGCCGGAACTGGTGCCGTTCGTACCGGACACGCCGGGGCTGGTCTTCCAGGCGGTACACGGTGACGACATCGGCGAGGCGTACCGGCTGGCGGTCACCAAGGACGTGTCCGGGCCGTTCAACATCGCCGCCGACCCCGTCATCGAACCCGCCACGCTGGCCGCGCTGCTCGGCGCGCGGCTGGTCAAGGTGCCCGGCCCGCTGCTGACCGGCATGGTGGCCGCGGCCTGGCGGCTGCACCTGGTGCCCGCCTCGCCGGGCCTGGTGGACCTGGTCCTGCGGCTGCCGCTGATGGACGCCGGCCGGGCCCGCGACGAACTCGGCTGGCGGCCCCGGCACACCGCACTGGACGCGCTGCGCGACTTCGCGGCCGGGCTGCGCGACCCGCGCGGCATGGACACGCCGCCGCTGTCCCCGCGGCCGGAGGAGGCTAAGGCGTCAGCAGCACCTTGATCGCCCGGTCCCGCTTCTTCTGGAAGATCTTGTAGCCGTGCGGGGCGTGGTCCAGCGGCAGGATGTGGGTGGCCAGGTCCTCGGTGCCGAGCGGGTCGGAGTCGTTCAGCACCAGCGGCAGCAGGTCGTCGATCCAGCGCCGTACGTGGGCCTGGCCCATCCGCAGGGTGACGCCCTTGTCGAACATGCGCAGCATCGGCATCGGGTCGGCCATGCCGCCGTACACGCCGCTCACCGAGATCGTGCCGCCGCGCCGCACGATGTCGATGGCCTGGTTCAGCGCGGCCAGCCGGTCCACGCCCGCGGTGGTCATCATCGGCGCGGCCACCCGGCCGGGCAGCAGGGCGGTCAGCGTGTGCGCGAGGTGCGCCATCGGCGAGCCGTGCGCCTCCATACCGACCGCGTCGATCACGCTCGCGGTGCCCCGGCCCGCGGTGAGGTCCCTGACCGCGTCGGGCACGTCGTCCACCGCCGAGGCGTCCACGATCTCGACGCCGTGCCGCTGGGCCATCGCCAGCCGTTCCGGCACGCCGTCCACGCCGATCACCCGCAGCCCGCGGTGCCGGGCCACCCGGCAGCACATCTGGCCGATCGGGCCGAGGCCGAGCACGGCCACCTCGCCGCCCTCGGGCACGTCCGCGAACTCCACGGCCTGCCAGGCGGTGGGCAGTACGTCCGACAGGTAGACGAACCGTTCGTCCGGCGGCCCCTGCGGGACCTTGATCGGGCCGAACTGCGCCTGCGGCACCCGCAGGTACTCCGCCTGCCCGCCCGGGACCTCGCCGTACAGCTTGGTGTAGCCGAACAGGGCCGCGCCCGTGTTGTACTCCCGGTTCTGGGTGGTCTCGCACTGCGCGTACAGCTTGCGGTCGCACATATAACAGTGGCCGCAGGAGATGTTGAACGGCACCACCACCCGGTCGCCCGGACTGATGTGGCGGACCTCCGCCCCGACCTCCTCCACGATGCCCATCGCCTCGTGGCCGAGGATGTCGCCTTCGCCCATGAACGGCCCGAGCACCTCGTAAAGATGCAGGTCCGAGCCGCAGATACCGGTCGAGGTGACCTTGATCACCGCGTCGGTGGGCTCCTTGACGGCCGGATCGGTGACCTCCTCGACGCGGACGTCGCGCTTACCGTGCCAGGTGACGGCCTTCATCACTGCTCCTCTCGCCATTTCTTGCGGGCCAGGTCCATTCACTGATCTCGGGCGGGTCCTCGCCGTGCTCGCGGGTGTGGGCGCGGGCCCGCAGCCGGGCGTCCGCCATCCGCTGGCGCAGGTGACCGGCGGTGGCCCCGATGCCAGGTACCCGGTCGATCACGTCCATCACCAGGTGGTAGCGGTCGATCCCGTTCAACATGGCCATGTCGAACGGTGTGGTCGTGGTGCCCTCCTCGCGGTACCCGCGCACATGGAAGTTGGCGTGCCCGGTTCTGCGGTAGATGAGGCGGTGGATCGACCACGGGTAGCCGTGGAAGTTGAAGATGATCGGCCTGTCGGCGGTGAACAGCGTGTCGAACTCCGCGTCCGCCATCCCGTGCGGATGCATGGACGGCGGCAGCAGCCGCATCAGGTCCACCACGTTCACCACGCGGACCTTCAGCCGCGGCAGATGCTCGCGGATCAGCGCCGCCGCGGCCAGCGTCTCCATGGTCGGGGTGTCGCCCGCGCAGGCCAGTACCACGTCAGGGTGCTCGCCCGCGTCCGTGGAGGCCCACGGCAGGATGCCGAGCCCGCGGGCGCAGTGCGCGACGGCGTCGTCCATCGGCATCAGGTCGTGCACCTGGTGCTTGCCCGCCACGACGACGTTGACATAGTCGCGCGAGCGTAGGCAGTGGTCGGCGACCGACAGCAGCGTGTTGGCGTCCGGCGGCAGGTACACGCGCACGACCTCGGCCTTCTTGTTCATCACCACGTCCAGGAAACCGGGGTCCTGGTGGCTGAAGCCGTTGTGGTCCTGCCGCCAGACGTGGGAGGACAGCAGGTAGTTGAGTGAGGAGATGGGCCGCCGCCAGGGGATGCGCCGGGCCGACTCCAGCCATTTGGCGTGCTGGTTGAACATCGAGTCGACGATGTGGATGAACGCCTCGTAGCAGTTGAACAGGCCGTGCCGGCCGGTCAGCAGGTAGCCCTCCAGCCAGCCCTGGCACAG
This sequence comes from Spongiactinospora sp. 9N601, assembly GCF_044326295.1. Taxonomy (NCBI): domain Bacteria; kingdom Bacillati; phylum Actinomycetota; class Actinomycetes; order Streptosporangiales; family Streptosporangiaceae; genus Spongiactinospora; species Spongiactinospora sp. 9N601. Next base: position 28,801 of record NZ_JBIRBB010000027.1, read on the forward strand.
GTGCTCGCTCAGCACCTCCATGACCCGCCCGTCGGGGGCGAGATGCTCGTCGGTGGGCAGGGTGGCGGCGTTCCACGCCTTGGCCGTGGTCTGGTACACCGCCGACAGCCGGTTGGAGGCGGTCTCGTCCGGGCCCATCAGCCGGAACGCCGTCGGGTTGCGTTCGAGTACGTCGCGCAGGTACGTGCCCAGCACCCCCGTGGGCGAACTCGTGCGGGCGGCGGGGCTCTCGACCTCGACCGCGTAGTCGCGGTGGTCGGGCAGGCGCAGCGGACGGAGCAGTTCGCCGCCGTTGGCGTGCGGGTTCGCGCTCATCCTGCGCCGCTGCTCCGGCACGGCGGCGCGCACGATCTCGGCCGGGCGTCCGTCGCCCTCGAACAGTTCGCGCGGGCGGTAGGAGTGCATCCAGGCGGCGAGCGCGGCCAGCTTCTCCGGGCGGGTGCGCACCTCGGTCAGCGGCACCTGGTGAGCCCGCCAGGTGCCCTCCACCGGCAGGCCGTCCACCTCGTGCGGGCCGGTCCAGCCCTTCGGCGTGCGCAGCACGATCATCGGCGGGCGGGCGGTGGGATCGTCCCTGAGCCGGTCGAACACGGTGTCCAGTACGTCGGCCATCCGGCGGTGGACGGCCAGTGGCTCCTCGCCCGCGACCAGGTGCGGGTGATAGCCGTAGCCTTCCAGGAGGGCGGCCAGCTCCTGTTCGGGGATGCGGGCGAGGATCGTGGGGTTGGCGATCTTGTACCCGTTCAGGTGCAGGATGGGCAGTACGACGCCGTCCCGGCCGGGGGTGAGGAACTTGTTCGCGTGCCAGCTCGCGGCCAGCGGGCCGGTCTCGGCCTCCCCGTCGCCGATCACGCACGCCACCACCAGCTCCGGGTTGTCGAACGCCGCTCCGTACGCGTGCGCCAGCGAATACCCCAGCTCACCGCCCTCGTGGATGGAACCGGGCACCTCCGGCGCGACGTGGCTGGGGATGCCGCCGGGGAAGGAGAACTGCCGGAACAGCGCGCGCATGCCCGGCTCGTCCTGGGTGACGTCGGGATATTTATCGGTATAGGTGCCTTCCAGCCAGGCGTGCGCCACCGCCGCCGGCCCGCCGTGGCCCGGGCCGACGATGTAGATCATGTTCTCGTCGCGTTCCTTGATGACGCGGTTGAGGTGCGCGAAGCAGAAGTTCAGGCCGGGGGTGGTGCCCCAGTGGCCGAGCAGCCGGGGTTTGACGTCCTCGGCGCGCAGCGGCCGGGTCAGCAACGGGTTGTCCAGCAGGTAGATCTGTCCCACCGACAGGTAGTTGGCGGCCCGCCAGTACGCGTCCACGGATTCGAGTACGTCCATTACCGGACAGTTCCTCCAGTCAGGCTTTCAAACCCGTCCGTGGTGTTCGGGTGGGCTGTTTGGGGTCGTTGGTCTCGGGCACGCGACCAACCATGGCAAGCTCCGATCCGGCCGTGCTCACGGTCAACGCGGGGTCCTCCAGCCTGCGGCTCAACCTGGTCCGCGGCGATGAGGTCCTGGCCGGGCGGCACACCGAGCAGAGTCTTGACCCGGACGCGGCGCAGGAGACCGTCGCGGACTTCCTCGGCGAGGTGGGAGATCTCGACGTGGCGGCCGTCGGGCACCGGCTGGTACACGGGGGCGTCGCAGTACCGGCCCCGATGGTGGTGGACGACGAGATCGTCGCCCAGGTCGCCGCCCGCGAAGACCTCGCGCCGCTGCACATCCCGCCCGCGCTGGCGCTGGTGGAGGCGGTACGGCGGTGCCTGCCCGACGTGCCACATGTGCTGTGCCCGGACACCGCCTTCCACGCCGGCCTGCCGGAGTACGCGGCGACGTACCCGCTGCCCGAGGAGTGGCGGCGCCGGTACGGCCTGCGCAGGTACGGGTTCCACGGTCTGTCCTACGCCTGGGCGCTGCGCCGGGCCGCCGAACTCCTGGACCGGCCGGTGCATGAACTTCAGATGGTGCTCACCCACCTCGGCGGCGGGTGTTCGGTGTGCGCGGTGCGCGAGGGCCGCAGCGTGGACACCTCGATGGGCTTCACCCCGCTTGAGGGCGTGCCGATGAGCAAACGGTCCGGCAGCATCGACCCCGGCATGCTGTTGTGGCTGCTCAGCGGCAACCGCCTTTCGGTGAGCGAGCTGCGCGAGGGCCTGGAACACCGTTCGGGCCTGCTCGGACTGTCCGACGGCAGGTCAGGGGACACCCGCGACCTCGTCAAGGCCGGCGACCCGACCTCCGAACTGGCCCTCACGGTCTTCGCGCACCGGGTGAGCAGGGAGATCGCCGCGGAGGCCACCAGTCTCGCCCGGCTGGACGCCCTGGTCTTCACCGGCGAGATCGGCTGGGACCAGCCGGAGGTACGCGAGGCGGTGTGCGACCGCCTCGGCCTGCTCGGCATCGGGCGCCCGGCGATCGGCGATCCTGGGATCGACCGCGTCGTCAGCGCGGCGGACGCGGAAACGGCGGTATTGGTGATCGAGCCCCGGGAAGAGTTGCAACTCGCCCGGGAGACCCTCTCGGTGCTTTACCCAGCGGTGGGATATGTCTGACTATTTCCCGCATAGTATGCCGACCTGGGGAGCATGCGTGTTTTCGGGTGTTGGGGGACGTCCCGGACATGCGCAAGAGGGGAAGCTTGATGGGGAGAGTTCGCGGGCTGGGGCTGGGGCTCGAAGTCTTCGATCCCGCGCCGGTGGGCGTACTCGTGACGGCCGGACCCACGCACCGGCTCGTCTACACCAACGCGGCCTACCGCGAGTACTTCGGCGACCGGAAGATCGGCGCGCCGATGTCCGAGGTGTTCCACGACCTGCCCAATCTCGGCGCGATCCACCTGTTCGACAAGGTGCTCGCGACCGGGGAACCGGCCCTCGCCAGCGACCTGGCCGTACCGGCCGACCACCCCGACCTTGACATCAGGGAACGGTACTTCACCTTCAGCCTCTCACCCATCTCCCTGCACGACGGGGAACGCGGCGTGCTGACCGTGGGCATGGAGACCACCGCGCAGGTCGTCGCCAAACGGCGCATCCACGAACTGTCCGAGGAACGGCTGCGCGTGCTGCGCCGCTACCGCAGCCTGGTCAACGTCGGCGTCGAGGTCGTGTGGGTGGCCACCGCCGAAGGCCGGGTGGTCGACATGAGCCCCGGCTGGGAACGGGTGATCGGCAGGTCCGCGGAGATCCTCAAACGCGGCAACTGGTCGCCGGTGATGCACCCCGAGGACGAGCCCGCCGCCGTCGCCTCCTGGCTGCGGGCGCTCGCCGAAGTACACCCGCTGTGGGAGGCCACCTTCCGGATGCGCACCCCCGCGGGCGAATACGAGCACTTCCACGCCCGGTCGGTACCGGTACGCGAGAACGGCAAAGTGGTCGAATGGGTCGGTACCGTCTCCAACGTCGAGGAACGCTGGCAGGAGAACCGGCGTAGAGAACTCCTCGAACGCGCGGGCGCGGTGGCGGGCGGCGTGTCCGGACTGGAGGACGTGGTGACCGGCCTGGCCCGCGTCATCGTCCCCGAACTCGCCGACACCTGCTCCTTCTACCTGCTGCTCGACTCGGTCGAACGTCCGGACAACGCGCCCATCGTCGCGGAACGGGTCGCCGCCGCGGTACGGGACGGGCTGCCGATACCGCCCAAAGGCGGACACGAGGTCTTCGGCCCCAACGGGCCGTTCGCGCGTACCGTACGCGAGGCATCGCCGGTACGCGTACCCAACCCGCCCGGCATCCCCTCCGGCATCCTCCGCACCGCCACCGAGAAATGGGTCGCCTCGACCGGCATGCACGACGTCGTCATGCTGCCCCTGGTGGTGGACGGCGTCGTGGCCGCCGTGGTGACCGTCGGGGTCTGCACCCCCCGCCCCGCCCTGGAGATGAGCGACGCCAAACTCATCACCCAGATCCTCGACCACGCGCAAGGCCCGCTCAGCAACGTCATCCGCTTCCAGCGCACCCAGCGCATGGCGCTCGCCCTGCAACGCAGCCTGCTCGCCGACCCGCCCCAGGTGGCGGGCCTGGAGATCGCCGCCCGGTACCGGGCCAGCCCGGCCGCGGCCGAGGTCGGCGGCGACTGGTACGACTCGTTCGTACTCCCCGACGGGGCCCTCGTCCTCACCATCGGCGACGTCGCCGGGCACGACCTCCCCGCCGCCGTCACCATGAGCCAGCTCCGCAACATGCTGCGCGGCCTGGTGGTGGACCGCAAGGAACCGCCGGGCGACATCCTGCGCCGCCTGGACAGCACCATGGAGAGCCTGCACACGGCCGGCACGGCGAGTTGCGTACTGGCCCGCGTCGAACAGGTACCCGACGGCTGGCGGCTCAACTACTCCGCCGCCGGCCACCCGCCGCCACTCCTGATCACGGCCACCGGTACCGGCCGCTACCTGGAGGAGGCGCACAGCGCGCTGCTCGGCATCGGCCTGGACGAGCAACGGCCCAGCGCCTTCACGCCGCTCGAACCGGGGGACACGCTGCTGCTCTACACGGACGGTCTGATCGAACGGCCGGGCGAACACCTCGACGTGGGCCTCGCCCGGCTGTGCGACCACGCCACCGCCCTGGCCACGGAACCGCTGGATTCCTTCTGCGAGGAACTCGTCACGGGCCTCCCCACCACCGGCAAAGACGACATCGCCGCCATCGCCCTCCGCCTTCCCTGCTAGATTGCGCTCGCTCCGCTCGCGCTGAGGCCCGGGCGCTTTCGAGGCCGCGGTCTTCCCTCCTCGCTCATCCGTTCACTCGCTCGTTCCTCGCTCCTCACTCCTTCGCTCGTCAGTCCAGACCACGGCCGCGCCCGGGCAAAGCAAAGCGCCTCGCTCCGCTCGCGCCCCCGCCTCCGGCGGGCCAGGACCGCCTCCGGCGGGCCAGGACCGCCTCCGGCGGGCCAGGACCGCCTCCGGCGGAGTAAACGCGCTACCGCGCCAAAGGCCCCGCCTCCGGCGGGTGGAACTCGCTACCGCGAGCCCAAGAACCCCGCCTCCGGCGGATTAGACGCGCTGTCCCGCCAAAGGCCCCGCCTTCGGCGGGAAATGGACCTCGCTGGCGCTCGGCCTGTTTTTCCAGGGGCCTCGCTTCGCTCGGCGTACGGCAGGCCCCCTCTCACCGTCCGCCGTTTTCAGTGACGCCCCGGTGCCCGGCATTTCGCATGAGCCGTGGTACCTCGCCGTTCCAGCACCGGCTAAACCCGCCTTCTCCCCGCCTGATCCTCTCCCCGGTTGCCCAATTCCGCGCCTCCTCCAGGTGCCCCCTGGCCTCCGGCGCGCCGTGTGCCCAGGTGCCCGCCTTCGGCGGAACAGGACGCGCTGTCGCGCCAGGGCCCCGCCTTCGGCGGGAAATGGACCTCGCTGGCGCTCGGCCTGTTTTTCCAGGGGCCTCGCTTCGCTCGGCGTACGGCAGGCCTCCTCTCGCCGTCCGCCGTTTTCAGTGATGCCCCGGTGCCCGGCATTTCGCATGAGCTGTGGTACTTCGCCGTTCCAGCACCACCTAACCCGCCCCCTCAGACGTATCTCGGGTCTCCGCTGCGCCCCTCGCGCTCAAGGCCCCCGCCTTCGGCGGAGTAGACGCGCTGTCGCGCCAGGGGCCCGCCTTCGGCGGGGAGTGGGCCTCGCTGGCGCTCGGGCTGTTTTCTCAGGGCCGGGCTTCGCCCGGGTGTACGGCATGCCGCCTCTCGCCGCCCGCCGTGTTCAGGGACAGCCCGATGCTCGGCATTTCGCGTGAGCTGTGGTACTTCGCCGTTCCGGCACCGGCTGAACCCGTCTTCTCCCGCCTGATCCTCTCCCGCCGTCACCCATTCCCTCTCCCCTTCCCATGTACCGCCTTCGGCCGCTGGCCGACAGCCGCGCCGCCACACGCCTAAGTGGCGCCGCACCCTAATCCGTCGGCTTCACCACACGACGTCCGGCTCAGACGGGTACCTACCGACCACTGATGCTCTCCCGCACCCTTTCCCGCCAAGGACGTCGACAGAGGTCGCAGGCCAAGCGGACCAGCAGCTGACCGTCTCGCATGTACGCGCGTGGGCTCGGGAGCAAGGGTTCCGAATCGCTGCCTGCGGCAGGCTCCACCCCGAGATCTGGGAAGCCTGACATGCCGCCGTCGGCCTTATGCCTGAGAAGAACCCGTGACCCGGTTCGACAAAACGTCGTGACGCGGACGGATGTCACTCGTTGCAACGAGTCCAGTTCGGCTACCGGCTACGCTAGAAGGGCAACTCAGGTGACGCGACCGAAGGAGTCGAGCGACGGAGGGCGTGGACCTCGAACGCGAACCCATTCATGATCTCGCGCGCCGGGTCATCCGGTTGGCCGAGGAGACTCAGCACGCCGCTCAAGTGCTCGAACGCCGTCTGGAAGCGCTGGAGCGCCGCACCGGCACCGCTGGGAGGGCCGAACGCATCCTGAGCATCGCCGCCGGCATGCGAACCCACCTGGGTCAGGACCGGCTCTCCGTTGAAGACCTGTACGACCCGGACACCGGCCTTCCCGCATGATCGTCGATTCCAGCGCCATCATCGCTGTCATCAACGGTGAGCCCGAGGCCACCCAATTCGCCCACGCCATCGCCGCAACCGCGTGCCGTATATCGGCTGTCAACTATGTCGAAGCGGCAATCGTGGCAGACAACCGCGGCGAGGCCATGCGCACCGCCTTGGACACGCTCATCAACGAGATGGGCCTCATCCTTGAGCCTGTAACACCCAACCAGGCCAGGATCGCGCGCTGAGCCTACTAAGGCTACGGCAAGGGCAACGCCTCCAAGGCCAAACTCAACATGGGTGAATGCCTACGCCCTCGCAAGGACCTCGACCAACCCCTGCTCTTCAAAGGCGAGGACTTCCTGCATACCGACATCACCCCCGCACAGCCATAACGGTTGACGAATCCTCTCGCCGCCCGCCCATCCCCCATCGCCCTCCCGGCAGGGGATGGGGGTGTGCGGTCCAAGGTGCCGTGGACACCGGGGCCGGGGTGGAGTGCTGTCCGGGCGGGCGGCCGGGTTCTAGCAGCCAGGCATTACGGCCAGCAGCCGGGTCCGCATCGCGTGGTGGTACTTCTTCCTGCCCTGGGTTCCGCCGTTGGTGGTGAGGCACCTGGTCCAGCGCTTCGGCCCCTGGAATCGGCGCTTGGTCCTGAAGAACAGCTTCGTCTCCACCCGCACCGAGCAGTGATTATTGAAGTACACCGTCGTGGACTTGTGGTTCTCGCCGATGCCCCACGAGTAGTTGACGGACTTCGACTTGGGCCTCGGGCAGCGAACGGAGTCCCTCATGACGATGTCCCTCAGAGCGTTCTTCGCCGGGGTCGCGTTCGAGCGCTCGGGGGCCGCTGCGGCGACGGATGGTCCGCTCTTGACGGGGACGGACCCGCGTTCACCGGCCATGGCCGAGGCATCGACGGACGATACGACCAGAGCCGCCGAGGTCACCGCGGCCATGATCAACGAGCGTTTGCGCACTTTGCTTCCAGCCCTTTCCGTAGGCGATGGCCAGATCGTTTCCGGCCTCGGCCACAAGATGGACGAAGGTGCGCCCGATGTGACATGCCCGGCACGTTGGCGGCGGGACCTGTCCGGAGGCCGTTATTACAGATGGTCATGGAATAGTAACGGTGAGTGCGCTAGCGTGCGGCTGGGACCGTTGGTGGGAGTGAGGCGCGCGGGAAGGGGATCGATGGCCCGAGGTGAGCGGTTGTGTCCGGCGTGCAAGTCGACGCTGCTGAACCGTTACAACAATGATCTTCTATGCGCGCCGTGTACCAGGGCCGTGAAGCCGGGTGGTGTCAATGCTCCCGAATGGCTGTGGGACTCGCTTCCGATGCGCCGCGCCCTTGCCAATCATGAGCTGGGTACGTTCGTGACGATCCTGCGGGCCGCGACCGGGTTGAGCCAGCTTGATCTTGGAAATATTTTCGGCCTGTCGCAAAGCGCGATCAGTTTGATTGAAACCGGCCAGCGGGACACGTTGTACGACATCCGCGAGCTACGGAGGTTCGCCGACGCATGCGACATTCCGCGTAAGGTACTCCTGCCTGTTGTACTCGGCCTTGAAAGTGACACCCTGGATTTGTCCTCATCCAGGGCTTTCGAGGCGAGCGAGGGGTTGGCAGGAGTGGATCGGCGCAGTTTCACTGGTTCGCTGCTCGGCCTGGTGACGGCCAGTGGCCTGGACCTGATCCAGGTACCCGACCGTGCCGATGCGGCGTATGTTAGATACCTACGCGCTGGCCTGGCGAGTTTGCGGGAACAGGATGAGAAGCTCGGTGGGGATGTGGCCCTGCCTCAGGCATTACGGCTGTTCGCACGGGCCCGGCGGATCATTGATGAAAGCGACTATACGGACAGCGTCGGCCGCGAACTTCTGATGGTCGGCGCGGACCTTGGGACGCTGTGCGGGTGGCTGGCCTATGAGAACGGAGACCAGAAGGCGGCCCGAGCGCTGTACGGTGAAGCCGGTCTGCTGGCGGGTAGTGCCGATGACGCTCAGACCTCGATTCACGTCTACCTGAACATGTCCCAGCAAAGTTCGTATCTCGCCAGGGTGCACGGCACGCCCGGGATGGCGAGGGAAGCACTGCGCTTCGCCGATCGCGCCGCTCACCTCGCCCGTCATGAGAGGTCGCCACGCCTGCACGCGCTCATCCAGATACGGCAGGCGCTCGCGTACGTCCGCCTCGGTGATGAGCCGGCCTTTCGCCGGAGCCTCGGCCAGGCCAAGGACGAACTCCAGCGGGGCGATCATCCCGATGACGCACCATGGACCCGGTTCGTCACCGCATCAGAGATCAACGGGTGCGAGGCCACCGGATTCGTGCACCTGGGCTCCTCACCGAGAGCCATTGATCTCTACTCGAAGGTAGTGAGCGATACCCGGCGCTCTCTTCGCGACCGCACTCACTACCGGGCATATCTCGCCGGTGCTTTGCTGCACAGCGGAGATCGGGCACAGGCGATCAATGAAGGGATTTCCATCCTGGCCTCAGGTAGCCCCGTCCCGCGCCGCACACTCAACGAGCTGCAACCGCTCAGGGCCGCTTCCGAGCAGGCCGATGCCGAAGAATTCCGCGTGCGCTTCGATCAGGCCGCAGGTTCTCCCCCAGCATGAGATATGGGTCAGGGCGGAGGGATCTGGCCGGTGGACTTGCAGGGGCGGCAGGCGATCCATTTCTTGGTGATGACGGTTCCGCCGGAAGGGGTCTTGGTGATGACCTCCTCGAACCATCCACCGGCGCCCTGGCAGTTGGTACAGGGAGTGGGTTCTGCCGCCACCTGTGGTGTGGGGTCGGGGCCTCGTTCCTCAGGGGCGTGGCGGGCGGCGACGTCGGCGGCGTGGGCGGCGGTGATGCCGTACATCACGACGTGGCTGCCGCCCGGGGTGATGATCTCGGCGAAGTGGCCGTCTTCTTGCGGTGGCATCGCGGCGGCTCCTCAGGATGGGCTACTCAGGGTAATCGGCGGTTCGACGTTGCGCACCCACTTTGCTCAAGGTGATCAGGTAGATGGTGATGAAGACGGCTCCGGAGGCGGCTCTGAAGGTGTCGGCCACCAGGAGGCCGTTCAGCAGTACGGTCACCGCGGCCTGGGCCGTGCCGATGCCGAGGACGAAGGCCGCCGCGGTCGTCGGGCGGATCTCGCGGCGGCGGGAGATCAGCCATAGGCCGACCGTCACCGCGGCCACTGTGTAGAGGGCAGTGATCGGCCAGGGGGGCCGGACGATGGACACGAGCAGTTCGGTCCCGACGAACCAGGCCGCGTAAAGGGCCGCTCCGGCGGCGAAGGGCTTCCACAGAACGGGGCGTCGGTCCGAGGCGATGTAGAGCGGGCGTGGGAGCCGGTCGGCCAGCAGGTACGCCAGTACTCCGATACCGAGCACGATCGCGGCCTGGAGTGCGAACACGCCGCTTTCCTGGACGGTTCGGTTCTCGCCCCAGAAGACGAAACGGGCCACGGCCAGGCCGCCCGTGACGATTGCAAGCACCCAGGTCGCCTTCTTCGGCAGCCATGGCCTGCCCGCCTGGCCCGGGAACAGGAAATCGATCAGGACCACCGGGGTGACCAGGGAGAAGACCCCGTGCCAGGGCAGGATGAAAAGCGTCCAAGGGATGCGCAGCCCGGCCACCAGCCCGTAGGAATCGTAGGCCGGGTTCGCCGGATCGAGTGGGTGGTAGAGGGTTTCGGAGATCAGGCCCTCGTTGAAAAGGCCGTAAATGATGCCCAGGCCCCACAGGCCGAGCAGCCCCACCCTTCTGTGGGCCGCCAGCTCGCGCAGCACCAGGATCGGCAGGCCGTACACGAAAATGGTGAAGGGCAGGAAGATCCCCGGCTGGAAATAGTCGGAAGCCGGCATGGAACCGCTGAAGACCTCCGCCAGTAGCGGTGATACCAGCATGAGCAGCAGGATCGGCTTCCAGTTTCGTCGTAGCGCGTTCAAGGTGAGCACTTCTCCTTCCCGCTGCCCGACGCTAGAGAAGTGCTCCCCAGGACACGACCGCCAAAGGATCTCCCTTTTCCGGGGAGACCCCCGACGAAAGTCGCACGGCAGCGCCTAGCAGAACGCCTCGGCGACGGCGAGGCTGTCCTCGTACATGTGGTGCCGGGTGATCAGGCCGTTGTGGACGGACAGGTGCAGGGCGAAGCGAAGGTCATCGAGAACCGCCTGCCCGTCGATGAGGATCCGGTCGATGGTCACCGCGCCGGCGCAGTGGGCCGCGAACGTCAGGCGGTCGGCGACCTGCTGCGGTTCGGGCCGGACGCCGAGGTCATCGCCCCCGAACACCTCCGCGAGCGGATGGCGGAGGCACTGGTGGCCACGGCCGGTCGCTACGGTCTGACGGTCCTGGGGGCCGGCGAGGGCCGTGTGGCGATCACCGGCGGATGCGTCCCCACGGCTTGAAGATGGACACGGCGATGGTGGTGGCCAGCGTGACCAGCACCGTGCCGCAGCCCGCGATCACGTACTGCGGCAGGGCGCCCAGCTCGTGGCCGGTGAGCGCGGCCTTGACGTTCTGGGAGATGAAGGCGTACGCGAAGGCCATCGTCCCGACCGTGAGCGTCAGTTTGGCGACCACCCACCAGTGCCGCAGCAGGCCCCACTGCGTGGACAGGGCGAGCGTCAGGCCCGTGCCCAGCGCGCCGAGGCTGCCGGGGATCATGATGGCCCGGTCGCCGAGGTGCATCAGTTGGTACGCGGCCGGGCGCAGCGGGGAACCGGCGCTGGTCAGGGCGGCCACGCCGAGCACGAGCATGGCGTAGCCGCCGCCGAACCAGCCGACGCTGACGCAGACGTGCAGCACCAGCAGGAACTTGCGTACGCGGGGCCGGACCCGCCGGCGGGGGGTGATGTGGGTACCGGTACCGGTCAACTCGGAGCGCCCTTCTCATCGACGGTCTATCGTCCGGCGATGGCGTACCCGGGAATCACCCTCCGCTCTCATCGGCTCACTCAGGGTATGAGCAGGCCCCAGTACAGCGCCCAGGGCACGAAGGCCGCCGCGGCGGCGAGCGCGAGCGCCCTTCGGGCTCGTTCGCTACGCCGGGCGGGCCAGGCGCTGACGGCCGTGCGTACGGCGGCGGCCACGGTGGCGACGGCGGTGAGCTGGAGTGCCAGCCAGGGGAGCGGGCGGCCGAGTACGACCGGGCCGATGAGGTACGCACCGGTGATGACCTGGACGCCGAGGTAGACGAGGAAGCCGAACACCGTGGTCAGCAGGCCGATCAGGAACCAGCGGGCCGGGCGGGTCCCCGGGACCGCGCCGCGATGACCGCGCAGGCGGCGGACGACCGCCATGGCGAGGTGCCCGAGCAGTGCGGCCAGGAAGACCAGAACGGCGGCCAACTGCAACCCCGGGGCCTCGTACCAGGCGGCGGGCGCGTCCCCCTGGGCGTCGGCCTGACGCGGCAGGGTGTCCGGTGTCTCCGGTGTCTTGGGCCAGGCGGCGGGTGTGTTCCGCGAAGTGTCCGGCTTGCCTGGGGGCCTGTGCCAGGTGGCGGACGTGTCCGGTGGGCCGCTGTTCTCGGGCGCAGGCTTTCGCCGCCCCGCGAGGTTCTTGATCCAGGCGGCCTCGACTTCCGCGTAACCGGCGGGGACCAGGTCCGGGCGGTCGAAGCCGTCGTCGTGGGTGCCGTTGAGGTTGTGTCGTACGCCCGGAATGAAGTGGATCGTGTGGTGCTCGTTGCCTCCGCGTTCCAGGGCCTGCCGGATGACCTGCGAACTCTCGGCGGGCATCGCCTCCCTGTCCAAAGCGCCCCAAACCGCGAGCACCGGCTGGCGGACCCGTTCCCAGCTCGCCACGGGATCGTGCGCCGCCTCGGCGAACAGGCCGGCGGCCTGGGCGAACCGGATGAGCCGGTGCCGCATGGTGGTGACGAGGGACCCCTGGACCCCGGCGTGGTCCAGCCGCCGGCCGTACGCCCAGGACTGCTGCCTGGCCGGGGTCGTGCCGATCGCGCCCGCCACGACGAGGAAGGCCACCTCGGGCGAGCGGACGGCCGCGAGCGGGGCCACCCACGCGCCCTCGGACAGGCCCCAGATCCCGACCCGCCCGGGGTTCACCTCGGGGCGGGCCCGCAGGGCGCGTACCGCGGCGAGGGCGTCTTCGGCCAGCGTGTCGTAGTCGCGGTCCACGGTGGAGTACCCGGTGGTGCGCTTGTCGTAGATGAGGGTGGCGATGCCGCGCCTGGCGTACGCCTCGGCCTCGTCCCGGTACTCCGCGCGGGTGACCGGCCCCGCGCCGTGGACCATGACGATGCCGGGGGCGCGACCCCGCGCCTGAGCCGGGGCCACGATCGTGCCGTGCAATGTGACGCCGCCGCCTCCGGTGAAGGAGACCTCCGTTGCGGCGGCATCGGCGGGCGTCGCGGGCGTCGCGGTCAGCAGGGACGCGAGTAAGGCGACCACAACAACCGGTTTGCATGGGAGCAGCATGAACTGCTCTCCTTTCCTGGTGGGGTTGCGCACACGTCGAGACACGCCCTCGGGCGTGGTGGTGCGTGATTCCTGCGCATCGGGCCGCCGAGTGCCAGCTCGGCGGCCCGATCACTGATCGTCGTCGGTCGCGGGGAAGGCCAGCAGCCGGGCGACGACGGTCCGGGCCTCCGGCGGTGTGTCCTCCTCGGGCCGTTTGTAGCGGTAAAGCAGCTTCACGTACTCCTCAAGGAACTCCGCCAGCTCCGCCACCGTGAGCCGCATCGTCGAGCGGGACCAGGCCAGCGCGTCGGCCCATTCCCCCAGCTCGGCACGGGCGACCTGAAAGCGGGCGAACTGCTCCAGGTCGTCGGCGAGGTCGAGACGGCTCATCTCCTCGACCGCCGCGCGCATCTCCGGGCTCTGTTCGCTGTACGGCGGGACGCGCCGGTCGGCCGGGACGTGCCGCCACCAGCGTTCCCGGCCTTTGGCCAGCTCGGGCACCTCCTCGATGAACCCGTGCTCGGCCATCTGCCGCAGGTGGTAGCTGGTGACCCCGGTGCTCTGGCCCAAAGCGCGGGCCAGCGCCGTGGAGTTGGCCGGCCCGTCTCTGAGCACGCGTTCGATCCGCTGCCGCATGGGGTGGGCGAGCAGCTTCAGCGCCGCGACGTCGGTGATCTCCTGCGGCTCCGGCTGATCGGGCATGCGAGCACTATACAGTTGCAAAGCGTGTTTGCAAACCATGTTTGCAACTCTAGGACAGGGCCTCGCGGAGCTGGGCGGCGGTGAGCCGGGTGAGGTAGGCGGGCGTACCGGGCTGGAAGCGGCGGCCCTCGGCGAGCGGGCCGGTGTCCACCACGTCGAAGCCGAAGGAGTCGATGAGCTCGGTCACCGTCTTCTTGGCGTCGGCGTCGTCGCCCGCGATGGGCAGCGCGCGGCGCTCCGGATGATCTGCGGGCAGGCCCTCGTCGGCGAGGTCCTGGAAGTGGATGACGTTGAACGCCTTGACCACCCGGGCGTCCGGGAGGTGGGCGGCGACGAGTTCGCTGCTCGTGGTGGTGCCGTCGTCGAGCTGTGCGTACGCCCCGTCCCGCTTCGGGTAGTAGTTGCCGACGTCGATGACGACCTTGCCCGCCGTCGGCTCCGCGGGTACGTCGAGGTAGTGGCCGAAGGGGATGGAGACCACGATGATGTCGCCCCGGGCGGCGGCCTCGGCCGAGGTCGCCGCCGTGGCGTGTGGTCCCATCCCCGCCACCAGGGCGGACAGTGTCTCGGGGCCGCGTGAGTTGCTCAGCACCACCGAGTGACCGGCGTTCACGGAAAGGCGCGCGAGCGTGGCGCCGATGTGCCCGCTGCCGATGAATCCGATGACCATGCCGGTGTCATACCCGCCGGCGGCCCCGCCGCCCTATACCCCCTGATCAGGCGGCGGGCGTGGCGGTCGAGCCGTCGGCGACCATCAGGCCGTAGTCCCCGGGGGCCACGTTGGTCAGCGACTCGCGGCCGAGCACCAGGATGCTCGGCTCGTACGGCGCGGTGAGGACTTCCAGCTCCTCGGAGGTCGCCGGGTGGACGATCCGGGCGAGCACGGTGCCCTTGGCGACGCGCTCGCCGATCCGGTCCACGCCGTACTCGCACAGCATCGTGCCGCCCACGGTGGGCCGCAGCGTGCTGAGGGTGCCGACCACGACCTGGTCGGCGGGCGGCGCGACCGGCTCGCCGGGCAGCATGTTCAGCGTGCGCAGCACGTTGAGCGTGCCGTCCAGTCCCCTGGCCAGGTACTCGTCGATGCGCTGCCCGCCGCCGCCCAGCTCGCTGACCATGCAGGCGATGCCGTGGGTGAGCGCCCAGCCGGTCGCCGAACCCGGGTACGGCGTGCCCGCGTACAGCACCCGGCACCCGTACGCCTTGGACATCTCCGCGCCCTCGTCGTGGATGTAGGCGTAGTCCACGCTGGCGAAGTTGCCGCCCGAGTGGTAGTCGATGAAGTAGTCGGCCCCGGTCAGGATCTCGCACAGCACGGCGGCGAGCTGCTCGGTCACGCTGCCGCCCCGGTCACCGGGGAAGGTCCGGTTGAGGTTCATGCCGTCCAGCGGCGTGTTTCGGGTGAGCGCCGCGTGGGCGTACGGGTTGGCGACCGGCACCAGGACGACCGTGCCGCGCAGCGCGGCCGGGTCGATGGCGGCGACCAGCCGGCGTACGGTCTCCGCGCCCATCGGCTCGTCGCCGTGGACGCCGCCGAACATCACCATGCGCGGGCCCGCAGACGCGCCGCGCAGGGTGTGCACGGTGAGTTCCAGGCGGTGGCCGTTGGCGAGCGTCGTGACAGGTACCTGCTCCATGGTGTGTGCGGTGGTCATTCGTTGTTCCCCTTCTTGGTTGCGAGAATGCCGGAGCGGAGCAGCAGCAGCGCCACGAACCCGGCGATGATCAGCGCGGCCCCGATGAGCAGCGTCGAGAGGGCCGCGAGCGTCGGGTCCTGGTACTTCTGCATGTAAACGAACATCCAGACGGGCAGCGTGCTCTGGTCCGGCGCGAGCAGGAACACCGTCATGTCCACCTCGTCGAAACTGACCACGAAGGCGAACAGCGCCGCCGCGATCAGCGCGGGCCGGACCTGCGGCAGCGTGGCCAGCCGGAACGCCCGGAACGGCGCGGCCCCGAGGTCCTTGGCGGCGGCCTCCAGGGTGGCGTCGGCCCGCATCAGCGCGGCGGTCAGCACGATCACCACGAACGGCAGCATGATCACGACGTGCGTGGCGACCAGGCCCGCCGTACCGCCGAACAGGCCGAGCCGGTGCAGGAAGATGAACCCCGCGAAGCCGAACGCGACCTTGGGGACGACGGTCGGCGACAGCACCAGCGACTGGATCAAGGACCTGCCCGGCATCCGGTACCGGACCAGCGCCGTGGCCACCGCGGTGCCGATGGCGACCGTGATGACCGTGGCGATCAGCGCGACCTGGAGGCTGAGCAGCGCGGCCTCGCCCAGGCCGTCCTGCTCGAACAGGTTCGCGTACCACTTGGTGGAAAAGCCCGGCGGCGGCCAGGTGCCGAACGACACCGAGGAGAACGAGTTCACCACGATGATCGCCAGCGGCAGCAGGACGAACGCGTAGACCAGCGCGAGCCAGACGCCCCAGCCGCGCACCCCGCGCGAGGCCGCGCCCGCCGCGGTCACGCCGCCCTGCTCGGCCCGCGCGGTGCGGCGTTGCAGCCAGCCGAAGATCGCCAGCGCGACCACCGCGAGGATCAGCAGCGCGTACGACGACACGGCGGCGAGCGGCCAGTCCACGTTGTTGACGTTGTCGTAGATGTCGGTGGCCAGTACGTTGACCCGGCCGCCGCCGAGCAGGCTGGGCGTGGCGAACGAGCTGATCGACAGCGCGAACACCAGTTGCGCCCCGGCGAGCAGCCCCGGCGCGGTCAGCGGCAGCGTCACCTTGACGAACCGCCGCAGCGACCCCGCGCCGAGGTCGCCCGCCGCCTCGTCCAGCGCCGGGTCGAGCTGGCCGAGCGAACTCAGGATCGGGAAGACCATGAACGGCAGCAGGATGTGGACCAGCGCGATCACCACCGAACTGCGCTGGTAGAGCAGTTCCACCGGGCCGAGCCCGAACCCGCCGAGCACGCCGTTCAGCAGGCCGCTGTCGCCGAGCACCAGCTCCCAGCCGTAGGTGCGGGCGACCACGCTGGTCAGCAGCGGCGCGAAGATCACGAAAAGCCCGGCGTAGCGCCACCCGGGACGGCGGATGCGGTGCAGCGCGAGAGCCGTGGGGTAGCCGACCAGCGCGGCCACGGCCGTGCTGAGCAGCCCGAGCCGGACCGTCTCGCCCACCACACCCCAGTGGTAGCCGCTGGTCAGGAACTCCGCCCAGGTCGCGAGCGTGCCGGGGATGTCCGCGCCGCCGGGGACGTACTCGTGGAAGCTGTACTCCAGCAGGGTCAGCATCGCCCCGACGAAGACGGCGGCCAGCACGACCAGGCTGGGGGCGGCGAGGAGGTATGCCGAGCGGTGCCGGCGTAGCATCGGCGGATTCTCCCTAGATGCGAAAGGTGCGGGGTCAGATGCGCGAGGCTCAGATTCGGGAGGCGATGTCGGTTTCCCAGCGCTTCTGCCACTGGGCGTTGTTGCGCCCCACGATCGTGTAGTCGATGTCCTGGAAGGCGTCCGTGGTGGACTTCTGGAACGCCGGCAGGTCCTTGAGCTTGGCCGGCAGCGGCGTCTTGACGTTGGCCGGGGCCTCGACGCTGACCTCGGCCCAGCGGGCGCACCACTTGGGGGAGATCATCTCGTTGATCATGTCGTGCACGACTTCGAGCTGCTGTGGCGTCGAACCCTGCACGGCCTGCATGTAGATCGGCAGCGGAATCGCGCCCTCCGACGGCACGACGTACGTCAGCGGGGCCCCCGAGTTGATCCACTGCTGCCCGGTGCCCGCGAAGTACGCGGTCATCGGGGCGGTGCCGTTGCTCAGCACGTTGAGGTACTGCGGGTTGGACTCCACCAGCAGCCGGATCTGCCTGGCCTCCCGCTCCCACAGGTCCCAGCCGGGTTCCATGTTGTCAAGCCCGCCCCCGTTGAGCTTGGCGGCCATGTAGACCGCGTACCACGGGAACCCGAAGAACGACACCTTGCCCTGGTAGGCGTGGTCCCACAGGGCCGCCCAGGAGGTGGGCGCCTTGCCGATCTTGTCCTTGTTGTAGACCAGGCCGAACTGGTCCACGCCGATGCCGATGCCGTACCCGTCCTCGCGCTGGAACCGCGGGTCGATGTCGGCGGAGTTGGACATCGCGGAGTAGTCCAGCTTGGCCCACATCTTGTCGTCGATGCCCTGCACCGAGGTCTGCGCGTTGAAGAAGCCGAAGTTGACCAGCGGCTGGTCCGGCGACGCCTTCTGCTGGGCCAGCATCCGGGTGTAGCCGACCGAGTTGGACTGCTCGTAGATCTCGACCTCGACGTTGCGGTGCGCCTGCTCGTACTCCTTGGCGAACTCCTTGGGCATCTTGCCCAGGTCGCCGCCGAGGAAGGCGAACATCGTCACCTTGACCTTGCCGCCCGCCCCGGTCGATCCGGTGGACGGCTCCGGCCGCACGCCGCCGCACGCCGCGGTGGCGAGCGCGAGTCCCGCGGCGCCGGCCGCGCCGGTGAGCAGCCGCCGACGTGAAATGGAACGTTCCGGCATCACTGCCTCCATAGCCTTCTGTTCAGTGGTCCAGGACGACGGCCGAGGTGATGTTCCACCCGGCCTCGATGTCGTCGCCGATGGAAATGCCCAGGTCCGCCTCTTCGCGCTGCTCGGCGATCAGCAGCACGCCGGACGGCAGGCGGACGTGGTACCGGGTGCTCGCGCCCTGGAAGATCACGTCCTCCAGGCGGCCCTGGTAGCGGTTGCCGTACCGATCCCCGAGCGTGCCGCCGACCGCGACGTGCTCGGGCCGCACCGACACGACCGACCCGGGCTGCGGGATCTTGATGATGATCCCCTCGGCCTCCAGGACGCCGCCGCGCGGCGTGCCGCGGAACAGGTTCGTGTCGCCCAGGAACGTCGCGGTGAACACCGTCTCCGGCCGCCGGTACAGCGCGGCGGGCGGGCCGAGCTGCTCGATTCGGCCCTCGTTCATGACCGCCATCCGGTCGGCCATGGTCAGCGCCTCGACCTGGTCGTGGGTGACGTAGACGAAGGTCGTGCCGGAGTCGTGCTGGATGCGCTTGAGCGCCTGTTGCATCTGCACCCGCAGCTTCAGGTCCAGCGCGCCGAGCGGTTCGTCGAGCAGCAGTACGGCGGGCTCGTTGGCCAGCGCCCGCGCGATGGCCACCCGCTGCTGCTGGCCGCCGGACAACTGGGCGGGGTGGCGGTCGCCGTACCCGGAGAGGCCGACCAGCTCGATCATCTCGGCGACCTTGGCGGACACCTCCTTGGCCGGACGCCGCCGCAGCCGCGGCCCGAACGCGATGTTGCCGGCCACGGTGAGGTGCGGGAACAGCGCCAGCTTCTGGAACACCATGTTGGTCGGCCGCCGGTGGGACGGCCGGCCGCGCATCGCCTCGCCCCGGATGTAGACCTCGCCGGACGTCGGCTCCTCAAGCCCGGCCAGGATGCGCAGCGTGGTGCTCTTGCCGCAGCCGGACGGGCCCAGCAGGGCGAAGAACTCGCCCTTGGCCACGGTGAAATCGACCTGTTCGACGCCGCGCGCCCCGTTGTCGTAGACCTTGCGGATCTCGCGCAGCTCGGCGTCGGGGGCCTGGGGGGTCATGTCTCACGCTCCATGGTGGCGAACGCCTCGGCGGCGGCACCGAGCAGCAGGTCCACGTCGTCCTCGGTGTGCGCGGTGGACAGGGCCGCGTGCAGCAGCGGCTTGGCGGGCAGCAGTACGCCGTGCTCGCGCGCGGTCCTGTGCAGGATCGCGTACCGGCGGGCGTCGCTGGCCATCGCGGTCCGGTAGCCGGTGGCCGGGGCGGGCAGGAAGTACGGCTGGAAGTGGCCGCCGGCCCCCGCGAGCACGACCGGGATGCCGTGCCGCCCGGCCAGCTCCCCGAACCCGTCGCGCAGCCGTTCGCCCAGCTTGTCCAGGTAGCCCTGGGCGGTGCCGTCGGCCAGCAGCGGCAGCGCGGCGGCGGTGGCGGCGACGGCGGTGCCGTGCCCGTTGTAGGTGCCGACCCAGCCGACCGGGCCGCCCACGCTGGGGTCGGTGGCGGCCATCAGCTCGGCTGCGCCCTCCACGGCGGCGATCGGGTAGCCGTTGGCGAGCGCCTTGCCGTACGTGGTCAGGTCCGGCACGATCCCGTACACCTGACGGGCCCCGCCGGGCGCGAGCCGGAACCCGGTCAGCAGCTCGTCGAAGATCAGCACGATGCCCAGCTCGGTGGTGAGCGCGCGGAGCATGGCCAGGTACTCGGCGGTGGCCGGGATGAAGCCGATGTCGATCAGTACCGGCTCGACCACGACCGCGGCCAGTTCGGCGGCGTGCTCGCGGAGCAGGCGTTCGGTGGCGTCCAGGTCGTTGTAGGGCAGCACGACGGTGTCGGCCGCGACCTTCGACAGCCCGGCCGAACTGGGCGGGGCCGCCGGTCGTTCGGCCGGTCCGACCTGCTCGGCGGTCGCCCAGGTCGAGACCCAGAGCGGGTCGAACCACCCGTGGTAGGAACCCTCCGCCTTGGCGACCTTCTCCCGGCCGGTCCGGTGCCGGGCGATGGCGAGCGCGTGCATCAGCGCCTCGGTGCCGGTGTTGGCGAACCTGACCTTGCCGAAGTCGGGGATGATCTGCGCCATCAGCTCGGCCGCGACCACGGCGGCCTCGGTCTCCACGCCGGTGGTCAGGCCGCTGCGCACGGCGGCGCACACGGCGTCGTCCACCTGCGGGTGCGCGTGGCCGAGCAGCACCGAACCGTTGCCCATGGTGCAGTCCAGGTAGCGGTTGCCCTCCACGTCCCACAGGTGGGCACCCTCGGCGCGGGCGAAGTAGGTGGGGTGCGGCGCCTGGAAGCGGGTGTTGGAGTGCACACCGCCGGGGACGTGCCTGGTGGCTCGCTGGTAGAGCGCACGCGAGCTGATCACGGGTGGGTTCTCCTGTTCATGTGGTGGTGGTGGCGGGTCATGGCGCTCAGGGGGTGTCCAGGGACAGCCGCGCCGCCTCGGCGAGCAGCGTCGGCACGCAGGCCGCGGCGTTCTCCCTGGTGAAACGGGCGGCGGGGCCGGCGATCGAGATCGCGCCGACGGCGTGCCCGGTCCGGTCGAGCAGCGCGGTGGCGCGGCAGCGCAACCCCACGGCGTAGCTCTCCTCGTCGATCGCATAGCCGTCGGCCGTGGCGGTGGCCAGCTCGGCGTGCAGGGCGGCGAGCGTACCTTCCGCGTCGCCGTCGCCCACCGCCGCCGCCACCAGCGCGAGCCGCCGCTCGGCGGGCAGCCGGGACAGCACCGCCTTGCCCATCGCCGAGGTGTGCGGGGTGATGATGTCGCCGATCCTGGCCACGGCGCGCAGCGAGTGGTCCGGTTCCTTCCTGGCCACCAGTACGATCTGGTCGCCGACCAGCACCCCGGCGCTGACACTCTCGCCGGTCGCCTCCGACAGCGTCTCGACGGCGTCCTTCAGCCGGTCGGTACCGTGGACCTGGTCGAGCGTACGCACCGCCATGTGCAGCAGGCGGGGGCCGGGGGCGTAGCCGCTCTTGCCGAGCTGGATCAGCATGCCCCGCTCGACCAGCAGGGACAACAGGCGGGACGCGGTGGACATCGGCACACCGGCGGCGGCGGCGATCTCACCGAGTTGCAGCGGGACGCGTTCGTGGGTGACGGCCACGTCCATCACGTCCAGCAGCCTGGCGAGGTAGCTGGTACGCGACTCATTCCCACTGAGTGGAAGCGGGGTTGCATTCATTGGGAAGCACCCTAGGAAGGGCATGCATCGGGTGTCAACGGTTCCGGTCCAACCAAAATCTCCCAAATCAGACGTTTTACCTGCTGAGATCCCCGAGCCCCCGCCGGTTTCGGTCCTGCACACCCCGCCCGCCCCCGGCAGAAGGCCGCGCTACGCGCCAAACCCCCGCCTCCGGCGGGAGGCGCGCTGCCGCGCGTCCAATGGGCCTCGCTGTCGCTCGGACTGTCCTTCTCATGTCGGGCTTCGCCCGACGCCGGCGCCGCGCCGCCCGCAGGTGTACGGCAGGGCCTCCTACCAGCCGCCCGCAGTCCCCAGTGGCGCCCCAGTGCCCGGCGTTTCGCATGCGCCGTGCCACCCCGCCGTTCCAGCACCGCCTGAAACCCACCCCACCCGCCTTCAGCAGGGCCCCGCGCTCCCGCGCGCCCAATCGGCCTCGCTGTCGCTCGGACGCTTTTCCCGTGTCGGGCTTCGCCCGACGCTGCCGCCGCGCCGCACTCGCGAGACCCGCCTCACCCCCGTTGAACGCCTGGCGACCGGGACAGAGCCCTCGATTCCCCTATAGAAACCGGCCCGTACCTTCTCACTCCGTGTCCAGCACGTACTGGAGATAGAAGTCCGGCTTGGCAAGGAAACGCCGCCAGTCATCGACCATGCGAAGGCTCTCCCACGTGCTCATGCGAATGCCATGGTCACCGAGTTCGACGATCTGTGCGCCCGGAAGCCGAGTGAGGATCGGCGAGTGGGTTGCACAGATGATCTGTCCACCCGCCCGTGCGACCCGGTCCATGAGACCGACCAGGCGGACGCACGAATGAAAGGAGAGGGCGGCTTCCGGCTCGTCCATCAGGAACAGTCCCGGACCGGACACCATGCGTTCCAGCACTGTGAAGAACCCCTCACCGTGGGACTGCCCGGTAAGGTCGTCCTCCCAGAAACCATGTCGGCCGGAAACGTTCTGCCCAAGGTTGAAAAGCGTTTCGGCGCGAAAGAAGAAGGCTCGCCGCTTTAGGCGGGGGCCATGTAGAAGTCGCAGCCCCCTTGCGGTGAGGTCGGCGTCAAGAACTTCTCCAAGGGGTGTCCGAGACCCGCCACTACTGGCGTACCGGGTACCGGCCTTCCCGCCCGCGGAATTGATACCGCACACATCGGCGATCGCCTCCAGGATAGTGGACTTTCCTGACCCGTTCTCACCCACGAGAAAGGTAACCGGGTCGGTCAGTGTGAGACCATCCTGCGCGAGCTGCACCACAGGTGCCAAAGCGGCGGGCCACCCCGGAGGAACACTACGGGCCGCCAGTCGGGTGAGCAGCACGGCTAACGGCTCCCGGCATGCGACACGAGCCGATCGGCAAGAGCGCGCACCGGGCCGGCCAACGCCGGATAGTCGCCGCTCCGCTCCGCACGGTCGAGGATGTGTGCGGCAGCCGACAGTTGCGCCAGACGGCCGGTGGGGGTTTCCAGAACATCAGCGAAAGCCTCGTAGACCTGGGCGGCCGTCGTAGGTACCAGCAGGCTGTGCAGGTAGAGGACGGCCGCGCCGTACCCCGTGGGGGCGCGGCCCCAATACTCCCAATCCAGAAGCCACAGGCGAGGCCGAGTGAGGTTGGCCCAATGCAGGTCGGTGTGCTCGGTGCGAATGCTCGGCGTTTCCGGGAGGTCGAGCGTTCTGCCGTAGAAGGCTTCGACATTGCGGGGCAGTGCGGACGGGTCACGACTGCCTCGCGAGGTCGAGTGTCCGGCAAGCGCGTCGACGGCCGCGCGCAGATCAGCCCACCAGGAATCGGAAAATGTCAGCGGCATTGTCAATTCCGGGGTGGCGGAGCACGGCTGGTCGGGCACATAGGTCAGCAATTCAACGTATATCGATACCGGCGTCTCATCCCATTCTGTGCGGGAGATCAAGATGGGTTTAGGTACCCCGGTGATCGCAGTGGCGTCCTGATTGCCGGTCCATGTTTCGCCCTGCGCCCAATCGTGGTGCTCGGCGGTGGCGCGCAGCCACAGCCGGTCCTCTCCCATGAAACACGCCGAACCGATCGTTCGGTCATGCCAGCCGAACACCGCGTCCCCGGTGAGGGCCACACCAAGGCGGGTGGCGCCGTCGGCGAGAACGCGACGGAGAAAGGCGCGCTGCCCCGACTCGGGCGTGTGGTGTCGGCTGGTCATGTCGATCCCTACTTCTCCGTGGGGCGGCACTTGTTGGGCTTGCAGTTCCTTACCGGATTACAGTTCTGATCTTTGGGGGCGCAGGGCCCGCAGCCATAGTTCGGCGCGCAATTGTTCGTTGGGCGGCAGTTGTGCTGAGGCCGGCACGAGGGACTACAGTCTGGGCTGCACGGGTCGGGTCGGCATGGCTTGTTGGGACTACAAGCCGGACGCTCCCCGAATTTCCTGCGCAGATCGCTCATGATCTGGCCGAACGTCTCGCTGACGAGGATAGCCGGTAGTGACGATCGATGGACATCGCCTGCGGGCAGCCAACGAGCGAACACGCACGGCCAGACCTCCCCGGTGGGGGAGATGGCGACTTGCCGGTCTCCGCAGTTGCCACAGAGTTGATCGACGCCCGATCCGCTCTCCCGGATGCCACGCCTCTCCCGGATGCCACGCCCGACTTCCCGTAGATCGTCATGCCCGATGTCAGAGACGCCCAGTCGTTCGAGGACGGCGGTGGCCTGGTCGATACGCTGCCGATGGAGAACGTTGATCACGCCGGCGCGAAGCGGGATACCGAACTCCCTGGCGCGAGCGATGTTCCTCGTCGTGGCCCGGAGGGATGGCCGCTTGGTGATGGCCCGATGTTCGTCGGCCTGGTCGGAGTAGTAGGAGGTCGCCAGCCGAACCCCGGGCAAGCGGAAGGTCTCCCACATCACCGGGGTGACATGGACGAGATTCGTGTAAATCTCGACTTCCATCCCCATGTCGAGAGCATGCCGTACGAGCTGTGGCAATGCCGGGTGCAGGGTCGGCTCACCTCCGATGAACTGGCCCATCGTCGCCCCGGCCGCGCGAGTCTGGGTGATGACGCGGTACCAGTCCGAGACGGTCATCGTTCCATGGGCCTTGTCGGGGCCGGACGAGGCGTAGCAGTGGCGGCAAGCGAGTTGGCATCGCCCCGTGATCTCCCACCACGCGTGATCGAGAAGGTCAAGCTCGGGCAACGTACCTCCTGCGTAGGTCGGATGCGTCTCGGGAGACCCAAGAGATGAATTTCGGTGGCGGGGGCGGGGTGGGCCGGTAACCTGAGCGTAGTCATGCGAACGCACTCCGCATCCATACGTGAATCGCGGTACACAGACGAACGCTCGAACCCCAGCCGAGGGAGCCCCCCACGCATGAAGATCGATGGCGAACCGCTGATCACCGCTATGCCCGGGGAGGTGCTGGAGCGGGACATGATCCTGCGGATCCTGCACACCCTGGAGGAGGTCACCGACAAGGTGCTGGCCGACTTCACCGCCGCCGCGCGGAACAGGCAGGAGCTGTACGACGCCGAGGAGGTCCGGCATCCCGATATGGGGAAGCGTACGACGCCCGAGGTGAGCATCGATCCGGTGGGGTCGATGATCAATCACCGGACGCTGCTGGCCGAGGAGTGCGAAGACCGGCTGGAAGACGCGGCGTACGCGTTCACCGCCTGGTGGGCGGATGTGTCCGTGTGCGCGGTGGCGGCGGCGCTCACCGGGCTGTCGGTGACGGTGGTCCGCGTACGGGCGGCCGATCCGGCCGCGAACATGGAGGATGACGAGCTGGCCCTGCTGCCGGCCGTCCCTGAGCACGTGCAGAAGTACGCCGAGCTGGCCGTCCTGCTGGACGAGCCGTTCCTGAGCGGCCACGACCTCGGTCCCGGGCTGTTGCCGGTGGGCGGGCGGGAGTACGCCGAGCGGGTCGGGCTGCGGGTGCGCTCGCTGCCCGACGGCAGGGTGACGGTGGTGGCCGGTGGGTGGCCGGAGGCGCGGCGACGGCGGTTGTGGGGGCCGCAGTGGCTGGAGCACCGGGCGCCGGTCCTGCCGGACACCGGCCTGCTCATCCGGCATCTCGCGGAGGTGGACGCGCCGACCGCGATGATCGCCGCGATCAGGGAGGTGGCGGTGGGCGTGGACAACACCGTCGAGGCCAAGGTCCACGCGGACGAGTTGCAAAAGCGCATGGAGGAGCTGGCCGACGACCAGAGCGAGGGCGTGGCGGACAAGGTGCGCCAACTGGAGGACCAGGCCAATGCCGCGTGGAAGCAGGGCGATGAGCTGCCCTACCGGCTGGCCGCGTACGCCCGCGTGCTGACCAGCCACCTGCCCACGCTCTACCGGCTCTGTGACGATCGGTCGGCGGATGACACCCCGTGAGCCACCGCGCCGGCCGGTCGCCATGCGGCGGCCGGGCCGCATAGCCTCGGCGTATGAGCGATCATGCTTTCGTCCCCGGTGACTTCGCCGTCCCCCGGTCCCTGGTCACCCCGCGGTTCCGTCTGGAACCCCTCAACCCTGAGCACAACGCCGCCGACCACGCCGCCTGGACCAGCAGCATCGAGCATATCCGCGCGACCCCGGGCTTCCCGGACGGAAGATGGCCTCCTGTGGACGGCATGACCTTGGAGGCCAACCTCGCCGACCTGCGGCGCCACGCGGACCACTTCACCGAGCGCCGCGGATTCACCTACACCGTTCTCGAACCGGCGAGCGGCGAGGTGATCGGATGTGTCTACATCTATCCCTCTGACAGCGACGACCACGACGCCGATGTGAGCTCCTGGGTCAGGGCCGATCGAGCCGAGCTGGACGTGCCCTTGTACGAAGGCGTATCAGCCTGGCTGTCCACGCATTGGCCCTTCGAGCGGCCCCACTACGATCCGCGCTGAGACCACCCCGTCCCGCGGGGACTACACCTGGTCCTGCGGGATCGCTTCGTAGCGGTCGCGGAGCAGGCCGATGATCGGGTGGTCGGCCGGGAAGGAATGGCCGTCGATGGCCGTGATGGGCCGTACGCCGATCGCGGTGTTGGTCGCGAAGGCGGCCCGCATGGCGGGGAGGTCGCGGGAGCCGACGGGGGCGGTGATGGTCGCGTCGTGGGCCTGCTGGAGCAGGCGCATGGTGATGCCGGGCAGGATGGTGCCGCCGCCGTCCGGCCAGATGACGCGTTCGCCGTCGAAGAAGCCGATGTTCCAGGTCGGGCCCTCGGTGACGGACGGCGCATCCGTCACGAACAGCGCGTCGTCGAAGCCGGCGAGTTGCGCGCGGCGGCGTTCGTGCAGGGCGCCGAACAGGCCGAGGTGCTTCACTTGCGGCAGGTCGCGCTGGTAGCGGGCGGTACGCACGCGCATCGGGGACGGCGGCAGGGCGACGGCCGGCCGGGTCGTGACCAGGACATGGGGATGGGCCTCGGCACCCGGGCGGCCCAGGTCGAGGGCCGGGTCGAACACGCTCACCCGCACCACGAGCGGGCCGGACGCCTCGCGCAGCGCGTGGCGCACGAAGTCGCGGACCCTCTCGCGGTCGAGGTCGGCGGAGAAGACGGTACGGCAGTCGCGTACGAGCCGGTCGAGGTGCGGCGTGAGGCCGCGGACCCGGCGGCCGGGCTCGACCCGCATTGAGGTGAAGTGACCGTAGTTGACCAGGCCCAGGGCCTGGAGGGCGGCGGGCTGGACGGGTACGCCGTCGAGTTCCATGTGATCAGGCCGGGGCCGGATGGGCCGTGGCGGCGATGGCGATGGCGGTGGCGGTGCGGACGAAGGCGGCCACGGCCGGGGAACGGGACTCCGCGGGCCAGGCCAGCACCAGCTCCAGCGGGGCGAGGTCGATGACCGGCCGGTAGGCGATGGCCGGGCGGGGATGCCGCCGGACGATCGACTCCGGAGGGAACCAGACGATGGCGCCCAGTTCGATCAGGCTGAAGATCTGCGCCGGGTCCTGCGGCAGGTCCTGCGGCAGGGGCGAGGCGGAGGCCCCAGCGGGAACCGTGCCAAGCCGGCGGAGACCGCCCTGGTCGGCGGGGGTGCCGTCGGGGAGGATGCGGCCCGCGAGGTCGGCCAGGCGCAGGCCGGTACGCGCCGCCAGCGGGTCGGTCGCCGCGATGGCGAGGCGGCGCGGCTCGGTCACGAACGGCTCCACGTCGAGCCCGCGGTCGTCGAACGGCCGGGACAGCAGCGCGATGTCCGCGCTGCCGTCGCGCAGCGCCGGCTCCTGCCGGTCGCGCCCCCCGAGCACCGGCTCGACCGGCAGGGCGGCGGCCTCGCGCCGGTAGGCGGCGAGGACCTGCGGCAGCAGCCCGCCGTCGTAGTCGGCCTTCATCGCCAGCCGCAGCCTGGGTTCGCCCTGTCCGGCATGGCGGGCCCGCTGGGCGGCGGCCGTGACCGCGTTGAGCGCCGTCCGGGCGTCGCGTAGCAGCGTTTCACCGGCAGGCGTCAGGGTGACCCGGCGCGTCGTACGTACCATCAGCGGCACGCCCAGTTGCCGCTCCAGCTCCCGGATGGCACGGGACAGCGGGGGCTGGGCCATGCCCAGTCGTTCGGCGGCCCGCCCGAAGTGCAGCTCTTCGGCGACGGCCACGAAGTACCGAAGCTGCCGCACCTCCAGCTCACTCATACCGCCACGGTAGCCCGGCGACCAGGGCCTCGACTACGAGGACGTCACCTTCCCCTCGGCGGACGGGGTGCCGCTGGAGATCAACTTCATCCCGGACCACCGGATCCTGCACGAGGCGGGCTTCAACGTGCTCGCGTACGACCTGCGCAGCCACGGTCACAGCGGCGAGGGCAACGTCGGCTCGCTGAAGTACGCCCGCGACCGGCGGGACACCCGCGACATGGCCGTCGGACCGTTCGGCCGGTGCCTGGGCGGCCATCCGGCCGCGTTCGCCGCGTACGAGAAGCGGCGCGGGGCGCGGGCCGAGCGGGTGGTGGCCTACTCGCGGACCATCAGCGACGGCAAGGCCGCCGGGCCGGTGGCCCGCGTCTTCCGCGACCTGATGATGCCGGTCTTCCTGTGTCGCGCGGCCAGCGCCGAGGGCCTGGCCTGGATGTACCGTCACCACATCGACCGGGACCGGCCGGTCGCCGCCTGATCGCCTACGCGACGTGCGGCCGGGGGACGCCCGCCAGGGCGGCGATCTCGACGCCCGCCTCGCGCACCCGCCGGACCAGCTCGTGGTCATCGCCGCCGACCGTCGGGCCGTTGGCCAGCACCGCGTACCCGATCCTGCGGACGCCGACCAGCACCCCCACGTCGGTGCGCACGCCCTCGTCGATGCCGGTCTTGTTGGCCACCCAGATCGTGCCCGGCGCGGTCTTGTCCGGGATCTTCCGGGACTCGGGGTCGTGCGGCACCAGGGCCGGGACCAGGCAGCGGTCGGTGTTGTGCGCCATCCAGCCGAGCATCGTGCGGGTCCATTCCTCCTGGCCGTCCAGCAGGGCGGCGAAGCGGGCCAGCTCGCCGGCCGTACCGACCGCGAAGTGCGGCGGGTCGGACGGCAGGCGCGGCTCACGGACGCGGTCCAGGACGCGGGTGCGGATCAGGCCGAGCCGGGCGGACTCGTCGGTGACCCGGTCCAGGCCCAGGTGGCGCAGCAGCGCGTTGGTCGCGGTGTTGTCGCTCACCGAGGCGACCAGCACGGCCAGGTCGGTGATCGTCCAGCGGCGCTCGGAGAGCACGCCGAGCAGCCCCGAACCGTTGACGTAGTCGGCGTCGCGCACCTCCACCACCTCGTCGGGGGCGAGCGTGCCGGCCGCCAGGCCCCTGGCCACGCCGGCCAGCACGAGCAGCTTGCCGGCGCTGGCCAGCCGCAACTCGGCGTCGTCGTTGATGGAGATCTCGCCGGGCACGGAAATCGCGATCCTCACATGCCCACCGCCGTCCGGGTCATCTCTGCCATCCTCCGCACCGCCGCATCGCCTCCCAGTCAGAAGGCCCCCACCACCGGGACACGCCTCCTTCAACAGTTTCCCAGCACCCGACGCACCACCCCTGCCCGATGTCGGATCTTCCTATCAATCGCCCTTTGCCAGGCATTAGATCGCCCTTGACTTATATAAACGGCAACTGAAATAGTTGCCCGTATGACACAGAAGGTCACGACGTTCCTGATGTTCGAAGGCGCGGCCGAGGAGGCGATGAACTTCTACGTCTCGCTTTTCGACGACTCCGAGATCCTGGCCATCACCCGGTACGGCCCCGAGGGCCCGGGAAAGGAGGGCAGCGTCATACACGCCACCTTCAAGCTGGCCGGCCAGGAGTACATGGCCATCGACAGTTACGTGTCGCACGGCTTCACCTTCACCCCGGCGACCTCCCTCTACGTCCAGTGCGAGTCCGAGGCCGAGCTGGAACGGCTGTGGGCGGCCCTCGCCGAGGACCGCACGCCGCTGATGCCGCTCGGTGAGTACGGCTTCAGCAAGCGGTTCGGCTGGACCAACGACCGCTTCGGCGTCTCCTGGCAGCTCAACCTGGCCTGACGGCCGGGGGTGATCCC
Source organism: Spongiactinospora sp. 9N601 (assembly GCF_044326295.1). NCBI lineage: Bacteria > Bacillati > Actinomycetota > Actinomycetes > Streptosporangiales > Streptosporangiaceae > Spongiactinospora > Spongiactinospora sp. 9N601. The sequence goes on from NZ_JBIRBB010000027.1 coordinate 58,537, forward strand.
CGGCCGCCAGGTGGAGCCGGCAAGGCTCAGAAGGTGAACTTGTTCAGGATCGGCAGAAGCTGTTCCTCCTCGTAGTCCAGGTGGGCGAGGAGTTCGGTGGTGAGCCGTTCGACCTCCCCGGCGAGTACGGCCGGCTCGGGCGCGTCGGCCGCCAGCACCGCCTTGAGGTCGTCGAGCAGCCGGGCGACCACCTCGTGCTCTTCGCGCAGCCGGGCCAGCGCGGGGGCCAGTTCGGGGTTGCTCCGGTCCAGTGCCGGGAACATCCCGTTGTCCTCATGGCCGTGGTGGACGGTGAGATTCTGGCACATCGTCAGGCAGTTGACGCGGAGCTGCGCGCCCAGCACCGGCCCCGACGCGGCGATCTCCTTACGGATGATCACCAGCTCGGTGCGGAACGACTCGTGGACCTTCCGCAGCATCTCGCCGAGCGATGCGGGACCGCCCGGACCGTCCTCGCCCGGCCCGTCGTCGATCGGGGTCAGGGCGACGACCGGGATCACGCGGGTGGTCTTGGCCTGGTACTCCGCCCAGCCCGGGTCGGCCTCGACCGCGCGGGCGAACATGGCGTCGCGCTCCGCGCCCTCCAGTACGGCGGCCCGCGCCTGGAAGGTGAAGGCCCCGGTCTCGACGGTGACCACCGGGTCGGCCAGCAGGTTGTGGTACCAGGCCGGGTGCCTGGGCGAACCCCCGGCCGAGCCGATGATCAGCATTCGGTCACCGTCGGGGAGGTAGCCGACGGGGGTGGTGTGCCGGGCGCCGCTCCTGGCTCCCGTGGTGGTCAGCAGCAGCAGCCGAGCGTCCTCGAAGGGGCCCCCGACCCTGCCGTCGTTGGCGAGGAACTCGTCGATGATCTGCTGATTGAAGTCAATGGGCATACTGCGTAGTGCTCCTGGCATGGGTGAAAGCGACCAAAAATGGAACGACCAAAATGGAACGACCAAAAATGGTCAGACGACTGGTGTGATGACGGATCGCGCGCAGGCTGGAGCACACGCCGATGAGGGCGTCAGGTGGTGACGAGACACTCGTGACCGCCGCGGGGACGCGGGCGCGGGAGCGGGCGCGCGAAAGGCGTGCGGGTCAGCCGCCGCCGGTGGCGTAGAAGCTCACGACATCATCCCCTGCGGGTCGGGTGCCGCTCGCCGCCACCGATGATCGGCTCGGCGTTACGACACGCGTCCATTACAGGGGCATTGCCGAAACCTTGTCAACCTGATAACAGGTTTCGCCGGAGACGGCTGGGCAGGGGGTCCCCATGTGGGGAAACCGGAGCGGCACCGAGCCGAAGAACGCCAAGAGCCCGCTGCGCGTCCGCGCCGGTCTCGCGGCGGTGGCCCTGCCGCTCGCCCTGGCGGCCACGATCTTCTTCGTGTACCGGGCGATCGCCACCGGCGAGTCCGTCTGGACGGTGGAGGCCGTCATCGCGGCGGCCGTGGCCGTCACCGCCGCCATCGACCTGGTCGTGATCAGACGGAGGATGGGGAACCGGCCATGACGAAGTTCGGATACTTCCTCGCCAGCGAGGAGCACGGACCCAAGGACCTCGTACGGCAGGCCAAACGCGCCGAGCGGGCCGGCTTCGAGGCCCTGTGGATCTCCGACCACTACCATCCGTGGGTCGGCGAGCAGGGCGAGAGTTCGTTCGTCTGGTCCGTGATCGGCGCGATCACCCAGGTCAGCGCGCTGCCCATCACGACGGCGGTGACCTGCCCGACCGTGCGCATCCATCCGGCGATCATCGCCCAGGCCGCGGCCACCAGCGCGGTGCTGTCGGAGGGCAGGTTCCGGCTCGGCGTCGGCACCGGGGAGGCGCTGAACGAGCACATCGTGGACTCCCGCTGGCCGCCGCTCGCCGAACGGCTGGACATGCTGGACGAGGCCGTCGGCCTGATGCGCGACCTGTGGACCGGCAAGCTGGTCACCCACCGCGGCGAGCACTACGAGGTGGACACCGCCCGCCTCTACACCCTGCCGGTGGACCCGCCGCCGGTCTTCGTCTCCGGCCTCGGTCCCCGGGCGGTGGAACTGGCCGGGCGGATCGGCGACGGCTACATCTGCACGCGTCCGTCCGCCGAACTGGTGACGATGTTCCGCGAGTCCGGCGGCGCGGGCAAGATCGCCCAGGGCGGCCTGAAGGCGTGCTTCGCGCACAGCGAGGAGAAGGCCCGCGAGACCGTCCACCGGATCTGGCCGAACGAGGGCGTCCAGGGCGAGGCGTCGCAGCTTCTCCCGCTGCCCCGGCACTTCGAGCAACTGGCCGGGATGGTCACCGAGGAGGCCGCCACGGCGGGCAAGCCGTGCGGGCCCGACCCCGAGGTCCACGCCGCCGCGCTGCGCGAGTACGTGGACGCCGGCTTCGACGAGGTCTACGTCAACCAGATCGGCCCGGAGCAGGAGGAGTTCTTCGAGTTCTACGCCGACAAGGTGCTCCCGCTGGTCAGGTGACCGGCTCGGGCCAGGGCGCGGCGCGCAGCAGCCCGATGACCGCCTGTTCCGGCTCGCCGTGGGTGGCCAGAACCGAGTCGCCGCCCGCCAGTCCGCCCAGTCCGATGGTCACGCCCTGCTCGTACCGGTCGATGACCCGCGGATCGACGTAGGAGGCCCGCGCCACCGCCGGGGTGTTGCCCAGGTAGTCGGCGACCTCGGCCATAACCCGGGCGACCGCCCGTTTGCGCGCCGCCGCCCGCGCGGACGCCCGTGCCGACACCGCGAGCCCGACGGCCGCCAGCACCGTGGCGTGCCAGGTGCGGAAGTCCTTGGCGGTGACCTCGTCGCCGAAGACCTCCTTGAGGTAGTCGTTGACGTCGTCGCTGGTCACGTCGCGCCAGCCGGCGCGGGCATCGCGGTAGCGGAGCAGTTCGGGGCCCGCGTCGGGCCGGGCGAGCAGCGCCCTGATCACTTTGCAGACGTCCCGGTCGGTCAGGATGGTCTCGTGGGGTTTGCCGCCCTTGCCGGGATATCGGCAGGCCACCACGCCGTTGCGCGCCCGCACATGCTCGGTGCGCAGCGTGGCCAGCCCGAAGGAGTCGGTGTACTCCGCCCCGCCGACCCGCAGGAACCCGGTGTCCAGGATGCGCGCCGCGGCGGCCAGCACCCGGTGCCGGGTGAGCCCGCGCCCGGCCAGGTGCCCGGCCACGGTCTCGCGGAACGCGGGCAGCTTCTCGGCCACGTCCAGGACGTGCTCGAACTTCAGCCGGTCCTGCTGCTCGCGCCACACGTCGTGGTACCGGTACTGCCTGCGGCCCGCCGCGTCGGTGCCGACCGCCTGGAGATGCCCGTCCGGCGAGGCGCAGATCCACACCTCGGTCCACGCGGGCGGTACGGCGAGCGCCCTGATCCTGGCCAGCGTCCCGGCGTCGCGCACCGGCTCGCCGCCGGGCAGGTGATAGCTGAAACCGCGCCCTCGCCGCCGCCGCAGGATGCCCGGTTCGTTCGGATCGCTCTGCCGCAGCCCGCCGTTCATCCGCCTGCGGCTACCCGCCGTCCCGCGGTGCTAACGGCCCGCCGGGCGGGACGGTGTTGTGCTCGCGCATCAGCCGTTCGGCGCGCTCGGCGTCGTGGCCGGCGATGGCGTCCACGATCGCGGCGTGCAGCTTGTGGCGTTCGTCCAGGTAGTCGGGGAGCGTGCGGGCCTGCTCCTCGTACAGTACGGCCAGCGTGTGCGTCTCGATCACCTCCAGCAGGCCGGTGTAGATCGAGCGCAGCACCTGGCTCGGGCTGACCGCCGCGATCTTCTTGTGCAGCCGCCAGTTGGCCCGGGTGAACGCGGTGGCGTCGGGCGTCTGGGCGGCCTGGGCCATCTCGGCCAGCACCTCGCGCATCTCGGCGATGTCGGCGGGGGAGGCGTGCCACAGGGCGTCCTCGACCAGCAGTGGGTCCAGGGCGTTGCGGATGCGCACGGCGTCGGCCACCGAGGTCTGGGCGTCGGCGAGCGCGAGTACGGCGTTGCCCAGCCGTACCATCGGCGACTGCTCGGTGGCGAACAGGCCGCCGCCGGGGCCCGGCCGCACCGACACCAGGCCGCGGGCCTGGACCAGCCGCAGCGCCTCGTTGAAGGTGCCGACCGAGACCCCGCAGCGGGCCCGCAACTCCTCCTTGGTGCCGAGCCGCGCGCCCGGCTCGGCGGCACGGGCGAACGCCGCGATGCGGTCGGCGGCCATCTCGGGCCGCGACCGCGTGTCACGCCGTGCCCTGGGGTCAGCCATGGGGTCAGCTTGACATACATCGCGGCATGTGGGAGAAAATTCCCCATATTCATAATGATGAATTGACCCTGGGGGCTCCCGTGCGCATCGCGAATCTCGACGGCAGGCTGGTGCTGATCACCGACGGCGGCGCGGTCGACGCCGAGCGGGCCAGCGGCGGGGCCTTCGGTCCCGACCCGCAGGCGGTGTTCGAGCGCTGGGCGGAGTTCACCGCGTGGGCGCGCGACGCGGACGTGTCGCAGGCCCGGCCGTACGACGTCGCCGACCTGCGCGCGCCCGTCCCGCAGCCCCGGCAGATCTTCGCGATCGGCCTCAACTACCGCGAGCACGCCGTCGAGTCCGGGTTCGAGATCCCCCAGCACCCGGTGGTGTTCACCAAGTTCGCCTCGTCCATCACCGGCCCGACCGGCCGCATCGGGCTGCCCGACGGCAAGGTCGACTGGGAGGTCGAGCTGGTCGCGGTGATCGGCGCCCGCGCCTACCAGGCCGACGAGTCCAAGGGCTGGGACCACGTGGCCGGGCTCACCGTGGGCCAGGACATCTCCGACCGGCTCACGCAGTTCATCGCGCCGCCGCCGCAGTTCAGCATGGGCAAGTCCTTCCCGGGCTTCGCGCCGATGGGCCCGGTGCTGGTCACCCCGGAGGAGTTCGACGACCGCGACGACATCGCGCTCGGCTGCACGCTGAACGGCGAGCCGGTGCAGGACGCCCGCACCAGCGACCTGATCTTCGGCATCCCGGCGCTGATCGCCCGCCTTTCGGCGGTGCTGCCGCTGCTGCCCGGGGACGTGATCTTCACCGGCACCCCGTCCGGCGTCGGCCAGAGCCGTACCCCGGCCCGCTTCCTGACCCCTGGCGACGAGCTGGTGACCTGGGTGGACGGCATCGGCGAGATGCGGCACACCTTCGGTTAACCCGCCGCCGTGGCCTCGAACTCGGCCGCCGCCGCGAGCGTCAGCTCGTCGGCGAGCAGCGCCTCGCACAGCGGCGCGCCGAGCGCGAAATCGGGCACGCCCGCGGCGGCCAGCGCCGCCACGTCGTCGGGGCCGCGCAGGCTCGCCACCAGCACCCGCGTGCCCTTGCCGGCCAGGAGCCGCTGCATGGCGATGGCCTGCTCCACCCCGTTCCTGCCCTGGTCGGTCATTCGCCCGACGTACGGGGCGATGTACCGGGCACCGGCCGCGTCCGCGAACAGCGCCTGCGCCGCGTGGTAGACGGCGGTGATCAGCACCGGCACCTGCCGGGCGGTCAGCAGCCTGGCCGCCGCGAAGCCCGCCCGGGTGGCCGGGATCTTCACCACGGCCCGCGGCCCCAGGTCACGGAGCCTGTTCGCGCTCGCCAGGATCTCCTCCTGCGTGGTGCCGAGCGTCTGCATGAAGACCTTCGCGGCCCCGGCCGCCGTCGCCCACTGGTAGACCGCGGGCAGGTCCGCGTCGCTCAGCCCGGCGCGGCCGAGCAGGGCCGGGTTGGTGGTGATGCCCGCGAACAGGCCGGTGGCCAGCAGCGGCTCGACGGCGGAACGATCGGCGGAATCGACGTAGAGGGCCATGGAATTCCTTCGCTAGGGGATCAGGTCGTGATGGTGGTCGCGAGGGCGAGGTACCGCTCCAGCGCGGCCGGACCGCCGCCGGGCCGCGGGCCGGTCGCCGTGGCGGCGGGCGGGCACCACGCGTCCCGTACGACGGGCACGTCCACGCCGCGCAGGACGGCGGCGGCCTGCGCGCACGCGCCCCGCGCGGTCGCCTCCGGCGCGTCGCGGGTGATCACCGGCCGGTCCAGGGCGTCGGCCAGCACCTGGCGGTAGGCGGGCGAGCGCGCCCCGCCGCCCGCGGCCACCACCTCGCCGTCCGTGGCCACCCCGGCGGCCTCGATGGCCCGGTGCCCGCGTACCAGCCCGAAGATCACTCCCTCGAACGCGCTCAGCGCCAGCCCCTCGCGCGTCGTGCCGGTGGTCAGCCCGGCCAGCACGCCCTGCGCGCCGGGCAGCGCGGGACTCCGCTCGCCGTCCAGGTAGGCGGCCAGCGCCGGGCGGGTGGAAAGGTCGGTGGGGTCGGCGGCGAGCGCGAGTTCGCCGAGGCCGGTCACGTCGGTGCCGAGCAGCGCCGCGAACGTGTCGGTGACCTTGGTCGCGTTCAGCGTGCAGACCAGCGGCAGGTACCCGCCGGTCGCGTCGGCGACGCCGTCCACCCAGCCGGTCGGGTCGCGCACCGGGCGCGTACTGACCGACAGCACCACGCCCGAGGTGCCCAGGCTGTAGGCGACGTCCCCTTCGGCGAGGCCCAGCCCGACCGCGCCGAGATGCTGGTCGCCGCCGCCGGGGCCGACCGGCGTGTCCGGCCGCAGGCCCAGTTCGCGGGCCGCGTCGGCGCTCACCGTGCCCGCCGGCTCGGCCGGGCCCAGTACGCGCGGCAGGGCCGCGGCCCAGTCCACGTCCGCCGAGACGAACTCCGCCAGCAGGTCGGTCCGCCACCGCCCCTCGAACGCGGCGTAGTAGCCGGTGCCCGAGGCGTCGGAGCGGTCGGTGACCCGTTCGCCGGTCAGCCGGTAGGTCAGCCAGTCGTGCGGCAGCAGGACCGTGGCGATCCTGGTCAGATTCTCCGGTTCGTGCTCGGCCAGCCAGGCCAGCTTGGTGATGGTCAGCGCGGCCGTGGGGGTGAGGCCGATCGCGTCCGGCCAGTTCACGCGCGGGCGCAGGGCGGCGGCCTGCCGGGCCGAGGTGGTGGCGTTCCACAGCTTGGCGGGACGGATCACCGCGCCCGCCGTGTCCAGGGCGACCAGCCCGTGGCACTGCGCGCCGACGCTCAGCGCGCCGATCTCCGCAGGCCGTACCCCGGCCGCCGCGCACGCCCCCGCCAGCGCGATCCGCAGCGCCGCCCACCAGGCCGCCGGGTCCTGCTCGCTGACCGGCGGATGGGTCACCGGGTGCGGCGCGCGGCCACTGCCGAGCAGCGCCCCGGAGTCGGCGTCGCGCAGCTCCACCGTGCAGGACTGGGTGGAGCTGTCGATCCCCGCGACGAGGGGCATGATCAGGTCTTCTCCGTGGCGTCGAACGTCAGCGCGGGCAGCGGGTCGGGGACGTGCTCGATCCGCCCCACCGCGCCGGACGGGTGGCTGTGCAGTACTCGGTCCCAACCGTAACCACGCAGCCGCATGAGCACGTAGGCCAGGGCGTCCCCCCAGACCGCGACCGCCAGCGTGGACCCCATCGCGATCACCTCGCCCGGATCGACCTCCGGCGGGCTGTCCAGCTCGACCACCAGGTCGGCCCGGCGGCCCAGCTCCGAACCCGCGTCGGCGGTCAGGGCGATCACCATGGCCCCGCGCTCGCGCACCCGCGTGGTCAGGTCGTTGATCTCGCCGGACCCGCCGCCCCGGGAGATCGCGATCAGGATGTCGCCCTCGGTGACCGCGCCCATCGTGCCGTGCAGCGCGTCCGCCGCCTGGATGAACACCGCCGGGGTGCCGCACACGGCCAGCAGGTGCGCCATCCGCCGGGCGATGGCACCCGAGGTGCCCGCCCCCGTGACGAACACCTTGCCCCGGCACTCGTAGAGCCACCTGGCGGCCTCGACGAACGTCTCGTCGAGCTGGTCGGCGACGCCCAGCACCCCGCCCGCCTCGCGGCGTACCGCCGCGCGACCCTCGCGCAGCACCTCATCGGCCACGGCCGTCATACGTTCGTTCCCTTCGTCGAGTCGGTCCAGGCGGTGTGCCTGAGTGCGGCGGGTGAGAGTTCGGAGGCCGGGCGGGTCACGCCGTCGCAGCGCCCGTGGGCGAACGTCACGACGTCGTCGGCGACGTCCAGGATCTCCTCCTCCTCGCTGGAGACCACGATCACCGTCATGCCCTCGTCCGCGGCGAGGCGGCGCAGCAGCCGGTGGATCTCGTCCTTGACGCCGATGTCCACGCCCTTGGTCGGCTCGTCGAGCAGCAGCAGCCGGGGTTCCTGGGCGAGCGTGCGGGCCAGCAGCACCTTCTGCTGGTTGCCGCCGGACAGGCCGACCACGGGCGCGGCCCGGTTGCCGCGCACCCGGAGCTGGTCCATCAGGCGGGCGGCCCGGTCGGCCATGGCCCGCCGGTCCAGCACCCCGAACCGGGTGAACGTGCTCAGCACCGGCAGCACGACGTTCGTCGCGCAGTCCAGTTCCGGGACGATGCCGTCGATCTTGCGCTCCTCGGTGAGGTAGACGACGCCCGCCCGGCGCGCGTGGGCGGGGCTGCGCGGCCGGTACGGCTCGCCGTACAGCTCGACCCGGCCCCCGTCGATCCGGTCCAGCCCCACCAGGCCGCGCAGGAACTCCGTGCGGCCCGACCCGATCAGCCCGTAGACGCCGAGCACCCGCCCCGGGTAGGCGTCCAGCGTCACCCCCGCCAGACTGGGCGTGCGCAGGTCACGGACCCGCAGGCTCGGTTCGGCGTCCGCCGGGACCGCCGGTACGGCCGGCCGCGCCCGCGCGGTCATGTGCGTGGCGGCCTCCTCGCCGGCGATGGCCTCCACCACGGCCGCCCGGTCCACCTCCGCCACCGGCCCGGCGATCCGCACCCGGCCGTCCACCAGCGCGACCACCGAGTCGGCGACCGTGTAGAGCTCGTCGAGTTTGTGGTCGATCAGCAGTACGCCGACCCCGGTGTCGGCGGCGAGGGACTTGAGCAGGTCCAGCAGCCGGTCCACCTGGCCGCCCTCAAGGCTCGTGGTGGGCTCGTCCAGCAGCAGGTAGCGGGTGTCGCGCTGGATCGCGACGGCGATCTCCAGCAACTGGCGGGTGGCCACCGGGTAGTGGCCGAGCGGCCGGTCCACGTCCACCGTCAGGCCGAACCGCCCGGCCAGGTCCCGGGCGGTGCGGCGCATGCCGTCCCGGTCCAAGGTCCCGGCGCGGCGGCGGCGTTCGCGGCCGAGGAAGACGTTCTGGGTGATGGTCAGGTTGGGCAGCAGCGACAGCTCCTGGTAGACGGTCGAGATGCCGGCCCGGAGCGCGGCGGCGGGGCCGCCGGGCGGCACGCGCTCGCCGTCCACGCTGACCGTGCCCTCGTCCGGGCGGACCGCGCCGGACAGGGCGCGCAGGAGGGTGGACTTGCCCGCGCCGTTGTGGCCGACCAGGCCGACGACCTCGCCCGGCCGTACGGTGATGTCCACTCCGGACAGCGCGGGGACCCCGGCGTACCGCTTGACGATCCCCTCGGCCCGCAGCCCCTCCCGCCCGGTGTCCACCTAACCCACCTCACCCGGTGCGGGGGTCTGGCCCTTGGTGAAGAGCTTCAGCGGGCGCAGGATCTCCGCTTCCGGCGTGGCCCCGCCGAGCCATCCGGAGATCTGCTCGATGACCCGCTTGCCGTAGTCCTCGGGCTCCTGGGCGACGCACGCCGGGTAGTCGTCGGTGAGCGGCTGGTCGGCGGCGCAGAACCCGTAGACCTTGGCCTTGCCCTTCGAGGCTTGGATCGCGCCGTAGGCGGCCGGGCCGGTGCTGGCGAACAGCACGTTCACGCCCGGGTTGCCCTGGAGGAGTTCGGCGGTGGCGGCGAGGCTGTCGTCCGGCTTCACGTTGCCGTCCACGCGGGCGACGATCTCGGCCTTGGTGTTGGTGTTGGTGTTGGCGTTGGCCGCGATGGTCTGCTCGAACCCCTTGTCGCGGGCGACCACCGGTCCCTCGTCGGGCTCGGTGATGAAGCCGATCTTCAGCTCGGCGTCCTGGCCGAGGTCCTTGAGGACCTGCTCGGCGACCTGCTCGCCGCCGGCGACGTTGTCCGCGCCGAGGTACTGCACGATCGAGGCGTTCTGCGCCTTGAGCGCGGCCGGGTCCACGGTGACGTTGACCGTGAACACCGGGACCCCGGCGTCGTTGGCGGCCCGCACGATGGCGGCGGCGGGCTCGGACTTCACCGGGTTCAGCGCGAGCGCGCACGGTTTCTTCTGGAGCATCGCCTGGACCTGCGAGAGCTGCGCGGCGTCGTCGTCGTTGGCGATCTGCACCTCGATCTTGAAACCGGCGGCCTTGCCCGCGGTCTCGAAGCCCTGCTTCATCGCGACGTAGTAGGGGTTGGTGAGGTTGGGCAGCGCCACCGCGACGTACTTCTCGGCGGCCTCGCACGCCTGGGGCCTTGTGGCGGCCTTGGTCTCGCCGGTGCCGGTGCCTGTGTCGATGACTGATGATCCGCAGCCGGTGAGGGTGAGGGGGAGGGCGATGAGGGCCGCGCCCGCGGCCACGGTGAGACGTCGCTGCATTGAACTGCTACCTCCGGTTTCCGAGGTTTCCGAGGTTTTCGAGGGGTGCTGGGGTGACTCCGGTGGGCGTGGTCGGGGGGCCCGATCTGGTGAAAAGCCGGGAGAAGTCGGATAGCGAGAGCTTGCGGCGGTAGGTGTCCAGGCTGACGCCGAGCAGGATGATCACGCCGATCACCAGCGGCTGCCAGAAGCTGTCCACGCCGATCACGTTCATGCCGTTGGAGACGGTCGCGATCAGTACCGCGCCGAGGAACGCCCCCGGGATCGACCCGATCCCGCCGAACAGGCTCACCCCGCCGACCACCGCCGCCGCGATGGAGAAGAACAGCTCGTTGCCCGAACCGGCGGTCGGGTAGCCGACCATCAACCGGCTGGTGGTGATCAGCCCGCCGAAGGCCGCGCACAGCCCGCTGATCGCGTAGACCAGCATGGTCGTCCTGGCGATGCCGATCCCGGCCAGCCTGCTGGTCTCGGCGTTGCCGCCGACCGCGTAGATGTGCACGCCGGTCGCGGTGCGCCGGAGGAAGAACGTCAGCACCGCCGCCGCCACGACGACCAGGAAGACCGGCATCGGGATGCCGAAGATCGCGCCGCGGCCGATGATCGCGAACAGCGGGTCGGCCACGGACACCGACTTCGCGCCCGTCATGATCTGCGGGATGCTGGCGGCGATGCCGAAGGTGGAGAACGTCACGATGAACGGCGGAAGCCGGAGGTAGTGGATGACCGCGCCGTTGAACAGGCCCACGACGACCCCGGCGATGACGGCCACCAGCACGGCGACCGGCCAGCTCGCCCCCTCACGCATGACGACGGCCGCGAGCATTCCGGTCAGGGCGACGTTCGAGCCGGTGGACAGGTCGATGCCGCCGGTCAGGAGCACGAAGGTCTGCCCGAGGGCGAGGAAGGCGATCACCGCGCCGTTGAGGAGCAGGATCTCCAGGTTCTCGAACGTCCGGAAGTTGTCCGACAGCACGCTCATGACGAGCGCGACAAGGATCAGGATCCCCAAAATCCCGACCTCGTCCGGCATTCGGCGTGACTTCACCAGTGGCATACTTGACTCCGCTCATTTGAGCGCAACAGGCGCTCGGTTGTGTACTCTATGTTCTGTCAATCCGGACAAACAACCCATGCAGTCGTAAAGAGGTAAAGGATGAGCGACGTCGACGCTCGGCTGAGCAGGCTGACCCTGGCTGAGCGGAGGCTGCTGGCGACCGTCGCGCGGCGCTTCTACATCGACGACGCCTCGAAAGTGGAGATCGCCAAGGAGCTGGGGCTGTCCCGGTTCAAGGTCGCCCGGCTGCTCGAACAGGCCAAGGCCACCGGCATGGTGACCATCACGCTGCGCGACGTCGGGTTCGTGGACGAGGCCCTGTCCGAACGGCTGCGCGCCCACCTGGGGCTCAAGGAGGCCGTCGTGGTCGAGACCCTGGGCACCGAGGCCGAGGCCCGCACCCAGGTCGGCACGGCCGCCGCCACCCTGCTCACCGAGACCCTGCACGAAGGCGACGTACTCGGCCTGGCCTGGGGCCGCACCCTGACCGCGATGACCGAGCAGTTGACCGCGCTGCCGCCGGTCTCGGTCGTGCAGCTCACCGGCGCGGTCGGTTCCGACCTCACCGAGTCCCCGGTCGAGGTGGTCCGCCGCGCCTCGCTGAGCGCGGGCGGCAGGGCGCGGGCGATCTTCGCGCCGCTGCTGGTCGAGAACGCCGCCACCGCCGCCGCGCTGCGCCGGCAGAGCGACGTCGCCGAGGCCATGGCGCTGTTCGAGCGGGTGACCGTGGCCGTGGTCGCGGTCGGCTCCTGGGACCCGCCGATCTCCCAGCTCCGGGCCATCCTGAACGACGACGACCTGCGCGAACTGACCGCGCAGGGGGTTCAGGCCGAGGTCGCCGGGATCCTCCTGGACGACGGCGGGCGGCTGGTGGGCGGCGATTTCGCCGACCGCTGCCTGTCCATCAGCGCCAGGCAGCTCTCCCGGGTGTCCCGGGTCATCGCGGTCGCGGCGGGCGCGAACAAGGCCCGCGCGGTCCGCGCGGTGGCCAGGTCCGGCCTCCTGACCGCCCTGGTCACCGACCGCGCCCTCGCCGAAGCCACCCTGGCGGACCTGTGAACGACCTCCCGCGCAACGCCGCGAGGGCCTCCAGTCCCGCCGAGCCGGGCGGACCCTGTGGTCCGGGCGGGCTCTGTGGTCCCGCGGGGCCCGGCGGGGCCCGTGGTCCTGGCGGGTTTCGTGGTCCCCGCGGGTCGGTGCGGGTCGCGGGGTCGCTGTGGTCGGTACCGGCCGGGGAGCGCCTGGCCGAGGCCGTACGCCTGCGCGACGCCGGACTCACCGTCCTGCACTGGGACCTGACCGACGGCGTGTTCGCCCGCCCCGGCGGTTTCACGGCCGACGCCGCCCGCGAACTGACCGCCCGCACCGGCCTCGCCGCCGAGGCCCACCTGATGGTCACCCGCCCGCTCGACCACGTCGACGCCTGGACCGGCTTCTGCGAGCTGGTCGTCGTTCACGCCGAGGCGTACGGCTGGCGGGAGGCCGCCGCCCGCGTCGAGGCCCGGGGCGCGCGCCCCGGCCTGGCTCTCTCCCCGGGTACCCCGCCCACTGAGGCCCCCGCCGAGCTGGACGTCCTTGTGATGTCGATCACTCCCGGCCACGCGGGGGCCAGGTTCGAGGACTCGGCGCTGCGTTCTTTGCGGCAGGCCCGGTCGCTGGGCCTCGCCCGGATGGTCGGTGTGGACGGCGGTCTCACCCGCGAGGCGGCGATGCGCGCCGTGGCCGCCGGAGCCGACTGGATCGTCAGCGGCACCGCCCTGTTCGGATCTCGTGATCCCCGCGCCTGGCTCGCGTCGGTCCGGCGTCAGGCGTAACGTTTGGCGATCCGGCGTCCCAGGCGCTGCATCGGGGCCTCCACCAGCCGGTACGTCAGCCAGCTCACCCCCAGCAGCACCGCCACGAACCCGACCGCCGCCGCCGCCTGCACCGGCCACGCCGAGTCGCGCAGACTGCCGGTGACCGTGAGCATGTACTTCAGCAGCGGGTGATGCACCAGGTAGAGCGAGTAGCTGATCAGCCCCAGCCAGGCCAGCACCTTCGGAATCCGCCGCCGGCGCAACGCCATCCCCACCGCGAACGTCCCCGCCGCCAGCACCATCGTGATGGTCCACGCCGCCGGCTGCACCCACCACCAACCCGCGTGAATCGACCAGAACGGACTCAACGTGATCAGCACGCCCGTGGCCAGTACCGGCCACAGCGACGCCTCGCCCCGCTCCCAGCGGTAGATCGCCGTGCCCGCGAACATCGACGCCAGGATCGCCGCCGCCAGCCACGGCACATAGCTGCCGGTCATGAGCAGGACGACGGCGACCGCGCCCAGGATGTAGGCGGCGATGGTACGGAGATATCCGGAGATCAGGCAGAACATCCCCACCGCGAACAACGCGAACGACGCGTACGCGGGCCACGTGCCCTTCAGCAGCGGCGCGTTGAGCAGCAGCCCCGCCACGATGGCCACCACCCCGAAAACGATCGAGATCGGCCCGCTGGCGCGGTGCACACCGGCCACGAACAACGCCGTGACCAGCAGATAGAACACCATCTCGTAGGAGAGCGTCCACATCGTGTCCACCATCCCCGCCTGGTGGACCACATCGAGCAGCATGCTCGCGTGCGCGGCGGCGGCCGAGGGGTCGCGCGGTACGTGCGGCCGGACGGGGACCCACCACGACAGTGCGAGAACGACCGCGATGGTGAGCAAGTAGAGGGGATAGAGGCGAAATATCCGGCTTATCCAAAACGCACGGATATCGCCTTTGCGTTCCAGGGACGCCGGAATGATATAGCCGCTGACCAGGAAGAACACCAGCACGCCGTACATCCCGAGATTGAACGCATTCGGCCGCAGCGCGGGCGCCACATAGGGCAGCATGTGTTCGGCCACCACGGCGAGCGCGCCCACCCCCCGCAGGCAGTCCAGCCAGGCGAGGCGTTGCGACGCGGAAACCGATGCGGTCGTCGTGACCGGAGAGGCCGTTACCACCCACCAACCGTACCCATCGCCCATCAGCTCGTGTCACACGACGAGCGCATGAATCGTCGTAACGGCGTATCGTGGCAAACCGGGCTGCAATCCGGGCTCTGGCCCGATCCCTTGCTAGGCTGCAAAGAACCGATGGAACCGGGCGTTGTCTCACCCCGGCAGGTGAGACCGTCAAGAAGTGGGGTCACACCGTGAAGAAGCTGCTCGTTCTGGCGCTGGTCGCTCTCGGGGGGCTACTGATCTGGCGCAAGGTACAGGCTGACCGTGCCGAGCTGGATCTGTGGACTGAGGCGACCGGTAGCGAGAACTGACCGCCGCGGAGGCAATGCGGGTCCGCCGACGGTCCATGAGCACAGCGGAGGTGCAGGCGTGTCGATCGCCACGCCCATAAAGCTGGCCTGCCTGGACCTGGCGGGCACCACCGTCGGCGACATCGCGATGGTGGAGCGCGCGTTCGCGGAAGCGATCGCGACCCAGGGCATAGTCCCCGGGACCGGCGCGTACGCTCGCGCCATGGTGCACGTACACCGGTCCCGGGGCCGTCCGAAGATCGACGTCTTTCACGGCATCTTCCCGGACAACGAGGCCCAGGCCCAAGCCGCCAACCTCACCTTCGAGCGCGCCTACGCCGGCGCCATCGAACGCTCGGGCCTCATCCCCGTCCCGGGCACCGTCGAGGCCCTCGACAAGATCCAGGCCGCGGGCATCCAGATCGCCCTCATCACCGGCTTCAGCCGGGCCACCCTCGGCCGCGTGCTGTCCGCCCTCGACTGGTCCGACAAACTCGACCTCGCACTCAGCCCGGAAGACGCCGGCCGCGGTCGCCCGTACCCGGACATGATCCTCACCGCCGTCCTCCGCCTCGGCATCGACGACGTCCGCCACGTAGCCGTGGCCGGCGACGCCGAGTCCGACATGCTCGCCGCCCGCCGCGCCGGCGCCTCCGCCGCCATCGGCCTCCTCACCGGCGCCCACAGCAAACAACGCCTCCTCTCCGGCGGCGCCACCCACATCCTCGACACCTTCGCCGACCTCCCCACCCTCCTCCTCACCCCCATCCCCACCACCGAACCCACCCCCACCCCCTGCTGACCCAATCCAGCGACCACCGCCGGCGAAGGCGTTATATGCTGTGCTCGCGGTGCACAACGACCACAGATCCGCCCACCCTGGCGTATCCGCAGGTCAGACCCACCCTCCAAGGGGCCTTAGCTCAGTTGGCAGAGCGCCTGCTTTGCAAGCAGGAAGTCAGGAGTTCGAATCTCCTAGGCTCCACCACCATCAGCCCAGGTTAGAGCGCCTGCTCGGCCTGGGCTTCGTGCTGCTGGGGAGAGCTAGGCAACCGTACAGCAGCGAAGTACAGCAACGGTGGCGGCGCGAGCTGGTCGTCGAGGTAGCTAGGTCGCGATCCTGGCATCCGTGCGCAAGTTGCCGCAACCTGGACACAGCAGACGTATGATCCTTATCGGGAACTGGTGCTTCCCTTCGCCTCGTTGAGCAATCAACACCTCAGACGCAGATTCCCCAAAGGATTTCTTGGTGCTCGATATTGATGCGCTACTAGAATCCCCCGTCACCCTTCCGTTCGGTTTGGGTGATGCGCCGATATGGTCTCTGCTTATTAGTGCGATCATCTTAGGGGTTCTATTCGTTCTCCTCATCTGGGGGGCAGGTGGCGAAAAAGTAAGCTCTCATAGCAAGGCAAGTCTCGACCAGCAATCGGCGCGCGGGAGCGCGCTCAGCGGTAAGAGCGGTGTTGCCGCAGTGATACTCACCGCGGTTATCTTCCTCACTGGTATTTGGCAATGGCAAGAGCAGCGAAGCGATGACGAGCTTGGTCGTCACGCCGAATTTGTCGGACGTGTAACGGTATTGGGTTACCTCGGCTCTAAAGTCAGATGGGTTGTCATTCGAAACGCGAATTCGGCGGCGATTGACGTGATTGTATGGGTCGATACGAAAAAATATGGAATTCAATATGTTCGAGTGCTAGTGCCCCCGTGTAGCGAAGCGAAGTTTCAGGTGTGGCCTTATAAGGGTTGGGCGGCCTTCGTTGCGAAAGGGGGGATGTATTGGATGCCTGGGACTGATCCGATACCGCTGAGTGGTGCTCAGCTTCAAGCGTACGGAGCTACCCTTGAGGGTGATAGGTACGAATTTTCGGGCAAGCGATTCGACACCCCTGCCATTAGAGAGATTGCTGTATGTAACGCCTAGTTGTACTGGGCCTTATCGGAGAAATTCGCCTGAAATTAGGCTTTACCTGCTTGTGATGCCTGTCTTGCGATCAAGTTAGCGTCTACTGGAACTAGCCCAATTGGTCGCCAAGGCGTATTAGCGCATTGCGGGTCTCCTCTGAGGAGACCTCGCTGTACACGTTCATGGTCACCGCGATCTGGCTGTGCCGGAGAATCTGCATGGCCACACGCGGGTGAACGTCCAGGGCGACCAAGAGGGACGCGCAGGTCTTGCGGGTGGCGTGGACGTGGACCTTCCTCACGCCGGCCTTCTCGCAGGCATTGGCGAAGCTGCGGCGGAAGTTGGACGGCTCGATCGGTCGGCCACTGGCTGTCGTGAAGACCAGGCTGGTTTCCTGCCACGAGTCGCCTGCGGCTTCCCGGGCGTCATCATGAGCCCGTAGGCGGTGACGGAGGGCCGTCGTCACGATCTCCGGGAACGGAAGCGTGGCGTCTGAGTGCGTGTTTGAGAAGATCGTTTCTGGGTCAGGGGCAGAGGTAGCGGGGTTGGCGTCGTGCGGGTCCGCCCCGGGTGATGCGGCGGGCCATGCCCGCGATGGCGGCCCAGCGGATGAGCGCCTCGG
>NZ_JBIRBB010000028.1:0-69247 GCF_044326295.1 Spongiactinospora sp. 9N601
GTGGAGGGGGTTGGGTGGGGCGGGGGCGGGGGCGGACGAGGATGGAGGTGAGGGTAGCGGCGAGAAGGAGCAGGAGTCCGGCGCCGGCGAGCACGCTGTGGCCGAGGATCTTGGTCCGGTCGCGGACCACCGCCTTGATGGGGGTCTTGGGCGGGCCGCCGCCGGCGCGGGTGCTCTCGGGGAGGGTCTTGCCCTCGGCGTCGGCCGTGTCGGCGATGTCGGTGAGGTCGCCGGCCGCCTTCAGCGCCGCCGCCGGGTTGATGATGCCGTGGCCGCGTTCGAGGTCGTAGCCGCCGGGTGGCCGGCCGCGGGTGGAGGAGGTGATGGCGCGGGCGACCAGGTCGGGCGGTAGTTTCGGGTGCTCCTGGCGGATCAGTGCCGCGGTGCCGGCCACCCAGGCGGCGGCGACGTCGCCGCCCTGCACCCACCAGCTCGAACTGCCGCCGTCGCCGGTGGTGTCCACTTTGGTGCCGGGGGCGGACACGGCGATCGTGGAATTGCGGGCGGAGTAGGCGGGGGCGCGCCGTCCCTGGCCGTTCAGGGTGCCGACGCCGATCACGCCGGGGAACCCCGGCGGGTAGCCGATCTGGGAGGCGGGGGCCTTCTTGAGCGAATCGTCCACCAGGCGCGGGGAGGCCGACACGATGACGGCGTTCTTGCCGTTGGCGTGCTCGATGGCGGAGAGCAGCTCGTCGTTGCCGCCGGCTTCCCCGCGCGCGTCGGTGACGAGGATGACGTCGGCCCCGCGGTCGGCGGCGGAGCGGATGCCGTCGGCGACGTTGTCGAGGTCGTCGCTCTTGACGAACCGGCGGTAGGCGCGCTCACCGGTGGGCATCACCCTGATCGACAGGATGTCCGCGGCGGGCGCGACGCCGCGGACCGACGTGCCCCGGGGGTTGCCCTTCCCGGCGATCAGGCCGGCCAGCAGCGTGCCGAACCGCTGCTCGCTCTCCTTGGGTGTGTAGAGGTCGGGGGCGGCCTTGACCCGGCCGCGCAGCTCGGGCAGGCGCGCGTCGATCCCGTCGCCCAGGATGGCGACCGTGACGCCGTCGCCGTCGGCGACGTCGTGCGCCGCGCGCAGGTCGGCGGCGAGGCGGGACAGCACGTCGTCGGCGGCGGACGGGCCGGGCGCGGCGAGGAGGGTGATCGCCGCGACCGACGCCACCAGGGTGATCCGGGTCACGGTGGTCAGCACTGGACCACCCCCGCGACCTCGCAGGGATCGCGCTCCTCGCCCAGCGCCGCGCCGACCCGGGTGATCAGCGTGTCGTCCAGGTCGAACAGCTTCGGACGGTCGGCGGTGATCCGCTTACGGCCGTCGGCGTAGCCGCTCGCCGCCAGGAGCACGTAGTTGGCGTAGCCGCCGACCGTGTCGTCCTGGCGCGCCGCGTCGCGGTACCAGGCCGCGCGGGTGCCGGGGAAGGCCGCCGCGCGCAGCATGCCGTCCGCCGCGCGGATGGTCTCGACGGCCTTGTCGGCCGCCTTCTCGGAGGGCAGTACGGCGATGCCGACGGTGGTCACGAGGGTGCGCGAGTGGTCGATGTAGGTCGCGCGGAGCACGGCCGAGCAGCCGTTGTCGACGAACACCAGGGCGACGGCGGGGTCGGCGGCCTCATCGCACCGCGCCTGCGGGGCGATGCCCACGCGCCGCGCCCGGTGGCGCTCACCGTACTCGATCTCGGCCGGGAAGATCTGCCCGGCCGTCCTGGTCCGCCAGCGCAGGGCGACCTCCTTCACCGCGGCGGCGTCCTTCTCCGCCTGGGTGGGCGGGCGTTCGAACTCCCGGCGGACCTCCAGCCCGCCGTACACCCCGGCCGCCACTCCTACGACGGCCATCGCGATCAACGCGACCCACAGCTTCCATGGCCTCCCCCTGCGCCGGGGAGGCGAGCCTAAGTATTCGACTACGGTATCCTCCATGAACGCAAAATCTACCCTATTGACGGCCTTTCTCTAAGCCAATTGATTCCTTATGGAAATGGAGCAGTGAGCGTTAAACGACCTCAAAGTCCGCCATCATCGCCATGTCCTCGTGCTCCAGGTTGTGGCAGTGCATCATGTACCGCCCCCGGTACCCCTCGAACCGCACCAGGACCTCCACCACCTCATATGGCCGGACGTCCACCGTGTCCTTCCATCCCGCGTCCGCCGGGGCGGCCGGCCGGCCGCCCCGGGAAAGCACGAGAAAATGCGCCAGATGCACATGTACCGGATGGTGGAAATCGCTGGCCAGCCGCCACACTTCGGTCGTCCCCAGCCGTGGCGCGGCCAATGGGCGGCCCGGCCGGAACGGCAGGCCGTTGATCGTCCACGCCTCGTGCGCCCCTTCGCCGGTGCGCCGGAAATCGAACACCCGGGTGGCCACCGCCGCCCGCCGTTCGGCCCGCGGCGGAGCCGACAGGCGGCGCGGCACCGGCGGGTCGCCGCCCGGCCGTACCCGGCCGGTGACCCGGAAGCGCAGCACGTTCCGCGCGAGGCCCTGCCCCAGCGTGTTGACCACGGTCACCTCCGTCCCCGGCCGGTAGGCGGCGAAGTCCACCACCACGTCGAACCGCTCGGCCGGGGAGATCGGCAGCGACCGGTGCTCGACGGGCGCGGCCAGCAGTCCCTGGTCGCCGCCCACCTGCGTGAAGCCGCCGCCGGGCCGCAGTTCGAGCCGGTAGCGGCGGGCGTTGGAGGCGTTCAGCAAGCGCAGCCGGTACCGCGCGGGCGCGACCTCGTGGACCGGCCACGGGGCCCCGTTGACCAGGATCACGTCCCCCTCGACGCCCGCCATGTAGGCCGCCGCCACGCCCGGCCGGCCCATCAGGCTCGGATCGACGGACGGATAGCGGAAGGAGCCGTCCTCGGCGAACGCCCGGTCGCAGATCATCAGCGGGATGTCACGCTCGCCCCTGGGCAGCGGCAGCGCGTCGTCCTCCTCGTCGCGGACCAGCGCGAACCCGGCCAGCCCGCGCCACACCTGCGGCCCGGTGAAGTCCATCCGGTGGTCGTGGTACCAGAGCGTGGCGGCCCGCTGCTCCAGCGGGTAGACGTAGTCCTTGGCCCCGCTGTGGACGGTGACGGGGTGGTGTCCCCCGCCGTGCGCGGCGTGCCCGGCGGGCACCACCAGGTCGGTCGGGTAGCCGTCGGAGTCCGGTGGGGTGACCCCGCCGTGCAGGTGCGTGGAGGTAGGCACGCGCAGCTCGTTGCGGACCCTGACGGTGGCGCGCTCCCCCGCCCGCAGCTCGAACGTCGGCCCGGGGAACAGGCCGTCGAAGCCCCACACCTCGGTCGTCGTCCCCGGGATGATCTCCACCCGGGCGGCCCGCTGGGTCACCTCGTAGTGGCCCGGCCGCAGCGCGCGGGCCACCGGCGGGATCGGCAGCGGGACGGTGAACGGGCGGGGCGGCGGCAGCGCGCTGGTCAGCAGCCGACCGGCGACCTCGGCGGTCAGCGCGCCGCAACCGGCCGCCGTGGCGGCGACCCCGCTCACCCCCGCGAGGGCCAGAAATCCGCGGCGCGAGATCATCGTGCCGCCCCCCGCCAGCGCCAGGACCACAGCGTCACCATGAGCGACACCCCGAAGATCAGCATGCCCAGCGGCATGTGCAGCGCGAGCCGCCGATCCTGGCCCAGCACGATCTGTACCGTCTCGACCACCACCAGCGCCCCACCGGCCCACGCCGGCCACGACGGGCCGCGCCCCGGCCGCCACACCAGCACCGCCGCGACCGTCAGCAGGATGCTCACCACATGGGTGTAAAGGGCGTTGTCCGAGTGCAGGGCCAGCATGTCCACGTCGCCCGTGACGAACATCCCGGCCAGCACCGCCTGGCCGAGCACCCCCAGCAGGTGGACGGTGGTCAGCACGCGCAATGACCAGATGACTGTCTTCATGGGGTCCCATGCTCGGCGGGCCTGTCGGTGAGGTCGTCAGCCCAGCGCGGGCCCGGCGGTACACCCCAGGGCGTACGTCACCCCGTTTGTCCGCATTCGCCGATCAGTGCGGCGGCCGGGATAATTGTTCGGGATGGAACGTTCCGAGCGCGTTGACGACCCACCCGGCGTGGCCACGCTCGTGCCACCGCCGCCGGGCGGCGTCCGCCGGGACCGGCGCGGCGGCGCGGTCGTGCTGTGGGCCATGACGGCGACCTGCCTCGGCTGGGGCGGGCTGCGGATGACCGGGTGGGAGCCGGTGTTCCGCTGGTCGCAGGCGGTGTCGTTCACGCCGTACCTGGCGGTGGCCGCGCTGGTCCCGCTCGCCTGGGCGGCCCTGACCCGGCGGTGGCGCGCGGCGCTGACGGCGTTCGTGGCGGTGGCGATGTTCGCGGTGATCATGCTGCCCCGGATGCTCCCCGGGGCGCAGCCACCGGCGCGCGGCCCCGCGCTGCGGGTCATGACGCTCAACATGTGGAACGGCAACGTCCCGATCTCCGCGCTGATGGAGCAGGTCAGGCGCTACCGCCCGGACGTTCTCACGCTTCAGGAGGTCACCGGGCCGGTGCCGGAGCGGCTGGCCGCCGAGGGGATGGCCGGGCTGCTGCCGTACGCCTACACGCTGCCCGAGGAGGACGCGAACGGCGTGGCGATCTACGCCCGGCACCCGATGAGCGAGGGCAGGCGGCTGCCCGGTACCGGACCGGGCCAGGCCGCCGCCATGGTGACCATGCCGGACGGCCGTCGGGTGGAGATCGTGTCGGTACACGCCTGCGCGCCGTCCTCGGGCTGGCGTACCGCCTGCTGGGAGCCGAGCGTCCGGCGGCTGCCCGGGGCCGGCGGCCCGCTGCGGGTGCTGGCCGGCGACTTCAACGCGACCCTGGACCACGCCGTGCTCAGGGGCCTGATCGCCACCGGCTACCGGGACGCGGCCGACGCCACCGGCCACGGGCTGACCATGACCTGGCCCTACCACGAGCAGCCGTTCTTCTTCCCGAAGATCGCCATCGACCACGTGCTCGCCGACGAGCGGATCGCGGTACGCGACTTCCGGGCCGTCACCCTCCCCGGCGACGATCATCGCCTGACGGTCACCGACCTGACCCTGCCCTGACCCTCGCGACCCCCTGCGGGTATAGCCGTGGTCCATTCCCGCCCATGCGAGCACCGAGATTGCGGCGATGGGCGGCGAGCACCGTTTTTCCGCAGGTCGGCACGGGCATGAGCGGCGCACGTACCGCCGCTCGCCGCGCCGGGAGAACTCGCCGCGCCAGGAGACGATGTGACCAGAGTCGAGCCGCCGCCGGATCGGGAACACCTCGTACCCGGGCCGGTGGAGCACCGGACCAAGGGCGCCATTCTCGTGTCATGGCTGTCCAGCACCGACCACAAGGTGATCGGCAACCTCTACCTGATCTCGTCGTTCGCGTTCTTCCTGGTCGCCGGGATCATGGCGATGGTGATCCGCGCCGAGTTGTTCGCGCCCGGCCTGCAGTTCGTCTCGCGCGAGCAGTACAACCAGATGTTCACCATGCACGGCGCGATCATGCTGCTGCTGTTCGCGACCCCGCTGTTCGCCGGGTTCGCCAACGCCGTCATGCCGCTCCAGATCGGCGCGCCCGATGTGGCCTTCCCCCGGCTGAACATGGTCAGCTACTGGATGTTCCTGTTCGGCGGGCTGATCACCCTCGCGGGTTTCGGCGTGGCGGACGGGGCGGCGTCCTTCGGCTGGTTCGCGTACACGCCGCTGTCCACCGCGGCCTACTCCCCCGGGCCCGGCGGCGACCTGTGGATCATGGGGCTGGTACTGGCCGGGCTCGGCACGATCCTCGGCGCGGTCAACTTCATCACCACGATCATCTGCATGCGCGCGCCCGGCATGATCATGTTCCGGATGCCGATCTTCACCTGGAACGTGCTGCTCACCTCGATCATGGTGCTGCTGGCCTTCCCGGTGCTGGCCGCCGCGCTGCTGGTACTGGAGGCCGACCGCAAACTCGGCGCGCACATCTACGACGCGGCCACCGGCGGGGCCATCCTCTGGCAGCACCTGTTCTGGTTCTTCGGGCACCCGGAGGTCTACATCATCGCGCTGCCGTTCTTCGGCATCGTGACCGAGGTCCTGCCGGTCTTCAGCCGCAAGCCGCTGTTCGGGTACATCGGCCTGGTGGCCGCCACGATCGCCATCGCCGGCCTGTCGATGACCGTGTGGGCGCACCACATGTTCCCCACCGGGCAGGTACTGCTGCCGTTCTTCTCGTTCATGACGTTCCTGATCGCGGTGCCCACCGGCGTGAAGTTCTTCAACTGGATCGGCACCATGTGGCGCGGCCACCTGACGTTCGAGACCCCGATGCTGTTCGCGATCGGGTTCCTGGTCACCTTCCTGCTGGGCGGCCTGACCGGCGTCATCCTGGCCTCGCCGCCACTGGACTTCCACATCAGCGACACCTACTTCGTGGTCGCCCACTTCCACTATGTGGTGTTCGGCACGGTGGTGTTCGCGATGTTCGCCGGGTTCTACTTCTGGTGGCCCAAACTGACCGGCAGGATGCTCAACGACACGATGGGCAAGGTCCACTTCTGGCTGCTGTTCGTGGGCTTCCACACCACTTTTCTGGTGCAGCACTGGCTGGGCGTGATCGGCTTCCCGCGGCGGTACGCCGACTACAGCCCGATCGACGGATTCACCGGGCTCAACGTCGTCTCCTCGGCCGGGGGCTTCCTGCTGGGCGTGTCCACCCTGCCGTTCCTTTACAACGTGTGGCAGACCTCGCGGAAGGGCGCGCGGGTGACCGTGGACGACCCGTGGGGGTTCGGCAACTCGCTGGAGTGGGCGACGTCCTGCCCGCCGCCGCGGCACAACTTCACCTCGATCCCGCGCATCCGGTCCGAACGGCCGGCGTTCGACCTGCACTACCCGAGGGTCCGGCGCGTCCGCCGATGACCAACTAGGTCATGAACCGGCCTATATGGGTTCTAGCGTTGCCGAGTCAGTGCGGCGACGACCCGAACCTAGGAGGCCGGCACATGCCCGTCAACGCGATTCCCGAGGGCTACACCACCGTCACGCCGTGGATCATCTCCACGGACACCGGCGCGGTGATCGACTATCTGACCAGGGCGTTCGGCGCGGAGGAACTGGGCCGGGTGGTCGATGACCGGGGGCGGATCGGGCACGCGGAGGTGCGCATCGGCGACGCGGTCGTGATGCTGTTCGACGGCGATCCGAGCTGGCCGGCCCTGCCGTCGTTCCTGCGGCTGTACGTCGAGGACGCGCACGCCGTACTGCGGCAGGCGGTGGCCGCGGGAGGCGTACCGATCAGCGAGGTCACCCACCTGGCCTTCGGCGACCTGGTGGGGCGGGTGCGCGACCCGTTCGGGAACGTCTGGTGGATCCAGACCCGCATCGAGGACGTGACCATGGAGGAGATGGAACGCCGGATGACCGATCCGGTGTTTGCCGCGGCGATGGAGTACATGCAGCGGCCGGAGACCGCGTTCTTCCCCCCGGCGGCACCGGACGCACGAGCCTGAAGGGTGGGGCCCGCCCCCGGATGACTGGGGGGTCTTCCGCGTGGTCCGGGCGCATCGTGCCCGCCTAGCGTTGTCGATCACGACACGGCTCGACGACACGAGGGGGAGACCGACTCATGCGCCCTGGATGGGCCCTCGCATCGGCGGCGGCCTGCCTGCTCGGCGCGTTCGCCCCAGGACCCGCGGCGGCGGGGCGGCGGACCGGCACGGGACGTACGCGCTGGGCCGTACGGCGGGGCATGTCCGCGACACCTGGTTCCGCCTGGCGGCGCGGGTGGACCGAGAGCCCGTCGCCGGGACCGACGGCACCGCGTTCCGCTGGATGACCCGCGTGCTGCTGTACCGCGACGAGATGTTCCCGCAGCTCGCGGGCCGGCTGGCGGCCGTCGCCGCGGGCAGGCCCCCGACGCTGGACCAGCCCGGCGACCAGCCGCCCCCCGCGCCCCCGGACAGCGCCGCGATGGCCGCCGTGACCTGCAACGACACGGCCCGGCCGAGGGCCACCTGCCCGCGACCGACCGCTTCTGCCGCGCCACCGGCTGAGTTCTCCAACCGGTCGTTCGTGCGACTGGGGCGGTTCCGCAGTCGCACGGCGGGGGGTCACGAACCGTAGGGAAGGAGGCTTTTGGCGGCGCGGATGTGGCGGGCCCACCAGGCGAGTTGGTCAAGGAGCAGCTTGGCCGCGGCGTTCACCTTTTCCGGCTGGAGTGGCCGGCCGGTCGCGTCGAAACGGGAATGGGCCATGCTGAAGCTGACCGTCTCGCGGATGGTGATGGCGTGCAGTTCCGCGAATACCGCGCGGAGTTGTTCCACCGACCGCAGGCCGCCGGAAATGCCGCCGTAGGACACGAAGGCCACGGGTTTGGCGTGCCACTCCGGATTGAGCGAGTCGATGGCGATCTTCAGTGGTCCCGGATACCCGTGGTTGTACTCGGGCGTGATGATGACGAAGGCGTCGGCCGCGCCGATTCTGGCGGCGAAGGCGCGTACCTCGGGCGAGTCGTACTCCCCGGTCACCACCGGGCGCGCCTGACCGCGTGGCGGCAGCGGCGTCTCGGCGAGGTCTATCACGTCGAGGATCACGTCGTCGCGTCGCCGGACCTGCCCGATGAACCAGTTCGCCACGGTCGGGCCGAAACGGCCCTCCCGGACACTGCCGATTACGACGGCGAGGCGGAACGATTCAGACTGCACCCCAATTCCTCTCTCCGGATCTGGATTCTCCCTGCGATCGCCACTGATGCTAGAACCTGAATATTTGTTAAGGTCAACTCGTGGCGGAGAACTCCCATGGCTAAAATCCCGGCCGAGCTCACCATCGGTGAGTTGGCGGCGCGCAGTGGCGTTTCGGTTTCGGCGTTGCACTTCTATGAACGACAGGGGCTGATCACGAGCCGTCGTACGGCCGGAAACCAGCGGCGGTACGGGCGGGAGACCCTGCGCCGGGTCGCCCTGATCCGGATCGCGCAGCGGGTCGGGGTGTCGCTGGCGGAGATCGGAGAGACGCTCGCGGAGCTGCCGGAGGGGCGCACTCCGAACCGCCAGGACTGGGAGCGCCTGTCGGCGAGCTGGCGGGAACAGCTCAACGAGCGCATCCGGCGGCTGGAGCAGCTACGCGATGACTTCACCGACTGCGTGGGGTGCGGCTGCCTGTCGATCGACCGTTGCGTGGTCGCCAACCCCGACGACGCGCTCGGCCGGCTGGGCTCCGGTCCGCGCCGCCTGCTCGGCGACGCCAACCCCTGACGTTCGCTCAGCGGGGTCCGGCAATGACGAATTCGCGTTCCCAGGGCTCCTCGTGGGTCAGGCGGAAGCCACGGGCCTGGTAGTTCGCCCTGGCGTGCGGGTGGTCGGAGCGGGAGGTGCGCAGCCAGACCCGGCGGATCTCCCCGCCCCCGTCGCCCCGCGGCTCCTCGACCGGCGCGATCTCCCAGGCCATCCGGGTGATCAGGGTCAGCAGGTGCCCGCCGATCCCGTTGCCCACGTACTCCGGCGCCAGCCCGAAGTACTCGATCTCCACCGTGTGCCCCGGCTGCGCCTGGAGCTGGGCGAGCCCGGCGGGCCGCCCGTCCACCTCGGCGATCCACGCGCGCACCCCCGGCCGGGCCAGGTGCTCGCGCCACCGCGACTCCGGCCAGGTGAGCGACGGCCAGCCGTGCGGACCGGCCACCCGGTCGTGGATCTCCCGGAACTCCCGCACGTCCTCGGTGCCGGTCTCGCGCAGCCGCACGGCGGCGCCGGACGGGCGGGCCGGGCGGAGTTCGGCGGGGGAGGTCATCTCCAGGTGGTAGACGACGTCGTGTACCAGCATGGGCGAAATCCCTTCAGGTCATCGTGAGACGGGTTCGGGGGTACGCCCGGTCGTCCGGGCGGGGGCGCGCAGCAGTACCGTGACCACCAGCACGGTCACCAGCGCGAGCCCGGTCATCGACCACAGCACGACCCGCAGTCCGCCGGCGAAGCCGGGCTCGGCCAGCCGGCCCGCGGTCATCGCGGCCAGCACCGCGCCGAACACCGCGATGGCGACCGTCTCACCGCCCAGCCGGACCGTGTTGAACAGGCCCGACGCCGTTCCCGCACGCTCGGGCCCCACGCTGCTGAGCGCCACTCCGTCGATCAGCCCCGTGGAGACGCCCACGCCGAAGCCGATCGTCAGCAGCGGCCCGGCCAGCCCGAGCGCGGTGGACGCCGGACCGCTGAGGGCCAGCCAGGCCGAACCGAGCCCCACCAGGACGACCGCCAGCACCACGATCACCGCGGGCGGCACCCACCGGGTGATCAGGCCAGCCAGCGAGGGCAGTACCAGCGTGGGCGCGGTCAGCATGATCAGGACCGCGCCGGCCTGGTCGGGGCCCATGCCGAGCACCCGGGTGAAGTAGGACGGCAGGTAGATCAGCAGAGGGATGAGCACGCTGACGATGGTCGCGGCGGCGATGGAGATGCCGAGGAACCGCGGCGTGGTGAGCAGGCTCAGGTCGAGCAGCGGTTCGCGGGTCCGGTACTCGATCACCACGAAGGCGGCGAAGAGCACGACAGAGGCGACGAAAGCCCCCAGCACGGCGGGCGACGTCCAGCCCAGGGCCGGCCCCTCGACGAATCCGAAGATGAGCAGCAGGAGGCCCGCCGTGAAGGAGACCGTGCCCGCCCAGTCCACCCGGCGCGAGCGCGGGTCACGGGACTCCGGCAGCAGCCGGACGACCCCCAGCACCAGCAGGCACGCGACGGACGGCACGCCGAACACGGCCCGCCAGCCGAACGCGTTGACCAGCACCCCGGCGATCGTGGGCCCGAAGGCCAGGCCGATGCCGAGCGCGGTGCCGAACAGGCCGAACACCCGGGCCCTGGCCGGGCCCTGGAAGGAGGCGGCCAGCAGGGCCGAGCCGCTGGCCGCCGCCGCGGCCCCGCCGACCCCGGCGAGCGCGCGCACGACGTCGAGCAGCACGATGTCGGTGGCCACGGTGCTCAGCAGGCCGCTGACCACAAAGATGATCAGCCCGGACGTGTAGACCCGCCGCCTGCCGATCAGGTCCGCCAGCGAGCCGGAGGCCAGCATGAAGCTCGCGAAGGTGGCGTTGTAGCCGGTCACCACCCACTGGACCGGCGCGAGATCCGCCTGGAGATCGGACGCGATCTCCACGAGCGCGACCGACGCGCCGGTCAGCGTGATCGGCAGGGACACGCTGGAGAGCAGGACGGCGGCCAGTACGAGAATCGGATTGTTACGCACGTATCACCTGTCAACCGCGGCAGCTTGGACGCTCCCAGGGTGCAACCTCAACCAATATTGAGGTCAACCGGCGAGCGAGCGGCCCCGGCAGGTTCAGGCACCGATCACTTCGAGGGACAGTTCGTGGTGCGCGTGGACCATGGCCTCGTGCAGGGAGCGGATCGTGCGGGAGGGGCCCAGGCCGAGTTCCGCCGCCAGGGTGGCGCGCAGCCGGTGGAAGACGTCGAGCGCCTTGACCTGCTGGCCCGATCGGTACAGCGCCAGCATGTACTGGGCCTGGAACTCCTCATTGAAAGGATGCCGGGCCGCCGTGGTGCGTAGTTCACCGAGAATGTCCTGGTGGCGGCCGAGGCGGAGTTCGGCGTCGAAACACTCCTGCATCGCCGCGATCCGTGACTCTTCCAGTCTTTCCACCTCCGGTCGCAGCCGTGGCCCCACCGGCACGTCGCCGAGCGCCGGGCCCCGCCACTGCGCCAGCGCCATGCGCAGGCAGCGGGCCCGGGTCTCGTCGTCGTTGCGCAGCGCCGCCCGCCGGCCGTCGCGCAGCCATCGCCGGAACTCCATGACGTCCAGGGAGTCGGCCGGGACGATCAGGTGGTAACCCCGATTACCGGTGATCAGCACCTTACGGGCCTGCGCCACCGAGCCGATCTCCGGCGACATGGCGAGCGAGCGCCTGATCTGGAGGATGTACGTTTGCAGGGTCGCGGTCACCGTTCGCGGCGGGCCGCTGCCCCATAATTCCTCGATACA
The DNA here is from genome assembly GCF_044326295.1 of Spongiactinospora sp. 9N601. Classification (NCBI taxonomy): domain Bacteria; kingdom Bacillati; phylum Actinomycetota; class Actinomycetes; order Streptosporangiales; family Streptosporangiaceae; genus Spongiactinospora; species Spongiactinospora sp. 9N601. The sequence continues at coordinate 11,936 of NZ_JBIRBB010000028.1, forward strand.
GGCGGAGGCCGGCACGAAATGGCCGGCGTTCATCAGGAAGAGGGCGAGCAACTGCCGCTGCTTGGGCGCGCTGGGCAGACGGCCGATCCCGTTGTCGTCGATCGTGAGCGGTCCTAATACTCCGAAACGCATAATTCCCCCAGATTGCCGGTGGCCACGGTCGTAAGCCGCATCGGGACGGCGGAAGGGTGATGGAGGGATGATGGAAGGATGTCCTCGCGGCTCGGGACTGCGGCGATGTCGGCGATGTCATGGCGAAACCCCCGGTCGGGTGCGGGCGGCGCAGCGCGCCCGCGAATGCCTCCGACCCCACTACGTCAGGATGCCAATACCGCGTAACCCTGTAATTTAGGTCTTGTTAACTTTTCCACTTACAGACCAGGTTACTTATGATTGTGGCTCGATAGAACTGGTCTCCAATGCGGCGGAGGGTGCTCGCATGTGGTTCAGATACCTCGGGCGAGTCGAATTTCGGACGGACATCAACTGGTATCCGATCCCGGGGCCTCGCCCGCGAGCACTGCTGGCGCTGTTGATGCTGGACGCCGGGCGGGTGGTCTCGGTCGATCGGCTGGTACTCGAACTGTGGCCCGGCAGACCGCCCGCCTCCGCCGCGGTCCTGATCCGCAACTATGTGCTGCAGTGCAGGCGCGCCCTGGGCGACCGGGAGGGCAAGGTCATCGCCACCAGCGCGGGCGGGTACGAGCTACGCTGCCCGCCGGAGTCGATCGACGGCGTGCAGTTCGAGACCCAGATCACGGAGGGTCTCGCGGCGCTGGACCGCGGCGAGGCGGAAGAGGCCGAACGCCGGCTCTCCGCGGCCCTGTCGCTGTGGGACGGCGAGCCGTTCATGGACGCCGCGCCCACCGCCTCACTGACCGCCATGACGCACCGGTTCACCGAGCTGCGGCAACTCGCCGCCGAAGGACACGTCGAGGCCCGGCTGCTGCTCGGCCGACACACCGAAATCGTGGTGGAACTGCGCACGCTGCTCGCCCAGCATCCGCTCAGGGAGCGGCTGTGGGGCCAGCTCATGCGCGCGCTGCACGCCGCAGGACGGCGCGCGGAGGCGCTGGACGCCTACCGGGAGGCCCGCTCGGTGATCACCGAGGAGCTGGGACTTGAGCCCTGCGGCGAACTCCAGGCCCTCCACCAGGCGATCCTCACCGACGACGGCTCCAGCGGGCAGGAGGAGGGCGCGTCCCGCGCCGTGGCGGGGCTCGCCGAAGACCCCGACCCGGTCTCCGCGCCGCCCAACGAGATCTTCCGCGGCAGCGGCGTGTTCGCCGGGCGGCAGGCCGACGTGAACCGGCTGGAGCACCTGCTGCTCGACCCCGAAGGGCCGGGGATCGTGGTGATCGACGGCGTGGGCGGCGTGGGCAAGTCCGAGCTGGCCACGTACCTGGCCCATCGGATCAGCCGGCACTTTCCCGACGGGCTGTTCTATGTTGATCTGCAAGGTTCGTCCAGGTGCCTGAAGCCGCTGGAGCCGACTGACGTGCTCGGACGCATGCTGCGCTCGCTGGGCGTGGCCACCCACGCGGTACCACCCGAGGAGGCCGAGGCCGCGGCCCGCTTCCGGTCCCTGACCGCGAACCGGCGGATGCTGCTGCTCCTCGACAACGCGGTGGACTCCGCGCAGGTCCGCCCGTTGATGCCGGCCAAGTCGTGCTCGGTACTGGTGACCAGCCGCCGTACGCTGCCGGCGCTCGGCGGCGCGGTCCACCACCTTCAGCCGATGTCGGAAGAGGAGTCGCTGGCGCTGCTCTCCTCGGTCGTGTCGGCCGAGCGCATCGCCGCCGAACGCGAGCAGGCCGTACGGATCGCCCGGCTGTGCGGCGGGCTGCCGCTGGCGCTGACCATCGCCGCCGCCCGGCTGGCGTCCCGCCCGGCCTGGCCGCTGCGGTTCCTGGCCGACAAGCTCATGTCCAAGCACCACCGGCTGGACGAGCTGAAGGTCGACGACCTCGAGGTCCGGACCAGCTTCGCGACCAGCCGCCAGGAGCTGGACAACGACCCGCGCAGCGAGGAACTGGTCAAGGTCTTCCGCCACATGGGGCTGCCGCACTGGCCGGAGATCACCGTACCCGTCGCCGCCGCACTCACCGGCCTGCCGCAGCGGCGCTCCGAAGAGGGCCTGGAGGGGCTGCTGGACGCCCGGCTGGTCGATTCGCCGCGCCCGCACCACTACCTGATGCACGACCTGGTGCGGTTGTTCGCCACCGAGGAGGCCCGCTCGCACCTGTCGGACCGGGAGCGGCACGAGGCGCTGCTGCGCGCGTTCCAGTACTACCACGCTGCCGCGTTACAGGTCACCGAGCTGCTCGACCCGCTCAACCTGCGCTGGCTGCACGAGGACGAACGCCGGCCGTACACCGCCGCCGAGATCTACACCCCCGCCGACGCCCTCGCCTGGCTCGACGACCACCGCCGCAACCTGGTCCCGGTCGTCCGGCAGGCCGCCATCGTCCCCGGCAGCCACGAAACGCTCGCCGTCCAGCTCGCGGCGGCGCTGACCGGCCCGCTGCGCATCCGCGGCTACCTCCAGGACTGCTGCGCGCTGAACCAGATCATCCTGCCCGCCACCGCCCGCCGGGAGACCATCCACGCCGAGGCCCGCACCCACCTGGTGCTTTCGCACTGCCACGGGCTCGGCGATCAGGACACCGAGCGCGCCCTCGGCCACATCGCCCGCGCCCAGGCGCTGTACCGGGCCGCGGAGGACACCACGGGCGAGGCGCGGGCGATGCTCGAATGGGGCAGCCTGCTGGTCCGGGAGGAGCGGTACGACGAGGCGGCCGACCGGCTCCTGCGGTCCATCGCGATCCTGCGGTCGGCGGGCGAGCCGTACGACGAGGTGCTCGCCCTGCACCGGCTCGGCCTGCTGGAGGAACGGATCGGCGACACGCCTGCGGCCATGGACAACTACCGCCGGGGGGCCTGGCTCTCCCAGGACCTCGGCTACCGGCACGGCGGGTACTACCACCTGGCCAGCCTGGCCCGCGCCCACTACCGGAACGGCGACCACGACCAGGCCGTGCGCCGCTACGAGCAGGCGCTCCTGCTGGCCAGGGAGGTGGGCGACCGGCACGGCGAGGCCGGCCTCCTGTGGGACCTCGGCCGCCTCTTCCACGAACTCGCCCGCGGCGACCGCGCCCGCACCTACCGCCACCAGGCCCTGGACATCATGGCCAGCATGGGCACCCTCCCCCTCACCTCCCCCGAAGCCCCACCCACCTCCTCCAACACGCCCTGCCACCGATGATCAGAGACCACCGGCCCGAGCCTGCCGCACATCCGGGACACCCCCACCCAGCACACGCCAGAAAGTGCCCCATCGCTGCCGCCAGATGACCTTAGGTCGGACTGCCCCCGCCGAACCCTCACCATCGTCTCGGTACACGACCACACACCCGCCCACCATCGGTAACAGGCAGTAGAGCCCCGCCCACCCTTACCGAAAACACGCAGACGGCCACCACAACCTCGCCCCCCGGCATACGAAACGGCCGCCGGACCATAAGGCCACACCCACCCCACATCGGAAACGGCCACCGGGCCACAACGCCCCGACCACCCCATACCGAAAACAGGCAGACGGCGGCTACAACCTCGCCCCCGGCAGAGGAAGCGAACACCGGACCACAACCCCCGCCCACCCCGCATCGAGAAACGGACGCTGAACCACCACGCCCCGCCCACCCCGTACCGAAAACACGCAAACGGCCACTACAACCTCGCCCCCGGCAGAGGAAACGAACACCGGGCCACAATGCCGCGACCACCTCACATCGGAAACAGGCACTGGACCACCACGCCCCGACCACTGAGCACCGGAAACACGGGCGACCACTACAACCTCGCCGGGGCCCGGGACGGCGTCCCGCCGACCCCGCTCCCGGCATACGAAACGGCCGCCGGACCATAAGGCCACACCCACCCCACATCGGAAACGGCCACCGGGCCACAACGCCCCGACCACCCCATATCGAGAACAGGCGCTTCGCCGGGCCACCTGCCGGCGCGGAGGTATCGCCTGCATCCCCTGTGGCCCGCTGGGCGGCGGCGGACCTGCCCGCCCTGTCCCTAACTAACCCCCTCGCCGACCGTCCCCGCCCCCAGAGCTGCTGTGCCGCTCCCTGGAGGGTGCCGCCCGCCCCCGCCACCGCATGAGACACCCACCCAGAGAGGCGAATGCTAGAAATTCCCGGAGAATGCCGGGATTTCCGGGGCCTTCCCCCAAAGGCGCATACCGCCCTTAAAAACGAGAAAACCCCCGGACCCGAAGGTCCGAGGGTTTTCCTTGGTAGCGGGGGCAGGATTTGAACCTGCGACCTCTGGGTTATGAGCCCAGCGAGCTACCGAACTGCTCCACCCCGCGTTGCGTTGTGTCTAAAGACTATCGGGCTAACGGGGCGGACGCAAATCGGTTCGGGCTCAGGAGGCGGCCGACGTCGACGGGCTGCCCGTCGAGGCCGGAGTGGGTGGTGGTGCGGTCGGTGTGGTCGAGGTCGTCGGGGCCGCAGACGGCGTTGTGGTCGGCCCAGTGGCCGGGGGTGTCGCCGTGCTCGGCTTGGCCGACTGGAGGCGGTTCAGGGCGTCCTGGAGGCGCTGCTGGGCCTTGCCGTACTCCACCCAGTTGGGCGGGTCGGCGGACAGGGCCTTCTTGGCGTCGTCGTACGCCTTGCGGGCCTCGTCGATGGCCGCGTTGAGCTGGGCGGCCTGGTTGGTCTCCGTAGGCTTTTGCTGCTGGTTGTTGGGCTGTTGCGCCGCCGCGCCCTCGAAGACCTGTTCCAGGGCCCCTGCGAGGGTGTCGTGCGAGCCGACCTTGTTGCCGTAGGCGACCAGGACACGCCGCAGGATCGGGTAGGGCTCCTGCCCGGAGGCGGCGGCCGTCTGGACGTACACCGGCTCGACGTAGACCAGGCCGTTGGCGAAGGGCAGGGTGAGCAGGTTGCCGTAGCGGATCTTGGCATTGCCCAGCCCGAGCAGGTTGAGCTCACCGGAGAACTTGTTGGTGAAGTTGTTCTGGACCTGCCCCGGCCCCGGGATCGTCGTGTTGGACGGCATGCGCAGGATGCGCAGCTTGCCGTAGTCGCCGCCGTCCGTCGCGTCCACGGCCATGAACGCCGCCAGGTTGGGACCCTGGCGTGGCACGAAGGTCGTGGTCAGCGAGAAGGAGGGCGCCGAGGTGCCGGGCATCTTGACCGACAGGAAGTAAGGCGGCTGCTTGACGTCGCTGTCGCTCAGGGACGGGTCGTTGGGGACGTTCCAGAAGTCCTGGCCGCCGTAGAAGGCCCGGGCGTCCTCGATGTGGTAGCGGGCGAGCACATCACGCTGGACCTTGAACAGGTCTTCCGGGTAGCGCAGGTGGGAGCGCAGGTCCGGGCTCATCTGAGCGGCCGGCTTGACGATGCCGGGGAAGGCCTTGCTCCAGGTCTTCAGCAGCGGATCCTGGGAGTCCCAGGCGTAGAGGTTGACGGTGCCGTCGTAGGCGTCGACCGTGGCCTTGACCGAGTTGCGGATGTAGTTGATGTGGTCGCGCGGCTGCTGGGCGATGGCCCGCGTGTCGGTGGCCGTGTCGCGGACCATGTCACCGAAGCTGCGGCTCTGCGAGTAGGGGTAGTCGTTGGACAGGGTGTAGGCGTCCACGATCCACACCACGCGCCCGTCCACGACCGCCGGGTAGGGGTTGGCGTCCATCCGGAGGAAGGGCGCGACCTTCTCGATGCGCTCGCGCGGGTTGCGGACGTACAGGATCTGCGACTTTTCGTTGACGTCGCCGGAGAGCAGCAGGTTGATCTCGCTGTACTTCGCCGCGTAGAGCATGCGGTTGAAGAACGAGCCGATCGCGACGCCGCCCTTGCCCTGGTAGGTGGTGTTCTCCTGGCCGGTGCCGCCGCTCTCCGGGTAGTCGAGCTCCTGCCTGACCTTCGGGTCGCCGCCGGCGATCACGTACTCGGTCGAGGAGTTCTCGCCGAAGTAGATCCGCGGCTCCTTCAGGCCGGTACGGTCCACCAGCGGGCCGGTCACCGGCATGTCCTTGACCTCGAAGTCGGGCAGGCCCTCGGAGTCGACCTTGTTGCCCGGCGCGGCGACGATGCCGTAGCCGTGGGTGTAGACCAGGTGGCGGTTGATCCAGTTGTCCTGCTCACGGGGCGGACCGATCAGCTCGCGCACGCCCACGACCGTGTCGCGCATGCTGCCCGCGGAGTCGCGGTAGCGGTCGACGTCGAGCTGGTCGGGGAAGTCGTAGAAACCACGGATGCGCTGGCGCTGCTGGTAGGTCTTGGACACCAGGTTGGGGTCGAGCAGCCGCACCCCTGAGATGGAGGAGTCGGAGTTGAAGTCGACCTTGCCTGGGTCGCCCTGCGCGTTGTAGTCGATGACCTCGCTCTTGTCGACGCCGTACGCCTTTCTGGTGGCCTCGATGTTGCGCGAGATGAACGCCGCCTCCCGGGCCTGCTGGTTGGGCCGGACCTGGAACTGCTCCACCAGGGCGGGGTAGACGCCGCCGATCAGCACCGCGGAGAGCACGAGCAGGCCGAAGGCGACGCCGGGGAGCATGCCGCCCGGCCGGATCACCCCGGCGAAGAACAGCAGGGCGCAGATCAGCGAGATGATGGCCAGGATGTTCTTGGCCGGCAGCACCGCGTTGACGTCGGTGAAGGACGCGCCGTGTACGAACCCGCGGTCGGAGAAGACCAGGCCGAACCGGTCGATCCAGTAGGCCACCGCCTTCAGCAGGACGAAGACGCCGACCAGCACGGACAGGTGGGCGCGGGCCGCGCGCGAGGCGTGTACGCCCGGCGACTGGAACCGGAACCCGCCGTACAGGTAGTGCACGATGGCGGCCATCGCGGTCGAGATCACCACGGCCGTGAACAGGAACGTCAGCAGCATCCGCAGGAACGGATGGGTGAAGACGAAGAACGACTTGTCCATCCCGAACAGCGGGTCGACGTCGTTGAACGGCGTGGCGTTGACGAACTGGAGCCAGATCTCCCACTGCCCGGCCATCGTGGACCCGGCGAACAGGGCGAGCACCGCCATGCCGATCCAGAAGATCAGCTTTCTGTGCGGATCGACGGCCATCCGGTATCGGTCCGCCCCGCTCGACCCGCCGAACATCGACGGCCCGAACATCGGGCGCATCCGGAAGGCCAGCATCATGTTGCCGCCGACGATGGCCACCATGAGCAGGCCGCCGACGACGAACAGCAAGATCTGGGTCAGCAGCACGTTGGAGAACACCGAGGTGTACCCGACGGCGTCGAACCACAGGAAGTCGGTGTACACACCGGAGAAAAGGAAGAACAACGCCACGATCGCCACAAGTGCGATCGCGACGGGCACCAGGAGGTGCGGCCGGCGGGGCAGGCGCATCGCCCTGCCGGCTCCGGGGGTCCGGAAGCTCAAGGCCAACCCCTTGTCGTCATATGCAACGGTCCGTGTCTGGCAACCTACACCGGTGGGGCGGCGCCCGCCCCGCACCGCTCGGGCGCGCTCAGGGCATGATGCTCCACCACTAGGACCAACGCCCCGAACTCGTCATGAGTGCCCGAGCCGAGCATCGGAGGGAAGGGCCTGGTCAGTAACCGTACGTCAGGTCGCGGGGTGCGAGCGGACACCGAACCGGATTCTGTGGATAAACCTTGATCACGACCCCTGAGCGACCCAGCCTGTGGACAACCTGGGCCGCGCACCTCTCAACGGTGAGCAGGCCCGGCAGACCAGTGGGCGGTCAGTTCGCCGTGCAGGCGGGAAGGGTGCCGGTGCCGGTGCGCACCATGTCAAGGGCCTGGACCGCGCTGTGCAGCGTCTCGATCTTCACCAGGCGCATCCCCTGCGGCACGGCCTTCAGGGCCTCGTCGCAGTTGCCCGCCGGAGTGAGGAACAACGTCGCCCCGGTCTTGCGCGCGCCGACCATCTTCTGCTGGATGCCGCCGATCGGCCCGACGCGCCCCTCCGGGGTGATCGTGCCGGTGCCCGCGACGAACTTGCCGCCGGTCATCGCGCCGGGGGTCAGCTTGTCCATGATGCCGAGGGAGAACATCAGCCCCGCGCTCGGCCCGCCCACGTCGCCCACGTTGATGGAGACCTTGAACGGGAACTTGAACTTGGCCTGCATGACGATGCCGACCATCGGCTTGCCGTCCACTCCCTTGACGGTGGTCAGCGGCACGGTGAGCGGCTTGCCGTCCCGGGTGACGCTGATCGAGACCTGCTCGCCCGCCTTACGGGAACGGACCTTCTCGGCTACCTTCTCCACGTCCTTGGCGGGCGTGCCGTCCACGGCGGTGATCTCGTCGCCGGGCTTGAGCTTGCCGTCGGCGGGCTTGCCCTTCTCCGCCGACATCACGGCCACCACCGACGTGTACGGGATCTTCAGCTCGGTCAGGGCGGCGGCGGTCGCGTCGTCCTGGGAGTTGGTCATGTCCTGGATGTTCTGTTCCTCGACCTGCTCCGCCGTACTGGACTTGGGGAAGATCGTCTCCTCCGGGACCACCGCGATACTCGGGTCGATCCAGCCGCGCAACGCGGTGAGCAGGTCGATGCGGGTGCCGGGACCACCCTGGTAGGCCACGGTCACCAGGCTGAGCTTGCCCTGTGTCGGGTACGTCTGGCGGCCTTCGATGGAGATGACCGGTTTGCCCTTGACCTTGCCGATGGTGTCCTCGGTGGGCCCCGGGCTGAGCACGACGTACGGCACCGGCAGCATGGCGCCCGCAACGCCGAGCATCAGCGTCAGCATGGCCGCCACCATCAGGGTCAGCGTGCGTCGGGACATGAACGCAGCCTATGCGCTGAAACGTCGGGTCATTCGCAGGCGCCGACCCATTCGGCGGTGCCGTCGGCGAACATCTGATGCTTCCAGATCGGCACCTCGCTCTTGAGATCGTCGATGAGACGCCTCGCGGCCTGGAACGCCTCCTGGCGGTGCGGGCAGGCCACGGCGACGATCACCGCGATGTCGCCGAGCGAGAGGTCTCCGGTGCGGTGGACCGCGGCGAGCGCGGTGACCGGGAAGTCGGCGGCGACCTTCTCGGCGACCCGCCGCAGCTCAGCCTCGGCGGTCGGGTGAGCCGAGTAGGAAAGCTTGACCACCGGTTTGCCGCCGTCATGGTCGCGGACCGTGCCGACGAAAAGCGTGGTGCCCCCAGCGGACACGTCACCGACGGCGGCGAACACCTCATCGACCGACAACGGGCTGTCGCGTATCCCGAGCAACCGGATGGCATCCACGTCCCGAGCCTACAACCGTCTCCCCCGGCGCTCTCCAGACGCGCCCGCCCGCGCCCGCCGCACCTGACGTGGCGCTACAGCCGCCGTCGCCGCCGGGCCCTGCGCACGATCGCCGCGGTGCCGATCACCGCCACGGTGGCGCCCGCCGCGGTGATCGTCGCCTCCTTGCCGGACAGGCGGCGGCCGACCACGGCGTGCTTGCCCTCACGCAGTTCGAGCAACTGCTCAAGGGCCGCCTCGTTGGTCCAGGCCGGCTTCCAGCCCGCCGCCCGCAGTGACGCGCCGTCGGCCACCCAGGGGTAGACGACGTAGTGCAGGTCGGTCGCGGGGGCGGGCGTGATGCCGAGCCGGTGCAGGCGCTGGGCGGTGCCGAAGGTCAGCGCGGCGGGCAGCTCGAAGCGCCGCAGCCCGGAGATCTCCTCGACCTTCTCCTGCTCCAGCCAGCCGTCGCAGCCGACGACGACCGTGCCGGTCACCGTACCGAGCGCGGCCAGTTCGAGGGCGGTCACCAGGTCGTCGATGTGGCAGAACTGCCAGTACTGGTCGCAGCCCTTGACCGTCAGCAGCCGGGGCGCCTCGAAGTGCCGGGTGACGACGGTGTCGATGCCGGGGCCTACCACCGCCGCGGGCCGTACCACCGTGACCTCAAGGCCGGGGTGACTGCGCAGGGAACGCCGGACCAGTGCCTCGATCTCCAGGTAGTCGCCCACGATGCCGGTGTCGGGCTCGGCGGTCACCGGCGCGTCCTCCGGGAGCGGCACCGGGTTGTCGGGCGCCGCGCCGTACACCATCGCGCTGGTCACCACGACGACGCGGCGCACCCGCGCGGCGGCACTGGCGGTGAGCACGGTCTGCGCGGCGCGCAGGTTGTACGCCCGCCGCTCGGCGGGGTCGGCGTCGAGCGCGTACTCGGCGGACAGGTGGACGAGGACGTCGATGTCGGAGAGCCGGTTCGCCAAGAGCGGATCTCGCACGTCGATGACCCGCCAGGTGACATCGGACACATCACCGCGTTGCTCATCAATGGCCACGACCCTGCGGAAATCCGCAGACGAGGCCACGTGGGCGAGGAACGCCCGGCCCAGTCCGCCGGCAGCGCCCGTGACGGCGATGACCGGTGGCCGGTGGCGATTCGAGGTAGGCACCAGGTCCTCACTTTGCACTGATCCGCCCCTCGACGGATAACGTGGCGGATGTGGACTCCTCCATCCTGCCCGAGGTAGACCGGTGACTGACCTGCCAGGTCGTGAAAACGACCCAAACGACAACCCGTTCGCGATGTTCGGCAACCCTGAGCAGATCGCCGCCGCGATGCGCCAGTTCGCCGACATGCTCTCCGCACCGCCGAGTTCAGGCCCAGTCAACTGGGACATGGCCAAGAACATCGCCCGACACGCCGTAGTGGCCGAGGGTGATCCGAGCGTCATGGAGGGTGAGCGCCGTCAGATCCTCGACGCGCTCAGTCTCGCCGACCTGTGGCTCAACGAGGCGACCACGCTCCCGAGCGGCGTAGACACGCCGGAGGCGTGGAGCCGATCGGAGTGGATCGAAAAGACCGTCCCGGTTTGGCAAAAGCTCTGTGACCCGATCGCGGCGCGGATGGTCGAGACGATGGGGGGCACCCTCGGCTCGGCCGGGCTGCCCGCCGAGGCCCAGTCCATGGCCGGGCCGCTGATGGGCATGCTGAAGCAGATGGGCGGCATGATGGTCGGCAGCCAGATCGGGCAGGCCCTCGGGTCGCTCGCCCGTGAGGTGGTCGGCTCCACCGACATCGGCCTGCCGCTGTCCGGCACCGCGGCCCTGCTGCCGGGCGGCATCGCCTCCTTCAGCGAGGGCCTGGAGCTGCCCTCCGAGGAGATCCGGCTCTACCTGGCCCTGCGTGAGTCCGCGCACCAGCGGTTGTTCAAGCACGTGCCCTGGCTGCGTGCCCACCTGCTGGGGGCGGTCGAGGAATATGCCAAGGGCATCACGGTCGACGTCTCCGCGCTGGAGGAGCAGCTTCGCGGGCTCGACGTCAACAACCCCGAGCAGCTCCAGCAGGCGCTGAGCGGCGGCGCGCTGCTCAAGCCCGAGGAGACCGAGCGGCAGAAGGCCGCTCTGGCGCGGCTGGAGACGATGCTGGCCCTGGTCGAGGGCTGGGTGGCCACCGTCGTGGACAAGGCGGCCGGCGGCAAACTGCCCTCCGCCGCGGCTCTGGCCGAGACGGTACGCCGGCGCAGGGCCACCGGCGGCCCCGCCGAGCGCACGTTCGGCACCCTCGTGGGGCTCGAACTCCGTCCCCGCAGGCTGCGTGAGGCCGCGGCGCTGTGGGCGGCGCTGGAGGAGGCCCGCGGGCTCGACGGCCGCGACGCCGTATGGGGACACCCGGACCTGATGCCGCGCGCGGAGGATCTGGACGACCCCGCCTCGTTCGTCAGCGGCGGTGTCCAGTTCGACCTCTCGACGCTGGAGCAGGGCGAGAAGGACACCCGCGACGACACCGGCGACGACACCGGGGAAGGCCCCGAGGACACGGGCGACGGCAAGTGACCCTGCACCAGGACGCGCATGCCGTCCTCTCCGGCTGGACGGCCCCCAGCGACGAGGAGGAGGCCCTGCGCAAGGAGTTCCTGCGCCACCTGGAGACCCATGACGACGCCATGTGGCGGACATGCGCGCCGGGGCATCTGACCGCCACCACGGCGGTGCTCTCCCACGACGGTGAGCAGGTGCTGCTCACCCTCCACCCCAAGGCGGGCAAGTGGCTGCCGATGGGCGGGCACTGCGAGCCGTACGACGCCTCGATCGAGGCGTGCGCGCTGCGCGAGGCCACCGAGGAGTCCGGCATCGCGGGGCTGCGGCTCCTGCCGGGGCCGCTCGCGCTGGATCGGCACGAGGTGTGGTGTCATCCGCCGCGGAGCTGGCACCTGGACGTGGAGTTCGGCGCGGTGGCCCCCGCGGGCAGTGCGCCGGTGATCAGTGACGAGTCCCTGGACCTGCGGTGGTTTCCGGTGCTGGAGATTCCGGAGCCGACCGACGAGGCGACCCGCAGGCTCGCCCTCAGGGCCGGCGAGCGCCTGCGCGGTGCGGGCGTTTAACCCGTTTTCACACCCCGCTCGCTAGGGTCCGTCACAGAGGGCGCGGAGCCGGGTTCGTGAACGAATGGGGCACCACAGACGTGGATCTCACCAAGGGGAAGGCCGGGGAGCCGGTCGGAGGCGTGATCGTCACGCCGCGGCGGCGGCGTCGTGTCTGGCACGTTCCACGAACATTGGCATGGATTGTGGTGGCGCCGTTCGCGATCTGGGCGGTGGCGCGGATCGCGGGCCTGGAACGAGGGTCGCTCCCCACGCAGATCATGACCGCGACGCCGTACGCGGCGGCGGCCTCGCTGGTGGCGGTGCTCCTCGCGGCGATGTCCCGGCGCAAGATCGCGACCGCCGTGGCGGTCGTGACGGCCGCCACGCTCGGATTCAGCGTCGTTCCGCGGGCGATCGGCTCGGCGCACGCCGCGTCCTCCGGACGGACGCTGAAGGTCCTTTCGATCAACATGCTGTACGGGCACGCCGACCCGGGCGAGGTACTGGCTCTGGTACACCGCCTCGATCCCGACGTCATCAGCGTGCAGGAGCTCACTCCGCGTGGCGTGCGGGCCCTGGACGCGGCGGGGCTGGCCCGCCTGATGCCGCACCGATATCTGCAGGCGGAGTGGGGTGCCAGCGGAGGCGGGATCTACGCCAGACATCCCCTCACGCCGGTGACGAACCTTTTTCGGCCCGTTCAGCACAAGATGCCCGTCGCGGACGTGGCCCTCCCCGGCGGCGCCCCGGTCCAGGTCGTCAACGTGCATCCGGTACCGCCGATCGGGGACCAGGTGCCCAAGTGGACGGCGGGGCTCGACGGGCTGCCCGCCGCCGCAGAGGACACCGTGCGGGTCCTGGCCGGCGACTTCAACGCGAGCCTCGACCACGCGATGCTGCGCCGCCTGCTGGCGCGCGGGTACGTCGACGCGGCGGACCAGACGGGCGAAGGACTCACGCCGACCTGGCCCGCGAACCGGCGGGTGCCGCCGATCATCACCATCGACCACGTTCTGGTGGACCGGCGGGCGGGCGTGCGTACCGTGAGCATCCACACCGTGCGGGGCACGGACCACCGCGCCGTCTTCGCCGAACTCACCCTGCCGACCGGCTGAGCGCGCTCACCCTGACAGCAGCTCGCGGGTGTTCTCCCAGCCTTCGAGGCCGGGGTCGAGCAGGCTCAGGTCGCCGGGATGGCGCAGCCGGTGCCAGCCCGGCCCGGTGGCGACCGCCCGGCGTTCGGGGGCCGCGGCCCGCAGCGCCGTGACGACATCGGGCGCGTCCATCCCGCGGTCGGCCCACTCCGGGTACGGCAGGCGCGCGGCCAGTGCGACCGCCCCGCCGCCGTGGGCGGGACACACCGAGACCTGGGCCCGGCCGAGCGCGCGGAACAGCTTGCCGATCAGCAGGGAGGGCAGATCAGGCGCGTCGGCGCTGATCAGCACCGCCTCCCCGGCCTCCGGCGCGACCTTCGCGATGCCCTCGAAGGCGGCTCTGACCAGGTCGGCGCCGTCGAGTGGAGGCACGCTCACCACCGGTGTGCCCGGCCAGGTGATGTCCTCGATGCCGGGGACGCTGCTCACCACGGCGGGTGTGACGAGTTCCAGCCCCGCGGCGATCTCGTAGGTGTCTTCCGCGACGGCGCGGAGGAAGGCGCCGGGGTCCACGCCCGGCGGCGCGGCTTGTCCTGTCGAGGGGGTGACCAGTACGGCCGCGATTCGCTGCACGCCTGGCAGCGTATCGCCGTACGGCCTGCCGGGTCAGTATTCCTCGGCCGAGCCCTGCGAAGCGACGGAGAAGCCCTCCAGGTAGCCGCGGGCGCGCTCGGACTTGGGGTAACGCTCGACCAGCGCCCAGAACGCCGGGCCGTGGCTCGGCACGAGCAGGTGCGTGAGCTCGTGAATGATCACGTAGTCGACCACCCAGGAGGGCATGCCCCGCAGCCGGGTGGAGATCCTTATGGTGCCGTGGTCGGGGGTGCACGACCCCCAGCGGTGGCGCTGGTTCTCGACCCAGCGCACGCTCACGGGGTCGGCCTTGCCGTCGAGGTAGCGCGCCGAAAGATCTCGTGCCCGCGCCAGCAATTCGGCGTCGGAAGGCCGCCTGCGCTGCTCCTTGGCGGCCAGGCGGTCGAGCATTCTGCGCACCCACTGTTCCTCGTCGGTACGGCTGAGCCCGGCGGGCAGCAAGACGATCGTCTTGTCGCCGTCACGGTACGCGGAGACGGTCCGGCGGCGACGAGAACTACGACGGACCTCGACTGTCTCGGGGGGCACATATGCACGGTAGCCGAGAGAAGGGAAATTCCAACAGGGGGTAAGTGCTGTTCTCGCTGGTCAGTCCGCGTTCGCTCAATGTTCAACCACACCAGATCGCTATAGACGGGACATTTGCCAAAACCCCCGAGTTACCCGAGTCCCGGCCCCATCGCGAATGATCCGGCCCGCTCCGCGCCACCCCCTTGATCAATTCAGGCCGGCGTACGGCGGGCGTGCCGCCGCAGGCCACGGGCATCTTCGATCACCTGGAGACCGACCCGCCGCTTGATCGTATGCTTGATCGTAGCCATCGGGAAGATGATCTGTGTGGCGCATCCGCGTACATCATCGGAACCTATGGTGAATCGCGATCAGGCGCGGAAGTAGCGGCTCAAAGAGCCCGGACCGGCGATGGGGACAGATCTTTGCGCCGGCCCCCGGAACCCGGCCAGGAGAAAGATCCGAGCGGCCGATCAGTGCACGCTCGATCCGGCCGGATTCGCGCCGTTGGTTTCGCACGCGGGTTTCGCGCTGTTGGTTTCACCGGCCGAGCCATCCTGAACCACGCTGAACCACACTGACATGACTGCGGAAAGTAGTGTCATGACAACAAGTGGCGATGAGCGTGGAGAAGACGGCTTGCTCGGCATTCGCCTCCGTCCTGGCGATTCCGGATGCTCCCGGATCAATCTGGACGCCCGTGAATCGCAAGTCCCGGCGTCATCGGAACACCTACAGCGCCCGCCCTCGGGCAGCGCCCATCCCTCGGGGCGGCATGCCCGATCTGATGGGATATGCCCCCCGATCTGCCGCCTCCCGGCGTTATCCACAGCCCGTGAGCTGGGCTTATGGAGTTATCCACAGGTTGGGGGTTGGTCGGCTCGCGAGTGCCCCAAGGCGTGCGATGCTGGCGGCTCGCCGCGAAATGCGACCGCTCGAAGGCCGGTCGGCGCGCGGCCCATCGTCACGACGTCGATCAGGGAGGAGCACTGTGTCCACTCACCAGCGTGCGCACGAGGCCGGCGGCATTCGCGAGGTGCGCCGGCCCCGGCTGAAGGCGGCCCTGCGGAGGGTCGCCCGCGACCCGCGGACGTTGCAGTTCGGGCTGCATCCGCAGCGCGCGTCGGTGCTCCACGATCTGGAGCCTCCGGTGCTGCGGGTGATCGAGGGCCTGGACGGCACGCGCGAGCTGCGCCAGGTCGTCGCCGACGCCGCCAAGGAAGGGCTCGCCGAGGAGCAGGCCCGCACGCTCATCGGCATGCTGGCGCAGCGCGGCGTTCTCGACGACGCGGCGTTCCCGCCGCCGCTGACCTCGCTCAGCCTGGCCGAGCGCGACCGGCTGCAAGCCGATCTCGACGCGCTCTCCCTGCATCCCGAGACCACCGACGGCGGGGCCGCCGTGATGGAGCGGCGGCACGCGGCGCACGTCCGCGTATACGGCGCGGGCCGCGTCGGCGCCCAGATCGCGGTGCTCCTCGCCGCCTCCGGGGTGGGCAACCTGTGCGTGGGCGACACGGCCATCGCCCGCCCGCGCGACGTCGTCCCCGGCGGGCTCGGCTGGTCGGCGGTGGGCGCGCCACGCCACGACGGCGCGGTCGCCGGGGCCCGCGCCGTCGCCCCCGGCATCAACGCCTGGACCTCGGCGTTCGCCTCCCACCCCGCCGACCGGGCGCACCGCCCCGATCTGGCGATCCTGGCCCCCGTCGAGCCGCTCGACCAGATCCTGGTGGCCGATCTGGCGGAGGCCGGCATTCCGCACCTGCTGGTCAGCGCGTTCGAGGGCCTTGGCGTGATCGGCCCGCTCGTCCAGCCCGGGCTGACCGCGTGCCTGCGCTGCCTCGACCTCGCCCGCCGCGACCGTGACCCGGCCTGGCCGACGGTGAGCGCACGGCTCGGCGGATACCCCGCCGGAGAGGTCGCCTGCGACACGGTGACCGCCACGATCGTCGCCGCCACCGCGGCCGGTCAGGCGTTGTCATGGATCGACGAGAAGAAGAGCATTGTGACCAACGGCACACTCGATGTCTTGCAGATATGGGGCTGGCGACGGCGATCCTGGAGTGTCCACCCGCAATGTCGTTGTTCCCGAAACCAGTTGCATTAGCAAGAATGGTCGCATCGACGATCGGAGCCTGATCGGGCTCACGGCCGGCGCGCCCCCAGAGCGCGGCCGATGCCCGCCGGTGCGTCCGGATGCCCGTGCCGCCACGTCCGGCGGCCCGCCATCCGGGCGGGCCTCCTTCAGGCGAAACATCGTCAGGGCGAGTAGCGAAGGGAGGTAGTGGTGTCGGTGCCCGTGATCCATCGCCGTGACACCGCGCAGACAGGTGAGTGACCTTCCCCGCCGCGCCGTGACGCGGTCGGCCAAGCTGGCGACCCTCCCCCTCGGGTTCGCCGGGCGTACGGCCCTCGGCCTCGGCAAACGCATCGGCGGGAAGTCCGCGGAGATCGTCGCTCAGGAGATCCAGCAGCGCACCGCGGACCAGGTCTTCAAGGTCCTCGGCGAGCTCAAGGGCGGGGCGATGAAGCTGGGCCAGGCGTTGTCCATCTTCGAGGCGGCCCTCCCCCCGGAGATAGCCGGCCCGTACCGCGCCACGCTGACCAAGCTTCAGGACGCCGCTCCCCCGCTGCCCGCCCCGGTGGTCCACCGGGTGCTCACCGAACAACTCGGCGACGACTGGCGCGACAACTTCCTGTCGTTCGACGACCGGCCCACCGCCGCCGCGTCGATCGGCCAGGTACACCGGGCGGTGTGGCACGACGGCCGGGCGGTCGCCGTGAAGGTCCAGTATCCGGGCGCGGGCAAGGCGCTGCTCGCCGACTTCAACCAGCTCGCCAGAGTGGGCAAGCTGTTCGGCGTGCTGCTCCCCGGGCTCGACATCAAGCCGCTGCTCGGCGAGCTGCGCGACCGGATCGCCGAGGAGCTCGACTACTTCAACGAGGCCGACGCGCAGCACGCCTTCGCGGGCGAGTTCGCCGGCGACCCCGACTTCCACGTCCCCGACGTCATCGCGGTCAACGAGCAGGTGCTGGTCACCGAGTGGATGGACGGCACGCCGCTGTCCCGGGTCATCACCGAGGGCACCAAGGACGAACGCGACCGGGCCGGGCTGCTGCTGGTGCGGTTCCTGTTCTGCTCCCCGGCCAGGGTCGGCATGCTGCACGCCGACCCGCACCCCGGCAACTTCCGCATCACCCCCGACGGCCGGCTCGGCGTCCTCGACTTCGGCGCGGTCAACCGGCTGCCCGACGGCTACCCGCCGGTCTTCGGCACCCTGACCCGGATCTTCAACCAGGGCGACATGGAATCGGTGGTGGCCGGGCTGCGCGCGGAGGGCTTCATCCGCGAGCACATCACCATCGACCCCGACGCGCTGCGCGGGTTCCTCGCGCCCTATATCGAGCCCACCGCGGTGGAGGAGTTCACCTTCAGCCGCGAGTGGCTGCAACGGCAGGCCGCCATGGTGACCGACCTGCGCCCGAACAACGTGGTCAGACAGCTCAACCTGCCCCCGTCCTACGTCCTGATCCACCGGGTCCACGCGGCGGGCGTGGGCGTGCTCTGCCAGCTCGGCACCACGGCCAGGTTCCGCGACGAGGTGATCGCCTGGGTCCCCGGCTTCACCGACGACCCCGGCCCCACCGACCCCCACCCCGAACCGGTCGCCACCGGCTAAGGCCGCCCGGCCTCCGAGACACGATCACGTACATCCAGGCGTGAACGATTCTGTGGCGGCCACCGAAGACTCGAAACGCCCAGACCCCCTCGCCCCTGAGGGGGCGCGGGCGGCCACCGACGCCCCTATGAGGACCCTCGACGGCCGGCCGACGGGGAGAAGGACCGGCTCCCGAGTACAGGCTCCGAGGCCAACGTAGGCGGCTGCCAACGACCGCGTGAAGGTCCGCCTCATGGAGGCGGGACCAGGTGCGGACGCGAAATGACCGCCGACAACCGCATATGAGGGCGGGCAGGTGCCATACCGGCGACCATGTGAGCCCCAGGCGAGAAGGGACGCCGACCGCCGACCATCATCACAGAGCCCGAGTTCCGAGTACGGGGCCGAGCGGACGTACACGGCTGCCAGCACACCGCATGCGGGGCTGAGGCGGACGTGCACGACTGCCAACGACCGCGTGGTGGTCCGCCTCATGGAGGCGGCGTCCAGGCGCGGACGCGGAACGACCCCGACAACCGCATATGAGAGCGGGCATATGCGATACCGGCGACCATGTGAGCCCAGGCGAGAAGGGACGCCGACCGCCGACCATCAGCACAGAATCCGGGTTCCGAGTACGGGGCCGGGGCGGGCGTACGCGGCTGCCAAGCATCTTCGGAGAGCCCGGCACCTGGTGGTGGGCGTGTGGGGGTGTCGGCGACCGGGGGTGGGAGATCGGGGTCAGGTGGCGTGGGCGACGGCGCGGCCGGTTCGGTGGCCGGAGAAGAGGCAGCCGCCGAGGAAGCCGCCCTCCAGGGCTCGGTAGCCGTGCATGCCGCCGCCGCCGAAGCCCGCCGCCTCGCCCGCCGCGTACAGTCCCGGAAGTACCTCGCCGTCGGGGCGGAGCACCCGGCCGGACAGGTCGGTCTGGAGCCCGCCCAAGGTCTCCCTGGTGAGCACGGTGAGCCGGACCGCGATCAGCGGCCCCGCCCCCGGGTCGAGTATCCGGTGCGGCGCGGCGGTGAAGATCAGCCGGTTGCCCAGATAGCGCCGGGCGTCGCGGATGGCCGTGAGCTGGGCGTCCTTGGCGAACCGCTTGCCGATCTCCCGGTCCCTGAGTTCGATCTGCCGTTTGAGGTCGTCCAGGCGGATCAGCGGCTGCCCGACCAGGTCGTTCATCCCCTCGACCAGTTTCGGCAGCGTCGGAGCCACCACCGAGTCGGCCCCCAGGCTCAGGAACGCCCGCAGCGGCGGTGTCATCCGGGGCATCAGCCGCTTGACCATCGCCAGCGGGTCCCGGCCCGTGAGGTCAGGGTTCTGCGCGGCCCCCGCCAGCGCCAGCTCCCTCTCAGCGATCTTGCGAGTGAGCACGAACCAGGAGTGGTCGTGCCCGGATTCGGCGATGGCCCGCAGGGTGGTGAGGGTGTCGACGCCGGGGAAGTTCGGTGCGGGAAGCCGGTGACCACAGGCGTCCAGCCAGAGCGCGGACGGACCCGCGAGGATGCGGGTGCCGTGCCCGGCCCAGATCGGGTGCCCGTCCCGGATGCCTTCCGGCAGGTGCCACATCCGGTCGGAGTTGACCAGACGCGCCCCGGCGCGTTCGCTGATCGCGAGCATCCGCCCGTCCACGTGCCCCGGCACCCCGGCCAGCATGCGCCGGGGCGGCGGGCCGAGCCGCGGCGGCCAGTTCGCGCGTACCAGCGCCTGGTCCCCACCGACCCCGCCGGACGTGACGATCACCGCCTGCGCGCTGATCTCGAACGCCTCGCTGGACGCCTCGGCGCACGGTACGGACACCGCGGCGCGCTGGTACGGCACGGCCCCATCCGTGCCCGCGCAGTCCGGCGGGCGGATCGTGCCGCGGACGCCGGTGACCGCCCCCGCCGTGACGACCAGCTCGTCCACCCGGTGGCCGAGACGCAGTCGCACCGTGCCACGCTCGACGGCCGCGCGGACCCGCCGCTCCAGCGGAGCCAGCAGTCCGGGCCCGGTACCGCGGGTGATGTGCAGGCGGGGTACCGAGTTGCCCTGGCCGCCGGCGAGCTGGGCGCCGCGCTCGTGCCAGTACACCAGCGGAAACCAGCGCACCCCCTGCGCGCGCAGCCACGCCCGTAGTTCGCCCGACGCGAACTCCACGAAGGCCCGCGCCCACTGCGCCGCCCAGAAGTCCTGTCCTTCAGGATCTTGTACGCCGCGGTCGAAGCCGGCCGTGCCCAGCCAGTCCTGCCAGGCCAGTTCGGTGGAGTCGCGGATGCCCATCCGCCGCTGCTCTGGCGTGTCGATCATGAACAGCCCCCCGGACGACCAGAGCGCCTGCCCGCCCAGCCCGCCCTGCTGATCGACCAGCACCACCGTACGGCCGGCCTCGACCAACTCGGCCGTGGCGGCCAGCCCGGCGATCCCGGCCCCGACCACGACGACGTCCGCATCCGTCACACCGCGTCTCGCCCGTCTCCGATGCGCTGGGCGGGTACGGCGGATCGTGACGGGCGTGCTCATCGCCTGCTAAGTAGGAAGATCCACGACCAGATGCACGGCGGCGGCCCGCCGCTCGCCCCCTCAATCGCAGCGCGGCCATCGGGCCAGTGCCGCGCCGCCCGTTGCGGACGGGGCGCATCGACCGGCCAGGCTGGGAGGCTCATAAGGCTCCAGTATGCGCCTGTCGTAATTGCTTGACTACTATCCGTAGCGCCACGACTTCGTAGCCACACAGCTTGCCGCCCCAAAATGGCCTGACCTGGGCTGATTTGCGGATGGACTGTGAGGTGTGCGAGCCTGGAGCGATCTCCTCCCGGAAAGGGCCGGTCATGACGCTCGGCATGGTTCTCGGCGACGTCTCCTCGCGCGCTTCGGCGCGGGAGCGCTGACCCGTCCTTCCTGACATCCGCTTTATGGCCTGAGCGGCGGCGGCTTTCTCTGCTCCTCGTCGAAATGCGCTTCGTGCCTTCGTACGTTCGAGCGCGAGGAGTACGTCGTGTCCACGATTCGCTGGACCGAATCTCACACCACCGATTCGACCGAACTTTCCGCCCGCTGGCATTCGGAGAACGCCGCACCCCCGCCCCGGCGAATTGTGATCGCCGACGACCGAATACGAGCCGGCACCGCCTGCCGGCTGGCCCGCCAGGGCACCGGTCTGCTGTGGCGAGGAGATTTCCACAATGCCCGTCAATTGCTGCGCGCGATGGGCCGGCGCATTGACGCGAAGCCCTTGCCCACCGGCACCGATCCGGCGCAGGCGTTCCGGCTGCACCGCCGTACCCGCGCACGTCGTGCCCAGGTCATGGGCATGCTCCTGGTGGAGCTGGCGAGCGACCACTCCCTGGCCCTGCGCCGCGCGCCCGACGTCCGCCGGGCCTGCGCCGAGGCGTACGGCCCGCCGCGTGAATCAGTGGTGGTCTCCCTCAGCGAACTGCTCGGAGTGATCGGCGCGCATCAATGGCGACTGAAAGGCGTGCGGATTCCGGCGCTGGCCGGCGCTCACATTCATCCGCACTATGGAGTGTTCTCACCGGTGCGCGGGGAGTACGTCGATCTGGTCGCCCAAGCGCCGCTACCTCCGGCGACCGGCGCCTCCCGGGTCGCTTTCGACATCGGCACCGGAACGGGAGTACTCGCCGCCGTACTGGCCCGGCGGGGATTTCATCGCATCGTGGCCACCGACGACTCCCCGCGCGCCCTGGAATGCGCCCGCGACAATGTCCGGCGGCTGAATCTCGGCGGCCGTGTGGATATCGAAGGGCCGTGTTTGTTTCCCGAGGGCCGGGCCGGCCTCATCGTCTGCAATCCCCCCTGGCTCCCGGGCCGCCCGGCTTCCGCCATCGAACACGGCGTCTACGATCCCGGCTCCGCCATGTTGTCCGGCTTCCTGGACGGGCTGGCCGCCCATCTCACCCCCGGCGGGCAGGGCTGGCTCATCCTGTCCGACCTGGCCGAACACCTCGAACTCCGAACGCGCGGCGAACTGCTGACGGCCATCGCGGCGGCGGGCCTGCACGTGTCGGGCCGGATCGACACCCGACCACGCCATCCGCGAGCGAGCGACCCCGAAGACCCGTTCCACACCGCCAGGGCCGCCGAGGTCACGTCCCTGTGGCGCCTGGAGGCCCGGTCGTAGTGCTCACCCGGTGGCCCGGCCTCCCCGAGCCGGGTCACCGCCGAGGGCGCTCCGGCGTACCGGCCGGTCAGGGCCACGTACGGCGGGACCCGCCGTCACGCGAACCGGCACGGTCGCGCCGATCGCCGAGCGCCGATGACCTCGTCCCTCCGATATCGGACGAAGAGCGGCCGATCAGGCGATCGAGCACAGAACCCTCCTCCTCAGGGGCGAAGGGGACGCCCATCGCGCGGGCCCGCAGCCCCAGCGCGACGGCCTCACCCAGCAGGCCGATGCCGATGGACAGGCCCATCGGACGGACCTGCTCCGGTGTACCGGCCGCCGTGGCCAGCGCGCCGATGCCGAAGTTGACCACCACCGAACCGACCCAGACCAGCAGTGTCCAGACGGTATAGCGCTGCCAGAGATGGCCGTCACGGGCGAAAAGTCGCGGAGTGAGGCCACGTACCGCGCCCAGCAGCAGGCCCGCCACCGCGCCGGCCACCACCCACGCCAGGTCGGCCCCCTCCGGCCGAACGTCCTTGATCAGCCCGTACGCCCCAATGCCGACAAGCACGACAGGCGCGACGAACAGGTCGCGAGCCGTCAGCGGCTCCCCCCGGAACCGCCGTATCACCACGGCGACGACCAGGCCGATCACCACGACCGGGAGCAGTATCTCGCTCATTACACCTCCGTTTATGGCACGGCCATGCTATAAACGACCATAGCATGCCCGTGCTATAAAGACGGTGTGCCGAAAATCGTGGACCCGGACGAGCGGCGGCGAGCGGTCGCCGAGGCGGTGTTCCGCGTGGTCTGCCGCGACGGCCTGGAGCAGGCGTCACTGCGCAACGTCGCCGCCGAGGCCGGACTGGCCATCGGGTCGGTCCGTCACTACTTCGCCGGGCACACCGAGCTGATGGTGTTCGCGATGCGCGAGATGTCCGCCCGGCTGATGGCCCGGCTGACCGTCCACGCCGACCGCCTGCTGAACCCCTCCGCCCCGCTCCCCCCGGCCGAGCGACGCGAGACCGTCGTTCGCATGCTCGCCGAACTCCTGCCGCTCGACGACCAGCGCCGCACCGAGGTCATCGTCTGGCTGTCCTTCGTCGCCGCCGCCCGCACCCGCCCCGAACTCCGCGCCCACGCCGACGAGCTCTACGACGGCCTGCTCACCCTCACCACCCGCATCCTGCACGGCGCCGACCGAGACGGCCACCTCCGCGCAGACGCCGACATCCCCACCGAGTCCCGCCGCCTCTGCGCCCTGATCGACGGCCTCTCCCTGGAAGCCGCCTTCCACCCCACCCGCCTCGACCCCTCCACCACACTCACCGTCCTACGCACCCACCTGACCACCCTGACCCCCTTCATCCATTGATCCGCCCATGAGCTGCGGCGAAACACGCCGTCGCAATGTGCGGACGCTCGCACCGGCACAGCCAGAGCATCTGAATACGGATCAGAAGGTCACGGGTTCGACTCCTGTCGCCGCGCGCAGCGGACGGCCGGCCCTGGAAACGGCCCAGCGCACCGAATCCCGCCGGGCCATCCAACAACGCGCCGGAGTGGAGAACGCCCTCACCGGCGACCGAGACTTCTCAGCCCGCGAACTCCTGGCCGCCGATAACGCAGCACACCGCAGCCTGAGCCGACCCTCTGCCTGATCACATCAGGGACGCGGTAGAGATCAAGGCGGCGCGCGGTGCGCCGCCGTACCCTCGGCCCTCCGCCCGCCCGCCGTCCGGGCGTGCGGCCTGGAGCCGGTCCCGGACGGCGGCGGGAGACCGGGCCGACACCGTACGCCGGCCCGCCCGTACGGACCGAACGCACGGACCGAACGTACGGACCGAACGTACGGACCGAACGCTCCGACCGGGGTTGCCACGCCGCCGCACGGATGCAGCCCTATGATCGCCACTGCATGGCTGGTCACCGCACATGGTTGAGGGCGATCGAAGGCCCAGGGCTTCATTCCTCAGCCCTGGCCCACCGGGATGGCGGGCACCTCTCTGTACGTGCCTCACGTCTTCGGTGAGGTCGGCGCACTCGCATCGGTCCCGGAGCCTGCTGTCCTCCGTCCGGATGTCATCAAGGCGAGGAGCAATCGGCGGGCGTCGCGATCCAGGCTGATGATGGTCACCTTGACGCGGTCGCCGATCTGGACGACCTGCTCGGGAGTCTCGACAGGCATAGAGACGAGTTCGTCCAAGGGCACCAGCCCCTCGATGCCCTCCATGATCCTGACGAAGGCTCCGAACGGAACGAGCTTGGTCACGGTTCCGCAGAACTCGTGTCCTTCGCGAGCCGCGTCGGCGAACTCCTGGAACGGATCAGGTTGAAGTGCGCGAAGGGAGATCCTGGCTTCGCCCTGTGCGGTATCGCAGCAAAGAACGGAACAGGTGACCCGCTGCCCTATCTCGACGACCTCAGACACCTCATCGAAATACTGCCAGGAAAGTTCGGGGACCGTGATGAAACCTACTCCTGGATAGACGGAACCTTTTTCATCCTTGGAATGAGGCCTGCTGATCACAGGATGATCGCGGATGCGGCGTTCGCCTGGCGACGTAAAGAAGCCCCTGGTAGACGGGTTGATCACCACAATCACGTTCGCCGGACCAGGGGCCTTGGATGCTGTTCTATCGTGCCGCCGTCGATTTGTCCTCCCAGACCCTCAACTACGTGGCAGGCATCATCCGGCGGCACCGTAAGGCGATCCGCTCGCCCTGGCGGCGACTCACCCCCGGCAGACAAGCCCTGCTCGTCCTGGTCTACCTGCGCAAAGGCGAGACCTTCCACATGGCCGGCGCGGGGTTCGGCGTGTCGGCGACGACCGCGTGGCGACATGTGGAGGAGACGGTGATGCTGCTGTCGGCGCGTTCACCGAAACTCGACCGAGCCGTGAGCAGGGCCCGCCATGACAAGCTGCACTACCTGGTCCTGGACGGCACGCTGATCCGCATTGACCGGGTCAAGGCCGACCGGCCCTACTACTCCGGCAAGCACCGGGTGCACGGCATGAACGTGCAGGTGATCGCCTCACCGGATGGCACGATCGTGTGGACCTCCGGCGCGCTGCCGGGCAGCACGCACGACCTTTCCGCCGCGCGGATCTGGGGAATCCTGCGCGCGCTCGAACAGGCGGGCATCGTCGTCCTGGCGGACAAGGGTTACCAGGGAGCAGGCGGTGTGGTGGTCACACCGTACCGGGGCAAGGACAAACCGGTCTCGCAGAAGCAGGCCAACCGGGCCCACGCCCGTCTACGCGGCCCTGGAGAGCGGGCCAACGCCCAACTCAAGAGCTGGGCCATCCTGCGCAAACTGCGGTGCAGCCCCAGCAAGGCCGGTCATCTGTGCAAGGCCATCGCAGTACTCCAGAACTACGAGACCGCCCAAGGATGAAAAGGGTTCACGGGATGCGGCGGCCCATCTTCCAGCCTTACGAACACACCGAACCGCTGGATGTCTGCCACTTCGCCGCTGAGTACATCGCCGGGGCGAAGGCCTTTCAGGAATGCCCAGAGTTCGGGATTCTCGGTCGCGGCCAGGGACAGGCCAATGCCTTTCCGTTCGTCATCGACATCGATCACTTCGGCGGTGACGCGCCGGCCGACCTGTACAGCCTCATCCGACCGGTGGCCCCAGGAGACGTCCAAAGGCCCGATGTCCGCCGAGACCAGCCCCAGGCGCCCGTCGAGCTTCACCGCAGCGCCGCGAGGACGTCCCACATGTGTGACCGTCCCCGAGACGATGTCGCCGACCTGAACCGCCCTCAAGACCTCAACTATCTCTTGATCGTCCGTCGGTCTACCCACATTGCCAACTCTGTCATGACCTGGCCCGTCCCAGAAACGAGCATGATCGGTATACATCTCTGTAAGCAGGTGATCAACAAGCTTTCCGGGAGCCACCCGGGCAGGATCATGAACTGAGGCGAACAGGCTCGAACGGTCGGAGGTCCGGTGGCCAGCGCGGCGAATGGGCCTGAACGACATTGTAGGTCGTTCAGGGACCTGCGGATCAGAAGGCCGGGGGTTCGAGCCCTTTCGGCCGCGCAAGGCGAAGGCCCAGCTCATTATCCGGCGAGCTGGGCCTTTTCGTGTCCTGGCGCATAGGCTTGTCGAATTGGCCAGCGATCGACAGGTTCCTTCATCGTTGGGAAACGTTGACCTTGATGCCGTTCGGATTGACCGACTAGCGGCGCCAGCATCGGGCGAAGCCCGACCTAAGAAGGGCGTCCGAGCGGAGCGAGGGCGATTGGGCGCGCGGAGCGCGCTCCCCGCCGGAAGGGCGGGTAATGGCGGGAAAGCCTCAGGGGCGTGGCGGCCGAGGAAGTGGCGGTTCGGCGGGGGTTGCGGCCAGCGGGCAGACCGGGGCCAGGACATTGCGAGGTGTGGCGTGGCGGTGGATGGAAAGTGTGCCACACAAGAAGGACAAGAATCACAAAGAGACCATTGAGGCCCCCGGAAAAAAGCCCGAACAGCGGACACAAGACACGCCCAGGAGCAACGTCACGGCGGGTGGAAAGTATGCCGCGCAAGAAGGAGAAGAATCGTATAGAGGCGATCGAGGCCCTCGGGGAAGATGCCTGGGCGGTGAGTAGAGGGGCTTGCTGTAGGAGTGCTGCGGCATGGGCGAGGAATGTCGGTGTCGGATGTCCGATGAGAAGGAGTTCGGAGACGCGGCGGCCGGGTGAGGTGGGGCCTCACCCGGCCGGTGGTAGGTGGTGGTGATTATCGAGAGTGCCTGGGTCAGCCCAGGCGGAGCAGGGCGTGGCGGAGGCGGGCGGAGGCGCGTTCCGCGTCGCGGCGGGCGCGGCGGACGCGGATCACCTGGCGGATCATGCGTTGCTCCTCGGCCTCCTGGTGGAGGGACCGTATTCGGTCACGCACCAAATCTTCAGACATCGAGGGGATTTCGTTGCTCCGTCCGGTGAAGCCGCTCATTTCGGTGGTCCTTTCGTGGTGGTGATGAACTCGCGGGAAGGGTCAGGCTGCGACCGGGGTCTTGCGCGGGCGACCGCGGGGCCGCTTGCGCGGGACGATGGTGCCGCGCAGGATCAGCTCGCCGCCCCAGACGCCCCAGGGCTCGGCGCGTTCGAGCGCGCGGGCCAGGCAGGTCTTCTGGATGGGGCAGCCTCCGCAGAGCGCCTTGGCGAACTCGACGTCCTCCGGGGACTCGGCGAACCACAGGTCGGGGTCGGAACGACATGGGATGTCGGCTTCGTCGATCAGGTCCATGATCGGCTTGGCCCGCATCAGGGTCACCTCTCTGAAAGTCGTGTTGATCTTCTTGGGCTGTACCTCTTGAGGTGGACGGACTGCGGAAATAACTAAGGCCGCGGATCCTGTCTGCGGATCCGCGGCCCTGGAGGTCTTCAGCCGGTCAGGTCGTGACCGGATCTCTCCAGGGGTGCGAACCACGCAGGCCACCATTGGCGAACGGGTCGTCGTGCTTGGTCTGCTGCTGTTCACGGACGGTCATGAAGACCGGGGCGCCCTTGACGGTGGGCAGGTAGCCGCGCATGGCGGCGCCCTTGAATCCACTGCGGACGGGCATGGCCAAGTGGGCAGACTCCTGCCGTCGCGCTCTTGCCGGCCCATCAGCGAGCAGCCCGGTGATCGGGGCGCCGAGGAACACGACATTGCAGCGGCGCGCGGACGCGAGCCACACCGATGGCGTCTCGTTGATAATCACCGGGGACTCACCTCCGCTCTCAGATCTGCTTCACTATCGGGTGAAGTCGGCCGGACAGGAGCGTCCGACTCGCATGTCCATGACCTTAAACCCCAGCACCGCAACCCGGCAACACATTTTCTACCTGCAGTTTTACGTGTCGGTCAGGCGGATCATGCACTCCTGTACCACCGACACCACGAGATCACCGGACGCGGTGAACATCTGTCCGCGGGCCAGGCCGCGGGCCGAGCCGGACCAGGGCGACTCCTGCGCGTACAGCAGCCACTCGTCGGCGCGGAACGGACGGTGGAACCACATCGCGTGGTCGAGCGAGGCGCCCATGATGGGCGACACCCCCCAGGCGAGGCCGTGCGCGAGCAGGACCGTGTCGACCAGCGTGTAGTCGGAGGCGTAGGCGGCGAGCACGATGTGCAGCAGCGGGTCGTCGGGCAGGTCGGCGTCGTAGCGCAACCACACCTGGTTCTCGGAGGAGATCAGCGTGGGGTCGCGGTGCGCCTCCCAGGTGAGCGGGGTGACGTAGCGGGCGTCGACCGGGCGCGGCGCGGACAGCCCCTCGCGCAGCTCGTCGACGTCGCCGAACTGCGCGCGCAGGTGGTCGAGGACGGGCGGCAGGCCCTCCGGCCGGGCCACGGCCGGCATCGGCGCCGCCTGATGGGTGATGCCCTCCTCGTGGAGGTGGAAGGAGGCCGACAAGGTGAAGATCGGCCTGCCGTGCTGGATGGCCACCACCCGGCGGGTGGTGAAGGACCGGCCGTCGCGCTGGCGATCGACCTCGTAGACGATCGGCACCGAGGGGTCGCCCGGCCTGATGAAGTAGGCGTGCAGCGAGTGCACCTGCCGGTCGGACGGGACCGTACGGCCGGCCGCGACCAGCGCCTGGGCGGCGACCTGCCCGCCGAACACGCGCTGGATACGCTCCCGGGGGCTGCGTCCGCGGAAGATGTTGAGCTCGATCTGTTCCAGGTCGAGCAGGTCGAGCAGCTCCTTGAGGGCCTCGTTCACCGCGCCGCTTCCCTACCCATCTTGCTCGAAAAGCTCAACATGCTCGCCGTACTCGTCGTGTGAGTGCTGTTCGTCCGCCTCGCCGCCCGCCGCACGACACAACGTGAGGACCATCTCACCGTACCGGTCCAGCTTGACCCGCCCAATACCCGGGATCATCAACAGATCGGCCTCGGACGTGGGAACGCGCTCCGCGATGGCCTGCAACGTGACGTCCGTGAAGACCACGTAAGCGGGGACCTTGGCCTCCTTGGCCGTGGCGCTGCGCCATGTCTTCAGCTTCTCCAGCAGCGCCTCGTCATAGTCGGACGGGCAGGTGGTGCACCGGCCGAGCTTCTGTTCCGCCCCGGTGACCAGGGTCTTGGCGCAGATCCGGCAGCTCACTGGGGCCGCCGCGGCACGGCGGTCGCGGCCGGAGGAGGTGGTGCGGGGCGGGGCGACGGGGCGGCCGGTCAGGCCGTCCAGGAAGCGGGACGGGCGGCGGCTCTTGCGCCCGCCCGGCGTGCGGGCCAGCGCCCAGGAAAGGTGCAGGTGGGCGCGGGCACGGGTCACCCCGACGTAGAGCAGCCGGCGCTCCTCCTCGGTCTGGTCGGGCGTCTCGGCGTAGACGATCGGCATCATGCCGTCGGTGAGCCCGACCAGGAACACCGCGTCCCACTCCAGGCCCTTGGCCGAGTGCAGGGAGGCGAACGTCACCCCCTCGATCGGCGGGGCGTGCTGCTCGGCGGCCCGCCGCTCCAGCTCGGCCACGAACGCGGGCAGGTCGGCGCCCCGGGCCGCCATGTCCTCGGCCAGCTCGGCCAGGGCCTTCAGCGACTCCCAGCGCTCACGCGCCCGGCCGCCGTCGGGCGGCTGCGGGGTGAACCCCTTGCCGCCCAGGATGTGGTGGACGGTCGGCGCGAGCGGGTCGTCGGCCGCGGCCGAGCGCGCGGCCCCGCGCAGCAGCACGACGGCCTCGCGCACCTCGGGGCGCTCGAAGAAGCGCTCCGCGCCGCGCACCAGGTAGGGCACGCCCGCGGTGGTGAACGCCTGCTCGTACGCCTCGGACTGGGCGTTGATCCGGAACAGCACCGCGATCTCGCGCGCGGACACCCCGGAGTCGATCAGCTTGCGGACCGCCTTGGCCACGCCTTCGGCCTCGGCGGGCTCGTCGTCGAACTCGGCGAACACCGGCACCGGCCCCTCGGGGCGCTGGGCGATCAGCTCCAGCCGGTGCGGTGACCGGGCCTTCTCCAGCACCTTGTTGGCCAGCCCGACCACCTGCGGCGTCGAGCGGTAGTCGCGGACCAGCCTGATCACCGACGCGTCGGGGTGCTCGACCGTGAAGCCCGTGAGGTAGCGCGGGGTGGCGCCGGTGAAGGAGTAGATCGTCTGGTTGGGGTCGCCGACCACGCACAGGTCGTCGCGCCCGCCGAGCCAGGTGTCCAGCAGCAGCTTCTGGAGCGGGTTGACGTCTTGGTACTCGTCGACCACGAAGTAGCGGTACTGCTGCCGGATCTGGGCGGCGACCTCCTGGTGCTCGGTCATCACCGCCGCGGTCAGCTCCAGGATCGTCTCGAAGTCGACCAGGTGCCGCTCGCGGCGGATCTGCTCGTAAGCCTCATAGAGGCGCGCCACCTCTTCGGCGGGGATCGGCGGGGTGCGGCCGGCCTTCTTGGCCGCCGCCGCGTAGTCGTCGGCGGCGACCTGGGTGACCTTGGCCCACTCGATCTCCGAGGCGATGTCGCGCAGCTCCGCCCGGTCGGGATTGCGCCTGACCCGGCGGCACGCCTCGATCAGCACCGGCAGCTTGGACTCGATGATGGACGGCGGGTCGCCGCCGATCACCCTGGGCCAGAAGTAGGTGAGCTGGCGCAGCGCCGCGGCGTGGAAGGTGCGGGCCTGCACGCCCGGCGTGCCGAGCGCGCGCAGCCGCTGCCGCAGCTCCCCCGCCGCGCGGGTGGTGAACGTCACCGCCAGGACCGCCTGCGGCTCGACCACCCCGCTGTGCACCGCATAGGCGATGCGATGCGTGATCGCGCGGGTCTTGCCCGTGCCGGCCCCCGCCAGGACGCACACAGGACCCCGCGTGGCCTCGGCGACCGCACGCTGCTCGGGGTCGAGGCCATCCAGAACGTCATAGGGCTCCACGCGATCTCCTTACGCGCGTCGAACAGCTCTGCCGCAACCATCCTTTCAGCCGCCGGCCGCACCTTGCTCCGCTTCGGGCCCGCCTGTGGATAACTCGCAATGCAGGCAAGATGCGAAAACCAAGGGATCTACCCCAGAATGTTGGCGACCATGCCCAGGGAAGGATTGAGATCTGTGCGGACCGTGGTGACTGTGGGTGCGCTCGCTCTGGCCGCAGCAGTGTTCCCGACCGTCCTGGCGCCGGCCGCGGCGCAGGCGTCCCGTCCGGTGCCGCCGCCCCCGCCGGTGTCGGAGGAGCAGGCGGAGCCGACGGCCCCGCCCGCGTACACGCCGACGGTGTACCCCGAGGTCCCCGACGCGGTGACCAAGACCGTCGCGTACGGCAGGCACCACCGCCAGCGGATGGACGTCTCCTGGCTGCCCGGCCAGGGCCGCAGGCCCGGCGTGTTCGTACTCCACGGCGGCTGGTGGTCCTCCGGGGACAAAAGGTCCACGACCGCCATCGCGCGGGGCTTCGTGGCGCAGGGTTACACCGTCTTCAACGTCAACTACCGGCTGTCCGGCCAGGCCACCTGGCCCGCCCAGCGGGACGACCTCCTCGCCGCCATCGCCGCCGCCAAGCGGTACGCCGCCCGCTACTCCTTCGACCCGGGCAACTACGCCATCGTCGGCTTCTCGGCGGGCGGGCACATCGCCGCCGCGGTGGGCACCTACAAGAACGGCCAGGTGGGCCTGAAGGGCGTCGTCGGCATGTCCCCGGTCATCTCGCCGCTGACCGCGTTCGCGGACGGCGCGGGCGAGGCCGTCAGCCTCCACGGGCGCAAGCTGCGGCAGTCGGCGATCCAGTTGGCCGGGGGCTGTCAGCCGTACGGCCTGTGCGAGAAGATCTGGGCGAGCATGGAGGTGCCGTGGCAGGCGAGCCGCGGCGACGCGCCGATGCTGGCGATCCACTCGCGCGGGGAGTTCGTGCCGCCGCTGCACAGCCAGTTGCTTCAGGAGCAGTTGCGGCAGGTCGGCGTGCCGATGACGGTCCGCGTGATCCCCGGCGCCCGGCACTCCTCGGCTCTGTACGGCGACGCGGCGGTCTCCAAGCAGGTGTACGCCTGGATCGCCGGAGTGCTCAGGCCGTCCGCGAGATGACATGATCCGGGAAGATGAAGGACCCTCCGCTTGTTGCCAATGGACGGCCGATCTTCCACCCCCCGAGGCTCCACTAAACGAAGGGAATCTCCGGAAATGGCGCTCACGGTCTACACGACGAGCTGGTGCGGTCCCTGCCGACGGCTCAAGGGCCAGCTCACGCGTGAGGGGATCAGTTACCAAGAGATCGACATCGAGCGCGACCCGAAGGGCGCGGAGCTCGTGATGAGTGTCAACAACGGCAATATGACCGTTCCGACCGTGCTCTTCGAGGACGGTACGACGATGACCAACCCCTCGGTCATCGATGTCAAGGCCCGGATGGCCGCCATCACGGCCTGACGGGCACCGACTTCAAGGTCATCACCAGTCGCCGGTGAGCCGTTCGCCGTACCAGGTCTCGATGAGGCGGCGCGCGATCGAGACCTCGGGCGGCAGCCGTATCTCACCGGTACGCAGCGCGGCGGCGAGCTGGGCGCGGCTGTACCACCGCGCCTCGGCGATCTCCTGAGGGTCGAGGGTGATCTCGGTCGCGGCGGCCCGCGCGAAGAACCCGAGCATCAGGCTGCGCGGGAACGGCCACGGCTGGCTGCCCAGGTACCGAGGCCCGCTGACCGGCACGCCCACCTCCTCCGCGACCTCGCGGATCACGGCGTGCTCCAGCGACTCCCCCGGCTCCACGAACCCGGCCAGCACCGAGAACCGCCCCTCGGGCCACTGCGGCCCCCTGGCGAGCAGGCAGCGGTCGTCCTCGTCGTGGACCAGCATGATCACCGCCGGGTCCACGCGCGGGAAGTGCTGACTGTCGTCGGCCGGGCAGACGCGTACGTGACCGCCCGCCCTGACCTGCGTACGGCCGCCGCAGCGCGGGCAGAACTCGTGGGTCGCGTGCCACGCCTCCAGCGCCACCGCGTAGACCATCAGGCCCGCGTCGCGGTCGCCGAGCAGCATGCCCACCTGGCGCAGGCCCGCGGGTACGGCCAGGCCGTCCTCCAGGTCGCCGGCACCGAGCGGCGGCAACGTGCGGATCTGCCGGGCATCGGCGTGATCGACACCGCGGGACGTCACCCCGGGCAGCGGCGCGGCCACCGCGAAGTAGGCGATCTGCCGCGAATCGACGCCGAGCAGGTAACGCGCGCCCGGCGGGCTCTCGTGCGGGGAGAAGTAGACGATCTCCGTGTCGTCCCCGGTACGGCGGACGAGCGTGCGTCCCTCTTCGATGATCAGTACGCGGGTGGTGGTGTCACCCCAGGCCCGGTCCAGCCATTCGGCGTCGTTGCGCTGCAACGCCGATCTGTCGATGGCGCTGCGCGCGAGCAGTAACGGTCCCAAAAGCTGTTCTTCGGCCACATGCCCCACGTATTCCACCCCTTTTACGGTGGACATCCTACTTCGCGGAAAAAGATCCCTTGTATCGCGGAGTGGGGGACGCCCCGCCGGGGGGCGCATCCGGCGGGGCGTCTCTTCCGGGGTGGACCGGGGTGGGGTGTGGCAGGTCAGCGGGAGGTTCGTGCCCGGTCGGCGAAGACGACCAGGTTGTCGCGATAGCTGCGGCGGCCGGGGTCGAACGCGCCGGCGCAGGTGATGAGGCGGAGCTGCGGGTCCTTCGTGGCGCCGTAGACCACCTGGCCGGGGATGCGCGTCTTGGGGTACTGAGCCAGGCGGCGGACGGTGAAGGTGACGGACGTACCGTCCGCCCGTTCGATGTGGACAGGGTCGCCCTGCTTCAGGTGCCGCAGGCGGTAGAAGACCGCCGGCCCGGTACGCGAGTCGACGTGACCGGCGACCACGGCCACGCCGGGCTCCCCCGGTTCCGGCCCGGCGACGTTCCACCCGGCCACGTCGAACCGCGCGGGCGCGGCCAGACGCCCGCGCCGGTCCATCCGCAGGCCGACCATCCGTGTGGAGACCCCGACGGACGGCAGATGGAGCACGACGGGCTTCGCGGCGTCACGCTTCGGCGCGGGCGAACGCGAGGGTGAAGGCGAGGGTGAAGGAGAGGGGGACGGCAACGGGACCGGTACGGCTCGCGGGGCCCCCGCCGGGGAGGACGAGGTCGCGGTCCGCCCGTCAGCGGGCACGAGGCAGGTGCCCGCCGCCAGGGCCATGGCCAGGGCGGCGGCGCCCATCCCGTGGAAATCGGATCGGCGTACGCCGTGCCGGTGCTCCACGGTCAGCTCTCCGCGTCGACGCGGCGGCGCAGCCACAGGCCGAAGGCGGCCAGCCCGCCGAGCCCGGCCAGGCCCGCGACGCTCGCGAGCAGGCCGCCGGGCAGGCCCGTGTCCGTGCCGGGGGACTCCGCCGCCACCGGCCTGGCGTCCCGGGCGACGGTCGTACCGGCGGCCTTGGCGTCCTCCTCACCCCGCGGAGAGTCGTCGTCCCGGGACGTACCGCCTTTACCGGTGTCCACGCCACCACGCGGGACCCGGCGGTCGTCGTCATCGTCCTGGGACCCGCCGCCGCGCAGCGCACGGCGGTCGTCGTCATCGTCGTCGTCGCGGGACCT
Source organism: Spongiactinospora sp. 9N601 (assembly GCF_044326295.1). Lineage (NCBI taxonomy): Bacteria > Bacillati > Actinomycetota > Actinomycetes > Streptosporangiales > Streptosporangiaceae > Spongiactinospora > Spongiactinospora sp. 9N601. Next base: position 46,735 of record NZ_JBIRBB010000028.1, read on the forward strand.
GCCGCCGCGCGACGCACCACGATCGTCGTCGTCATCGTCGTCGGCCGAGGCCGTCAGGAGGGCGAGGGCGGGCGTGGCGGGGGCCGCCATGGCCGGGGCGGCCAGGGCGGCGCCGGAGGCGGCCAGGGTGAGGACAACGGCGGCGGTGAGGGCCGTACGGCGAAGGTCAAGGGTCATGGGAGGCTCCCTGTCGTGTGCGTGCGCGGTATCTCCGCGGCGACACCCACCCTCACCCCCGCCCGTGAGCCCCCGATGAGGGTCGGATGAGAGGTCTCCCATCACGTCGCCCCAGGTCATCCCAAGATCAGTCCCAGGTCAGCCCCAGATCAGCCCCTGGTCAGCCCCTGGTCAGCCCCGCAATCGGTACCCTGTCCCGCGAACCGTCTGGATCCGGTCGGCCCCGATCTTGCGCCGCAGGTAGCGTACGTACACGTCCACCACGTTGGACCCCGGGTCGAAGTCGAACCCCCACACATGGCTCAGCAACTGCTCGCGCGTGAGCACCTGGTCGGGATGCCGGAAGAACACCTCCGCCAGCGCGAACTCCCGCGTGGACAGCTCCACCGGCCGGTCGCCGACGTTGACCCGGCGGGCCCGCAGGTCGAGGGAGAGGTCGCCCACCCGGAGCACGGTCACCTCCGGCACACGGTCGCCGCGCAACCGCAGCCGGACCCGCGCCAGCAGTTCCTCGAACGCGAACGGCTTGGCAATGTAGTCGTCCGCCCCGCCCGAAAGGCCCGCCACGGTGTCGGCCACGCTGTCCCTGGCGGTGAGGATGATGACCGGGATCGCGGCCCGGGTCTCGCGGAGCCGCCGCAGCACGGTGAAGCCGTCCCGCAGCGGCAGGCCGATGTCCAGGATGAGCAGGTCGAACGCCCCACCGACCGCGTACTCGTAGGCCGCCACGCCGTCCTCCACCACGGTCGTGGCGAAGCCGTTGCCGCGCAGCCCCTTCTCCAGGAAGGAGGCGATGCGGCGTTCGTCCTCCGCGATCAGGATGCGGTTCATCGGGACTCCAGCATGATCTCGATCGTGTCGCCGACGTCGTCCGGCGGTTCTCTGCGCGCGTTGTGGAAGGGGATGGTGATGACGAACAGCGCGCCGCCGCCGTCCGCGCTCTCCACGTGCACCCGGCCGCCGTGCGCCTCGGCGATGGACCTGACGATGGCCAGGCCCAGCCCGGCCCCCTCGTGCGTACGGCTGCCGCCGCGCACGAACCGCGCGAAGATCCGCTCGCGGTCCTGGGCGCGTACGCCGGGGCCGCTGTCGCGGACCCACAGCACCACCTCGGCCCCCCGTACGGCCGAGCCCGCCGCCACCAGGTCGCCCGGCCCCGTGTGCCGCACCGCGTTGGCGATGAGCTGCATCATCGCCTGGGTGAGCCGCTGCCCGTCGGCCCTGATGGAGGCGTCGGCGACCTCCTCGACCCGCCAGTTGCGCGGGCCGAGCGGGCGGGCCTTGGCCAGCACGGTGACGGTGAGGTCGGCCAGTTCGACGTCGTCGAGGGCGAGGAAGCCGGGCTGTTCGGCCTTGGCGAGGGTGAGCAGGTCGTCCACGATGCGGTTCATCCGGGTCAGCTCGTCGGTGACCAGCGCGATCGTCTCGGCGCGGTCCTGCGGGTCATCGCCCATCAGCTCCAGATGGCCGCGGATGACGGTGATGGGTGTGCGCAGTTCGTGACCGGCGTCGTCCACGAAGTCGCGCTGTACGGCGAACGCGCGCTCCAGCCGGTCCAGCATGCGGTTGAAGGTGGCGGCGAGCGCGGCGACGTCGTCGTTGCCGGGCACGTGCAGCCGGCGGGTGAGGTCGCTGGAGTCGTTGATCCGCTCGGCGGCCTGCCGTACCAGGCGTACCGGGGCCAGCACCCGCCCGGCCACCCACCAGCCCGCCGCGCCGGCCAGCAGCAGCGCCACCCCGGCGGTGACGGCCACCGCGCGAACCGACTCGTCGACCTCCCGTGAGTGGTGCTCGTAGAAGACCACGATCACGAAGTGCCCGACGTCGGCCCCGCTGCGGACCGGGATCACGGCGTGGCGCACGGTGCCCGCGGCGGTCTCCAGCCAGGCCGCGTACGGCTCGGTCGCCCGCGCGAGCCTGGCGACCAGCGCGTCGTCGGCGCTGAGGTCCAGTTCGGGGGTCACGTACGTCCTGCGGCCCTTCTTGCCGTTGACGATCGTGAAGAACGTCTCGTGCCGGTCGGGCGCGTTGACCACGAGGTGGCCGGTCAGCAGCCGCTCGACGTCGCGTTCGGCGCGGCCCGCCTCCTTGATGTAGTTGCCGAGCTTTTCCGCCTCGTTGCCGAGTTCGGCGTTGACCCGCTCCTCCATGCGGGCGTGCAGGAGGGTCCAGGTCGCGAAGACCGACACCGCCAGAGCGAGGGTGACGACGAGCAGCATCCAGCCCACGATCCGGGCCCGGGCGCTCATCGGTCAGTCATCCCCGCCTTCGTCGCCGTCGTCACCGCCATCGTCGTCGCCTCCGCCGCGCGGCGGCGGTGGCGGCTCGACCGGCTCGGCGGGCCGGGCCGTGCGCTCCCGCGCCTTCTCCCCGGACGGCGAAGCCCTCTCGGGGGAGGACTTCTCAGGCGAGCGCTTCTCGACCGGCTTCTCGGCGGGCTTTTCGGCGGAGGACTTCTCGGCGGCGGACGACTCTGGGCCGACCACGATCGTGCGGCGCAGGTCGGGCGGATCGACGCTGACCGCCCGCACCAGCCCGACCATCGCCGGCACCGCCGCCACGGCCCCCAGGGCGACGGCGAGAACGGCGATGACGGAAGTGCGGCGGCTCATGCCCCCAACCGTAGGCGGCCTTACCCGAGAAGACGGTGAGAGCCGCATGAGAACCCTCTCATCCGTCCACCTCACGCCACCCACAGGCCGATTATCGACATGTTTCGCGAATGACCACTCGCGCCACGGGCCGCTCGTGGCGGGACTAAGATGCTACGGGTTAGGTTAGCCTTACCTGATCCGGGGGTGCCTGCGTGCGGCTGTACATCACCGCGCTCAAACCGACCGACTCCGTGACCGACGGATTCCTGCCCGCCGCCCGCGCCCTGGGCTGTGAGGTCACCGTACTCACCGACCGCCCCGCGGACCACCGGCGGGTACACCCCGGCGAGGTGATCGCCTGCGACGTACGCGACCCGCGCGCCGTGATCGACACCATCGCGCACCACCACCGCCCCGACGCGATCTTCTCCAACTCCGACCACATCCAGCCGGAGACCGCCCTGGCCGCCGCCTACTTCGGCCTGCCCGGCAAGGACTGGCGGGCCTGCCTGGCCGCCAAGAACAAGGCCCTCACCCGGCGGAGGCTGGCCGAGGCCGGGGTCGAACGGGTCCGGTCGGTACGACTGGCACCAGACGACCCCATCGACTCCGCCGCCCTCCCCTTCCCCGTCGTCGTCAAGCCGCGCGAGGGCGTGGCCAGCGAAGACGTCGTCCTGGTCGAAGACGCCGCGGGGCTGGCCGCCGCCGTCCGGCGGACCAGGGCCAGGCGGCCCGGCGAGGCGCTGGTCGTGGAGGAATACCTGGACGGCCCGGTACGCACCCTGGAGACCATCGGCGACGGCCGCGAGACGCGGGTGCTCGGCGGGTTCGCCACCACGCTCGGCCCCCGCCCGCACTTCGTGGAGGAGCGCCTGGACTGGTCCCCCGCCGTGCCGTACGAGCACACCAGGCACGTCCTGTCCGCGCTGACCGCGCTGGGTGCGGGCTTCGGCGCGTGCCACACCGAGTACGCGCTGACCGCCGCCGGGCCGCGGATCATCGAGGTCAACTACCGGGTGATCGGCGACCACTGCGACTTCCTGCTGGCCGACCTGCTGGGCGTGCCGCTGTTCGAGCAGATCCTGCGGGTCCATCTCGGCGAACGCCTGCCGCAGGCCCACCCCGCGCCGCCGGAGCGGGCCGGGGTCGCGCTCAGCCTGCTCGCCGAACGCTCGGGCACGATCAGCGCGGCCCCGCCCGCGATCGACCCGGCGGCCGGGAGCGACGGCGTCAAGCTGTGGCACCGCCCGCTGCGCGCGCTCGGCGACCGCGTGGAGCACAGCAACACCAACCGCGACTATCTGGGCATCGTGCGGGCCATCGGCGGCGACACCGCCGCCGTGGACGCCGCCATCGCGGCCTTCCGCGCCGCCCACCCCTGGACGGTGACCGCGTGAGCGACCGGGAGTGCTACCTGGCCGCCCGCGTGGTGAACGCGCTGCTGCGCGAAGACTACGGCGGCCTGGCCGGCCGGGTCACCCGCACCAAGGACGGCGTCGCGCTGGAGCTTCCGGGCGCGCGCCGGGTACGGCTGGCCCCCGGCTCCCTCTACCAGGACTTCGTGGTCGCCCCCGATGAGTCCCTGGGCCTGTCCACCGTGCTCGGCGCGGTCACCGAGATCTCCGAGCACGCCGACGCGGCCGGGGTGAAGGCGCTGGCCGTCGAGTGCCGGGCCGCGCTGCGCGCGCTGGAGCTGCACGACGCGCGGCGCGAGGAGGTCATGGCGCGGATCGGGCGCGACCCGCGCCACCGCGACCCCATCGACTACGAGACGCTGGCCGCGTTCGTCGATCATCCGGTGTACCCGACGGCCCGTGCCCGCTACGGCCTGTCGGAGGCGGAGCTGCTGGCCTACGCGCCGGAGTTCGCGCCGTCGTTCGAGTTGCGCTGGGCGGCGGTGCCGCGCGGGCGGGCGCGCGGCGCGCGGGTGCCGTTCGGCCCGTCATTCCGGGAGGTGGGCCTGCCCGACCTGGGCGCGAGCCATGTGCTGTTCCCGGTGCATCCGCTGTCGGTGCGGGTGGTGGGCCGGATGCCGGGGGTGCGCGTCGGCCCGCTGCCGTACCTCCGGGTGCGGCCCACGCTGTCGATGCGCACGGTGCAGGCCGGGCCGGGCACGCACCTGAAGCTGCCGCTGGCGGCCAGCACGCTGGGGCTGCGCAACCGGCGGTCCATCAAGCCCGGCACCCTCACCGACGGCGCGCTGGCCGAACGGCTGCTGCGCGAGGTGCTGGCCGCGGAGCCGGAGTTCGCCGACGCGATCATGCTGGCCGACGAGCAGGTCTTCGGGCACGCCGGGCACGAGTACCTGGCCTGGATGGTCCGGACCATCCCGGACACGCCGGTCATCCCGGTGGCCGCGCTGCTCGCCCCGGCCCCCGGCGGCGACACCGTGATCGCCGAGGTCGCCCGCGCGTCGGGGCGCGACGTCGCCGACGTCCTGCGCGGCTACCTGCGGCTGCTGCTGCGCTGGAACGTACGGCTCTTCGTCAGGTACGGCATCGCCCTGGAAGCCCACCAGCAGAACCTCTCGCTGACCTCCGCCGGGCCCCCGGCCCTGCTGATCAAGGACAACGACGGGCTGCTGGCCTCGCCCGAGCACCTGCGCGCCGCCGGGCTCGGCGTACCCGCGTTCGCCGACGCGCGGATGCTCACCGACGACCCGCACGCGCTGGCCGACGTGTTCGTCACCATCACCCTGCACCTGGCCGCCGCCGCGGTGGCCTTCGGCGCGCTGCCCGCCGGCGCCGCGCGCCGGATGGTCAGGGACACCCTCGCCGACGCGCTGGCCGAGCACGGCGACCACCCGCTCGCGAAGCTGCTGCGCGCCCGCACGCTCGACGCCGCGCGCCTGGTCGGCAAGGCCATGCTGACCGCGGGCACCCTGGTCGACAAGACCCGCTCCGGGGCCCTGGACGTGAACAAGTACTACGGCACGGGCGGGCCCAACTACCTGCGCCGGATCTGATCACCGACCCACTCCTACCTAAGGGGCATGACCGCACGTGGACAGCCTGCTGCTCGAATCGCCGGAGACCGCGCACGACACGCGTTTCTTGGCCGCCGCCGAGGAGGCCACGGTGGCCGCGCTGCTGCGCTGCTGCCTTCGGGAGGTGGCCGGGCCGCGCGGCGAGGTGTGGCCGGTGCCTCCGTACCTGTTCCTGCGGATGGCCGGCACGCTGATCCGGGTGCGGGCGAGCGGCGGTACGGCGCTGCGGTTCGACGGGGCGCCGGCCTGGCTGGAGGACGGCGAGTGGCGACCGCTGACCTCGCGGCTGCTGATCGCGCTGGTGCAGGCCGGCCTGGGCGAGGACGGCGGGGGCAACGAGGAGTTCGGCGGGCAGGTGGCGGCCAGCCGGGAGGCGATCAGGACCATCCTGGCGGCCCGCGAGCGCGCGGTGCCGCCCGAGAGCCCCTGGCTGGCCTCCGAGCAGGCGCTGACCGTCGGCCACCCCTTCCACCCCAGCCCCAAGGCCCGCACCGCCCCCGACTGGCTGCGCTACGCCCCCGAGGCGCACGCCCGCTTCCCGCTCCGGCTGCTCGGGGTCCGTCAGGACGTACTGGTGTCCAAGGGCGACACCACCGCCCTGGACAAACTCGACGCGCAGGGTACGACGCCCCCCGGGTACGCGCTACTGCCCGCCCACCCCTGGCAGCTCGACCTGCTCGCCGCCGACCTCGCCGGGCCGCTCGCCGACGGGCGGCTGGTGGATCTGGGGCACGGCCGCCTGCCCGCGGTGCCGACCTCTTCGGTGCGCACCGTCCACGAGCCGGTCACCGGCATGTGCCTGAAGTTCAGCCTCGATGTGCGGATCACCAACTGCGTCCGCAAGAACGCCTGGTACGAGCTGGAGGGCGCGGTGGCCCTCAGCGAACGCCTGGAGCCGGTGTTCGCCGACCTGGCCGAGCGCTTCCCCGGCACCCGCTGGCTGCCCGAGCCGGGCTTTCGCAGCGCCGCGCTCGGCACCCGCCTGCTCGAAGGGCTCGGCGTGATCCTGCGGGTCTCGCCGCCGTCCACGTCGCTGCTGGCCGCCGCCCTGGCGGCCGGCGGACCACTCCCCCAAGCCGTACGCGAACGGCAGTCCGCCGACCCCGTCCGCTGGTGGGCCGCGTACGTCCGGCGGGTGGCCCTCCCGGTGCTGGACGCCTACTTCACCCACGGCGTCGTCCTTGAGGCCCACCTCCAGAACGTGCTGATCGGCACCGACGCCTGCGGCATGCCGGCCGAGGCCGTCTTCCGCGACCTGGAGGGCGCCAAGCTCACCACCGGCAGGCACGACCTCACCGGCCTGCCCGACACCGTGGCCACCGCGCTGTCCTACTCCGCCGACCAGGGCTGGAACCGCGTCGCCTACTGCCTGCTGGTCAACCACCTCCCGGAGATCGCCGCCACCCTCGCGGCGCGCGGCGACGGCGAGCGGCTGCTGGCCGAACTGTGGGGCGTGGCCTACGACGAATTGTCGGCCTATGCCGCTTCCCGGCGGTGGCCTGCGCGGATGCGCGACCTGCTGGCCGGGGCGCCGCTGCCGGCCAAGGCCAACCTTTCGGTACGGTGGGCCCGCTCGGCCGACCGGGCCGCCGGGTACGTGCCCGTCGCCAACCCGCTGGCGGGCCGGGACGGCGCGGGCATCAGGAAGGAGCCGGGGAAATGATCGAGCTGCCGGCCGCGGTCCGCGACATCGCCGAACGGCTGCCGCACGACCGGCCCGCCTACGTCTATGACCTGGCGGGGCTCGCCGCCCACGCCGCCGCCGTGCGCGAGGCGATGGCCGGCGTCGAGCTGTACTACGCGGTCAAGGCCAACCCCGACGCCGAGATCCTGCGGGTGCTCACCCCGTTCGTGGACGGGTTCGAGGTCTCCTCCGGCGGTGAGCTGGCCCATGTGCGCGCGGTCGCGCCGGGCGTGCCGGTGGCGTTCGGCGGCCCCGGCAAGACCGTGGCGGAGCTGTCGGAGGCGGCGGGGGTGGCCCGGCTGCACGTGGAGAGCCCGGTCGAGCTGCGCCGGCTGGTGGCCCTCGGCGACGGGCCGGTGGACATCCTGCTGCGGCTCAACCTGGACGTGCCGGTGGCGGGCGCGGCGCTGACGATGGGCGGCGGGGCGACGCCGTTCGGGATGGACGACGACGGCCTGCGCGAGTGCCTGCAACTGATCGAGGGCGAGCCGTGCGTACGGCTGTGCGGGGTGCAGGCCCACCTGGCCAGCGGGCTCGGCGCCCCCGAGCTTCTCGGCCTGGCCCGCGCCGTCCTCGGCCGCGCCCGCGACCTCGGCTACCACGAGATCAACCTCGGCGGCGGCATGGCCGTCTCCTACACCGACCCCGCCGCCCGCTTCGACTGGGCCGCCTACGGCGCGGGGCTGCGCGAGCTGCGCCGGGAGGGCGAGACCCTGCGCATCGAGCCGGGCCGGGCCATGACCGCCTACTGCGGCTGGTACCTGACCCGCGTGCTCGATGTGAAACGCGTCCACGGCCGGCGCTTCGCCGTCGTCACCGGCGGCACCCACCACCTGCGCACGCCGGTCACCAAGGGCCACGACCAGCCCTTCGTCACCCTCCCCGGCGACCGCCCCGCCCCCGAGCCCACCACCATCGTCGGCCGCCTCTGCACCCCGAAGGACGTCTTCGCCCGCGATGTCCCTGCCGCACTGGTGCCCGGTGACGTGGTGGCCTTCGCGATGGCCGGGGCGTACGCATGGAACATCTCCCATTACGACTTTCTGATGCACCAGAGGCCGGAGTTCCACTACGTTACGTGACGAGCCGGTAAAGATTCGTTATCGTTGCGTGGTTAAGGAGCCCGAAAGGTGGAACCGTCATGCTCATGGCACTCTCTCGTGACCACCCTCCACGGGTCGCGCCGATCGACACCCTGTGCCAGGAGCTCAACGACCTCGGCTACAAGGCGGAGATCGTGCGCGGGAGCGTCGTCGTGAGCCCGATGACCACGAGGCTCCACTCCCGGGTGGTGCTCAGGCTCACCAAGGCGCTCTTCCCGCTCGTGCTTCGGCACGAGTGGGAGCTTCACCAGACCGTCGGCGTGCGGATTCCGCCGGAGCGAGGTGACATGCGGCTGCCCGACCTGCTGGTGATGCCCTCCGACGACGAATTCGGCGAGGCGCAGGTCGATGGAGCCACATGCCTGCTGGCCGCAGAAGTCTGCTCACCCGGCACGCGTGATGTGGACTACAGGGACAAGCCCCTCGAATACGCCCGCGCCGGCATCCCGCTCTATCTCATCCTCGACCCCTTGACCGAGCCGCCCAGCCTGACCCTGATGAGCGAACCCGGCAACGGCTACTACGAGAAGGTCATCGCCGTCGAGGCCGGGAAGCCGCTCGCGCTGCCCTCGCCCTTTGGGATCACGATCGACACCGGGGTGTTGTTCGGGTCAGCCGGGGAGGAGGGGAATGCTTTCGATGAGGGCGGTGAGGGCGGCGGTGTCGAGGAGGTCGACCGGGCGGACGGTCTCGTTCGCCCGGACGTAGTGGAAGGCGGCGCTGACGCGGGTGAGGGGCGCGCCTGAGAGTTCGGACCAGGCCAGGCGGTAGGCGGCGAGCTGGACGGCGGCGGCGTGGGCGGCCTTGCCGTGGGGGCGTTCGCCGGTCTTCCAGTCCACGACCTCGTAGCCGCCGTCAGGGGTGCGGAAGACGGCGTCCATCCGGCCGCGGACCAACCGGTCGGCGATCATGGTCTCGAACGGCACCTCGAAGTCCAGCGGGCGGCGGGTGGCCCACTCGCTCTGCTCGAAGCGCTCGCGCAGCTCGGCCAGCGCCAGGTCGGCCTCGGCCGGGTCGTCGGCCGCACCCGGGAGGTCCAGCTCCTCCAGCAGCGCCTCCTGTCCCCAGCGGGTCTCCAGCCAGTGGTGGAAGGCGGTGCCCCGGCGGGCCAGCGGCGCGGGCCGGACCGGCATCGGGCGGCGGATGCGGCGGGCCAGCTCCTTCGGGTCCTCGGCCAGGGTGACCAGGGAGGAGACGGTCAGGCGCTCGGGCAGCTCGACCGTGCTCGGCGGGCGGCGGCGCAGCCGCTCGCGCTCCAGCATCAGCAACTCCGTGTCGCGCTCCCAGGCCCGCATCCGGTCGCGGTCGCGCTCGCGCACCCCGTCGGCCGATAGCTCCTCGGGCGGCCCGGACAGCGCGGCCTCGACATAGCTCGCCCCGTCCAGCATCGCGACGTACCGCACCCCATCGGGGGTGACCGGCCATACGGCCTCGGCGGGCTCGGCCAGCAGCGGGTTTTCCGCGCCCTCCTCCACATCGGCCGCCCAGCGGGCCACCCGGCCGCAGGTGTCGCGGATCTCCAGCAGGAAATCGGACGGCTGGAGCGGCTTTGACCCGGTGCCCCACCGATATCCCGAGGCGATCAGCAGGTAGTGGGCGCGGGTGACGGCCACGTAGGCGAGCCGGCGTTCCTCCATCAGGTCGCGGTCGCGGCACGCCTCGTCGAAGGCCGCCAGGTCGTCCTTGTGCAGCCCGGCCAGCCTGGGCAGGTCGCCGACGTCGCCGCGCAGCGGGTAGGGCAGTTTGCGGGGGTTCTCCGTCCAGCGGGGGGTGGTGACCGGTTTGGCGGGGAAGATCGTGCCGATGGTGAGCGCGCCGCCCTTGCTGTGCAACTGCGACATGCCGGGCACCACGACCACCGGCCACTCCAGGCCCTTGGAGGCGTGGATGGTCATCAGCTTGACGCTGTTGCTGTCGCCGACCCGCCCGACGTCCAGGCCCTTCTCCTCCTCGTCGGCGGCCTTCAGGTAGGCCAGGAACGCCCCCAGCGTGGGATCTTCGGCGTCGCCGGCGAACCGGGCCGCGGCGTCGATGAAGGCGTCCAGGTCGGCGCGGGCGGCGAAGGCGCTCGCCGTGCCGGACCTCGCGGCCACCTCGACATCGAGGCCCGTCCGGCGCTCGATCTCGCCGACCAGGTCGGGCAGCGGCTGCCCGGCGCGCGCGCGCAGCGAGCGCAGCTCGGCGGCGAACGCCAGCAGCCGCACCCGCGCCAGCGGCGAGAACCGCTCCTGCCACTCCTCCCGCTCGGGCAGATCGTCCAGCGCGTCGACCAGGCTGCCGCGCTCTTCGGCCAGTTCGGCGACCACCTGGTCGAGCGGGTCATCGGCGCGGGCGGCGAACTCCTGCGTCTCGCGGTTCAGCTCGCGGGCGAGGTCGCCGAGCACCTTGAGGTCGGCGGGCCCGACCCGCCAGCGCGGGCCGCCGAGCAGGCGTACCAGCGCGTCGCCCGCCGTGGGGTCGTAAAGGACGCGCAGCGTGGCCACGATGTCGGCCACCTCGGGCACGGCCAGCAGCCCGCCCAGCCCGACCACCTCGACGGGGATGCCGCGTTCGGCCAGCGCCCGGCGCAGCGCCGGGAACTGCGACCGCTTGCGGGCCAGGATCGCCACGTCGCCCGGCTGCACGCACTGCTGCCCGCCCCAGGCGCTGGGCTTGGCCTTGTCGCGTTCGCCCTCGCCCCACGGCAGGCCGTCGGGCGCGGACTCCTGCCCGAGCACCCCGGCCACGCCCTCGGCGATCCAGCGGGCCTCGTCCTCGGCGGTCTCGTGGAAGGCGGCGAGCACCCGGCCGCGTTCGGTGCGGTTGCCGCCCGGTACCAGGACCGGCACCTCGCGGGCCTCGATGCGCAGCGGGAGCTGCACCCTGGCCGCCACGTCGAGGATCTTGTCACCGTTGCGGAAGCTGACCGACAGCCGGCTGACCTGGGACTCGTCGCCCACGGTCGTCGGGAAGTCGCGGGAGAAGCGGGTCAGGTTGCCCGCCGACGCGCCGCGCCAGCCGTAGATGGACTGGCAGGGGTCGCCCACCGCGGTCACCGGGTGGCCGCCGCCGAACAGCGAGCGCAGCAGCACGAGCTGGGCGTGGCTGGTGTCCTGGTACTCGTCCAGCAGCACCACGCCGAACCGGTCGCGCTCGATCGCGCCGACCTCGGGGTGGTTGACCGCGATCCGGGCGGCCAGCGCCATCTGGTCGCCGTAGTCGATGACCTCCCGCTCGCGCTTCATCCGCTGGTACGCCTCGACCATGGGCAGCAGTTGCTCCCTGGCCCGCTGGGTGAGCAGCGGCCTGCGCTGGGCGAGGGTGGGCGAGCCGGGCAGCTCGTCGAGCTTGCCGGCCAGCCAGGTGCCGAGGTCGCGGACGTCCTTGGCGTCGCGCAGGTGCTCGGCCATCTCCCCGGCCAGCTCCAGGACCGCGCGGGTGACCGTGGCCGGGCCCCACTCGATCTGCTCCATCGGCCCGTCGTACAGGGCGACCGCGCGGCTGGCCATCTGCCAGGACACGGCGGGCGGCACCAGCCGCATGGTCGGCTCAAGGGCCTCGCGCAGCGCGTGGTCGGTGACCAGCCGGGCCGCGTAGGAGTGGTAGGTGGAGACGGTGGGCTCGTCGTCCAGCATCTCGGGGGTGATCAGCTTGGCCTCGGCCAGGCCGGTGAGCCGCTTGCGCACGCGTACGGCCAGCTCGGCGGCGGCCTTGCGGGTGAAGGTCAGGCCGAGCATGCGTTCGGGCTTGACCAGGCCGTTGGCGACCAGCCAGACGACCCGCCCGGCCATGGTCTCGCTCTTGCCCGAACCCGCGCCCGCCATCACCACCATCGGCTCCAGCGGCGCTTCGATGACCTCGGCCTGCTCGGGGGTCGGCGGCGGGATGCCGAGTTTGGCGGCGAGGTCGGCGGAGGTCAGCACACGTGACCCCCGTCCTCGCTGACCGGGCAGCTCGACCGCACCGCGCAGGTACGGCAGCCGTCGTTGACGGTGGCCTGGAAGAACGGGCTGGACATGCCGGTGGCCACGGTGTCCACCATGTCCTTGGCCCACTCCGGGTTCTCGTCGTCGGCCAGCGCGCGCTGCCGCTGCTCCCTGGCGTCCTTGCCGGCGGCCTTGCCGACCTGCACCAGCGCGGCCCCGCCCGGCTCGATCATGCCGTGCCTGCGGAACGCGCCGAGCAGCGCGGCGAGCTGGTAGACCCCGAGCTGGGGGTGCCGGTCGAGGTCGCCCTCGGCGGGCTTGGTGCCGCCGGTCTTGATGTCGATGATCACCGCGCGGCCCTCGCCGTCGCGCTCGACCCGATCGACCCGGCCCCTGATCTCGATGCCGTCGCCGACCATGGCGGTGAACGCCTCCTCGGTGGAGACCAGCTCGCGGGCGTTGTCCTCCTGCCAGCGGACGAACCTGCGGATCATCTGCTCGGCGACCTGGCGCTGCTTGCGGTTGAACCACTTGCCGCCGAAGTCGAGTTCGGTCCAGATGGCGTCGAGCCGTTTGCCCAGGGCCTCCTCGCCGGGCCCGTCGGTCGCGGCGAGCACGGCGAGCGCGTGGATGATCGTGCCGAGCCCCTGGGCGGCGGTCGTGCCGGACGCCCCCACCGCGGTCTCCAGCAGCCAGCGCAGCCCGCACTTGCTGAAGCTCTCCACCGCCGAGGGGGAGATCCGCACGATGTCGTCGGGCCAGCCGAGCGGGCGGTCGTCGGTGATCGGGGTCAGGCCGTACCACTCGTCGGGGTGCGCCCCGGGGATGCCCGCCTCGGCGAGCCTGGCCAGGTGGCGGGCGGCCATGCGGCGCATCGCCTCGGGCCTGGTCGGGTCGCAGACGGCCTGGCGCAGGTCGGCGACCAGCGCGGGCATGCTGAGCCAGCGGGCCCGGTCGTCCACCCCGGCCTCCTCGACCGCGCCGGGCAGCAGTTCGGACAGGAAGCGGGAGGGGCGTTCGTCGGTGTCCTCGCCGCCGACGGCGGTGACCACGAGCCTGCGCCTGGCCCTGGTGACGGCCACGTAGAACAGCCGGCGTTCTTCGGCCAGCAGCTTGGAGGCGAGCGTCGCGGCGGCGGCCTGGGTCGCGTCGAGCGCGGAGCCCCGCGACAGCTCCACCATGGTGTCGATGCCCAGCATGGAGCCGCGCAGCCGCAGGTCGGGCCAGATGCCCTCCTGTACGCCCGCGACGACCACCACATCCCACTCCAGGCCCTTGGCCCGGTGGGCGGTCAGGATGCGCACCGCCTCGTTCTCGGGCGCGTGCTCGGCCAGGCTGTCGCCGGCGATCTCCTGGGAGGCCAGGTCGTCCAGGAAGACCTCGACCCCGGCCTTGGGCAGCCGGTCCACGAACCGGGCGGCGTGGTCGAACAGCGCCACCACGGCGTCGAGGTCGCGGTCGGCCTGTGCGCCCCTGGGGCCGCCCGCCATGGCGGCCTCCGTCCAGGTGCGGCCGAGCCCGCTGGCCTGCCACACCTCCCACAGGACGTCCTCGGCCGACCCGCGGCGGGCCACGGCGTCGCGGGCGGCGACGACCAGCCGGGCCACCCGGGTGGCGGGCGCGGCGACGTGCGGTTCGACCCGGACCAGCTCCCTCGGGTCGGTCACGGCGGCCACCAGCAGCTCGCCGGAGGAACGCGCGACCAGGCCGGCGTCGGCCAGGTCGGCGATGGCGGCGTGCTCGGCGATCCGCAGCGCGCGGCGCAGCCGGCGCACCCCGATCATGTCGGTGCCGCCGATCGGGCCGGTCAGCAGCTCCTCGGCGACCGATTCGTCCAGGCTCTCCGGGCGGGTGGCGACCTTCAGCAGCGTGATCAGCGGGCGTACGCCCGGCTCGGCGGCCAGCGGCAGCTCGTCACTGGCCACCATGACCGGCACCCCGGCGGTGATCAGCGCCCGGCGCAGCAGCGGCATCTGCCGGATCGCCGACCGGACCAGCACCGCCATCCGCGACCAGGGCACCCCGTCGAGCAGGTGGGCGCGGCGCAACGTGTCGGCCACCACCGCGGCCTCCTGGCTGGCGCTGTCGGTCAGCAGGACCTTGACCTCGCCCTCCACCTCGCCGTCGAGCTGGACCGGCACCAGGTCGCGGTGGTCGCGGGACGGGGACATCGACAGCCGCTCGGTGATCCGGCGGGAGGCGGCCAGGATGGCGGGGGGCATCCGGCGGCAGCCGCGCAGCGCGATGGTGGGGGCCTCCGCGCCGTCGCGGGTGCGAAACCGCTCGGGGAAGCGCAGGATGCCGTCCACATCAGCGCCGCGGAAGCCGTAGATCGACTGGTCGGGGTCGCCGACGGCGATCAGGTCGCGGCCGTCGCCGGCCAGGTGGCGCAGCAGGTGTTCCTGGGCGGGGTCGGTGTCCTGGTACTCGTCGACGAAGACGAGGTCGTAGGCGGCGCGCTCGCGCTCGCGCACCGGGCCCTGGGCGAGCAGCCCGGCGGCGGCCCTGATCAGCTCGGCGTAGTCGAGGGCGGGGACCGGGTCGAGGTCGAACCTGCGCTGGTAGCGCAGCGCGAACCGGCCGGCCGCCGACCAGTCGGCGCGGCCGTGCAGCCGGCCCAGCTCGATCAGGTCTTCGCCGTCGAGGCCGCGTTCGGCGGCGCGGGACAGGAAGTCGCCGACCTCTTCGGCGAACCCGCGGGTCTTCAGCGCCTCACGCACCGAGGACGGCCAGCCGGTGCCGCCGTCCTCCAGCTCGCCGTGCAGCAGGCGGCGTACTTCGAGCAGGTGCTCGGGGCCGGTGAGCAGCCGCGGCGGGTCATCGCCCCGCTCGGCGGCCTCCTGGCGGAGCAGCGCGTAGGCGTAGCTGTGGAAGGTGAGCGCGAGCGGCGTGCGCGTCGTGCGGCGCAGCCGGGCGGTGATCCGGTCGCGCAGCTCACCGGCGGCCTTGCGGCTGAAGGTGAGCACCAGCACCCGCTCGGGGTCGAGCCCGCGCTGCTCGACCCGCTGGACGACGCTCTCCACGATGGTGGTCGTCTTACCGGTGCCCGGCCCGGCGAGGACCAGCAGCGGCCCACCGGGGTGGTCCACCACGGCACGCTGGTTGTCGTCCAGCACGGGAGGCGGCGCCTGCCCCCGTGTTCCGCCGCGTACCAATCGCCAGGTCTGACCACTCACAACTCAGAATTCCATCAGACCCCAGGGACAGATCGCGCCCATCTTGCCGACTTCGGTCGAAGAAGCCACGGTAGTGGCTCGCCTGCGGGGGGCGCGCGGCGACACGCCGCGCTAGCGTTTCCAGGGGACCTGCGGGGATTCGTGGTAGTTGATACCCCAGCGTTTCCACTGCGCGGCCTGGGCGGCCAGGCGCGGGGCGAAGGTCTCGAACGACCTGCGCCCCTGCGGGGACCAGGCGACCTCGGCGACGGCGGGGAGCCGGGGAAAGGCCAGGTAGGTGAGGTCGTCGAAGCCGCCCACGGTCTCGGTCCACAGCGGGGCCTCCACGCCGAGCACGGCCGCCGCGCCGACGCCCTCGATCAGCGTCGCCGGGTCCCACTCGTAGGAGTCGGCGACCTCGACCATGCCCGCCCAGTCCTGGCCGGCATGGGTCCAGGAGTCGTACTTCATGTCCAGGTAGACCCGCGAGGCCGGGGACATCACGACCTTGGCGCCCTGCCGTACGGCGTCGGCCACCACGCCCGGGTCCTCGTCGGTCTTCCAGTACTGCACGACCGTGCCCGGCAGCAGGCGGGCCCGGCCGGCCTCCTGCCAGGCCGCCATCCGCTTGCCGGTCGCGCCGACGATCTCCTGCACCCGCTCCATGAACCGCGTGTACGCAGGCGTGCTCAGCTCCCGCACCTCGTCGCCGCCGACGTGGATGTAGCGGCCGGGCGTCAGGCGGGCGACCTCGGCGATGACGTCCGACACGAACCTGTCGGTCTGCGGGGAGCCCACGCACAGCGCGCTGAAGCCGACCTCGATCCCGGTGTAGGGGTCGCGCCGCCGTCCGTCGCAGTTCAGCACCCCGTAGGAGGCCAGCGCGGCGTTGGTGTGGCCGGGCAGGTCGATCTCCGGGACGATGTCCACGAACCGGGCACGGGCGTAGGCCACCAGGTCACGGTAGTCGTCGGCGGTGTAGAAGCCGCCCGGGCCGCCGCCGACCTGGCTCGCCGCGCCGATCTTGGTCAGCTCCGGCCACCCTTCGATGGCCAGCCGCCAGCCCTGGTCGTCGGTCAGGTGCAGGTGCAGCACGTTGAGCTTGTAGGCGGCCATCAGGTCGATGTACCGCTTGACCTCGGCGACCGGCAGGAAGTGCCGGGCCACATCGAGCATCGCGCCGCGCCACGGGAAGCGCGGGCGGTCGGTGATCCGCACCCCCGCCACGCGCACCGGCTCCCCATCGGCCCGCTGGGGCAGCAGTTGGCGCAGGGTCTGCACGCCGTAGAAGAGCCCGGCCTCGGTCTGGGCGCGGATGACGATGCCGTCGTCGTCCACGGTCAGCTCATAGCCCTCCGCGCCGGCACCGGCCGCAAGGGCCAGGCGGATCTCACCGCCGGACCTGCGCTCCGGACGCCGCCCGGTGGCCTCCCGCACGGCGAAGGCCAGGTGCTCGGCGACCCCGGCCGCCTCGGCCGGGACGCTGATCGCCGTGGCCGGGCCCAGTGTGAAGCCACTGTCACCTGCCACGACCTCGGCGGGCAGCGGTACCAGTGCCGCGCCTCGAACCCGCACCTCGCTGCCGCATCCGGTCATCGCACCCGCCCACAGAAGACTTGCCACCAGCGCCACTCCGGGCCTTGGCCATCGCATGGACGTATTCGACCACCAACGGCCGCTCATCCGCGGAGAATCGGGCCCCGGCGTTCTGGCAGCCTAGCCGAATACGTGATCGACCAGGCGGCGGGTGGCCTTGCCGTCGTCGCGAGGAGCGTAGGTGCGGCGGAACGCCTCGTAGCGGTCGGCGTACTCGGCGGCGATGCCGTCGATGCCCTTGACCGCCTGGATCACCTGGGCCGACGTGGTCAGCACCGGGCCGGGGGCCTGCTCGCCGAGGTCGAGATAGATGCCGCGCTTGGCCCGGAACTTGTCCAGGTCGTAGGCGAAGAAGATCATCGGGCGGCCGGTGGCCGCGAAGTCGAACATCACGGAGGAGTAGTCGGTGATCAGCACGTCGGTGACGAGTAACAGCTCCGTGATGTCTGGATATGTCGTGACATCGTGGGTGAAGCCGTCGTCCGGGACGACCGGCGCGGCCTGCATCGAATGCGCCCGGACCAGCAGCTCGTGCTCGGCGCCCAGGATCGTCCGGGCCTGGACGAGGTTGAGCCGGAGGTTGGCGTTCTTCCGGTCGTACTCGCGGTAGGTCGGCGCGTACAGCACCACCTTGGACCCATCGGCCAGGCCCAGCCTGCGCCGCACGTTGGCGGCCAACTCCGCGCGGTCGGGCGTGGTCAGCACGTCGTTGCGCGGGTAGCCGCCCTCAAGGACCTCGCCCTGGTAGCCGAACGCCTTGCGCAGCACCGGCGTGGCCCACGGGCTCTGCGAGAGCAGCAGATCCCACCCGCGCACCTCGGCCGCCTGCCGGTGCCACACCGGCGGGCGCGGGTCGCGGGACATGTGCGGCAGGTCGTTGCCGATCCGCTTGACCGGGGTGCCGTGCCAGGTCTGCACGACCGTCTGGTCGTCTCTGGCCCGAAACCACGGCGGCAGGAAGGAGTTGGTCACCACGAACCTGGACCTCGCCAGCGCCGCGTAGTGCTCCCTGCTGCCCGCCCGGACCACGCTGGGCCGCCGCCCCCGGCCCAGCCCCAGCTCGCCGGGCCCCGGCGGGACGAACGCGCCGTCCTTGACCACCCAGATGTGCTCGCCTTCATCGCCCCTGCGCAGCCGCTCCTCATAGACCGCGCGGACGTTGCCCTCGTACTGTCTGCCCTCGTAGGCCACGTAGACCGTGGCCTCGGTCAGCGGCTCGCGGCGCTGCGCCGGATAGAAGTGGCGCTCCAGCGCGTAGACGCCCGCCATGCCCTTCTCGTCATCGGGCTTCTCCTCGGCGGCGACCACCACCGGCACGTCGAAGCGGGTCGAGATCAGTTGGTAGCGGCGGCCGTCGTGGACGTGCGGCGACTCGTCGAGCGCGGCCAGTGCCCCGTGATCGACCCGGAACGGCACCGGCTCGCGGGAGGGGTGGGCCACCGACAGGTGCCAGGTGCCGGCCGCCAGCGGGACGGCCTCGCCGAAGCGCGGCATCGCGGCGGCGGGCACCCGCGCGGTGAAGCGGTCGCCCGAGCGCCCCATGGGCACCCGGTAGGAAAGGCCGGTGCGGTGGCGCAGGACCAGCTCGCGCGGCTCGCCGCCCGGCTCGGGATAGTGGCCCTCGATGGCCATGGCGGCATCGCCGGCCCAGGTCACGGACGTGATGACCGGCCGCACCCGATGCGCGGAGATCACCACGCGGTCGCGCCGGTCGGCCAGCACGGTGATCTCGCGGTCGCCCGCCAGGGACCGGAACTCATCCGCGCCGCCCAGCATCACCGTCGCGGCGGGGTCGCCCTTCGGCTCCACCCACAGCCGCCTGCCGTCCTTCTCCTCCAGCAGGCTCTGCGTGGACAGGGTGAGGGTGATCTCGGTGCCGCCGGAGACCGGGACGAAGTCGGCGGACATGCGGTGGCCGCCGAGCCGGGCGTGTCCCTTGTTCACCTGGCGGCCGGGCATGAACGCGGTGAGCACGACATCGTCGCCGTCGTGGCGCACGCCGGTCAGCTCGGCGCGGGTCGGCTGGAGCACCACCTGGAGGGCGCGGTCGGAGGTCCACACCGGGCGCACCCACCAGCGCGGGCGGACCTCCAGGCCCGCCGGTCGCTCGGTACGGCCGGCGGCGGGGCCGCGCAGAGCGCCGACGGCCCGCGCGCCCCGGCTCCAGATCACGATCTCGGCCCGCCAGGTCGTCGTGTCGCGGACCGCCGGACGGCGGCGCAGCAGCCGCCTGCCGCCCCGGGCCGCGTTGCGCAGCCACGAGCGCCAGCGCAGCGCGAAGGGCCGCAGCTCGGCGGTGAACCCGGACCAGTCGTAGTTACAGCCCAGCTCCTGGGCTCCGTAGGTGGCCTCGGGGCGGAAGACGCGCTTGGTGCGCAGCCGGACCGGGGGCTGCCAGCGCGGCCCGCGCAGCACCACCGTGGCGCGGTTGAACCTGCGCCCGCGCACCGACAGCCCGGCCAGGTAGGCGTGCCCGGTGACGCGCAGCCTGCCGTCGGTCCAGGAGATGTCGTCGATCTGGGTGATCGGCACCAGGTCGGCCTGGCGCAGCCGGTACAGCTCGTCGGGCAGCTCGCCGCGCAGCGGCAGGTCGGCGTACCAGCGCAGGCCCTTGCGGACCCGCCGGTACGGCTCGGCCGCCGCCGCCACGACCTTGGCCAGCGCGTCGCCCTCGGCCAGCTCCTCGCGGTCGCGGGTCTCGATCAGATGGACCACCAGCCGCCTGGCGACCGGCAGGTCGCGTTTGACCCCGGGATCGACGCCGCTCAGGTAGGGAGCGAGCAGGGCGATCATCTCGCGGCGGCGGGCCGGACCCCGTCTGATCGCGGTGTCGATCCGCGCGCCCAGCGGCCCGGCCAGCACGTCGGCGTCGAGTTCGCGCCGGCCCGCGGCCGGTAGCCCGGTGGCCCGGACGGCGGCCATGACCGCGTCGAGGGGCTCGCCGCGGTCACAGAGATCATGCACCGCTCGCAGACGGTCACCGAGGTCGCCGCTCGGCCGCTCAGGGGTCGCGCCGGTGGCCATGGAGTGGGGCACCGCCTTCCGGACGGGTGGCCATCACTGTCCCTGGCAATGGTAGTAGGCCCGGCCCACTCGGGTCGCGTCCGGCTTGCTGAGCGTCTCCTGGGAAGGGGGCGGCGCCCGGTCAGCCGTCGTCGCCGTCCCAGCGGGCGCGGCGCATGTCGGCCCGCTCGCCGCGCATGGGGGTGCGTTCGGCCTGCCAGCGGGTGATGCACTGGCGTTCGTGGCCGGGCACCGGCGTGCCGTCCGCGTGTACCACACGCCACCAGGGCACTCCGCCGCCCCACAGCGACATGACCCGGCCCACCTGGCGGGGGCCGCCCTCGGCGAGGTACTCGGCGATGTCGCCGTAGGACATCACCATGCCGGAGGGGATGCGCTCGACGACATCGAGGACGCGCTCGGCGAAAGGTGTCGGATCGGTGTTCATTCGCTCCATTGTGCGGGACCGGCGGAGAGGATGTCCGCGAGCTTGCCGAAGGCGTAGCTGACCCCGCCGTTCACCTGTTCCACCATGCCGTCGCGGATCGCGTAGACCTCGCCGTCCTCTCCCACCAGCCGCGCCGCGAGCGCGTCGGCCAGCTTCGCGAGCTGGGCCACCTGCCAGTCCGACAGCGGCTCGCCCCACAGGCGGTCACGCCACTCGGCGATCACGTGCTCGGCGTCGCCGTGCCGCGCGATCACTTGGCCCGCCTCCTCCGAACCGCGCAGCGCGTATCCGGCCGGAGTGAGCGCGGCGGTGAGTTCGGCGTAGGCGAGCGGCTTCTCCCGCTCCACACGCAACTCGTACCCCATGGGCCGCGACAGTAGCGGACCTGTGTGCGAGTGAGTGTCGGAAATGTCCAGTGAAACTACGACTGCGATAAAAGTGTTCGCATTCAGTATCCGAACAGCGCTCGAATCGAAGCCACCATGTGATCATTTCCGTCACGCGGGGCCGGAGCGCTCCCGGGCGGACTTCTCCTCCGCCTTGCGGGTCAGCACCATCACCGCCGCGCCGAAGATGACCAGGCCCACCAGCACCGCCCCGGCGAACACCCACAGCCGCACCGGGTCGGGGCCCGGCGGGGTCGGCGCTGCCGACAGCGGCCCCTGCCCGAAGTGCCGGTCGGGGGGCGTCCGGGCGGTACGGCCGAGCGTGGCGAGCCGGTCGGCCTGGACGAGGGCGGCGGCGGCGTCCACCACCCCGAATCCCACTTTGTCGTCATAACCGGTGGTGGGGGCCGCGCGTACCCCACCGGACAGCGCACGGGCCACCATGGCCGGCGGCAGGTCCGGATGCTCAGCCTTGACCAGCGCGGCCACCCCGGCCACCAGGGCCGCCGCCGCGCTCGTGCCCTCGGCCGACTGGTGGCCGCCGCCGGGCACCGCCACCGGCACGTCCACGCCGGGGGCCGACACGAGCACCGACAGGTTGTCACTGCTGAAGGGGGCGGGCAGGAGTTCGGCGTTCACCGCGCCGACTCCGACGACGCCGGTGTAACCGGCCGGGAAGCTCCAGAACGAGGTGTCGTCGCGCCGGCTGATGTCCAGCGCCCCGTCGTTGCCGACCGCGGCGACCAGCACCACGCCCTTGCCGAGCGCGTAGGAGATGGCCTGGCGCTCGGCCGGGTGCGCGCCGTACGCGCCGATCGACATGCTGATGACGTCGGCCCCGTGGTTGGCGGCGTACCGGATGGCGCGGGCCAGCGGGCTGTCGT
This sequence comes from Spongiactinospora sp. 9N601, assembly GCF_044326295.1. NCBI lineage: Bacteria > Bacillati > Actinomycetota > Actinomycetes > Streptosporangiales > Streptosporangiaceae > Spongiactinospora > Spongiactinospora sp. 9N601. The sequence continues at coordinate 68,656 of NZ_JBIRBB010000028.1, forward strand.
CACCGAACTCCCGGCTCGCGTCCGGGGCGGCGACGCCGTCCTCGACGGGCTGGTCGGGCAGCAACGGCAGCGACAACACCCGCGCCTGCGGCGCGACGCCCACGATGCCTCCGGTATCGCCCGATCCCGCGATCAGCGACGCCATCGCCGTACCGTGCATGCCGGGCTCGGGCCGCTCCCCCGGCGTGGCCGGGCCGCTCACATCAGGCCCGTCGATGACCCTGCCGCGCAACTCCGGAATGTTTCCGTCCACCCCACTGTCGATCACCGCCACCGTCGCCCCGGCCCCACGCGTCACCCGCCACGCCGCCTCCACATTCAGCGTCTGCAACACCCACTCCTGCCGCCCCGCCACCTCCTTCTCCGGAATCGGCTCCGCCGCCACCCGCATGCCGGTCGCGGCCCCGTACGCCGCAACAGGACGGCGCCCCAAGCCGCCCTCATGCTCGAGTACGGCCCCCGAGGCCACCCCGGGGCCGAGGAGGAGACCCGGCCCATCACCGGAAACGGCCCCCGGGCGCGTACCGGCTACAGGCACCACACCGAACCCATGGCCCACAACGGCCCCTCGGGTCACGCCGGGGTCTTGGGC
>NZ_JBIRBB010000029.1:0-62091 GCF_044326295.1 Spongiactinospora sp. 9N601
CCACCATCCCGAGCAAAGCCGACCAGGACGCCAACCGCCGTGCCAGGGGCTCCAGGGGAGGGCGGCCGCCCGCCTTCGACTCGGTGCTGTACCGGCTGCGTCACGCTGTGGAGTGCGGTATCAACCGGCTCAAACGCCACCGTGCCGTCGCGACCAGATACGACAAGCTCGCCACCCGGTACGAGGCCACCGTCCTCGTCGCCGCGGTCAACGAATGGCTCTGATCAACTTTGATACACGCCCTAGAACGCCCCCAGGGCGTGATCGGCCGGCTCCCGGCGTGCAACGCCCGCAGGCACCCGCCGAGTGGCCCGTGGTACGGCCGCGCCGAGTACCGCCCGGCGCGGTACGCCTTCACCCGGCCGCTCGGAGATTGGATGATCGCGCCCGCGGCGGCCGGCCCCACGCACAGGGCGGGGGTGGCCGGCCGTGCAGGTCAACGGGACAGCCGACGCAGGGCGATCTCGCAGGGCCCCCGGTGGCCGACCCGGCGCATCCAGTCCGCCAGCACGATCGACAGCAGCCAGACCGCCACGCCGATGGCGTGTGCGGCGGCGGCGCCCATGGCATCGGCCAGGTCCAGCGTGAAGGGATAGAACAGGGCCACGAACACGACGGACTGGAAGAGGTAGAAGCTCAGCGAGCGCTGGCCGAGCGCCACCAGCGCGGTCGTGAGCCGCCCGCGGTTGTCGCCGATCTTGACGGCGATCAGCCCCATGGCGGCGGCCAGTCCGATGCCGCCGGCGTACCCGGCGATCGTGTGCGCGATCGCCGGTAGCCAGGTCGAGTCGGTCGTCCACATCCCGGCCGAGATCAGCGTCATCGGGAGCCTGCCGGCAACGGCCAGGGCGAGGAAGGAGACGGTGACGCGGCGGAGCAAGGCCACGTGCAGCTCGGGCTCGTCGATGATCCGGCGCCGCGCGGCCCAGAGGCCGATCGCGATGCCGGGCACCACGAGCAGGACCGTCCCCGGTGCTTTGGCCGGCCACAGCAGCAGGTGAAAGAGCAACTGACTGGCGAAGTCGTCCTTCATCAGCGGCGGCAGCGACTCCGGGTGGCCGCCGACCGCCGCGGCGTGCGCGCGGACGGTCGTCCATGCCACGATGGCCGTCGCGGGGACAAAAGAGATCGCCGTGGTCCAGAGCAGGACCGAGTCACGGGCGCGGATCATGGACGCCATGATCAGTAGCGCCATGCCGTACGTCGCGACGATGTCGATCGGCACCAGCAGCGTCGCGTGCAGGAACCCGATGACGAGCAGCCAGAACCCCCGGCGGCGCAGCAGCTTGCGGACCGAGGGCCAATCGTTGCCCTGGGCGAACTTGTTGCCGGCCAGCTGACCGAGCCCGTACCCGAACAGGAACACGAACATCGTGCGCGCCAGGTTGTCGGCGACCAAGACCTTGAGGAACTGGCTGACGGTGTTGAGCGCCGACGGGCCGAGGTCGGCGTAGCTGACAAAGGTCGGCGCATGCGCCAACGCGATCAACAACAGCATGACGCCGCGCGCCAGGTCGGGAGCAAGCGCACGGACCCGTGTCGGAGGGGGCGCCTGCACGCTTCCTGGAGGGACGGTAGGCATGGATCACTCCTGAGAGAAGGGAGACGAGGAGGAGACAAAGAGGATTCTGGGCATGACGACATGGCCCCGCGCTGGACCTGCCACGGGAGGGCATGGGGTGACGAACCTGCCGTCAGGTCAGCGCCGGACGTTGGTGTTATGTGCGAAGCCGGGCGAGCGGCCCGGTGTGCCCGTCGAGTCGGCCGGACGGGTGAGTCGGGTTACGCCGCGCCGGGCAGCCAGGGCTCGGTAGATCTGGGCGAGCGGGGTGGGGCGTGCGGCGCCGGGATGTCGTGGTGGGCTGCCGGTTCCTGTAGTGATTCCTGGAGTCCGGTCATCCGAGGCAGGATCGGACGGCCTTGGCCAGGTTCGACGCCCGCGGGTCGTCGGGCCGGTAGTTCCACAGGTTCGTGACGTAGCCGAAACCGACACCGGCGTCGGGGTCGGCGAAGCCGATCGATCCGCCGGAGCCCGGGTGGCCGAACGACCCCGGCCCGGTCATCGGCAGCGGTGGGCAGGCTCGCCAGAACCCGAGCGACATGTAGAAGGAACGGTCGGCCGGGAGGTTCAGCCCCGGCGGCAGCCCGTGCATCGGTGTCCTGTCGGTCTGGACGGCCGTCATCGTCTCGACCGTCGATGGGTTGAGCAGCCGCACCCCGCCGACGTCGCTGACCGTGGCGGCGTACATCCGCGCCAGCGACCGGGCGTCGGCGAGCATGTTCGCGGCAGGGAACTCGGCCGCGCGCCAGGCGCGCGTCGCGAACACCTTGGGGTCGGTGAGGGCGCCGCCGAGCTCGCCGGCGCGGGCCTGGACCGAGCCCGGAGCCCACACGGCGTTCACCCATGCGGTGACCGTGTCCGCGTCGAGCCCGGTCGTCGCGATCAGCCCGGCCAGCAGCTCCTCCAGGCTGAACGGGGCCGCGTCGTGGAGCCGGGCCACCCGCTTCTCCTCCTTCTCCGGCAGCCCGATCCAGGCCCGCAGCCCGAGAGGGGCGGCCACCTCTTCGGCGAAGAAGGTGCCGAGTGACCTGCCGGTGATCCGGCGTACGACCTCGCCGACCAGGAACCCGTATGTGACGCCGTGGTAGACGTGCTCGGTGCCCGGCTGCCACAGCGGCTTCTGGGCCTCAAGTGCACGGATGACCGGGTGCCAGGCGCACGCCTGTTCGAACGTCAGCGGCCCGTCGACGATGGGCAGGCCGGCCTGGTGCGACAGGAGCCAGCGCACCGGTATCTGCTCCTTGCCGGCCGCGGCGAACTCCGGCCAGTACTGCGCCACCGGGGCGTCCAGATCCAGCTCACCGCGCTGGACCAGCAGGTGAGCACAGATCGCGGTGGCGCCCTTCGTCGTGGAGGCGACCTGGACGATGGTGTTCTTGCGCCACGGCCGCTTCGCCTCACGGTCTGCGAGGCCGCCCCACAGGTTGACGACGGGGCGGCCGCCCACGTAGACGCTGCACGCCGCGCCGACCTCACCAGGGTTTCCGAAGTTCGCGCGGAACACGTCGGCGACTTTCCCCCAGCCGTGCTCGACACCGCGCTCGACCTCGTCACCACCACCGCTCACGGAGGCGTTGGCGCGGCCGGCGAGGACGGCGTTTGCGCCGGCGAGCGCGCCGGCGCCCAGCGCGCCCTTCAACACGGTCCGGCGCCCGAGGCGTCCCTGTTCAGGTGTCCCGCTTGTCGTGTCTGCCATGCTCTGATTCCTTTCTAGGGAGCTGAAATCCAGGGATCTGAGACTTTTGGAGAAGACGCACGCCCGGATCGGCCGAAACGGTCAGGCGCAGCGCGGCCCTCCAGCGCCACCCGATATTCATCTCGCGCAGAATCTCCTGAAGCTTCCCCCCGGTGGCCGCGAGGGAGCCGAGGGAGTGCTGTTCGAGCCTCTCGGCCGGGAAGCTCCAGGTCTTCCAGAACGCATCGAGGTACTCCCGCCCCCGATCGTTGAGGGAGTACACCTGGCGCGGGGGGCCCTTCGCGGAGGGGACCTTCTCCACGTCGACGAGGCGGCGCTGCCGTCGAATCGCTTGCCATGGAGGGCCCCCGCTTCGGCTACTCAGTGCTGCTGACTACCGGTACAAAGTAACACTGACTACCAGTATGTAGCAACAATGAATAGCCGAGGTGCTGCTCGCTGCTTGTGCGGTGGCCCGCAGCCCTCCCCTTGGAGAAGGCGGGCTGCGTCAGCCCGCCGGAGATATCGATCGCCGCGGCCTCCCCGGGCCACGGATACGACGCAAGCGCCGACGACCACGAGCGCCGCCGCAAGTGCTGCACACTCAGGGCCGTTGCCGCGCCGACACCACACCGCATCAGATCTGATCGCCGCCGGCACTGGCGACGGCCGGCCGTGTACGCGATAACCCCGAAAGGGAAGTGGAGAGGGGCCAGGCCCTTGGAGGCCGGTACGCGAGTGGTACGTGATCAAGGCATTCGGCTGCTCACGGTGACACTCGGCCGCACACCCCAAAAACGCGAACGGCCCGCATTTTCGCAGGCCAGCACACGTTTCTTAAGGAAGATCAGCAGTCGCAGGGTGAGCCTGTTCGAGTCGTGTAGAACGACCGCATCGTCGGCCGCCAGGCCGAGCGATGAGACGACTGCCATCGCCGCAGCCACCGCACGCGAGACCTCCGGCGCCTGCATCGTCACCCGCCCTTCTCTTCCCCGAACCCTGGTCAGTGACTCGTTGTCCCGATGCGCCAGTACCGCGCCTGCTGGTACTGCCGACTGATCCTTGCGAACGCCCCGTCGGTCCGCAACAGGTCATCGGGTGAGCCGGCTTCCACGACCTCGCCGGCATCAAGGGAGACCACATGGTCCGCGGCGGCCAGGGTGGCGGGGCGATGCGCGATCACGATGACCGTACGGCCAGGGTCGGCACCGAGGTTGACGATGGCTTGGGTGATGGCGGCTTCGTTTTCGGGGTCGAGTGCCGAACTGGCCTCGTCGACGAGCACGATTCGGGCCTGTTTGAGGATCGCGCGGGCGATCGCGACACGTTGCCTTTCGCCGCCGGACAGTTGCGCGCCGGCCTCACCGACGCGGGTGTTCCAGGCGTCCGGGAGTCGCTTGATGACCTCGTCGAGGCGGGCCGCGCGGGCCGCCTCCCTGAGTTCATCCCAGGTCGCCTCGGGTCGGGCGAGCCGCAGATTGTTCTCGATGGTGTCATCGAACAGATAGACGTCCTGGAAAATGATGGCGATCTGGTCGAGCAAGGTCTCGGGATCGAGTTCGCGCACGTCGATGCCTCCGACGCGCACCTGCCCGGCGTCGACATCGAAGAAGCGAGCGACGAGTCGGGTCACGGTCGTCTTTCCTGAGCCCGATGGCCCCACCAGTGCCGTCGTCGTCCCTGATGGGCATCGCATCGAGACCGCGCGCAGTGCCGGTACGTCACCGCCCGGATAGGTGAAGGTGACGTCAGAGAGTTCGACATCTGCGCCGTCGATCCCGCGCACCGGATCGGCTGGAACGGGCAGGGCCGGCGAGGCGAGCAGTTCTTCAATACGGGCGATCTTGTTGGTCATCGCCCGCAGGGCGCCGATGAGGTCGATGAGATTGCCGAGCGGTTGCAGAAAGCGCGTGGCCAGCACGAGCAGGGCGATCGCCTCGGCGACGCCGGCGTGCTCGCTCAGCAGGAGCCAGGCGATCAGTCCGAGAACCGCGGCGAATCCGGCGGCGATCACAGCGGTGTAAAGGAAGAACGGGCGGCGCGCCCGGTCCATACCATCGCGGTAGGTATCGCGGTGGTCCTCCAGCGCGGCGTTCATCCGAGGTGTGCCCTCGGCCTGGCCGGCGGCACGCAGAACCGGCTGCGCCTGCCCCAGTTCGATGGCACGGCCGGCCACTTCGGCCGCAGCCCGCTCCAACTCGATTTCCGCTTCGGCCGCCACTTTCGCGGCGTGCCGCAACGCCCAGGCCGCCAGGAGCGCGATGACACAGAGCAGCACCGCGACGCGCCAATCGACCGCCAACGTCACCACGACGACCGTCGCGGGCAGCAATGTGGAGGTGATGACGGGACCTCCGATCGTCACGGCCAGGTTGGCCGCGTCTCCCACGTCCGCGGTGACGCCTCGCGCGAGCCGTGCCTTGTGCTCGGCGCTGAACCATCCCAGCGGCAGCGTGCTGACCTGGCGCATCAGCCGCTTGCGCAACCCGGCCGCGAGTGTTCCCGCCGCCGCGAAGCCCACCGGGTCGGCGGCGACGGTCAGGACCCCGTAAACCACCGCGCCCAGTGCCCCGAGCATCAGCCATGGAGCGGCCACAGAGATATCGGGGTCGGGGGCCACGACCGTGTCCAGGATCGGGACGAGCAGGCCGAGAAGGAGGCCCTGTAGAACGGCTTGCGCCGAGGTCAGCAGCCATAGACGGCCCAGCAGGCGAGGTTCCGGCCACAACCTGTACAACCGGCGGATCACGTGAGGGACCCTTCCTGCGCGGCCCACATCCGGGCGTAAAGACCTCGTCGCTCAAGCAACGCGGCATGCTTGCCTTGTTCGACGAGCCGTCCGTTGTCCAGCACGAGAATCTGGTCAGAGGCGGCGATCGTGTTCAGCCGATGCGCGATCACGATCACCGTCTTGCCGACCGCCAAAGCGGCCAGCGCGTCCTGGACCGCGGCCTCACTGTCGGGATCCAACGCGGCGGTGGCTTCGTCGAGGACGACGATCGGTGCGCCCGAAAGAATCGCTCGCGCGATCGTCAACCGTTGCCGCTCGCCTCCGGACAGACTGCCTCCGGCAGCATCGAGAATCGTGTCGTACCCCTTGGGCAGCCTCCGGATGACGTCGTGAATCTGCGCGGCGACCGCCGCCCGGCGGACCTCCTCATCCGTAGCCCCTTGGTCGCCCGATGCGAATGTTCTCCGCCACGCTGTCTCTCAACAGCGCGACGTCCTGGAACACCAAGGACATCGAACCCAGCAACTCCGTCGACGGAATGTCTCGTACATCGACACCTCCTATCCGGATCGCCCCGCCCGTCACGTCGTAGAAGCGCGGGAGCAGGCTCGTCAGCGTCGTCTTGCCCGCACCGGATGGACCGACGATCGCGGTCACCCGGCCTGCGGGACACTCGGCGGTGACATCCTCGACCGCGTTGGTCGCTCCGTCGTAAGAGAAGGAAACGCGTTCGAAAGCAACGTCGAACGCTTGCGGCACCTTCGGCTGTTCGGGCTCAGGCATCGGTGCGCGATTGAGAAGCCGCTCTATATGGGCTGCCCCCATACGCCCCTTGCGGACACCTTGCGCGGCCTTGACGGCAGGAAGGATCGATGTCGGCAGACCGATCGCCACGACCAGGAAGGCGATGAGGTCCGCCACGGTGAGCGACCCGTGCGATACAAGCGTGAGCCCGGCCGCCGTCACAACGACGAGCACGGCCATTTCTGAGCCGAACAGTCGTGTCGCCGCAGTGCTGTACCGCACCTCCGCCACCCACGCGGCGAACGCGTCCGCGTACTCATCCACGGCGCTGTCGTACCGCGAGAGGATACGGCCGCCGGTGCCGAACGCCTTGACCACCTGGATTCCGTCGGCATACTCGACACTCGCCGCGCTGATACGCCCTTCGGCGGCGATCAGCCGGTTCACGTGAGTGGTCATCGATCGCATCGAGATGCGGTAGCCGAGCCCCATCAGGGCGAGCACTCCCAGGGTGATCAGCGCCATGGGCACGTCGACGAGCAGCAAGTAGGTCGCGCTGATGACGATCACGGTGCCGGCGCCGGTGAGCTGGCCGAGGGCATGTGCGATGACCTCGTGCATCTCCTCCAGGTCGCCGGTCATCGCCCGCTTGACCCGTCCAGAGCCCGTCGCGCGAAACCATCCCAGGGGCAACGTGGCCAGCCGCCGGACGATACGAACGCGGAGGGAGTGCAGGATCTTCGCATCCGCGTAGTGACCGATGCGGGAGGACTGCACCAGGAGGACCAGCCACACCGCCGCACCGCCCGCTCCGACAGCGACCCACGTCCAGACCGCGCCGGCTGCTCCGGAGGTGTGTTCGAGCAGGATACGAGCGATCTGGGCGGCGGCGATGTACGGCACGATCCCCGCGGCTGCGGACAGAGCCGACAGAATGCCGCAGATGATGAGATGGATCCGGATGGGTGCGAACAACCGGGCAAGGGCACCAGGTTTGGCCAGTCCGACCGGCTCGCTCGTCTCGGCGGCCGGCTCTCTCGCGGATGCCGGACGCACCTCGGTCGTTGCGCTCAACTCGGTGTCCCTTCTGTGGACCACAGTCCGTACTCGAATCGGCGGAGCCGTGGGGCGCTCTCCCGCGCGTCCGCCATGGCCTCCTCGACGAAGTTAGGTATGCCTAACCTCGCTTCAATCTTGAGTCTTCAAGCCGACTTCATGTCAACTAGAGACATGAGTGATCCAGACGGCGTCTCGATAGGCAAAGCAGCGGCCCTCTACGGCTTGGCCCCCTCAACGTTGAGATGGTGGGAGTCGCAGCAGGTGCTTCCGAAGCCGCCACGGGTGAACGGGCGCCGCGTCTACACGGAGACGGAGCTTCGTCGCATCGGTCTCGCGTATCTGTGCTGCGTCACGGGATCGATGCCCCTTGCGCAGGCGGCCGTAGTCACGTCGGGAAAGTATCGAAATCAGCAGTGGAGGAGCACCGTGCAGCAGCATGCGGATCTACTCGAAGAGCAGATCCGCAGGCTTCAGAACACTCATGGATACCTGCTGCACCTACTGCGATGCCCAGACGACGACATCATCGGCGAGTGCCCGGACCTTGATCAGGAATTGGCCGACCATACGCCGTGCGGGCGCGTTCGCACGCACGGCCTTGTCGACGCGGCGCAGTCGATCCAGCGAGGCGAGGCACCCCGCGGGAAGCGTGATGAAAAGAGGGCGTCGCGTGATGAAACCGTCTCGGTCCTGAGCCGCTGCGCCGTGTGCGCGACACCGATCACCCAGCCGACCCGGGGCCGGCACCGCAAGTACTGCTCACGTGCGTGCCAGCAACGACGGCACCGGCAGAACACGCGACAGCGAAAGGCGTGAGACCGGGCCAGACGACCAGCACGGAACTCACGGTCGCCGGGACCCCCACCTGCCCGACCAGGTGAGCCTGGCACAAAAGGCGGGTCCATTCCCCCATTACCGGGCCCGCCCGCCGCGTGTCGCCAGAGGGGCGACCAGAAAGTGAACAACGAATCGGCCTGTTGGATGGTCAACGCCCTGGTGCAGGGTCTTCGCGGGCGGGGACCGGGATGAACCTCCGGTCTCCGCCGCAGGGCGGGGCGGTCCGCGTCCCGCGCACCTGGAAGTTCGCCTTATCAGAAGGAGAACGCGTGTCCCATCCCCCAAACCGCCGATGGCCGGCCCTCGGCCGACTGCTCATCGGCCTGCTCGCCACCTTAAGTTTGATCTTACCGCAGAGTACGGCACACGCCGAACCCGCCAACCAAAAGATCGACAAGGCGGTCGTCGCGGACCTGAAGGACGGCGAGGCCACGTTCCTCGTCCGCCTCAAGGGCGAGGCGAACTTGTCCGCCGCCCGCGCCGCCACCACCAAGGCCGCCAAGGGCAAGGCGATGTACGACGCCAAGACCGCGCACGCGAAGACGTCGCAGGCCGGGCTCCGCGCACTGCTGACCGAGCGGAAGGCCGAGCACACGCCGTTCTGGATCGTCAACGCGATCCTGGTGACGGCCGACGCGAAACTGACCGCCGAGATCGCCGGACGGCCCGAGGTCATCGCCATCGAGCCCAACGAGAAGATCGAGAAGCCGAAGCCGAAGCCCGGCAAGACCCATCCCAGGGTCAAGGCCGGGACCGCCGCCGTCGAGTGGAACATTGACCGCATCAACGCCCCCCGGGTGTGGAACGAGCTGAACAACCAGGGTGAGGGCATCCTCGTTGGCGTCATCGACTCCGGGGTGGACTTCGAGCACCCGGCGCTCGCCGCGCAGTATCGCGGCAGGCGGGCCGACGGAAGCGTGGACCACAACCACAACTGGTTCACCACTGAATTGTGCGGAGACGCTCCGTGTGACAGCACCGGCCATGGCACCCACGTGGCGGGGACCATAGTCGGCGAGGGCGGCATCGGCGTGGCCCCCAAGGCCAGGTGGATCGCCGCCACCGAAGGGGATTCGGTGGCGGATGGCATCCAGTCCGGTCAGTGGATGGCCGCTCCCACCGACCTCAACGGCGAGAACGCCCGTCCTGACCTCGCTCCGGACATCGTCAACAACTCCTGGAGCTGGCTCACCAGAGATGACTTGTTCCAGCCTGTTTTCGACGCGTGGCTGGCAGCGGGGATCTTCCCGGCGTTCGCCAATGGCAACTACGGGGCGATTTGCGACACGTCGACCTACTCTCCCGCCTGGAACGTCGAGAGCTACAGTGCGGGCTCCTTCGACGTGAACAACGAGATCGCCTCAGACTCCAGCAGGGGCGCGGGTAAGGGCGGCGAGATCAAGCCCAACATCGCCGCGCCCGGAGTCGACATCCGCTCCTCAGAGCCCGGCCGCACATACGGCAGCCGGCGCGGTACGTCGCACGCGTCGCCCCACGTCGCCGGCACGGTGGCGCTGATGTGGTCGGCCGCCCCCGCACTGCGCAGAAACGTCGCGGCCACCCGGGCGCTGTTGGACGGCACCGCCATCGACACGGCGGATCTGACCTGCGGCGGAACCGCCGAGGACAACAACGTGTTCGGCGAAGGCCGCCTGGACGCCTACGCCGCCGTCACCGCCGCGCCCGCCCAGCCGCTGGGCACCCTGAACGGCACGGTCACCGCGAACGGCCAAGCCGTGGCGAACGCCGACGTGACGGTCACCGGGCCGCAGGGCCGTACGGTCGCCACCGGCACCGACGGCACCTACTCCGTGCCGCGTCTGCCCCCCGGGGCCTACCAGATCACCGCGTCCAGGTACGGTCACACGAGTCCCGCTCCGGTGACCGTGAACGTCGTCGCAGGCCAGACCACGACCGCGGACGTCACGCTGACCCGGGTACCGCACGGGGTGGTGTCCGGAACGATCACCGTGGAGAACACCCCCCAGGCGGGTATCACGGTCGTGGCCGCCGACACACCGCTCAAGACCGTCACCGACGCCGCCGGAAGGTACGAACTGCCGCTTCCGCACGGCTCCCACCGGCTGGACATCACCGCCCCCTCGCACTGCGTCGCCACCGCCGCAGCGCAGATCACCGTGGCCGGGGACATCACCGAAAACGTCGCCCTGTCGGTCAAGCGGAACGACTTCGGCTACACCTGCGAGGTCGGCGACGAGCCGTACGTGGCGGGCACCGAACGACTCCCGCTGGGAGACACGCAACCCACCACGCGGGTGGCGCTGCCCTTCCCAGTGCCGTTCTACGGCGTGGCCCGGTCCGAGATCTGGGTGACCGCTCAGGGCTTCGCCTCCTTCGCCGAGCCCTTCCCGACCTTTGACAACGAACCACTTCCGGACCTGTCGGAGCCGAATCTGGCCGTCTATCCCTTCTGGGAAATGCTGCGGCTCCATGCGGACAGCGGCGTCTACACCGCCGCGGTGGGCACGGCACCGCACCGATCCTTCGTGATCGAATGGCGGAACGTCGCCCCGAGCAAGGCGAACGACGAACGCCACTCGTTCTCCGTGCTGCTCGGCGAGGACGGCACGATCGGTTACCGCTACAAGGACATCCAGACCGCGCGGGACCAGGGCAGCAGTGCCACGATCGGCATCGAGGACGCCGAGGGCACCGACCCTCTCCAGTACTCCTACGACACCCTCTCGCTCCGCGACGGCCAGAGCATCACGTTCAGCGCGGCCGAGTACGGCGTGGTGCGCGGCAAGGTCACCGACGCCGGGGACGGCGAGCCCATCGCCGGCGCGAAAGTGGAATTCCCGCACTTCGCCACCCTCACCACCGGCGAAGACGGCACCTTCACCGGCCAGATCCTCGCTGGAGAACGCTCCGCCGAAGTGTCCAAGGAGTACTACGGCACCGCCTTCAAAGACGTGACCGTGACCCCGAACGACGTCACCACCCTGAACACCGAACTCATCACCGGCAAGGTCACCGCGGCTCCCGCCCGAAGCGATGTGACGGCCCCGCCCGGCACCACCAAGACCGCGACCGTGACCCTCACCAACGGCGGCACCGCGCCCACCCCCTATGAGGCCACCACCGAGGACGACTGGCTGACCGTCTCCCCCGCCGCGGGCGGACTCCTCCGAAACGCCTCGGCCACGCTCACGCTCACCGCCGACACCACCGGCCTGGCCCCCGGCGACACCAGAACCGGCGAAGTCACCATCCGCTCCGCCAGCGGACGACAACCCACCATCACGATCCCGGTGACCCTCACCGTTTCGGCATAAGGAGAGTGCATGTTTCACCGATTACGACATGACACCCGTTTCCGGGCGCTGATCGGGCTGCTCGCCGTACTCACGCTCGCCGCCCCACCGATCAGCGCACACGCCGAACCCGGCAACGAAAAGATCGACAAAGCGGTCCTCACGGACCTGAAGGACGGCAAGGCCAGTTACCTGGTCCGGCTCAAGGGCGAGGCGAGCCTCGCCACCGCCCGCGCGGCCGGCACAAAGGCGGCCAAGGCCAAGGCGGTTCATGACGCCAAGTCCGCCCACGCGAACAAGTCCCAGGCCGGGCTGCGCCGGCTGCTGACCGAACGGAAGGCCGAACACACCCCGTTCTGGATCGTCAACGCCGTCAAGGTCACCGCCGACGCGAAGCTGACGAGCGAGATCGCGGCGCTCCCCGAAGTCGCCGCCATCGATCCCATCGATAAGATCGAAATGCCCGAGCCCAAGCCGGGCAAGGTCCAGCCGCGGGCCAAGGGGAAGGCGGCGAACGCGGTCGAGTGGAACATCGACCGCGTCAAGGCGCCACAGGTGTGGAACGAGCTGAACAACCGCGGTGAGGGCATCGTCGTCGCCATCATCGACACGTGGCCGGACTTCGACCACCCGGCGCTCGCCGCGCGGTACCGCGGCAGGCATGCCGACGGACGCGTGGATCACAACTACAACTGGTTCGACCCTCACAAGGAATGCGCGAACTTCGGCCCGTGCGGCACGGAGGAGCACGGCACCCACGTGACCGGCACCGTCGCCGGCGAGAACGGCATCGGAGTCGCGCCCGGAGTCAAGTGGATCGCCGCCAGAGGGTGCACGGTGGGGAGCTGCGCGGAGACCTCGCTGATCGCGGCCGGGCAGTGGCTGATCGAGCCGACCGACCTGAACGGCCAGAACGTCCGTTACGACCTGGTACCCGACATCGTGAACAACTCCTGGGAAATCCCTGCGGACAGGAGCTACGAGCACATCGTCGACAGTTGGATCGCGGCGGGGATCTTCCCGATGTTCGCCAACGGCAACAACGGCGAAATGGGCTGTGGATCGAGCGACACGCCGGCGGTGTACCCACAGAGCTACAGTTCGGGCTCCTTGAACATCGACGGCGAACTCGGGCGCGGCTCGGCCATGGGCCCTGGGCGGAACGGGGACATCAAGCCGAACATCTCCGCCCCGGGAGTCGATATCCGTTCCTCGGCCCCCTACGGGGACTACCGGCTCATGAGCGGCACCTCGATGGCGTCGCCGCACGTGGCGGGCGCGGTGGCGCTGATGTGGTCGGCGGCGCCCTCGCTCCGGGGTGACATCGACGCCACCCGGCGGCTGCTCGACGACACCGCCATCGACATGCCCGCGTCCGACTGCGGCGGGACGCCGGACGACAACAACGTCTTCGGCGAAGGCGCGCTGGACGCGTACGCCGCCGTGCGGGCCGTCCCCGACGACGCGCTCGGCGCCCTGCGCGGCACGGTCACCGCGGGCGGCAGCCCTCTGCACGACGCCGAAGTGCGGGTCACGGCGACCTCCGGTCACAAGGTGGGCACGGCGGCGAACGGCGGCTACTCGATGCTGCGCCTACCGCCGGGCCGGTACGAGATCACGGCGTCGAAGTTCGGCCACCAGAGTGCCAGCCGGACCGTGACCATCGTGGACGGGCAGGTCGCGACCGGGAACTTCGACCTGCTCCGGCTACCGCACGGCACGGTGACCGGCACGGTCACCGCCGGCGGCGCAGCCGAGGCGGGTGCCACGGTGCTGGTGCCGGACACGCCGGTCAAAGCGGTCACCGACACCTCCGGCCGCTATCAGATCACCCTCCCGCACGGGTCCTATCGGCTGGAGACCTCCGGTGCCTCGCACTGCGTGACCACCGCCGCCCACCAGGTCACGGTCGCCGGGAACGTGACGAGGAACGTCGCGCTGGATGTGCGGCGGGACACGTTCGGGTACACCTGCGAGGCCGGCACCGAGCCGTACGTCGCGGGCACCGACCGGCTCTCCTTCCCCATGCAGGCGAGGCTGCCGTTCGCGATGCCGTTCTACGGCAAGACCTACTCCGAGGTCTGGATCGAGTCCAGCGGGGTGATCTCCTTCGAGGCCATCTCCAACGACGGCCACACTCCGCTGCCGAATCCGAACGCGCCGAACCTCGCCCTCTATCCGTACTGGGCGACCCTGAACGTGGACGCGGAGTCCGACATCTACACCGGTACGGCCGGCACCGCCCCCAACCGAACCTTCGTGGTCGAGTGGCGAAACGTCCGCATCGACGACCCGGAGGGCAGCACCGACCGTCTGTCGTTCTCGGTGCTGCTCGGTGAGGACGGCACGATCAGTTACCGCTACAAGGACGTGGACGGCACCGGCGACCACGGCGTGGCCGCCACGATCGGCATCGAGAACGCCGACGGCACCGACGCGTTCCAGTACTCCTACGACAGCCCGTCGATCAAAAACGGGCAGAGCCTGACCTTCACCGCCGACACCCCTGGCGCCGTACCCAGGCGGTAGCCGAACCCGAACCACCAGTGCGGCGGTGTCCTCAGATCACCACCGTCGTCTCCGGATTCGCCAACCCGGCGAAGCCCACCGGCGGGCAGGGCCACCACCCGGCCCCGCCCGCCGCGTGGCGTCACACGTAAGGAAGACCAGCGGTGCCCCTGTAGGGTTCGAACCTACGCACCCGGCTCCGAAGACCGGTACACATTACGGCGCCTAGCTGCGCAAACGTGCGGTACGCGCCATCGCCTATACGACACTCGTACGTGATCAAGATTGAGGGGCGCTGGGAGGTACGCGAGAGGCCACCCCACCCAATGGGGTCTACCGGCGCGTTCGGGGCTCTCAGGCATCTCAGGGGCTCCGTCGCGGCATTCGATGCCGGACAGCCCTCACTACACGGAGGGTTTCTCCGCGAATGCGCGCCGCCGTACCCGATGCTCCGCCCTCGCTACCTCGCTGCTGTCGCCAGCGCTCACGGACGGCATGCGCATGCGGTGGCCGAGGCGGACACGGCCACGGAATCAGCAACTCTTGCGTTTGCCCACATTGACATGCAGGCCCCGGTACCAAAGGATCGCATTAGCGAGACTCCATGGGCTTGGGCAGGGAGCGGCGATGATCATCTTTTACAAGGGCTATGGGTTGCTGGTTTTCGTAGCATCGTTATTATGGCAGCCTGTTTCGTTTTTAATCAGCGCTTGGATTTCTCACGATCTCTCTCTTTCGCTGGGCACGGCAGCCTTTGTAGTACTTCAACTAGGGATGGCTGCACTGATATGGTTCGAAGGGCGACGAATGAATCGCCCTGAGCGCGAGCACACTATTTTTTGGATTCCCATCCAGTATCTTTCGCTGATTCATGTCTCGATAGTGGTTAGTTCCCTATGGGGATTGGTGGGCTAGTACGGCAAGTCGCCATTTGCTAGACAAGCTGAGATAATCCCGCCGGCTGGCGGCGCGGGGAACAACTCGTGGCGCTCTTCGCCTGCATGTACTACGCCATGATGCGCCCCAGCGAGGTCACGGCGTTGCGCGAGGAGGATTGCGACCTTCCGGCCGCGGGATGGGAACGGGTGACGCTGGGAGGATCAACACCCACCGTGGGAAGCGAGTGGACCGACAGCGGTCAGGTTCACGAGGTACGCGGATTGAAGGGGCGCCCCCGTAAGGCCAAGCGGATCATTCCGATTCCTCCCGAACTGGTGGCCATTCTTCGCGATCACATCAAGCGGTTCGGCGTTGCGCCCGACGGACGCCTGTTCCGCACGGAACGTGGTGGAACACCCCACAAGTCCGGCTACGTCCGCACGTGGAAACTCGCCCGCGCATTCGCCCTCACACCACAGCAGGTGGGCACACAGCTCGCCAAACGCCCATACGACCTTCGGCATGCAGGAATCTCCATGCGGCTCAACGCCGGAATTCCCGCGACCCAGGTCGCCCAGTGGGCCGGGCACAGGGTCGAAGTCCTGCTGAAGATCTACGCCAAGTGCATCGACGGGCAAGACCACCTCTGGCGGGGCCTGATCAACGGCGCTCTCGGCGATTCGGCCGGACCGGACGGCTGCGACGACGGCGAAGCCATGTGACACCAAGTAGACGAGCGGAGGGGGGCCAGCCAGACTGCTGGCCCCTCTCCGCGTTACGCGCGCCGCCAGGCCCTTGGAGATCGGTACGTGAGCGGTACGTGATCAAGGCACTCGGCTGCTCACGGTGGCACCCGGCCGCACACCCCAGAAACGCGAACAGCCTGCGTTTCCGCAGGCCAGCACACGTTTCCAAAGGAAGTTCAGCGGTGCCCCCTGCGAGACACCCACAGCCGGGGAACGGCGTCCAGTCCCCTATGGGCAGGAGGATCGCCCTGGCTGTGGCCTCACTAGATGCGGCCGTCAGGTCGTCTTGCAGATATCCCGACCACTGCCCCCACCTCGCGGCGGAACCGGACACCCGGGCGGACCGCAGGAGCGTGAGATGTGCCGGATCACCGAATTCAGCGCACCACGACCACGGGCGTGCCCCTTGTCGCGTTGATCGCCGCAATCGTCTCCTTCCGCCACATGCACGAACTGCGCCTCTGCCACGGCGAAGACCACCTGCCGGCGGTACCGGTCCCCTCCGCATATGCTCGCGTGCGGCGCGACCGCCACCGACAACGGCCAGCCAGTAGCGCGGGGCCCACTGGCCGACGCCCAGACCGTGGCGCTGACCCGCCGCATGGCCATCGGGGTGCTGGGGTCTCCCTCCTGCCCGGCGTCTCGGCTGGACGCGGTTCATCCGCGCCTACGCAGGCGAGCAGTGGTACGTCCTGGCCGCCCCGCTGGCGGGCACCGTGCTGCCGGTCGGCCCGCGTGGTGGGGCCCTTCTCTGCGGAATACTCAAGGACCGCTTCGGCGTCGTCTGGATCGTGGGCGTCGCAAGCGAGGACAACTTGTGAGGATCGGGCGAGCCATGCAGATCGCACAAGGGTGTCGCCGGGGTTCGGCGCGGTGTTCTGGGGGAGCGGTCAGTTCTCGCGCGTGGCGCGGCGGAACACCGCGAGGGCGATCGCCAGCAGGGCCGCCGCCATCCCGGCGAGCACCGCGAGCTCCGTGACCACGTCCCTGACTCCTGCTCCGGGTCGCGTCAGAACGAGGAGCGCGTCCATGCCCCAGGCGTGGGGGAACAGGTAGCCGATCGTGGTCAGTGGCTCGCCCGCGACCTCTTTCGGCCACAGGCACCCGCCGAGCATGCCGAGCACGATCCCCAGGGGCGGGCCGATCGCGGGCGCCTGCGAAGGGGAGCGCACGAGGCTGCCCACGAGGACCGCGGCCCCGGTCGCGACCAGGCAGAACGCGACGACGACGAGGGCCGTGCCGAGCGGGTCGCCCCAGGAGACGTCGAACAGAAGCGCGCTCACCACCATGATCATGGCGGCCTGCGCGACGGCGATGACGAACCTGCTCACCGTCTCGCCGAGCAGGACCGACCACTCTCTGACCGGGGCGGCGAGCGAGCGCCTGATCACGCCGAGCGCGCGGCTCTCCGCCAGCCCGGCGGCCACGGCCATGGAGTTGAGGAAGGTGAACAGCAGGAGGTTGGCGGGGGCGGTGTAGGCGAAGCCGCGCGGGGTGCCGGGGGTGGCGCTGGTGTTGGCCACCTCGACGTCGGGCGCGTCCGCCTGCGCCGCCCGTACGTACGCCGCCGCCTCGGACTCGGTCGCGCCCGCCGCGCGGGCCGCGCGGGTGGCCTCCAGCATCGCGGCCACCCGCCCGACGGCGACGCCCACGGTCCGTTGGGCGGCCAGGCCGCTGCCGTTGGACTGCGTCACCACCATGTCGAGCCGGGTGGAGCCGGGCCGGATCACCAGCCCGCCGGCCAGTTCGCCCGTTCTGACCCGATCCCGCATGTCCTGTTCGCCGGCTACTCCGACGATGTCGAGGTCGGGGTGCCCGCGCATCTGCTCCAGCACGGCGGTCGCCACCGGGTCGGAGTCCTGCGCCACGACACCCACCGGCAGCCGTACCTTGCCGGTGGCGGCGCCGCCCATCGCGAGCCCGACGAACGCGATGGCCAGGAACGGCATCACCACGATGAAGAACAGCCCGATCCGGTCGCGGGCGTGGCGCCGCAGGTTGGCCGCCACCAAGGCGAACACGGGACGCAGCGCTCCCTGCATCATCCGGTCAGTCCTCTCCGCAAGCCGACGGCCGAAAGGCCGCCGGCCACGAGCGCGATAGCGCACAGCACGCCGAGCGGGACCGTCACCGCGGCGATCCCGCCGCCGGAGCCGGCCAGTTCGATGAGGCCGGAGGAGATCCAGCCGTTGGGGGTCAACAGGGCCGCCTGCCGCAGGAACTCGGGCAGGTTGTGCAGCGGTACGAGGCTCCCGCCGAAGAAGGCGACCACGAACGAGACGCCCATGATGACCCCGTCCGCCTGCGCCTCGGTGCGCGCCCGGCTGGCGACCAGCATGGTGATCGCGGCGGCGGCGGCCGAATGCGCGGCGCACAGCGCCAGCACCGCGGCCGGGTCTCCCCAGGTGGTGCCGAAGATCAGCACGGAGGACGCCCAGGTGGCGCACATGCTGGCCAGCGCCAGCCCGAACCCGACCAGCGCTTTGGCCAGCACGGGCGTCCATAGCGGGATGGGCGCCACCCGCGTGCGGTCGAGCGTGCCCAGCCGCCGTTCCGTGAGCAGCCCTCGGACGGACGTCCCGGCCACGAAGAAGGCGAAGAGCGCGGCCATGCCGGTGCCGTAGTAGACGGCCAGATCGACCTTCCCGCCCGACAGGGAGTCGGCCGACAGCGCCAGCGCGGGACCGCCCGCGCCGTTGCGCTCCACGAACGCCTGCACTTCGGCGGCGGGCACGCCAGTGGCGATCGAGGCGCGCACGGCGAGCGTCCTGGCCTCGACCAGCGCGGACATGCCGTCCACGACGGTCTGGGCGAGCATCCCGGCGAGCGGGGCCTCTGGAGCGCTGAGCACGGTCACCTCGCCGCCCCGCCCGGCACCCACGCTCTGGCTGAAGCCAGGCAGGAAGACGATCGCGGCCCCGATCGTTCCCTCGTCGATCTGGCGCTGGGCCTCCTCCCGGGAGGGCAGGTCGCGTAGGGTCAGCACCCCCTTCAGCTCCTCGGACGCGGCCATCTCGCCGCGTACGCTGCGGGGGAACTCGCCGCCGTCCAGATCGACGTAGCCGACGGTGGCGTGCAACGGCGGGTCGTCCCCTCCGAGGGCCAGGCCGAAGATCGTGGCCAGCAGGACGGGGGCGACGAGCGCGACCAGCAGGGCGGTGCCGTCGAAGATCCGGGTACGCAGTTCCTGCGCGCTCACGACCAGGACGGGTCTCAGCATCGTCAGTCCCGCAGCGTGGAGCCGGTGAGGAAAAGGAAAGCGGCCTCCAGGTCGGGCTCGGCGATCTGGACCGCGGTCACGCCGGCGACGTCATGCACGGCCGCGAGCAAGGCGGGGAGCAGGTTCCTGCCGCCGTCCACGATCAGCCGTACCTCGCCGTCGCCCGTCTGGGCGCCTTCGGTGACCCCCTCGACGTCCAGCAGCAGGGTGAGCGCGGTCTCGATGTCGTCGGTGTCGAGGGTGAGCTCGACGCGGTCGGCGCCGCCGATGCGGGAGACCAGTTCCTTCGGGGTTCCCTCGGCGATGAGCTTGCCGTGGTCGATGATCCCGACCCGCTTGCAGAGCCGCTGCACCTCCTCGATGTAGTGGGAGGTGTAAAGCAGGCTCATGCCGTCGGCGACGAGCCGCTCGACCCCGTCGAGTATCGCCATGCGGCTCTGGGGGTCGACGCCGACGGTCGGCTCGTCGAGGAAGAGCACCGCGGGCCGGTGCAGGAGCGCGGCGCCGATGTTGATCCGGCGCTTCATCCCGCCGGAATACGTGGAGACCTTGTCGTCCGCCCGGTCGGTCAGGCCGACCAGGTCGAGCACCTCGCCGATCCGGCCTGCTAACGCCTTCCGCGGCAGGCCGTAGAGCCGGCCGAAGTACCGTAGGTTCTCGCGGGCGGTCAGGTCGGGGTAGAGCGCGATCTCCTGGGGCACGTAGCCGATCTTCTTCTTGGCCGCGATCGGGTCGGCCGCGAAGTCCTTGCCGTCGATCAGCACCTTTCCGGAGTCGGGCCGCAGCAGGCCGACGAGCATGGAGATCGTCGTGCTTTTGCCGGCGCCGTTCGGGCCGAGCAGCCCATACGACTCCCCGGGCTCGATTCGGAGACCGACGTCCTGGACCGCGGCGAGGTCTCCATACGACTTGGACAGGCCCACGCAGACTAAGGTCGCCGTCACGGGCCTGACCAGCCCGCCAGGTTGGAAGGCTCCCCGGCGCCCGCGAAGTTGGCCAAGAACGTGTGTGCCTCCGGGTCCCCGCCGATCTGGAAATCGAGCGGGCTGTTGCCGGTGACCCGGTTCCAGAGGATGTGGTTGTCGAAGGCGTCGTCGCCGCCCCACTCCTTGGAGGAGGCCACGACGAACGCAGAGCCCATCACGGACGGGCCGCTCGGGTGGTTGTCGTGCACATGGTTGCCCACCACAGAAACCCGCTGGCCGCCGATCAACGCCAGGCCGACCCCGGAGATCGGCGGGCCCGCCTCGCCGATCCCGCCGGGGGTGCTGCCGCTGGCCAGCCGGTTGCCGTACAGGTCGTTGTCAGCGATGAGACAGTCGGCCACCCCGCCTTCCGGCTCGCCCTCGTAGGTCTGGTTGATGGCCAGGATGCCGGCGGCGTTGCCGTGGCAGGTGTTGCGGAGCAGCCGAACCTTGGAGGAGTTGTCGAGGAAGATGCCGAACGCGTTGCCGAACGTCTCGTTGCCGGCGACGAGCGCGTCGGCCTCCTTGCAGAAGCTCAGGGCCACCCCGGCGTACTGGCTGCCGGAGGCGCGGCAGGAGGTCACCTCGCAGCCCGTGGACTCGCGGATGTACAGCCCCCAGATGGCATTGTCGAGGGCCTCCAGATCGTCGAGCAGGAGGCCGCTGACCGTGTGCGCGTAGACGCCGGCACCCGAGAAACCGCGGAGCGACAGCCCGCGCACGGTGACGTCGGCGACCTCGTGCACGCTGATCCCGCTGAGCACGTCTCCCTGGGCCTCGTGCAGGGGCGGGATGCCCGGGGGCGCGCCGCTGCCGGGCACCAGCACCGTGCGTCCCGCTCCGGCGCCGACCAGGCTGACGCCGCCGTGCTTGATCCACAGGCTTCCGGCGTACTCTCCTTCGGCCAGCCGCACCGTCGCGCCCGCGCCCACGGCGTCGAGCGCCTCCTGGACCGGCTCCCCCGGCCGGACGAACACCTCGGACATCATGCCTCCATCGGGTCGTCGATGAGTACGATCGCCACCGCGATTAGCAGTCCGTCGCCCCGGCCCCAGCGGGCCGCGCCCAGCACCGGTGCGTCCTCATTATGCACCCCCAGTCTGGTCAGCGCGGCTCGGCGGCTGGCCCGGCGGATGGTGTAGGTGGCGCGGTGCGTCAGGGGCAGGCCGATCGATCCTGCCAGGCAGGTCGCGGCATCGTCCAGCAGCCCGGCGGCCTGGGGCGGCACGGGTCCGGCAGGCTCGAAGTCGTCCCAGCGGAACCCATGCGCCCGCCCGCCCACGGCCTTGATGAAGCTCTCCTTGACCGGGAAGGACTCCGGCGTCGGCAGCCGTCGCCGGAAGGCGGCGCCGCCGCGCCGGGCGGCCTCGGCGACCCGTTCCTCAGCGACGATGTCCACACCGACTAGGACGGCGGGCTCGCTCACGCGTCACTCTCCGCGAGCCCGTCCAGGAAGCGCTCCAGACTCGCGATGTACGCGCCGGGCTGTTCGATCATGGGGATGTGCCCGCAGTCCTCCACCACCACGACCTCGCAGGCGGGGTAGTCGGTCAGCAGCTCCAGCCAGGCGTCGATCGGGGTCATCCTGTCGTGCCGACCCCAGATGTATATGGAGGGACAGGTGACCTTGTCCATCGCCGGCCTGACGCGGTAGGTGCGTGTCGCCTTGATGCTCCTGGCCATGCTGAGCATCGCGGCCGGCTTGCTGAGCATCTGCGCCGTCTCCATCATCTGTTCGTCGGTGAACAGATGCTCGCCGTGGAAGAGCGCGCACAGCATACGGTCGCGGAACTCCTCGCCCTGTGGGCGCACGCTGGCCCTGCGGTCGAAGCTCAGCCCGACGTCGGGGTCGGGGGTGAGGCCGGGCGCGCCGCTCACGACGATGCCGCGGATCCGCTCGGGGCGGCGGCCGGCCAGGTCGATCGCCACCAGCCCGCCGAGCGAATTCGCGCACAGCACGATCTCCTGCGCACCCGCCTCGTCGCACGCCTCGATCAGGGCGTCACCCAGGCGTTCGATGGACCCGGCCACCTTGCTGTCCAACGCGCAGATCGCCTCGTTCGTCCGCAGGACGGGGTGGCCGGCACGGGCGAGAGCGGCGTACTGACCGTCCCAGATCCACTTGCCGGCGAACAGGGCCGACATGAAGGCGACGGTGGGCCGCGCGGCGTCGCCCGGCCGGTGCTCAAAGGTGAAGACGGTCATGGCGCTCCTGTCACAGTAGGGAGGCACGGTCGGGAACCCAGCCGCAGTTGCAGGCCGTCCCGTCCTCGACGGTGACGACGCCTGCGCAGCCGGGGCAGCGGGCGTACTCGCGTATGGCGGCCGGCAGCCAATGGCTGATCAGCGCCCGCGTGCACAGCCCGCCGCGGAAGAAGCGGCGCATCGCGCGCTGGTGCGGGCGGGCGTTCACGGCTCGCACCGACTCGGGGCGGTCGAACGCGCTCAGGGTGAACTTGCGATCGCCGATGTCGAACGTGGCCAGGCCGAGGAACCCGGTTGAGGCACGCATGGACTTGACGACCTCGACGCTGAGCAGGTCCACCTCGGCCGCCTCCGCGCGGTCGCCGACCTGTAGGCAGGTCAGCGCGAGTGCGCCGGGCGGGGCGACTTTGGCGGCGGTCATCCGTGCGCTAACCCCGTACTCCCTGACCTCGTCGGCGGCGGGCACGAACCTCGGGCCGTAGCCGAGCGCCTCGGCCACCGCCAGCCGGTCGAAGCACCTGCGGACGTGCGCGCCGCCGGTCACCAGGTCGGTGCCGGTGACCTCGAAGGACCGGCCCGCCGCGGGGATGCCCAGGTAGGCGGTGCGGTGGTCGGCACGCAGCGTCCAGGACACCACGGCGGCCTCCGGCCCCTCGACGACGTGCTCCACCTCGAAGCGCAGGCCGCGCAGCCGCTCCATCACGGCGCCGGCGTGCTCCTCCAGCTCAGCGCCGCTCAGCGGCCCTGCCGTGTCAGGGTCGGTGTAGGACCTCACAGTATGGGCCACGCCGGTCGCGTCACCGGCCTCCCATGCCTTGAGGTGATCGTGGGCCAGCTTGGCCAGGGTCATCGCGGCACCTCGTCTTCCGGTAGGCGGGCCGAGATCAGGGCCACCGCCAGCGCCCGGTCGCCGGTGTGGCTGATGGAGATCCTGATCTCCCGCTCGGCCGCGAGCTTCGCCAGGTCGCCGACGAGCCGCACGGCGGGCGGGTGGCCGTGAGCGCACCCGGCGTCGCGCCGGCAGTTGGCGGCGGGCCGGGGCAGCACCTCGGCCCCGCGCAGGTGCTCGGCGGTCGGGGCGACATCGAGGAGCCGCAGCACGGCGTGTTTGGCCGCCAGCCGCCCCGCCCAGTGCTGGAGAGTGCGGCCGGCTCCTGAGCGCAGCCGTTCGGGCCTGGTGTAGACCTCCTCCAGCCGTAGGTCGGCGACGAGCTCCTGTGGCCGGGTCAGGCCGGCGAAGCCGACCTGCGCGAAGCCCCACCGGTTCACGCGGCACGCTCCCGCGCAAGGCGCCGCGGGGTCGCCGGGTCGGTCATGCTCAGGCAGCGGACGCCCGCCGCGCGGGCGAGCCCAGCCAGCACCTTGCTGTCGCCCGCCTCCACGCACAGCCCGAGCGGCACCGTGTGCGCCATGGTCTCGGCCCACCTGACCCTGGCTGTGAGCTGCGTGATCAGGGCCTGCCTGATCACCGCGAGGTCGATGGTGGGCTCGGCCGTAACGTTCGGGACGACAGGGAGGTCCGGCTTGCGCATCGGAGTGGCGAGCACGGCCCGCGCCCAGCCGGGGAGCGCCTCGCTCATGAAGGGCGAATGGAAGGCGTTGCCAACTTTGAGCGGCACGACCTTCGGTGCCAGCCCGGCGAGCCGGTCCAGCGCGGGGAACGCCCCCGAGACGACGACGTGGCCTGCGGCGTTCTCCAGCCCGACGACGAGCGGCTCGCCGTGCCGCTCGGCGGCGGCGGCCAGCTCCTCCACCTCCCCGACCGGCAGGCCCATGACGGCGCTCATGCCGCCGGTCCCGCCGACCGCGGCCATCAGCCGCGACCTGGTCTCCACCAGCCGGAGGGTCTGCTTCAGGCCGAGGACCCCGGCGGCGTGAAGGGCGCTCAGCTCGCCCACGCTGTGACCTGCGACCAGCGCCGGCTCATGCCCCTCGGCTCGCAGGACCGCCAGCGCCGCCAGGTTGCACACGGTGACCGCCCGTTGGGCGTGCTCGGTGGCGACCAGCCGGTCCAGCGGGCCCTGCGCGCACAGCGGCGTGATCGGCTCGGAGAACAGCTCGTCAGCGGCCTCGAACACGTCCTTGGCCGCCGCCGCGCGGCGCAGCCAGCCGCCCATGCCGACGCGGACCGTGCCCTGGCCGGGGAAGAGGAAGGCGGGCATCACAACCTCCGCCGGGGACGCCGCTCGGGCTCGGCGGCCCGCTCGGTGCCGAGAAAGCCGAGCAGCAGCTTGTTGAGCTGGTCGGGCGCCTCGATCGGGATGTAGTGGCCGACGCCGTCGATCCGCTCGTAGTGCCACGGGCCCTTGACGAACTTCCCGGAGCCCGCCATGCCCTCCTCCAACAGGGACCTGTCCTGGCTGGACCAGATGCCGAGCGTGGGGGCGTAGACGGGCGGGAAGGCCCGGGGGCCGGCCAGCTCCGCGGCGGGCGAGCGGTTGGCGCGGTACCAGTTCAGCGCCGCCGTCAGCGCTCCCGGCCGGGCCAGGTCGCGGATGTAGCGGTCGTGGTCGCCCTCGCGCCCGATGATCTCCTTGAACAGCCGCCAGCCGTTGCGCCGCAGCAGTTCCTCGCTGACCCCAGGGAACTGGTAGAAGAGCATGTACCAGGAGGCCGCGCGCTGCTCGATCGACTGGGAGGCGAAGACCCCAGGGTGCCCGACCGACAACGTGACCAGGTGATCGACGCGGCGAGGTGTCAGAAAGGCGTACATCCAGGCGATGGCCGCCCCCCAGTCGTGGCCGACGACGTGCGCCCGCTGGATGCCAAGCCGCAGGGAGAGCGCGACGACATCGTTGACGATCGTCTGCATGGTGTACGCCTCGGCCTCCTGCGGCTTGCCGGAGTCGCCGAAGCCGCGCAGGTCGGGCACGATGACCCGAAAACCTCTGCCCACCAGCGCCGGGATCTGGTGCCGCCACAGGTGGGAGGAGTCGGGGAATCCGTGCAGCAGAATGACCGGGTCGCCCTTGCCCTCGTCGAGGTAGGCGAGGTCGACGCCGTTGACGGTGAGATGGTTCTTGGTCACGCGCTCTCCCTGAAAAGGCGCTCGGCGAAGAACTCGCTGAAGCCGAAGTCGGGTACGTCCTCGGGGGCCACCAGGTTGAGCAGACCGGTCACCTGCGCGCCGAAGTGGCGGGCCGCCAGCCGGTTCACCCTGCGCCGTCGTTCGAGCGCCTCGTGCCCGAACGACGCGTGCAGCCTGGCGATGATGCTCGCGCCGTAGTGCAGGCGCCGCATGCGGAACGTGCGCTCCTCCAGGAAGGGGGCGAAGACCTCGGGCCGCCAGTCGTCGCCGGCGAGCAGGACCTCCGACACCATACGCGCGTCGCGCAGCGCGCAGGAGAGCCCCGTGCCCAGGACGGAGTCGGTCCGGCCGGCCTCGTCGCCGATGAGCACGACTCCCTCCGCGACCGTGGGCCGGTCGGGCACGGACGACAGGCGCGGCCAAATCGCCAGCGGACCGGCCGGCCTGGCCACGGTGACCGCCTTGCCCCGGTCCGGCAGGCATTCGAGCTCGTAGTCAGCGATGAATCGCTCGGGCCCGCCGGGGCCCCTGTATCGGTCCTGGTTGGTGGTGGGGAAGTTCATGTAAAGGCGGGCCCGCCCCGCCTCCTGCGGGAACACCATGAACATCACGTCGCCCTCGGTGCCCAGCGCCTGGGTATCGGCCGGCCAGTCGCCCATGCCCTCGACCTTGAGCGCCCCGCCCCACTCGTGGGTGGCAGTGGTCATGGTGACGCCGATCTGCCGTCCGACCTTGCAGGCACGGCCCGTGGCGCCGAGCACCATCCTGGCCTTGATCGTGTGCGGCCCGTCGAACCCCTGGTAGGTGACGACCGGCTCCATGCCCGGGGCGATGGTGATCTTGGCCGCCTCCATCACCACGCGGGCGCCGCTCGCGGCCGCCTGCTCGGCCAGGATCTCGCACACCCTGTGGTGCGGGAAGGAGAGCGGGCCACCGACGCTGGGCAGGAAGCGGGTCATGTCCACGGACTCGACTTCCTCCGGCGGCACGGCCTCGTCCCAGGTCACCCAGTGGCGCATCTCGCAGGCGCCGGCCACGGCGAAGCAGTCGAGCACACCCAGCCGCTGCGCCTCCTGGATCCCCCACGGGGCCAGCCACTCCCCCCGGGCGAGGTCGGTGAAGGCGCGTTGCTTCTCCAACAGCACGACCGACAGCCCGCCCGCGGCAAGCCGGCAGGCCGCGGCGGCGCCGCCGATGCCGCTTCCGACGACGACCACGTCCGTGTGGCCGATGCTCATGTCGCCCACCTCTCCCAGAACGTGCGTTCCTTGGCCGGGTAACGCTTGGCCGGATGGAAGTCGCCGCCCAGGGTGTAGCCGACGCCGACCATGCAGATCTGAGTCACTCCCGACGGGATGCCGAGCAACCGGCCGATCTGCCGTTCGAAGGGCAGGTGCAGGCAGGAGATCGAGCTGCCCAGCCCCCTGCTGCGCAGCGCGAGCTGGAAGGACCAGATGGCTGGGTAGATCGAGCCGTAGAAGACACTGGAGCGCAGCGGGCCGAGGCTCACCTCGCGGATGGGATCGCCTTCCGGCGCCCCGGCCACCTGGCGCTGCCACTGCTCGTCCACCGCCCTGCTGTCGGGCGGCCGGGAGATCACGCAGGGCAGGACCAGGGCGGGGATCCGCCCGATGTTCGCGGTGAAAGCCGCCACCGACGCGTCCATCCGCCGGGCTTGCGGCGCGTGCCTGCGCCGGCCCGCGCCCATCATGGCATTGCGGTGGTGGCGCCATGCGGACGCGGCCAGCTCCGCGATCTGCTCCTTGACCGCCGCTTCGGTGAGGACCAGCCAGCGCCAGTTCTGGTGGTTGTTGGCCGTTGGCGCCTGGACCGCGATCTCCAGTGCCTCCTCGATGAGCTCGCGGGGGACGTGCCTGTCCAGGTCGAGTCGGCGCCGTACCGAACGGGTCGTGGTGAGCAGCCGGTCCACCTCTCCCACGTCGAAGGCACCCGTCATGGCGCCCCCAGCAGAACGGCGCCGCGCACTGAGCCCGGGGCGGCCGACAGTACCAGGACCCGGTCCGGGGACCCCGGCAGCCGCGGCTTGGTGAGGTAGTCGTCCAGCTCGCCCACCTGCGGCCTGCCCAGCCCGCGCAGCGCGGGCGCGACGCCCTCCCTGATGGCCAGGGCGGCCACCGCCAGGTTGAGTGCGCCCGTGGCGGCCTGGCAGTCGCCGGTGTGGACCATGCTGCTGGTGAGCGGTCCGCCGCAGTGGCCCGCCAGCACGACCTCGGCCTCCTCGGCCCCGCCGTTTCCCACGACCAGGCCGGCCTCCTGCGCGGGCAGCCCGGCCAGGGCACGAGTCAGCGACTCGGCCTCGTCCCCGTCCCCGGCTCCCGCATGGCTGCTCGCCAGCACTCGCGCGTACGGCGTGCCGCCGCGGGCCGCGCAGTGCTCTGCGGACTCCAGCACGAGGGCGACGGCCGCGGACCCCGGCGCCGCGTCGGGCGCGCCGGCGTCGTACGGCGACACCACGGTCCCCTCGGGCACCCGCATCGAGGTCTCGTCCGCGGCCAGCACCAGCACGACTTCGGTCTTGCCCGCCTGGATGAGCTCCACCGCGCAGTCGAGCGCGACGGAGGCCGAGGCCCCGCCGTTGCAGATCGTGGTCGTTGGGCCGCGCAGCCCGAGCGTCTGGCAGACCGCGCCTCCGGTGGCGTTGAGCACCACGTTGGAGAAGCTCAGGACAGCCGGTTTGGTGGGGTTGACCTCGACACTCTCGTCGTAGCCGCCGGTGCTCTCCACCGAGCCGGCAGCGGTGGCGAAGACCAGCCCGACGTTTTCCAGCCCCGCCCTTGGCAGCTTCAGCCCGGAGTCCTCCCAGGCCAGCCGGGAGGCCGCGATCGCCATCCTGGACAGGTGGTTCATGTGCCGCCACAGTGAGCGGGGCGCGAACGTGCGCGTATCCAGCGCCGGGCCCGTCCCGATGGCGTGCCGTCCGCTGAGGATGGCCTCGGCCAGGTCCGCCACGCCGATGCCGAGGCCGGTGACCGGGCCCAGGCCGCTGATCAGGACGTCGCGTTCCCGCCACGGGTCGTGCTCGCGCGGGGCGGAGGGCGTGGTCAGCACGAGGGAGACGTTGTTGCCGCCGAAGGCGTAGTTGTTGGACACCACCACCTCCAGCGGCACCGCCCTGGCTGTGTTGGGCACGTAATCCAGGTCCTTGGCAGGCACGTCGTCGCCGAAGCCGAGCGTCGGGGGCACCATCCCGTGCCGCAGCGCCAGCACGCTGGCGACCGCCTCCACCGCGCCCGCGGCACCGAGCGTGTGGCCGACGAACGACTTGATGCTGCTGGTCGGCACCCGGGCGGCCTGTTCGCCGAAGACCGCCCGCATGACCTTGGCCTCCATGGCATCGTTAGCGGGCGTGCCGGTGCCGTGACCGCTGACGTAGCCCACCTGCGCGGTGGTCAGGCCGGCCTCGGCCAGCGCTCGGCGGACGGCGCTGATGCCGCCGCGGCCCGTGGGGTCGGGGGCGGTCGCATGGTAGGCGTCGGCGGACAGTCCGTAGCCGGCGACCTCGGCCAGCGGCGTCGCGCCCCTGGCCAGCGCCGCGTCGAGCGGCTCCAGGAGCAGGAACGCCGCGCCCTCGCCCAGATTGAGCCCGTCTGAGTGGCTGTAGGGCCGGCAGGGGCCCGTGCTGAGCGCCTGCAGGCCGGCGAATCCTGCGTACGTGCCGAACAGCAGGGGATCCACCCCGCCGGCGAGCACCACGTCGGCCTCGCCTCGCTGGATCTTGTCCTTGGCCAGGCCGACGACGTTCCCTCCGGCGGCGCACGCGGTCGAGATCAGAATGCGCGGGCCGCGCGAGCCGACCCGCGCGGCGACGACGTCGGCAGTGCGGTGCATCGGCTGATAGCGGCCGACGGCGTCGGGTGTGGCCTGGCACTTGCCAAGGACGATCCCGAACCTGCCGGGGTCGGTCCCGCCCAGCGGGAGCGCGGCCTGCTCCATCGCCTGGCGGGCGGCGACGAGGGCGAGCTTGGCCGTGCGGTCCAGCACGGCGTCGGACGGGGGCCCGGTGATCCACTCGTCGGGCACCTGGCCCGCGTACCGGGCCTCGAAGACGGCGAACTTCTCGTCCTCGACCGGCGTGAGCCCGCCTTGCCCGGTGGCAAGCCGGTGCCAGAACTCCTCGGGGTCGCGGCCGGCCGCGCAGATGACCCCCAGACCGGTGATGACGACAGGGCGCAACGCCATGCCTGCTCCTCCTCTATTGATCACGCGTCAGATGATCGGCACACTCCAGCTTTTCGGCAGGACGTACGGGCTGGTCAGAGTGACGATCTCGGCGCCGTCCACAGCCAGTTCCAGGCCGGCCGCGGCCAGATCCTCGTCGATCCTGATCAGCCCGAGCGGGGTGCCGAGCCCGACGCTGTGCACGGCGTGAACCACCGTGCCGACGACCTGCCCGGCTGCCGTGACCGTGGCGCCCGGTTCGGGGACCGTTGTGCCGCCACTGAATCCGATCGTGCGCCGCCCCTGCTCGGCGAACGCGGCCAGCACCGGTTCCTTGCCGACGAAGGATTCCTTGGTGATGTCCAGAAGCCAGTTGGCGCCGATCTCGACGACGCTGGTCCCCTCACTCGCCTCGTGGCGGACCACCGGCTGGCGGACCTCCAGCATGGCCAGTTCGAGCGCGTCAAGCCCAGCGGGACGGGCGTGCTCCAGCGCCGCGGCCCACAGCCTGGGCGCGTCGGACACCGGGACGATGAACTGGTAGCCGTACTCGCCGGTGAAGCCGGTCCTGGCGAACAACAGCTTCATGCCCTCCCACTCGGTGTCCACGACCGATTCGAAGGGCAGCGCGGGCAGCTCCGGGTCGAGGAGGCGGCCGACGACGCCCCAGGCGTACGGGCCCTCCAGACCGATCACGATCAGCGCGTCCGAGATGTCGACGATCTCGACGCCGGGGTGGTCTTGCGCCAGCAGGTGAGCGAGCAGGCGCGGGCCCGCGCCACTGGAACTCTCCAGGATCACCCCGTCCTCGCGGCCGATGACGATCACCTGATCGACGATCTGGCCGGCCTCGTCCAGGACGAGGCTCATCATGCAGCGCTCAGAGACGAGGTACTCCACATCGCGGGCCAGGACGCGCTGGGCGAACTCGGCGGCCCCCTCGCCTGTGATCTTGATGAGTCCCAGAGAGCTGAGGTCGAACAGGGCGGCGCGCTCCCGGAGGGCCCGGTAGTCCTCGTCGAGCGTGCCGAAGCGTAGCGGCACGCGGGCGTCCAGCACCTCGCCGAACACGGTTCCCTCGGGATGGGCGTACATGGTGATCACACCTTTCCTGGGTTGATGGCCGACGGGTCGGCGATGGTGATGAGTCCGTCCGCCGCGACCTGGCCGTTCACCCGGGCCGCTACCCTGAACTCCGCGTAGCCGGGCGTTCCCGCGCTCCGGTCGGCGGACAGGACGAGCTGGTCCCCCGGGACGATCGGGCGGCGGAAGCGCATCGACTTGACCCCGGCCAGATAGCTGATCCTGCTGGCGCCCTTCAGGACGAAGACCACGCCGGCGAGCTGGGCCAGCGCCTCGATCACCACGATGCCCGGCAGGATCGCCCGCTCGGGGAAGTGGCCCTGGAACCACAGCTCGGTCCCGGCCACGTTCTTGATCGCGACGCCCTTGACGCCCGGCTCCACCCGTTCGACGCGGTCGAGCAGCAACATCGGCCAGCGGTGCGGGATCAGCTCCCTGACCTGATCGTGGCTCAGGTCGGTCATGGTGGCGGCGGGGTCGGGGGCGGTGACCGTCACCTGTGCGCCCGCAACTCGGGGTCGATCTCGGTGGCCAGCCGCGAGACCGAGCCGAACACCTCCATATCGCTGTCGTAGAGCGCGACACCGAACTCCGCTTCGATAGCCACGTACAGTTCGAGCACGTCGAGGCTGTCCAGCTCCAGGCCCCGTCCGAACAGTGGCTGGTCGTCGGTGATCCAGTCGGGCTCGACCGGCAGGTCGAGCCGCGATACGATCATCTTCTTGATCTGGGCGCAGGTGTGCTTGCGCTGTGCCGCACGCGCGCGCAGTTCGTCGATCGTCATGCATCCTCCAAGCTCGCTCGGCTGATCACTCCAGGCCGCCACCGTGGGCGACGAGCACCTCACCGGTGATGTACGACGCCTTGTCGGAGGCGAGAAACGTCACTGCGCCGGCAACCTCCTCCGGGCGTCCCATCCGGCCCAGCCGGATGCGGCTTTCGTACTGCTTCCTGATGGCGGCGGGCACATTGCGGGTCATGTCGGTGGCGATGAATCCGGGCGCCATGACGTTGACCCGCACTCCGTGGGGCGCGGCCTCCTTGGCCAGCGCCAGGCCGAAGGCGATGATGGCGCCTTTGGACGCGGCGTAGTTCGCCTGGCCAGGGAAGCCTCCGTCGAGCCCGCTGGCTGAGGACAGCAGCACGATCGCGCCCCTGCGCTGGTGCTGCATGATCCGCATCGCAGCCCTGCAGCACAGGAACGTCCCTGTCATGTTGACGTCCATCGGCTCCAGGAACTGCCGCAGGCTCATCGCCACGAGTTGCCGGTCACGGGTGATCCCCGCGCTGGTGACCAGCACGTCCAGCCGGCCGCGGTCGGCACGGATGCCGGCGAACATCCGCTGAACCGCCGCCTCGTCGGTGACATCGGCCTGGATCGCCGTCGCGTGACCGCCCTCCTCCTCGATGAGGGTCACCACTTCCTTCGCGTCCGCTTCCGAGCGCGCGTAGTTGACCAGGACGTGCGCGCCTTCGCGAGCCAGGTCGATTGCCACCGCGCGGCCGATTCCGCGCGATCCCCCGGTGACGAGTGCGACGGAGTCAGGGGTGAACAACATCCACGTCTCCCGTGTCCGATTTCGCGTTTACCCGGAAACTATCGGAGTGCCATTTCACGGCGTTATCATCTGCTTATCCGCCTATTGACTCGCTAAATGGCGTTACGCGACTCTGACGCCATGGAAGAGAGCGACGTCGAGGTCCTGGTCGTCGGCGGCGGGCCGGTCGGGCTGTCCATGTCGGTCGAGCTGTCCCGCCACGGAATCTCCTCGCTCCTGGTGGAACGACACGAAAGCACGTCCATTTTTCCGAAAGCACGCCTGCTTTCCACGAGGACGATGGAGCTGGTCCGGGCATGGGGTGTTCAGGCCAAGGTCGAGCAGGCCGGGATGCCCAGGGAGGAGACCCTCGCCGTCGGAGTCGGCAGTTCGCTGACCGCCGGGGACCTCCTGCACGCCGCGGCCCCTATCGAGGCGTACGCCCCGCAGAGCCCGACCTTTACCTACCTCTGTTCCCAGGACAGGTTCGAGGTGATCCTGCGTGACCTGGCCGAGGCGCAGCCGGGGGCTGACGTGCGCTTCTCGACGACGATGACGGGGATGCAGACGACCGGTGAGGGCGGTGTCGAGGCCGTGATCGAGACATCGGCCGGGACCGCCCGCCGGGTGCGCGCCCGCTACCTGGTGGCCGCGGACGGCGCGCGCAGCGGGATCAGGCGGGACCTCGGCATCGCGGTGGAGGGCCCGCCGCCGATCGGCCACATGGTCAGCATCATGTTCGACGCCGACCTCCGCCCCCTGCTGCGTGGCCGACAGGCCGCCCTGTACTTCCTACTCAGCGACCCGCCCGGTGCGGTGGAGGCGGTCGACAACCGCCACCGCTGGATGATCCAGACGGGGTACGACCCGGCCGAGGGCGGCAGCCTGGACGACTTCACCCCGGACTACTGCCTGCGGGCCGTGCGCAACGCGGTGGGCGTGCCCGACCTGCCCGTGGACGTCGTCGGCACCATGCCATGGCTGCAACAGGCCATCGTCGCAGAGGAGTTCCGCAGGGGCCCGGTCTTCCTGGCCGGAGACGCCGCGCACGTGTGCACCCCGCAGGGCGGTTTCGGGATGAACCTCGGCCTCCAGGGTGTGCACAACTTGGCCTGGAAACTGGCGGCAGTGCTGCGCGGCGCGGCCGGCCCGGCGCTCCTGGACACCTACCAGGCCGAGCGGCGGCCGATCTCTGACCGGACCGCGGAGGAGAGCCTGAACAATTCGCTCATCACCTTCACCATGATGGAGGGCCGCCTGTCGTTGCAGGAGGCGATCGAGCGGCAGGCGGGGCGGCGCCTGGCCGAGGGCCTGGTGCTGGGCGTCCACTACGACTCCCCTGCCGTGGTGCCCGACGGCACGCCCGCCCTCGCCTCAGAGGACCCGTACCGGACCTACGTCCCAATCGCCAGGCCCGGCCACCGCGCACCGCACGTGTGGCTGTCCGGCGGGCCGCACCGGGTTTCCACACTCGACCTGTTCGGCCCCCACTTCACCCTGCTCACGCCGGTGGGCAGCGGCTGGGTGCAAGCCGCCAAGCAGAGCGCGCAGGACTGCGGGATCACCCTTGAGGCGGTGGAGATAGGAGTGGGCGGGTCGGCCGGACGGCTCGCCTCGCCGACCTGGGCCGAGGAGTACGGCCTCACCGCGACCGGCGCCGTACTGGTCCGCCCCGACGGCCATGTGGGCTGGCGGCAGGCGGCAGGCGGACCCTCCGCCGCCGTCCTCACCTCCGTCATCGAGACGCTCCTGGCGAGGACCTGACCCCAAGCCGGGGTCAGGCGGGCGAGGAACGGGCCGAGGGCATCAGCCCGGCCTCATCCCGCAGGATTCGATCATGCAGATGCCGCAGCTCGGGCCCCGGTTCCAGGCCGATCTGCTCGATCAGGTCACGACGCGCGTCCAGGTACGTGCACAGCGCCTCGGCCCGGCGGCCGGAGCGGTATTGGGCCAGCATGAGCTGCGCCCGCGCCCGCTCGTGCAGCGGATACCTCGCCACGATGGGACCCAGCTCGGCGATCACCCTGTGGTAAAGGCCGAGGTCCAGCTCCAGGTCCAGGCAGAGCTCGATGGCCTCCAACCGAGACTCCTCCAGCCGGTCCATTTCGTACCGCAGGCCAGGCATGTCCTCGGAGGCGTTGCCCCGCCACAGGGCCAGCGCGCCGCGCAGCAGCGCCACCGCCCCCTCCCCGTCGCCGGAGGCCGCGGCAGCACGCGCCCGGGCCACCATGTCCTGGAAACGGAGCCAGTCGATGGTCTCGGGGGCCGCCCTGACCAGGTATCCCGGGCTGCACGTGACGACGGCCCCGCTCGCGTCGCCGAGCGCCTTGCGCAGCCGCGACACACAGATGGCGATCTGCCCCCGTGCACTGCGCGGGACGTCCTCCACCCACACGACCTCGATGAGCCGCTCGACGCTGACGACCCGGTTGGCGTGCAGCACCAGAGCGGTCAGGATAGCGCGTTCCCTGGCGCTGCCGATCTGGATCTCGCCCCCCTGCCCCTGCACCTCCAGGGGACCCATCACGCGGAACTCCAGCGCGGTCACACGAACCTCGCCGCGTAGCGTTCCAGTTCGTCGGCCGCCCGCCGGGTCCCGCCGGCCGCGTGTACCTCGCGCCTCATCTCGCGCAAGCTCCGCTGGACGGCCTCGTCCGCCACGACCTCCTCGACCGCGCCGATCAGCCACTCCGCGGTGATCTCGTCACTGTGCACGACACGCCCAAGATTCAGGTCCCTGACCTGCCTGGCCGTGGGCTGGTCGATGACCGAGACGGGCATGATCACCATGGGGCAGCCGGCGTGCATGGCCATCATCACCGTGCCCAGGCCGCCGTGGGTGACGGCGACCGAGGCGTGCGGCAGCACCGCCTCATGCGGCATCCAGCGGTGGATCTCCATGTTGGGCGGTAAAATGCCGAGGTCGTCCGGGTCCATCCCGTCCCCCACGGTCATGACGATGTGCCAGCGTGTGCCGGCGAAGGCCCGGACGCACATGCGAAAGAACTCCGGGTACTGGTTGTGGATGCCGCCGAGCGAGACCAGCGCGACCGGCCCGGCGTCGGCGGGCGGTCGCCACGAGCTCTCCGCGGCGGGCTCGGGCAGGCACGGCCCCACGAAGGCGAACCGCTCGTCGAAGGTGGAGCCGGCAATCTGGAAGCAGCGTGGGATGTTGACCAGGCTGAAGTCCTGGATCTCCCACCACAGCTCGGCCGGCGGCACCTTGACGTCCTGACTGGCGGCAAGGTTCTCGATCTTGACGAACATGTCGTCCATCCAGCCCGGCAGGCCCGCGGATCTGCCCTCCTCGTTGTAGATGGCGTTGAGGTAGGAGAAGTGGGCGTTCGAGGCGAACATCGGGACGGCCTGCACGGCCGGCACCCCCCACTTCCTGGCCAGCACCCGCCCGCCGAACAGGATGGAGATGTCGTAGACGATGACGTCGGGAAGGTCGTCCTCGATCCGGCCGATCTCCTCCAACATGGCCTGACTCTCGTCCACGAGCAGACTGAACAGGTAGAGGGGGTCGTTGGAGATATGGGAGCGGTTCGCCTGGCGATACTTGGAGTCGTAGGTCAGCACGGTGGCCCCCGTGGCCGCGACGAAGGCGGCCATGCTGTCGCCCGTCAGGTATGTCACGCGGTGCCCCCTGGCGACGAGTTCCGTCACCACGGCCAGCGTGGGCATCACGTGACCGTGGTCGGGGTGGGCCATGAAGAGGAAGTGTCGTGTCATGTCCCGGACGGTAGTGAACTGACCCGTGTCAACGGGACCCCACACTTTCAGGGGGCGCGAGGCCAGGAAACTGGGGTCCTCGCCGGTCGAGATAGGGGATCGCCCCTCCCCCCTAGCCGCATAGCCTTGCCCGGATCTCAAGGGAAGGACGGGGCGATGCCCATCAGGGTCTGGGACTACCTGCCGGAATACGAGAACGAACGTAAGGACCTGCTGGACGCGGTAGAGAGCGTGTTCCGGTCGGGGCAGCTCGTCCTCGGCGCGAGCGTAAGCCGTTTCGAGGCCGAGTTCGCCGCCTTCCACGGAGCCCGCCACGGCGTCGGCGTGGACAACGGCACCAACGCCATCAAGCTTGCCCTCCAAGCGCTCGGCGTGGGGCCGGGCGACGAGGTGATCACCGTGTCGAACACGGCCGCGCCGACGGTCGTGGCCATCGACGCCGTGGGCGCGGTCCCGGTCTTCGTGGACGTCGACCCCGTCACCTACCTCATGGACACCACCCGGGTGGAGGCCGCGATCAATGATCGCACCCGCTGCCTGCTTCCTGTCCACCTCTACGGGCAGTGCGTCGCGATGGAGCCGCTCGAACTTCTGGCGGAGCGGCACGGCCTGGCGATCCTGGAGGACTGCGCGCAGGCGCACGGCGCCATGCACCATGGGCGGAGGGCCGGGTCGATCGGCCGGGCGGCGGCGTTCTCTTTCTACCCGACGAAGGTGCTGGGCGCGTACGGAGACGGCGGAGCCGTGCTCACTTCGGACGACGAGGTGGCAAACCGGCTGCGCAGGTTGCGCTACTACGGCATGGAGGACGCCTACTACGTCGTCGAGACGCCGGGCCACAACAGCAGGCTCGACGAACTGCAGGCGGAGATTCTGCGCCGCAAGCTCCAGCGGCTGGAGGGCTACATCGATGGCCGCCGCGCGGTGGCGGCCCGCTACGCCGAGGCCCTCGCCGGCAGCGGGCTCGTCCTGCCCGCCACGGCCGAGGGCAACGAGCACGTCTACTACCTGTACGTGGTGCGGCACCCGCGCCGCGACGCGATCCTCGACGCGCTGGCCGCCCGCGACATCCAACTCAACGTCAGCTACCGGTGGCCGGTCCACACCATGTCCGGCTTCGCCCACCTCGGCGCGGGGCCGCTACCAGTCACCGAAGAGCTGGCCGGGCAGATCTTCTCGCTGCCCATGTACCCCTCGCTGCCCACGCACGTTCAGGAGCGGGTGATCAGGGCCTTGCTCGAGGCGCTGTGACGAGGCTGGTCAGGCAGACGTAGAGGCTGCGGGCCTGTACATTGACGTAGAAGCTGTGCCGCAGCAGCTCCGCGATCTGGTGCTGGGCGACCCACCGGTATTCGGGGTGGCTCAGGTCCTCGGTCGTCTCCACCACAAGGTAGCGATTGCGGGCGCGGTGGAAGCGCCCGCCCTCCTCGGACAGGATCGTGTCGTACCTGACGTCCGGCGGCCTCGCCCCGAGGACGAGGTCGAGGAAGGGCGGACGTGCCGCCTCGGGCAGCACGTCATAGTTGCCGGGTGCGCACTGCACCGTGGGCGCCAGCTCGATCACGTCGGCGTACCCGGCCTCGGCCCTGGCGTGCATGAGCACATGCAGAACCCCGTCGATCCTGCGGACCAGGAAGGCGATGACGCCGGTGCCGACCGGCTCGATCATGGGCTGGTCCCACGCGGCCACCTCCCGGCCCTCTGCGCGCACGCTCACCCCGATCACACCGAAGAACCGGCCGCTGTCGTGGACGATCGCTCCATCGGCATGCCGCCAGCCGCGCAGGCCGGCGAGCGGGCGCGGCCAGGTGCGCAGCTCGGTGCTGGTGCGCATCTCCGTGATCCAGCCCAGGATCTCATCGGTCGAGTGGTGACTGCCCGCGGCCGGGTCGTACGAGCGGGCCAGCGTGTCGACGAACCCGCCGGTCGGCGCCGACCGCGCCAGCCCGGGACCGGCCAGGGGCAGGCAGGCCAGCACTGTGCGCGCGTCCATGTTCACCAGGTCAGGCACCGCTATCAGCCGGTGCACCTGCCCGAGCGTCAGCCAGCAGAAACCCTCGGCCGCCTCCACGTCGTCGGCCGCCTCCACCACCATGTTCCTGTTCCGCTTGCGGTAGAACCAGGCGCCCTGCTCACTCTGCCGGATGTCGGCGATCACCCCGGGCCCCCCGGCGTCGCGGAAGTGCTCCAGGTACGGCACCGCCCGCCCCTGGTGTACCCGCGTGTAGTTGCTCCTGGTGGCCTGGACCGTGGGTGAGAGCTGCACGCCGTTGTGGTTGCCCGGCTCGCGTTTGGCCTGCATGAGGCAGTGCAGCGTCCCGCCGATCTCCTTGACCAGGACGCCGAGGACGCCGATCTCCGGCTGATCGATGATCGGCTGGCTCCAGCGCGGGACCGCCCGCTGGGGGAGGTGCACGTCGAGTCCGTGCACGCGGAAGAACCGGCCGCTGTGGTGGCGCAGGTCGCCGGTCCGCTCGTCGGCCCGCCAGCCGGTCAGCCCGACCAGGGGCACGCGGCTCGTCTCCATCCGCGTGCGACCGGCCGCGCTCGCAAGCCAGTCCTGGAACTCCGCCACAGTCGCGAACTGTCCGCCCACGCCGAACGCGGAGGCCACCAGCCGCTCGTGCGTCGAGGTTCGCGTCCGCACCGGCACCTGGGCCGTCATGCGGCACCGAAGGCGGCCTCGATATCCAGGCACGCCTCGTACTCGGGCAGCGGCGCCGCCGCCAGGGATGGTGCGGCCCTGTCCCGCTCCGACAGCACGGCGTCGCCGGGCACCGGCAGCCCGATGGCCGGATCGCCCACAGCCAGGGCGAGCTCGTTGGCCGCCTGGTACCGCTGCGAAAGCAGGTAGTTCATGACCGTGTCGTCCTCCAGCGCGAGAAAGGCGTGACCGAGCCCCGGCGGCAGGTAGAGCGCGCTGAGGGCGTGGGCGTCCAGCGCGACCTCCTCCCACGCGCCGAACGTGGGCGAGCCCGTTCGGAGGTCCACGACGAAGTCGCGCACCCTGCCCCGCGAGCAGTACACGTACTTGGCCGTGCCGGGTGGGGCCAGCGTGTAGTGGATGCCGCGCAGCACGCCGCGCCTGGAAACGCTGTGGCTGGTCTGAGCGACGGGGAACAGCGGGTGGCCGACCGCCCTGACGAACGCCGCTTCCTGGAAGGGCGAGACGAACAGACCGCGGTCGTCGGGAAACGTGTCGGGGATGAATTCGAATGCGCCGATGACGGCGAGCTCGCGTGACTTCATCGCAGAAAGCCTCCGCGAGCCCGCGCGCAGGGTCAACGACTTAGGGGTTCGCCAGGGGGTGGATAGGGGGTGTCCGCCAGCGTGGCGATGGTGGCCCGGAGCGCCTCACGCAGCGTCGTCCTGGCCCGCCAGCCCGTCCGCGCATGGAAGGCGGCCGGATCGGCGACCACGCTGGTCACCTCCATCGCAGTGAGGCCGTCGGGCCGCGGCACGGCCAGCACCGGGACCGGTGGCCGCCCCGTCCGCTCGGCGGCCAGCTCCGCGATCGTGGTGAACAGCTCCATCAGCGAGGTGCCCACGCCGGTGCCGACGAGCCAGTGCCGGCCGACGAGCGCGCCAGCGTGGTCGAGCGCCGCCAAGAACGCCTCGGCGGCGTCCCCCACGTGCAGGAGGTCGCGTTCGGCCGAGCCGTCGCCCCACACGGTGAGCGGCCGGCCGTCGAGTGCCTGGCGGGCCATCGCGGCGACCACGCCCCGGTCGGTGGCCGTGGGCGCGATCCTGCCACCGAAGACCGTCGGCAGCCGCAGCGTAACGGCACGTGCGACGCCCTCGGCCGTGGCGGCCTCCAGCAGCCGCTCGGCGGCCAGTTTCTGGCGGTCGTACGCGGTGGCCGGCGTGTCGGGCTCCGACCCGTTCAGCCGCCCGCCGCCGCACGGCCCCGCCTGGGAGGTCGAGCCTGCGAACAGCACCACGGGGGGCACTCCCCGCCGGGTCCGCAGCGCCGCGACGAGGTCGCGGACCACCCCGACGTTGACCCGCTCCCCCATCGGCTCGGCTGCCGCCCGCCATGTGCCCTCCTTCCCCGTGTAGAGCAGCAGATTGATCACGACGTCGGCGTCGGCGACGGCTTCGGCCACCGCGCCGGGCTCGGTGAGATCTGCGGCGTGCGCCCCGGGCAGGGCGGGCGGCCGGCGGGCGACCGGACGCAGGCGTACGGGCCAGTCCGCCAGGCGTTCCAGCAGGGCGGAACCCACGAGGCCCGAAGCCCCGAGCACGACTACCAGCGGTGGCCGGTCAGACAACGCGCACCTCGGGGACGTACAGGATCCACTTGCCGCCCTTCTCGCGGAACGCCCGCTCCTTGTCCATGATCTCCTCGGCGTGGTTCCAGGCGAACAGCAGCGCGTAGTCCGGGTAGGGGTCGGAGAAGGCGTCGGGGGGCACGACCGGCAGATGCGCGCCCGGGGTGAGCCGCCCCTGCTTGGCGGGGGTGCTGTCGCACACGAAGGGGACGAGGTCGGGGCCGATGCCGCAGTAGTTGAGCACGGTCGCGCTCTTGGCGGTGGCGCCGTACCCGGCCACTCGCCGCCCCTCTGCCCGGAGCCTGGTGAGCAGCGACGTCAGATCCTCCGCGATGGCGGCGACCCGAGCGCCAAAGGCGCGCAGGACGGCGAGGTCGGCGACGCGCGCGACCGCCTCGGCCGCGATCAGCTCGGCCACCGCGGGCGTCGGCGTCCTGGTGCCTTGGCGGGCCAGGGTGTAGCGCACCTCCCCGCCGTGCACGGGCAGCCGCTCCACGTCCACCAGCTCCAGCCCGGCCCCGCGCGCCATCGCCCGCACGGACGTGGCGGTGAAGAAGAAGAAATGCTCATCGTAGATCTGGTCGAAGGAGGTGCGTTCCAGGATGTCGGCGAGGTAGGGGTCCTCGAACACGAAGACGCCCTCCGGCGCCAGCAGCGTGCGCACCCCGGTCAGAATCGAGTCGATGTAGGGGATGTGGCACAGGGTGTTAGCCGCATAAATGACGTCGGCCGGGCCGTCCGTAGCCAGGATGTCGGCCGCCGTCGCGGCCTCGAAGAAGTCCGTACGCACGCGCACGCCCTGCTCCCTGGCCCGCTCCGCGACGCCACCCGACGGCTCGACGCCGAGGTGGCGCACCCCGGCGTCGGCGATGACCCGCAACATGGTGCCGTCGTTGCAGCCGATCTCCACGACGAACGGGTCCGGCCCGGTCAGCTCCGTGACCAGCAGGCACTTGGCCAGCTTCATGAAGTGCGCGCGCATCACGGCGGAGCCGGCCGACAGGTACGGGTAGTCGTGGTGGAACATCCGCTCCCTGGGCACCTCGGCCATAAGCTGGACCATCGTGCATGACTCGCACAACCCGGCGGCCAGGTCGTAGAAGAACTCCTGTCCGATCTCGCCGGGCAGGACGAACGCGTCGGACAGGGGCTGTCGGCCGAAATCGGCGAACTGGCTGACTCTCCCCCCGCAGACGCGGCAGGCGGATGTGGCTGACATCGGGCTCCTCACATTAGGGAACGGATCTGAGGCGCTGCTTGCCC
Organism: Spongiactinospora sp. 9N601; assembly: GCF_044326295.1. NCBI lineage: Bacteria > Bacillati > Actinomycetota > Actinomycetes > Streptosporangiales > Streptosporangiaceae > Spongiactinospora > Spongiactinospora sp. 9N601. Next base: position 41,503 of record NZ_JBIRBB010000029.1, read on the forward strand.
GGGCGGGCCAGGTCTACCCGGCTCTTGACACCCAGCTTCCGGTAGATCCGCGTCAGATGTTGCTCGACGGTGCTGACCGTGATGTAGAGCTTGCGGCTGATCTCACGGTTGGTGTGGCCGAGGGCCGCCAGCTCGGCGACTCTGGCCTCCGAGTCGCTGAGCACGGTCAGGTCCCAATCGCAGGCACCGCGGTCGGGCTCCCGCTGCCGCGCGTTCTCGAAGCACTCGCGGCTCTCCCTGACTGCGTACGAGGCGTATAGTCTGGCCTCGTGCCGCTCGCCGCTGTCCTGGAGCGCCTTGCTCAACTCGGTCATGGCACGTGCCAGCAGCAGCCGGTCACCGGCCGAGCGCAGGCAGGCGACGGCCTGGCGCAGCAGGCCGAGCCGCTGCGCGGGCTTGCCGGCGGCGGCCAGCACGAGCAGCGCGCCCCCGCGCGTGTGCTCGCTGATATGCCCGGGGTGGTTCAGTTGCTCCCTGGCCAGCTCTCTGGCCACGCCGTTGCGTCCGAGGCGAAGGTTCGCCTGGGCCAGTCCGAGCCGCCAGGGCACGATCATGGCGACGTCGAAGCCTTCTTCCTGCATGCGACGCCCGCAGGTCTGGAAGTCGCTGATCGCGGCGAGCACCCCATCGGTGGCCAGGAAATGGTGGCCGCGCGCGTTCAGGTAGCCGAGCCCGATCAGGGTGTCGAACATGGCGTCGGGCACCGGCTCTCGCAGGAGGGCAGCCGCCTCGTCATGGCGGCCCGCGGCCGTGTGGGCCGCCACCAGGATTGAGCGTGGGTACCCGACCAGCACTCCCCAGCTCCTCGGTGAGAGCATATCGAGCGCTGCCCTGGCCAGATGTGCCGCCAGCACCACTTCGCCCTGGCGGCAGGCGATGTCCGCCCGGACGGCACCGAGCAGTGCCTGCCATGTCACAGCCCCGGCGTCGGACGCCTGCTCGATCAGCCGCTCGCACCACCGGATCGCTTCCTCGGACCTGCCCACGCCGGCCAGCGTGAGCAGCGCGGTGGCGGCCACTTCCAGGACCGTCTCGCCCAGGCGGCAGCTACGCAGGACGTGCTCGGCGCTTTCGGCCGCCACCTCACCCTTGCCCTGGGTCCAGAAGGCGTACATGTTCCTGGCCGCGTCGTCCCAGGCGGTAAGGCGCGAGGCATCGGGCTCGTGCCAGCGCGGGCCGTAAAACCACTGGCAGGCGATCCGTAGCTGCGCCGCGATCGGGTCGGAACTGGTGGAGAGCGTTCCCAGCGCCGCGGCCACCGCGTCCTGCTCTCCGTTCCACAGGTCGTGCCGGATGACGAGCGCGGCCTCGGCCGGCGGCAGCGCGCCGTCCGCCATGGCCTGGCGCAACGGCGGCAGGAACGGCGCCACGGCCGAGGGGTTCCGCCGCCACAGCACGCGGGCCAGCAGCTTCACCGTCGAGAACCGTTCGGCGTCGTCGCCCGCGCACGAGTGCGCCAGCTCCAGGCAGCGCACGGCCGTGGCCATGTCATCGGCGGACAGCGCCTGCTCGGCGGCCTCGCGCAGCACGGGCACGGCCCAGGGCTCCGGAGTACGGCCGGCGTCGAGCAGCAGGGACGCGACCCCGGCCGCGGCAGCGCCCTGCTGGTGCAGCAGCTCCGCCGCGCGCAGGTGCAGCCTGGACCGTTCGCCCGCGAGAATCCCGCCGAGCACGGCCTCCCGGGCCACAGAGCTACGGAACCGGCCGTCGGCCAGCAGTCCACCCGTGGTCAGGATCGTCGTCAGGTGCTCGGCCGTCGTGGGCTCGATCCCAGACAGGCTGCCGACCAGGTGGGGGTCGCCCAGCTCGCCCAGCACCGCCAACGCCCTGACCACCTCCAGCAGGTCGGGCTCCCACCGGTGCACGCAGCCCAGCACCGCCTGCGCGAAGGCCGGGCCGACGCTCGAGCCCTCGGCGTACCGGCCGCCGAGCCCGTAGGAGTCCTCGGCGAGCGCCTGGACCAGCAGGGCGTTCCCGCCGCTCAGCCAGTGGTAGGCGGATGCCAGCCCGGTGTCGCCGTCCGAGGGCATCACTCCGGCCAGGAACTGCGCGACGTCCGCCGCGGTCAGGGGTGCCAGCCGGAGCAGCTTGTGGGGCAGCCGCGTGATCTCGGCGTCGAAGTATGGGATGGTAGGGTCCGGCCGCTCCCATTCGCTCAAGACCATGAGGATCCTGATCGTAGGCAGCCTGCGCGCCACATGCAGGAGCACCTCCAGGGAGAACCGGTCGGCGAAGTGCACATCGTCCACCGCCAGCACGACCGCGCACTCCGACGCCGCCTCCAGCAGCACCTCGCTCAGCAGCTCGACGACCTCCGCCTCCGCCGGGGTGACCGTCCCGATGTCCCGCTCACGACCGCCGAGGTGCAGGTGCCGCTGCCCGACGAGCTGGGCCGGCGAGAGCGCGCCGGCGGCGTGCAGGAGCTGCTTGACGACGCCCGCCTGGAATGAGCGCTCGCCGCGGGCGGCCGTGGCGCGCAGTACGAGCGCACCATGGTCCTCGGCGATCCTGGCGAATGAGTGCAGCAGCCCCGTCTTGCCACTGGCCAGTCCCCCTGTGACCAGCACCAGACGCCCCTCGCCTGCGCCGCTCACCCGCAACAGTTGTTTCAGGACTTCGAGGTTCCGGCGATGTTGCGCTCCTAACATGAACCGTCCTCACGGTATGAGCTTGACGTGATTCATGGTGATCCGTCCCCCTGGATCACGCGGGATGCCTGCGGTAGAGCGCCTGCCAGTAGTAGCTCCACGGCGGCGCCCACCCATCGGCGACCGCCGCCCAGCGCTCCCCCGGCCGATAGACGGCCACGAACTTGCGCGACTGCTCGCGCACCTGCCGGTTGTCGTGGATGTCGATGATCTCGCGCAGCAGCCCGGTGCTGAGTGCCAGCGAGATCACGTGCTGGCCCTGCGCGTGCCCGTCGAGGCTCTTGTCCAGATATTTCCCGACAGGGTTGTTGACGTAGAAGTGCTCGCAGCGCTCGTCCACAAGCGACAGGTAGTAGTGAACGGCGTCCTCGGTCATCTCCGCGAAGGAGTCGATGTTGAGGCACACGTCGAATGCGCCGGTGAGGCTGCTCTCGACCTCCTCGACCGCGACGAACTCCACCCTGGCGAATTGCTCCCTCGCGAGCACCGCCCCCAGGTAGCGCCTGGCCAGTTCCAGCGACGTCGGCAGGTCGACGACGACATACGCGGCCAGGTCGTGGTTGGACAGCATCGCGTGGCACGTACGGCCGTAGCCCGCGCCGATCTCCAGTACCCTCGCCCCGTCGAGCCGCAGCCGCTCGGCGATGAATTCCAGCTCGTGCACGGCCCGCAGGTAGTCCACGCATACCCGCTCGCCGTCCCAGGTCACCGTGATGGGATCGCCGACGTCGCGGTTGCCGATCCGGCGCAGCCGCCGCCAGTTGCTCTCGCCCAGCCCCGCCGCGAGGTTGTAGGCCACGGTCTTCAGGTAACGCACACCGTTGGTCTCTGTGTCCCACAGAGCCAACTTGAAATTCACCCCACCAGACTTGAAAGTGCCCAGATCGGCGATGCTCTCCTCGGTGATGCTAGTCTTATTGATGTGCTCCCATAACTGGCTCTGACTATTACTGATGCTCAATTTCGATCCTCGCGGAGAGGGCCGCTGCGGGCGCAGTCCCTGCATGGGCGACCCGAGTCAGACTCAAGTTTTCTGCGCAGTACGGGCTGCGCACCTGGCGCGCCTCACCCTGCGACGAACTTCACACGCCGAGACTAATCATCGCCAATTAGAGTGGCTGTACAGCGTCAACGCATTTGCACAATCCCCTTAGCCGCCTCGCTCATCCTGCCCCCTGGCTGGTGAGGTCATCGGTCAGCTTAGACGAAAGCCGGCGGATGTTACCAGTGTTCTTTCTGTATTTACCAGCGAATCCTGCAATGAGCTGTTGCCAGTAGCTGCTCATCACCCTGCGTAGTGCTCGGCTCCCCCAGCAGGTCGCGGCCCGAAGATCGACATGCTGAAGCGTCACATACCTGGCCACCCGTCGAAGTACGCCGGGAGACCATGCTGTTCCTGTCCGCCTTGCCGGGCACCGAACGCCACCGCCGGGGCACTGTGCTGGTTCACCGACAGTGAGCGCGAGCGGGGCGGGGCGCAAGATCCCTCTCGCCGCGCCCTCACGTCTCGGCGCTCACGCTCCTAGACTTCGGCGCATGGACGAGTTACAGGGAAGAACGGCGACATGGCACTTTGACGAGGAGAAGGTCGTCATCCAGTACAACACCAGGTGGCGCGCCCACGCGCTGCTGAAGGTCCTCGCCCGCCGTGAGGTCCCCCTGCCGGCCGTCGCGGCGGTGGAGTTCGCCTCCGCGGGGAAGAAGGGATGGCGGCTCCAGCTCCGGCTGCGCGAACGCGCCGACCCCTACGCCGCCGTCGGCTCGCTGCTCGCCGAGAAGGGGCAGCCGTTCCTGCTGACCGGCGGGCCCGACACGGAACTCGTCGCCGAGTACCACGCCGACCAGCTGCGGCTCATGGCCGACGCCGCACAGGTCGGCGACGGCCGGCGCCCGCCGGAGGAGTACGCACTCGGACTCGTCCCGCCCGTGCCGCTGCACATCCAGACATCGGAGGGGGCGGCGAGGTTCGACGGGCAGACGATCCGGCTGGAGTGGTCCGATGACGCGAGCTCCCGCAAGAGCAAGAAACGCCGGATGGAGTACGCGCTGACGGACATCCGCCGCATGGATTGGTTCCCGCAGAGGTCGCTGGAGGAAGGCTACCTGCGCATCGTGACGCGGGAGGAGGACGCTGACGCCGGTTCAGCCAAGCCGAGCAAGGACTTCACATGCCTGCTCACCGAGGACAGTGCCAAGCAGGACGCCTGGACACTGGTGATGGCCGCGACGGTCACGGCGCACCTGTGGGCGGCGACGGCAGAACACGCCAGGAACACGCAGACCGGAAACGCGCAGCTCACCGCGGGCCCGGGCGCAGTGGCCGATGCCGACGCCGACTCCCGAAGCGTCTACGACCGCATCCGCGAGCTCGGACGACTGCACAAGGAGGGCATGCTCACTGACGAGGAGTTCACATCGAAAAAGGCGGAACTCCTCGACCGCCTGTGAGTCTCCATCAAGACTCGACAACCACTCGGCCAAGGAGCACCATCCACCACTGCGGCGCGCACACGCGCCAACCGCCCGAACACAAAGACGGGTCAACCGGCAGGTGCGCCCCGATCAATCATCTCGCCGTGACTCACGCATAGTGAATCCCGTGCTCCAGACCGCGCCGCACTAGGTATGGTTGGACGCCTCTTTGCTCGGCTCTCTGCTCGGCTCTCTGCTCGGCGCCTGCTCCAACGCCGCCGACAGCTCTATCTGCGGCGTCCCTACACCCAGGCCGCTCTGCGACCGCGGCGGCGGTCCACGCCAACCCCGAACCCGAGCCGCGGATGCGGGCGCGGCCGGCCGACTCCCACCACACCGCATCACGGGTCTCATCGGTGACCTCACGGCCGGCGAGCAGGAGCCGAAGGTCGCGCAGCCCGACCAGACCGCATGGCAGGCCGGGAATATGGGCGCGGTCCAGTACCAGCCCGCCGGGGCCGGTGGTGAGCAGGCGGAACGAGGTCTCGGCGGTGTCCAAGGGTGATTCGGTGTGGCGGTTCGTGCGGTGGATGTTCATGACTGTGCTCCGGTCGAAGACAATGCACGCCGCCTCAGAAACGCCTCAGAAACGACTCAGAAGAATGCCGGTAATCCGCTAGGAATTCCTCAGAACTTTTTGGCATCTGACCGGGTTCTTAGTATCTTAGCGGCCGGGTTCTGGGCCGAGCCCGAGATCTGGCCAGTCTCCGAACAGGTTCTGAGCTGGCTCTGAGTGGTCTGTTTGCCCGGTCGCACGCCACCCGGCCCGCACCCGCACGCCACCCGGCCCGCACCCGCAGGCCTCGGTGGCGCGCATCCGGAAAACAGCGTGTCCCGACCACAACAATAGAGCATCAACATGACCTGGATACTGCCCACCACGGGCTGACCACAACAGAAGGCCCGCGCCTGCGGGAGGAAAGTGCGGATTCAGGCCGCCCGCGCTTTCGCCGCCTGGATTCATCAGCGCGTCGTTCTGCCGGCCGACGCCGAGATCGTCCTCGGCGTCGAAACCGGGCAAGGAACGCTGACCAGAGTGGCGTTCGCCGACTGCCCCGCCTCCTGGCGGCTGACGACGGCCACACTGCCACGGTCGCCTGCCTGACCACCGACGGCACCCCCGGCAGCTGCACGGCATTGCTGGGTGCCGTGTGGCACGCGGCGGGCAAGCGGGGCTATCGGCGGCTGATCGCCGACCCGCAGCTCAGCCTGCCCCAAATCCAACATCGGATACCGGCGCATCGACCCCGACCCTGTACCGCCCCAGGGCGCCGCACGCTATCAGCACAATCTGCAAAAGCTCGTCATCGGCATGCACCAGTGGGACGATCCCGCCCGGCTGTTGCTCTCACCCGAGGCCGCCGAGGCGTTCGCCGAGCAGCGTCACCGTACCGAACCGCGGCTGCGACCCGAGTCCGGCGACCTGGGTCACATCGCCGACTGGGCGGGCAAGTTCGACGGGGCGGTTGCCCGCATGGCGGGCCTGATCCACCTCGCCACTCACGTTGACGACGGCTGGCGACGTCCAATCAGCGCCGAGACCATGACCGCCGCCGTGGAGTTGGGCGCGTACTTCACCGCTCACGCGCTGGCCACCTTCGACGCGATGGGCGCCGACCCCGACATGGAGGGCGCGCGCACCGTCCACGCCTGGCTACAGCGCACCCGTCCGGAACGGTTCACCGCCCGCGAGGCGTTCACCGCGCTCCCCCGGAGCCGCTTCCGCAAGGTCACCGAACTGGAACCCGCCCTCGAAGTCCTCGAACAACTCGGCTGGATCCACCGCCAACCCGCCCCACCCGGCACCGGCCCCGGCCGCCGTCCTTCCCCGCCTAGACGACCCATCCATGGCTGTCCACCCGCCACCACGCAGAGCAGAGGTGAAGCAGACGAGACCCAATGACATGCGACGCGCGCTCGATCGACGCGACACGTGTATGAGCATCCCCGACGTCCTCGGTGAACTCGACATCGCCCGCCGTACCTGGCAGCACTGGCGTGCCCTCGGCATAGCGCCTCGGTGCCACCGCCTTCCGAACGGCGAACTGCGCATCAAGCGCAGTGACTTCGACGACTGGCTCGACTCCCTGGCCGAAGAACGAATGGCGAGCTGACCGGATGAAGAGTTACAACGTCCGCATCTGGAAGATCTCCACCAAGAAGACGGGCAACCGCCCTTACATGGTCCGCTGGGTGGTCGAAAGCAAAGCCTTCACCGAGCACTACGCGACGTGGGAACTTGCCGACAGCGTTCGGTCGGAGCTCAAGAAGGCGGCTCAAGGCGGCGAGGCGTTCGACACCGAAACCGGCATGCCCGAGTCCAAGACTCGTACCAAGAACACGGTGACGTGGTATGCGCATGCCTGCGAGTACGTCGATGTCCGATGGGCCAAGGTTTCCGGCAGACAGCGCGTGTCCATCGCGGAAACCCTCGTGGCCGTGACCCCGGTCCTGGTCAAAGACCGACGCGGCGCCCCTCAACCCGAGGTGCTGCGTAGCGCCCTCTACCGCTGGGCCTTCAACAAGCGAAACCGAGACGCGGACAAGCCGAAAGAGATCGCCGAGGCCCTGGAATGGATCGCCAAAGCATCGATCCCTGTCGCAGAACTGGCCGAGTACGACCACATCACAACGGCACTGGAAGCGTGCGCGACCAAGCTCGACGACACTCCCGCCGCCGGCTACTACAGCCTCCGCCGAAGGGTGCTCTACAACGTCCTGCGCTACGCGGTCGCCAAGAAACGGCTCACCAAAACCCGATCAGCGCAGAACTCGACTGGAAAGCGCCGGAAGCCGAGGTATGCGAGGAAATCGACCCGTCCGTGGTCGCGTCACCCGCTCAGGTCCGGGATCTGCTCACTGCCGTGAGCTACGCCGGATAGCGACTCGGAGAACGACTCGTGGCCTTCTTCGCCTGCATGTACTACGCCATGATGCGTCCCATGAAGTCACGGCATTGCGCGAGGAAGACTGCGATCTTCCGGCCGCAGGGTGGGGACGGCTGACACTGGGAGGCTCAGCACCCACCGTAGGAAGTGAGTGGACCGACAACGGCTACGTCCGCATGTGGAAGCTCGCCCGCGCGTTCGCCCTCACAGCAGCTCGCCAAGCGGCCTTACGACCTTCGGCATGCAGGAATCTCCATGCGGCTCAACGCCGGAAGCCCCGCAACCCAGGTCGCCCAGTGGGCCGGGCACAGTGTCGAAGTCCTGCTGAAGATCTACGCCAAGTCATCGACGGGCAAGACCACGTCTGGCGGGGCCTGATCGACGGCGCTCTCGGCGATTCGGCCGGACCGGACGGCTGCGACGACGGCGAAGCCATGTGACACCAAGTAGACGAGCGGAGGGGGGCCAGCCAGACTGCTGGCCCCTCTCCGCGTTACGCGCGCCGCCAGGCCCTTGGAGATCGGTACGTCAGTGGTACGCGATCAAGGCACTCGGCTGCTCAGGGTGGCACCCGGCCGCACACCCCAGAAACGCGATCGGCCTGCGTCTCCGCAGGCCAGCACGCGTTTCCAAAGGAAGATCAGCGGTGCCCCCTGCGAGGCACCCAGCAAATCTACGTCCTCCACTCCCTCATCTCCGCGCGGTTCCCTGACCGTTCAGACGCGCCTTGAGGTGGCCAAAGGGGGCTCACAAGGTTAAAGCACTCCACAAACACCGGCCACAGGATGCCTCTGCCCGCCTCGCACAACCAAAAGCATAAGATCCAGCGCACCACGACCCCTGACGCCCTGCTGGTCGCGCCGATAGCTGCAATGCCCTCCCTCCAGCCTGGATGATGCTCCTGAAAGGCCTCGCCAGGCGCCGTGTTGGCCCGGGTGTACAGGCTCTGCCGTGATCCGTATCGGGACGGCACCTCACGCCAGGCCACCCCGGTACGGACCTTCCATACGATGCCATCGAGTACCCGGCGATCATCTTCATGCGGGCGGCCACCCGCCCTCATGGGAGGGCATCAGCTCATGGCGCCGGACGACGTCAGCGATGACGGCCTAGGACCAAGAACGCTGCCGACCTCGGTCCGGCGCCTGATGAGCGCCCGGGGCATCGGCGGGAGCATGATGCCTCTTCGATCGAACGGCGGAAGAGGCATCATGCGCGTGGAACAGGTGGACTGGGTCGAGATCCCGGCCGGAGTGCTACTGCGGGGCATACCCGCCGAAGAGATAGAGGCGGTCGCGCACCGCTACGCGGCCACCGGGGTGCCGGTGGAGTGGTACCGCAAAGAGTCCCCGCGCCCCGAGATCCACGTTCCGGCGTTCCGCATCGCCCGCACCCTGGTCACCGTCGGCCAGTGGACGCTCTTCGCGCACGCCACCGGCAGGCCGGCGCAACAGGCGCCGACGGACCATCCGGTGATCGGTGTCACCTGGCAGGAGGCGGTGGACTATTGCCACTGGCTGGGGGAGCGGCTCGGCGGCCTCGACGTGCGCCTGCCCACGGAGGGCGAGTGGGAGCGCGCCGCCCGGGGTGATGACGACCGGACCGGTCTGGCCAATCTGGTGGACCTGGGCATCGGCACCACCACACCGGTCGGTTCGTTCCCCGGGGGCGCCGGCCCGTTCGGCGTGCTGGACATGTCGGGCAACGCCGACGAATGGACCTCCACCCTGTACGCCCCTTACCCGGGCGCTCCCGCCGACGTGCCGACCACGGAGGGCAGGGCGTTCGACCCGCACATCACCCGGGGCGGCGCCTTCCGCCACGACCGGGACCTGGCCCGTTGCGCCCGCCGGCACGGCGGCTACGAGCGGGACCTGGCGGCGATCGGCGTCGACTTCCGCCTCGCGGCACCCGCCGAACCGGCATGAACAGCGCAGCGCCGCCGTTCCCCCGGCCGCCGCACTTGCTGGCATGAACGCCCACTTGTGAGGCTGGCAGAAGGATATGCCATGGCGTTGAATCCCGACGACAGCCCGAGGTTCCTACCTTACTGGGCCCCACCCATGTGCATTTGGTGCTGCTGACGACCATCTGGTGTCTGAACTCGCAACCCGTAACCGGCACAACCTGTTCTCCTGGCGGCCCACCCCCACATCACCCACGTAATCCGCCGGTTCGGCAACTGGATCCTCGGCGCCCCGGGGCTGGTCCGGGCGATACTCGCCACGCTGGTGAGCGGCGGCCTCGGCAAATTTGATCCTTTGAGTTCCGTCAGGTCGTCATTTTATGAGTTTCGCCAGGTTGGGGTGACTCGCGGATGGGGCGGCGGCTTATAAAATCGATCACGGCAAGCTGAATCATGGTTTCGGATCAGGCGAGCAGAACGTCATAGTCACGCGTAAGCGGCGATGGAACATCAGCTGGCCGAGGTTACCATCGGCCACCCAGCGGCACGTCGGCGGGGTGAAGCTTCTTGCGGCAAGGTTGCAGGCTATGGATGTTCGATGAATGCATAGCGGGCGTCTGGTACGTCACTGACGGAAGGGGCGACAGCAGATCATATTTCCGACGTATAGCGGATCCAACTTCTTGCAACACCCTGAGGGCGATTCGCTGTTTGTAGGTGGTGGTGCATATAGCTTTGAGGACGAGACATAATTTCCTGGCTACGCCAATAACGGCTCCGAATTGGATACATCTCCTCACTATGAGCACTGGAAGGAGTGTTGTTGACTATGAAGGGAGGCGCAAGTTTTCGAGGAAATTAGGCGTTATGCATGGATCGTGCCTCAGAATGCGCTCATTGAGTTGGCGTAGCTCGGGGGCGGGCAGGGCACCCAATTCGGCAAGTTTATCGCGTAGATCAGAGAAAGCCGTGAGCGCCTCGCCACTGCGGCCAGCAAGATGAAGAGCGAACATCAGCTTACCAACCAGATGCTCGCGATAGGGTTGCTCGACGAGAAATCGGCTGAGCTCGATGATGGCGTCGGAGTATTGCCCTAGTTCGATTTCCGCATCACAGAAGGTCTCGAGCGCGAATGCATGCCTCTCCTGTAGTTCCAGCCTAACCAGCCGGAATTCACCTCCCTCCATTCCGTCCAAAATCGGCCCCCTGACGAGCCTCAACGCTCTTTTCGCCAAGGTTGCGGACTCGTTGGCCGGGCCTTTTCTGGCCAGCTCGACAAGGGACATGAATTCTAGGCTGTCTAGCGTCAGCCGACTGGTGGGCACGCGATACCCGCCCTCTCTATACTCCACCCGAGCGCCCAGGGCGCGTAGCTCCATGATGGCCTTCTGCACCTGAGTCCGAGCACTCCTAGCCGGCGTGCGGTCAAGATAGAGAGAGTCAATGAGTGTCTCCATGCGCACCCAGTTCCCATGCCCCAGCAGCAGTCGGGCGAGAACGATCCGGCTTCGTTGCTTGGCGGGGTGAACCTCGCGGTTATCGCGCCAGAGCGCGACCGGGCCCAAAATACCGTAACGGACAGCAGTCAAGCTCCTACTCCCTCCTGCATGGTCGAGCATGATCATCTTAATTTAAGAATCTGTAACGGTAAGCCTGACTAGACGGTCAGGGGACGACCGTCCGAAGAGGCTCGCCTAGGCCACGATGTTGTGCCTGGTCAGGCGCCTTTAGCGAGGAGGGCTTCGGTGATCTGCTTCGGGGTGGGGATGCCCAGCTGGCTAAGACGTCGCATTGCGGCTTGGTCACTTCCACGATCTGGGCGGAGGTGCCAGCGGGCCTGGTGAACGCGGCGATGGCGAGACGGTCAAACTCGGCACAGATGCGCTGCCAGACGAACGCGCTGGCCGCCTGGCTGTCCACAACAGCCAACACTGACGGCGGACCACACCGACCTGTGCGGGCGCGATCAAGGTCTGTGCCCCACGCCTCAACGACCAGCGCATCGACGACGCCACCCACGAACGTCGGCGCTTCTCCTCGGCGATTCTGCCCGTGTGCCGCAAGAGCCCGGCCATCACCGATAGTGCTGCCACAGCCCCATCGGCACGGCCCGTCCACCGGCGACCTCGTGCCCGCCCTGGGCCGGATTCTCGGCTCCAGCCCCGGCCTGTCGGCGTCGACCAGGTCCTCTGTAGGCCGGTGGTATCGACGTCGATATCCGGAGCACAAGCTCTATCTGCGAGTGCTGATCGGGGTACGCGCCGACGCCCGTGAGGAACTCGTCGCCCCGATCGACGGCTACTGCAAATCGGCCAAATCAAAGGCAGATCTGCTACGCGATTGCGCCCGGCGTGGCATGCAAGCCCCGGCGCTCGCGGGGCCGGGACGGCGCACTCGGCTTCTGACCAGCACTGGCAGAGTATTTCCGCAAACCAGAGCACAAAGATGCTCGTTAAAGTCCGCCATCCGGGCGCGAAGAAGGCCCTGACCGAGATCTGAAACACAGAAAGCCAGCACCACGCGCCGACAGCGGTCGCCGTGTTCGAGGCCGCCTACGGCACCAAGCCTCCCGATACCGTCTCCAAGGTCACCAAGTGCCCCGGTTCCCGCGCCATCTTATGCTAGCGCAGGCATGCCGCACGTGGTCCTTGCTTCAGGGACAACGCTCAGCGACGGCCGAACTGGGCCAATCGGCCAGCGATCTTGTCTGCCGACAGCCCATGCGCGATGTCCACAATACGGCCGTCGGCCAGAAAGACCACCGAGTCAGCGTAGGACGCGGCAACAGGATCATGCGTGACCATGAACACGGTATGCCCCAGATCCCGGACCACACCGCGCAGTAGATGAAGGATCTCATTGCTCGAGGCAAGGTCAAGGTTTCCGGTGGGCTCATCAGCGAATACACATTCCGGCTGGTGGGCCAGCGCTCGGCAGATGGCCACGCGCTGCTGCTGGCCACCGGACAGCTCGTTCGGTCTCCGGTGTGCGTGGTCCGCGATTCCGGTGAAGCGTAGTAGTTGGTCCACCGCCGAATCATTCGGCTTCCTGTGCCCCAGCCGAAAAGGCAGTGTCACATTCTCCCTTACCGTCAGGGCCGGCAGTAAATTGAATGACTGGAAAACGAAACCGATCCGGTCGCGGCGCAGCTCCGCCAGGCGTTTCTCATCCAAGCCGTCGATGGGAAGCCCGCCCAGCCATACCCCGCCGGAGGTCGCCTTCGTCAACCCCGCCGCGCACTGAAGCAACGTGGACTTGCCCGACCCGGACGGTCCCATGATCGCTGTGAACGAGCCCTGGGCAAAGCTCATCGATATCCCGTCCAGCGCGGTGACCGCAGTGTGGCCGAAGCCATACACCTTGCGCACGTCCACCAACCGGAGGACCTCAGCCGCCTGTTCCTGCTGCGTCATTCTTGCTGCTCCGTAAGTGCTCGGTTTTCCCGGAGGAATCGCGTGTAACGGCCACCGACTCGGCTCAGCTGATCGTGCGTACCCTGCTCGACGACGCGGCCGCCATCGAGGACGACGATGGTGTCCGCCTCTCGTGCCGCGGAGAGCCGGTGCGTGATGATGAGACAGGTCCGGGCTTTCAAAAATGGGCGAAGGGTGTCCAGCAAGGCGCGTTCTGTCGAACTGTCCAGGTGTGAAGTGGCTTCGTCCAAGACCACGATGGATGGCGATTTCAACAGCAGCCGTGCGATGGCAAGGCGCTGCCGTTCGCCCCCGGATAGTTGCAGTCCGCCGTTACCCACCATAGTGTCGAGCCGGTCAGGCGAGGACTCGATCGTGTCCCAGATACAAGCTTCCCGGCAGGCTGCCTCCAGTTCCTCCTCACTCGCCTCCGGCTTGGCCAGCAGGAGGTTCGCACGCATGGTGTCGTTAAGCAGAAAGGGCTCCTGGCCGAGTACGCCGATCTCGCGCCGTAAACTCTCTAGCGAGATGTCTGTGATAGGCCGTCCATTGATCAATATCTGCCCGGAAGTGACGTCCCAGAGGCGGACGAGGAGCCTGGCGAGCGTGGACTTGCCCCCTCCCGACAGGCCGACCACCCCGACCATCTCTCCCGGCGCAATGCTGAGGGAGAGCCCGTCCAGCACCCGCCCACGTGCCACTTCGGCATCTGGCCGCTCTCCCGACAGGGACACGGGGGCCAGGGTCCCGCCAGCCGGATACTCGAAGACCACATCAGAGAAAACGATCCCGTGCTCTGCCTGGCCCGGGTGTCGCCCGACGCTGTCGGCATCCGTCACGGCGGGCGGAAATCTCATCACTTCCCGCACACGGTCGAAACTGACCAGGCCAGCCACGAGTTCCACACGGATTCCGGCCAGCGTGACGATCGGACTGTACAGCCGAGCCAGCAGCGTGACGAGGGCGACCATCGCCCCTAGAGTCAAGGCACCGGAGGCCACGCCCAGCCCGGATGCTATATAGGCAGCGGCACTGGTCACCCCCAAAGTGAGAGCCAGGAAGCCGGACAACGCCCCGCCCAGCATGCCTTGGTGGACCGCGTGGTCCCGAACCTCTCCAGCGTCCTCCTTGAACGCCTTCAGGTCGCGGTAGGCGTCGCCGTACAGCGTCACGAGCTCGGCACCTGGGGCGCTGAAACGTTCCGCGATCCGGGCGTCCATGGTGGCGTACGCCGCCATCTGGCGACGGTTCACCGCTTTCAGGGAACGTGAGAACCACGCTGTGATCGCGTACATGAATGGCACGAGCATCATGGTCGCCAACGCCAGCCGCCATTCGAGACTGACCAGCAGCACGCCCGCGGTCACCATCGTGGCGACCGCTCCCACCACAGACGGAATGGTCGAAGTGACGACCCGCTGAACGCTCACCACATCGCCGTGCAGCCGGGAGACGATCGCGCCTCCCCTGGCAGCCTGGAAAAAGCCGATGGCCTGATCGCGCAGGTGGGCGAAGAGATCTTCACGCAGGCGGAGGACCATGTCCTCGCCCAGGCGGACGGCATACCAGTTCTGGAGCAGGGCGATCAGGGCGAGCGCGAGGGCCGTGAGAGCGAGCATGCCGCCTAGCAGCCAGATGCGTTCCTCGTTCCGGGGGACGATGCCGTCGTCGATGAACCAGCGGCCGATCAGAATGGGGAGGAGCCCAAGAATGGAGTTACCGCAAATCAACAGGACAAGAACAGTGATCCGTCCTGCGAAAAGTCGTAAGAATCTTCCGAAACTCTCATACGCCATCACCTGCGGTCACGCGTCCTTGAGTACGGTCCGCGCCGCCACAAGCGCACCGACGGCGCTCAGCACGAATGCGCCCCCACCGAGGAACATGATCCAGCCCCATGGTACGAAGCTCGACAACAGCGGCAGGGCGTCTGGGGTCTGTACGGCGAACAGGACTATGCCCCACGTCGCAAGCGCGGTGGCCAGCATGACGATGGGCGCGATGGTCAGAGCGACCTCCCAGCCGATCATCCGGTAGACCTGACGGCGCGACACACCCAGCATGCGCATGCCATCGAACTCCGCACGCCGATCCAGCATGCCAACGCCCAGCCCGTTGATCGAGGCAAGCAAGCAGAAGGCTGCGACCAGGCCCAGCACGTAGATCATGGTCCGATTTCTGTCAGCGTTCTCGACCGTCTGGTGATCCACTGACTCCTGCCGCGTGCGGACCTCCAGTGCGAGGCCGTCCACCGAAATCCGGTGTGCCGTCGAACGCACGGCCGCCAGAGTGGCCTGCGTTGAGGTCCGCAGGTAGAGGCGGTCGGCGGAACGAGGCGAAGTGGGGACGAAGACAGGCGCACCCGTCGACGAAGTCTCATAAATGGCCGATACCCGGTACGGCTTCTGCTGTTCCCCGGGTACCCGAACGTCGATGCTCTCCCCGACGTCGGTACCCAGCCGCGCAGCCAGCGATGCGGACAGCGCGACACCCTGCTCATCCCATGCCGACCAGGATCCCTTGACCACTGCGAGGGGAAAGACCTCCGCCGGGTTGCCCGCGACCATGGCGACAGGAGTCGTACTAGTGACTCCGGACTGGCCTACCGTGACATCGGGTATTGCGCGGACCCCGACGACCTCCTCGACCCCGGGTATCCGCCGGAGCCCCAAATGCAGGTCGCGGGAGAGCCGCATGCCTTGGTAGGCAGGATCGATAACATAGTCGACTGAGGCGAGCGCCGCCGCGTCAGACGCGGACTTCCAGTCGAAGTACGCCTGCTGTCCGACACCGGAGACGGCGAGGGTCATTCCCAGGGCAAGCGGCCCCATAACGCCGGCGAACCGGCGATGGCCGAAGGCGACGTTGGCCTTGGCGAGGAATCCGCCGACCTTCCACAATCGGCCCACCAGGCCCCCTGGCAACCGTGCGAACACCACCACCGCCCAGGGGCCGAGCGCACCGGCACCGACGACGAGCAGGGCAAGCGTACCCATCGTCCCCAGCAGACCTGCCGCCTCCGGCAACAGGCCGAGCGCCCAGGCCGCCGTCAGCGGCACCGCCAGGCCCAGGCAGGCGATCCCGACGGACCGACGCACGCGGCCAAGCGACCGCTCGGCGTTCACCGCCTCGGACAGGGCATCCCCCGCGCGGATCCGCAGTGCTGCGCGCACGGCGAGCAGCGCCGCTGTCTCCGCCGTGAAGATGAGAACCGCCAACGCCCCCGCCACTCCCCAAGGGGTGACGACGACCTCGAAGGAGGCACTGAATGTGAAAAAACCGTACAGCCGATCGCTGATCAGCGATGCGAGAAGCACGCCGAGCGGGATGCCGGGAGCGGCGGCTAGAAGCGCCAGCACCAACCCTTCGGCGAGCAGCATCCCCCGTACCCCTCGCGGAGTCATCCCCAGCGCGCGGAGGACGGCGATTTCCCGGTGGCGACGCCGTACGGCCAAGCCCATCGCGCCACCTGCCACTCCGACAGCGATCATGCCGATCAGTACGACGGTGAACCACATTGCCTGCGTCACGGTCGCGTCATTGAACAGATTGCCATCCGCGAAGGCGAGCGAGCGACCGACTGACACCCGCAGCCCGGGAGCTGCCTTCGCGACCTCACGGGCGAGTACGTCCACCGCGATCCCTCGCTCGGCCACCACCGCCACCGCATCCACACGCCTGCCCTGATCTGCCAGCGCCGCGGCCTGCTCATCGCTCCAGAAGACGGCCGACTGATGTCGCACAGGTCTGCCAGCTTGGACGATGCCCACGATCGTGTATGACCGCGCCACACTGTTCACGGTGAGCCGAGCGGTGTCGCCAACCGACAGCTTCGCGAAGGTGGCGAGCCTGGCGTCCATGGCCACCTCGCCGGCGCCGACGGGAGCCCGGCCATCCCGGACAGTGAAGGGTGTCACGGACGAACTCGACCAGCCATGCCCCCAGACATAGGGTTTCTCGTCCCCGGGAGGGACGGCGGACGCGCCATCGGTGCCTTGGACGCTCACCGGGAAACTCAGTTCCTCAACGGCGCGGACGACCCCCTTGACCGCGGAAACGCGCTCGGCCGTTTCCGGCGCGATCGCTCCCCGGTCTCGCGCGTGCACTACCAGTGAGACGGCGCCATAACGCTCGACCGGTGGTGACTGCCGACCGACGGAGTCGAGCATGACTATAAAGGAGCTCAATAAGGTGGCAGCCACCACGAGTGCGGCGATGCTACCGATCGCCGTACCCATGTGCCATTGCAAGGTCCGCCGTGCCAACCACACCATCGTTCCAGCGTCTCCGGGATCATAATTGGATACGAGGTGCTTGCCCCGAGGTCGGTTCGGGGCAAGCACCTCTCCTTCGGTCAGCGCTTAACAGGTGCCGTCATCCCAGCAGGTAATGGAGTTGCTGCTGTGTTCCGGTGACGGGTTGCAGCACCAGACGCTGGTGTTGCTGTGTAGCACGCCCACCACGTCATCAGCCCCGCCCAAGCCCTGAAGGTCGAAAATCGACATCGGTGTCCACCTCCTTTCGCACATCGCCGGTTCGTTTCTCCTCGAACTGGGCGCCCGAGAAGCCTGGGGTCAGAAACGGCAGGCCGGCCTCGAACTCGCCTTTGGCCGCTGTGAGGGCGAGGAGTACGCCACCGTTCCCTGTCGCAAGATCCATAGAAAGTCGGAGTAGCTGGTCGCCGGGAAAGGCCATGTGGTCTCTCCAGGTCACCGCGTGCCAGTCGAGGCCGCGTACCTGCCGGGCGACAGCGGCTGTGTCTCCCAACGTCGCGTTGAGAAGGATCTGGCCCGCCATGCCGTTGAAGAGACCAGGGAAGAGATAGAACGAGGAACTCGCCGCGCGGCCGATGCGTTCGAGCTGTGATCGCAGATCGGGAGCCTGCCGATAGCTCAGGTAGCGCTGAATCGCGAGGCCGATGCCGACGCTGCCACCGGCAAGGTAGGGCATGCCCCTGCTGCCCTCGTTGACCTGGAGCCCGCCGTCGTCCATCACGACACAACGCCGTAAGTCCTGGCGAAGGGCCACCTCGGCAGCGTCGAGGAAACGGAGGTCACCCGTGGCCTCATACGCTGCCGTGAGGAGCAGCGCCTTTCCCGACGAGCCGTGCATGAGTCCGGCCTGCCCATGCTCGCCACCGCTGATCTCCGGCGCCGAGTCAACTCCGCCCAGCAACCGGATCACCGACTCGGCCGCCCTGATTCCAAGGTCGGTGAAGGCGTCCTCCCCACACTCCCGGCCGAAGTGCAGCCAGTTCAGACCGACGCCGGACAGACCAGCGAGCAGGCCATGATCAGGCATGTGCTCGTCGAACTCCCGGGCCAGACTCCGTACGAGGCCGATGGCTTCGTCGTGGCGTCCCAGGTCCCACAGCGCGTAGGCGATGCCGTGCCGCCCGTCGTAGAATCCCGAGGTCAGACTCTCCCCTTCCGCACGCACCCGGTCCATCAGCCAGCGCTCACCTTCGGGAAACGGTTCGCGTCGTGCCTGCCGCAGCGCCCACAAAACGCCTGCTGCGCCATGCGCGAATCCCACTCCACCGCCCGGTGCCAAAAACTGGTTGATGTCACCCGGGAACAGCCGATCGACTCTGTCCAGAGTGGCACTCGCCATGATCGCCTGCGTGAGCGATTCGATGGGGTCCGCCGGGGATGATCTTGCAGCGTCACCTCCGGAGAACCACGAGCATTCGACGCCGAACGTACGCGAGATGATTCCGGCAAGATGGCGCGGTTTATCCTTATCGACCAGCGCCAGCGAGGTCAGCGGAGCGAAGAGGGCGAGCTTCAGGTTAGCGAGCGCGTACTCATCGACGGCTACGCCGACGGTGCCGGCCGGAGCGGCAAACCCGGGATTCGCGATCACCTGCCTGCCCCCCTCCTCAAGGAACCATCCGCCTTCGAAGTCGATGATGCGGATCTCTTCGTCGCGAACGAACACGTTGAAGAGGTGAAGGTCACCGAAGACCACGCCCCGTTCGTGCATGGCGTGGACGGCGTCGGCGACGCGTCGCCAGGTGCCCTTCGCCCAGCGTGCATATTCGGCGAGCTCATGCGGCTCCGGCTCACCGGCCCTGATCAGCGGATTGCGCCGGGTGCAGGCCGCCCACAGGGTCTCGCCGACGACGAACTCCTCTACCAGGAATTCATGAGGATCCACGGCGACGTAATCGATTAGCCCGGGTACGGCCGGAAGGCCGTCCAGACGCTGGAGGATGTCATGCTCCCGGCGCAGGCGGTCCACCGCGTCGCGTCCCGCTTTGTCGACGCCGGCATGGCGCCGCCCTTCTTTGACCACTACCTCGCGCCCGGTGCCGCGTACCCGACCGTAGTAGACGCCGCCGCCGTTCGAGAAGTGCAGCGCGCGCTCGATGTCGTAAGGGAAAGCATCGAGCCGGGTGCGATCGCGCAGTTGGATCGCCGGTTTTAGAATAGCCGGGACGGGCGCCCACTCCGGCGGGGCAAAGACAGGACCGCGCGGATCGGGAACCAGGTTTCCCGACGGATCCTCAATGGCCAGGGCTCCATCATGGGTACGGCGGTCCTGGAAGGCTCCGTAGCGGACGTACAGTGGGCCGTCTCCCCAGCGTACGTCGCTCAAGATGTACGGCCCCTCCTCGCCAGTCAACAACGACCCAAGCCCTTCAAGGACGACGGCGAATTGTTCCTCGTCGGACGGATAGATCGTAACAAGCTTCCCACTGCCGGCTCGATCCGCGTACTTGTCGTTCCGATTACGCCATTCCACAGGACCGGGAACCGCTTTGAGAGCGATTCCCCGGCTAAAGCAGTAGCGTAACACCCGGAGAAGAACACGCTCCACGTTAGCCTTCGAGGCCGATACATGTATTTTCCAGCCCTGCCGGGGCAGGCGCACGCCGGGAGGATGGTAGTGAATCCAGCCAGGCCGGATACTACACCGCCAGCCTGCCGGCATCAACTCGTCACGGAGGACGGGGAAAATATCGGAGCCCACCCTCTCGGCCCGGTCATAGAAATGAGGGTCAATCTTGCAGTAGAGCTCGTATCTCCGATCCACCTGACCTCCCTACGGCGCCCCGCCAGCGCATTATGAATCTTACAAAAAGCGCTTCCTAAATGCTTCCTCATCTCTTCCCTACCTTCCACAGGCCCTTTAGCCTCGATCTTTCTCGACCTTGAGCTGGCCGGCTGAGGGATTCGGCTGGAGGTCGATTGCCCCGCTGCGGTCAGCGTGGATGCCCGGCTGTCGCGCCGGGTGGGCGGGTTCCACAGGCCCGCGGT